>NZ_JAHWDF010000016.1 GCF_019311235.1 Mesonia aestuariivivens | reverse complement strand
TTCTCCTCTAAATATATCGTTAGACGGTTCTCGTACAAAACATGCTTTATAGGCTTCTTATCGAATCCAACAATATCAAAATACTCTAATATTCCTTCTGGTAATATTAAACTTAACAAGGAAAACTTGCTTTTATTCATCAATGGAATTTAAAACGCAAAGAAAGTTATTTTTCAATTTAGACCCAACTTTTGAGATTGATCCGTAATTCAAAGCAATACTATTGGCTACCGTTTGGAAGCTCTTAAAACCTGATTCCTCTACATCTTTGTACCAGTGGGCTAGTTTGGTGTAAGCTACTTTAATAGCTATGGCTTGGTTGAAAATATTCCTCAAGCCTTGAACAAGTCCATAGGCTTTCTTTAATTCCGGGTATTCGTTAAACAATATCTGCGCCCTTTCTTTCTGATTTGGAGTCCATTTATCCGGGGATTTATACAGTAGATATCTACTCCTGGCCAGGAGTTGTTTTGAGCTATCACCATTAGAAAAAGTTACAGGTTTAAATTCTTTGTCGGCTGCTCTGGATAGCTTTATCTGTTGGTTTTCTTGATCCAAAGCTTCCCATCGGTATTTGATACGAAGATCTTGGAGGGCCTGTGTTGCCAGCTTCTGTACATGGAACCTGTCTGTTACCTGGATGGCTTTGGGGAAACATTTAGTGGAGATCGTTTTCATAGCGTTAGCCATGTCTAAAGTAATTTCCTTGACTTGTCCACGTTTTGAAGTTGGTATTTTAAGCAGTTGCTCTATGATTGGTTCTACCTTTGTTCCTGAGAAAATACCCACGATGCTACCTTTTTTTCCCTTTGCCTTTTTATTGGTGATTATGGTATAGAGTTCTCCTTTGGAGAGTGCGGTCTCATCTATAGAAAGCCTTGAGCTGATGTTCTGGGGGAAGATGAGCCATTGTTTAGCATGTGGTTTTTGATTCCACTGGTTAAAATCGCTTAAGTGATCTTTATACTGGCGTTGAAGTTTTTTACCGTTTACTCCGTAGAACCCACCTATGGTATGACAGTCAGAAGCTTTAGTGCTGATTAAGTACTTTTAAAAAAGCAGCGAACTCTGTGGTCATACGGGTTCCCTGTGCTACTACATTCCAATCACGCTGAATAATTTGCTTACTTTGTTTGTTGAGCCAGCGTCGTCGCTTTATATGCAAAAACACCTTTTTACCACGAACAGGGAAGTCCTGAATTGTTATTTCTTGGTGGAATCCGTGGGCTATGACCAAGTTTGAGGAAAATTCTTTGGGAACCTCTGGTTGCTCTTCAAAATGCAAGTGAAGTATATCTCCCTCTGTTTGATGGCCAGTAAGCTTAAAATGAGTAATTAATAATTCTGGTAATAAAATCTTGAGTAAATCAATATATGCCTCCAATGCCTCATGTTTAGAAAACAAAAATCAACCTATTATTTCAATTCGCACACAACTTTTGAGAATGATCCTCTTTTGCCGTATATCCACCCATGATAAAATATTTTCTGATACAAACTCAAATCCTTTTGTTTTATAATCAATAATAAAGATACTCTTGTAAGTGGTTCTCGAAAAGGCTTTTACAGTCTCTATAAAATTCATAGTTTGCTTTTCATCTATCTCATCTGAAATATTAACTGTATTATTAGGAGAAAAGAAATTTTGCATATTAGCCATAGGTTGTCATTTTTAAGTAAAATATATATGAAAATACTTTTATCAATATAAAAGTAAATAAACTTAATATTACTCTTTTATGTAAAACTATTGGGTCATATAATATTTAGTTATATTATATAATAAGCTATATGAATAATAAATATAATTTAGAGATCCCAACTTTAGAAAAACTTAAATCATCACACAACCTAGAAAAATCCTTTAGAAAATGAATAAGGGATCAATTATGTATTTAAGGAAGGACATTGTTATTATAGAAATGCGAATATTTTGTGTAGAAATTTAAACAATTCCATTGTAGGAACCATAAGGGTATTCAAATGGGATTTTAAAAAACACTTCCAATCCAAAAATTTTTAATATTTATCAAACAACTCTCATTAATAATAACTTCAAAAAATCACTCTAGCATATAATATGTTTTTTGCTATATGTAAAGACGTAAAGCTTATTTAATTACTTAAAATGTTAATTATTTGGTCGCTAGTTCAAGAATGCCAAGGCAAAAATGTAGTAGCTCACGCCGAATGTTAAAGTAAACTATAGAAAGCATTACATTCCATAGGAATAAATGCACACCCCATCGTTAAGCCTTTGAAATATATGGGGTTTAAAACGATTCCAATTAAATCGATTTACGATGTTTAATTGATTTCTATAGAAAAAAAATTTTTATTAAATAGAATATCTTCGATATGAGTAAATTGAATTATAAAACTACACTTAAGTATAATGTGTTAAAATATTTTAATCTTTAATTTTGATTAACAAGTTGTTTTCTAATTCAAGAAAGACAAATTTCTTATTTGTTGGCAGAATGCTTAGAAAATTATGTTGAATTATTTTTTCGATTTGTTAATAATACTCTTTTAAATTAATAGTGAATATGAAATGAAGACTTACCCATTTTCGGACAGCTCTAAATTAAACAATTCTTTATATACCTGATTTGGGCTTTTTCTGCCCATTGATTTATGTGGATGGTATTTGTTGTAATCTTCCCTGAAGTCTTCAGCTATCTGTTGTACCTCTTCTAAATTCCGAAAGATATAAGCATCCAATACGTCTTCTCTAAATGTTTTATTGAACCTTTCAATGTAACCGTTTTGCGATGGTTTTCCAGGTTGGATATAATTGATATCGATTCCTTCAGTTTCGCAGTATGACGTAAATATTTTTGAGATAAATTCCGGCCCATTATCCACTCGTATTTGTATAGGTTTGCCGTAGATCTCTATTGCCTGACTTAGATATTCCACCACACGGAGGGCAGGCATTGATAGTGCTGGAGTAGTACATAGTGCCTCTCTGTTATAATCATCAATAAGGTTAAATACCCTAAACTTTCTTCCTGTCATTAGGCCATCACTCATAAAATCTGCACTCCACACCTGTCTTGGTGCCTGAGGTTGATCTAGAGGAGTTTTAACACGTGCTGGAAGGCGCTTTTTGATCTTTCTTCTCAATTGCAGGCCTAAAAGCCTGTATACCCGAAGGACTCGTTTCCGATTCCATTTAAAGCCTTGTGATCGGATTCTGTAGAAATAGTAATCAAATCCCCGGTTAGGTTTGATCTCACTCATTTCTGTAAGTTTGTCTATTACTTCAGAATCATCCCTCTTGCTCTTATAATACCACATAGAGCGACTTAAGCAAACCAACTCGCAAGCTCTCACAATACTCAACTTCTCCTGCTTAACTACTTGCTCGGCCAATTCCTTACGTTCACAAGGCTTTAAAGCTTTTTTTCGATAATATCTTTAAGGATACGGTGGTCAAGGCTTAAATCAGCATACATCTGTTTTAGGCGATGGTTCTCTTCCTGGAGCGATTTAAGCTCTTTAAGTTGTTGGGCATCCATTCCTCCATACTTACGTTTCCAACTGTAAAAGGTGGCCGTGGTAATCCCTTTATCGCGGCAAATATCGGTAACCTTCATTCCCGATTCGTACTGTTGAAGCATCGCTATTATTTGTGCTTCGGTAAATCTGCTTTTCTTCATAATTCAAAAATAGTTGATTTTTAAACTGTATGAAAAACAGGGAAGCCTTCAACCATAACTGGAATTTTGGAGATTTTGTTAACTATGGAAGTCCATAGGGAACAACTAATTACCCTGCCGCCCATAATGTTTTTGGTCCCGCAGAAGAAGGTCGAAAGAGTGCTAATTATATTGATTTCTATACCAATCTTAATACTATTATAAAGAATGATACTGATATAAATTTTGCAGAAACGACAGGTCACGAAGTGTTCTTACATCTTGAGCAATATTTGGATGAGTATATTAAAGCTTTTGAGAATATAGGAGGAGTTATACTTACCGCTCCGGTAAGTTTACCAGCTATAGTGACTACGATTGGAGGCTATGTTGCGGTAACCGGGGAACCCTTTCTGCCGTAAGCCAGTTAACCACCACGAAGGAAAAGAATGTAGCGGATGAGTAATCATCAACTTACCTTAAGTGGTACTTGTGGGGGAATGCTATTGAGTATTCTCCCACAAGTAACCACAGAAGATGTGTACCGAACCATTGCCTTAGCTGCTGTAGGTGCCGTAACGAGCTTTTTAATATCTTACGTATTAAAGAAAATGCTCGAAGATCATGATCCGAAAGATCCTTCTTTATAACTTAAGGGGTAAATAAAAGCTTTTCCTATAGTAGGAGAGGCTTTTTTTGTTTTAGAGAGTTTTACTTTTTTGGTCAGAACTTTAAGATGAAGAAGCTATTCTGAAATCGAGGAGTAAAAAAAGTCAATACTTTGTAAATATTGTAGCAATGAAAACATTGAAAATTGAGTATTTTTCAGCTTAAAATTTCAATTATGTATTATCGATTATTTTACCTTTTATTGTTTGTAGCATTTTCTAGTTGTAAACAATCTGAAAAGACTTCAGCACGAAAAGAGATTCATACTTACCAAAGCACAGATAGTGTTTTTAATTATTCAGGTAGGGTGTTAGAAGATTCTTCAAATCATTCAGCTGAATTAATTTCTGCCGCTTCCTCAGTTCAATTTCAAGCTAGTGGAGACAAATTAGATTTACACTTAAAAGCTGTAGCTCCGCATCACGCATTTGCCGTGGTAGAAGTAGATGGAAATTATATGAACCGCTATCAGGTTGCTGGTGATTCTGTCTCTACAATTTCAATTCCATTAAAGAAGGAAGGCTTTCAAAAAATAAAAATTTTTAAAGCGACCGAAGCCAGTACAGGAAAGCTGTTTTTCATAGATGCTAAAGCAGATACACTTAAAGCTTTTAGTGAAAAGAAAGATTTTAAAATAGAATTTATAGGAAACTCTATCACCTCTGGTATGGGTGATGATGAAAGTGACTTGCCTTGTGGAGAAGGAGAATGGTACGATCAGCATAATGCTTATTGGGCTTATGGGCCTCGTGTTGCAAGAGCTTTAAATGCAGAATATATGTTAAGTTCAGTTTCGGGAATGGGAATGTACCGCAATTGGAATGATGAAGATCAACCCGTGATGCCAGATGTTTATCAAACACTTTCACTTGATGGAGATACCACGCGACTTAGAGATTTTAAAAAATTTCAGCCTGATTTAATCAGCATTTGTTTAGGAACTAACGATCTTTCTGATGGCGATGGAGAGAAAGAACGTGAAGCTTTTAGTCAAAAAAAGTATGAAGAAAATTATACAAAATTTATAGAAAGTTTATACGAAAAGTTTCCTTCGGTTAAAATTGCTTTGCTAACAAGCCCTATGATAGATCCTACTAGTGAAAAGGGAAAGTTACTAGAGTCTTCACTAAAAGCTATAAAAGCTAAATTTGAAAGAAATCATACCATCGCACTTTATGAGTTTGAAAAAATGAATCCAACAGGATGCGGTCACCACCCAAGTATTGAAGGTCATACAGTGATGGCAGAAAATTTGATTCCATTTTATAAAGAATTATTGAATCAATAATTATGAAAACAAAAGTTTTATTATTGTTATGCTTGAGTAGTTTGTTAGCTCAAGCTCATGTACGCTTGCCAAGACTATTTTCAGATGGAATGGTATTGCAGCAAAATACGAATGTAAATATATGGGGTTGGGCAGATCCTGGAGAAGAGGTATTGTTAATCGCTTCTTGGAACCCCAATGATACCTTAAAAGTAAAAGGGAACCGATATGCAAAATGGAAACTCGAATTGCCTACACCAAAAGCGGGAGGACCTTACGAAATTACTTTTTTAGGTTACAATAGCATTCATTTAACAGATGTACTTATTGGCGAAGTTTGGCTTGCTTCTGGACAATCTAATATGGAGTGGAGTGCTTCTGCGGGGATTAAAAATCAAGAGGAAGCTATTCAAAATTCTACATATAAAAATATTCGTTTTTTTGATGTACCTAAAACTTCGGCTCCATTTCCGCAGCAAAATTTAGAAGGAAAATGGGTAGAAAGTGAACCAGAAACGATGAAGTATTTTAGTGCCATTGGTTACTTCTTTGCACAAAAATTGCACACTAAATTAGATGTGCCTATCGGAATTATTGGTTCTAACTGGGGAGGCACTGCAGCAGAAGTTTGGATGCCTGAATCTATTTTTAAAAAAGATTCTTTATTGCAAAATGCAGCTTCAAAATTAACCGTAGAGCAGTGGGGGCCAAATGAGCCTGGAGCTATTTATAATGCGATGATTAACCCAATTATCCCTTATAATTTGGCTGGTGTAATTTGGTATCAAGGAGAAAGCAATACGGGGAGCGCTAATCAATATGAGTATGTTTTTAAACAACTTATAGAAAATTGGAGAGCTTCTTGGCAGCAAGAGATCCCTTTTTATTTTGCGCAAATTGCACCCTATAATTATGGTGATAATGATAACGGAGTAAGCGTAAGAGATGCACAACGTAGAACATTGAGTCTGCCTCATACCGGAATGGTATTTACTGGTGATGTAGGGAATTTTGAAAATATACATCCTCGAGATAAAGAAGCAGTAGGTTTACGTTTTGCCAATGTTGCATTGAAAGAAACCTATAAAAATTATGAGGCTGAAGTTTATGGACCTTTAGTTAAAAAGGCTTATAATATAGGAAAACATATTATTGTAGAATTTTCTAACGCTGAAAATTTACATTTTAAGGAGAACAAAAGCTTGCAGTTTGAAGTAGCTGCAGCAGATATGGTATTTAAGCCTGTAAAAGCTAAGTTGAAGAACGGAAAAGTGATTTTAAAAAACCATAAAGTTACATCTCCTAAATACGTTCGCTATGCTTGGAAAAATGCAATTGTACCTAATTTAAGGAATGAAGCAAATTTACCAGCTTCAAGTTTTATGATAGAAATAGAATAAGTTATTTCATAAATAATAAGAATAAAAAAAAGCTCCGAATTTTGTCGGAGCTTTTTTATAAAATGAATACTGTAATTATTCTATAATTGAAAAACTTTCTTCTAAGCTAGTTTGTGAACTTCCGCCAATAAAGACTTTAAAATCTCCCGGCTCAACAATGTATTCTCCTCTTTCATTGTAGAAACCAAGTTCTTTGGGACCAACTTCAAAAGTAATAGTTTTAGTTTCGCCTTTCTTCAGGTTCAATAATTCAAAACCTTTTAACTCTTTTACTGGTCTTATTATGCTTCCGTATAAATCTCTAATATAAAGCTGAACTACTTCACGACCGTCGTAATCTCCGGTATTACTCACTTGTACGCTAAGACTTAATTTTTCATCTTTCTTAATTTCGTTTTTCGTTAATATCAGATTTTTATAATTGAATTGAGTATAGCTTAACCCAAACCCAAAAGGATAGAGTGGGGTGTTTTCTTCATCAATATAATGCGACCAAAACACTTGTTCATCTCCAGGAGCAGGATCTACTGGTCTTCCTGTTTCTTTGTGATTGTAATAAATAGGAATTTGCCCAACACTTCTTGGGAAGGTCATCGGTAATTTACCACTAGGGTTGTAATCACCATAAAGTACTTCTGCAATAGCATGACCACTTTGAGAACCTAGCTGCCAAGCTTCTACAATAGCCGGTATGTGTTTATCTGCCCAGTTGATAGTTAATGGTCTACCGTTTTGAAGCACCAATACGATGTTTTTATTTACTTTATAAACTTCTTCTAGTAATTGCTGTTGAAGACCTGGTAAATCGATATTTGTGCGGCTTCTGCCTTCACCTGTCATAAACCCGTGTTCTCCTAATGCCATAATCACTACATCTGCATTTTTAGCTATTTCTACCGCTTCTTTAATACCTGTAGCATCTGTTGTGTTAATATGTAGTTCTTTGGTGAATTGAGCGTCGTTACTCACTAACTCTACACATTTAGTATATTCAATTTTATTTTTTGAATACGCTTCTAGGCCTGTTTTTAAACTTACGCCGGTGTTATCATCAGAACCTAATCTCCAGCTTCCTAACGGACTGTTATTTTCATCTGCTAACGGGCCAATAAGCGCTATGGTTTGCTTTTTCTTTTTAAGCGGAAGTAAATTGTTTTCATTCTTTAATAGAACAATAGATTTTTTAGCCATATCTTTTACTGCTTCGATATGTGCTGGCTTCCCTATTACTTCTTTTTCACGCTCAGGATCGCAATATTTATAAGGATCTTCAAAAAGTCCTAATTCAAACTTCACACGTAAAATTCTTCTTACGGCATCATCGATAATTACTTCTTTTACCTTTCCGTTTTTTACCATGTTGGCTAATTCTTCAATATAGATATTACCTTCCATATCCATATCTACACCAGCTTCTGCAGCTCTTACTGCTGTTGAAGCTCGATCTTTCGTATAGCCCCAAGTAAGCATTTCTTCAATCGAAGCCCAATCTGAAATTACAAAACCATCAAAACCCCATTCTTTTTTCAAAATATCTCTAAGTAGGTAATCATTTCCGGTAACTGGAATTCCGTTTAATTCATTAAAACCTGTCATAAAAGTTCTAGCTCCTGCTTCTACCGAAGCTTTAAACGGAGGCAAAACCATATTATGAAGTGTAACCGTACCTATATCTGCTTTGTTGTATTCTCTACCAGCTTCAGCAAAACCATATCCTGCAAAATGTTTAGCGCAGGCAGCTACGGTTAATGGGTCTGAAAGGTCTTCTCCTTGAAAACCTGTAACTCTAGCTTTTGCAATTTTACTTCCTAAATATGGATCTTCACCAGCACCTTCCATTACTCTTCCCCAACGAGGGTCTCTAGAAATATCTACCATCGGAGCAAATGTCCAATTAATCCCTGATGCTGCGGCTTCTGCTGCGGCTACTTCTGCAGATTTTTTGATTGCTTCTAAATCCCAACTTGCTGCTTCTGCTAATGGAATAGGACTAAGGGTTTTGTAGCCGTGAATCACATCAAAACCTATAATTAAGGGAATACCTAACCTGGTTTCTTCAGTGACAATTTTTTGAACTGCTCTTACTTCTTTGGTGCCACGTACAGTAAGCATAGAACCTACCCAGCCTTTTCTTAGGTGTTCGTATTTTTCTTCGGCATTACCTCCTTTTGGAGAAGGACCAGTTACATCCCAAAATCCGTTGTATTGCACCATCTGACCTACTTTTTCTTCTAAAGTCATTAGGTTTAATAAAGAGTCAATCTTTTTTTCAATATCGTCGTTAGGGGGTAGCTTTTGCATTTTTTTTGATTTTGGCGCTATAAAACTTACTAGCGTGATACTAGTGATAGCGATACTTAAAACTATTATTTTTTTCATGGCTTATAGATTGTTAATGAGCTTATTGTATTTATAAACAAGCTCAAGGGTAGATTTATCTGTTGCAAAGACAGAATTTAAACCTTGTGGTTCTTGCGGAGGATCTGCGCTAAAATCGTCTCCAGTTTCCCATTTTCCTCTTTTTTGATCTGTTTTAGCGAATCCTGCAAAACCCCAGAAATTTACTCCGCTCAATTCACCTTTGTTTTTATAACTATCTAGAAGTCTGCTAAAAACAGCTTCGTAAAATTTATTTCTATTAGAAATATCAGCAGTTTTCATTAAGCTTTCTTTAGCACGAGGAAAGCCAAATTCTGAAATGACAATTGGTTTGCTTAATCTTTCAGCTACTTCTATATGCTCATTGATATATTGGTTTGCTTTTTCAATTGAAAAATTAGTCGAAGTTTTTTCCTTATTTACATCATACCATTGCCAGTTTTTTGGCCACATATGCATCGTAAGGTAATCAATATCTTTGTTAGAATGAAGCATTTCGTAAGTATCAATATCTTCAAGGTAACTAGCTTTACCTTCAGCTCCTGTAGAAATTAAAGTATTTGGATCTAATTTTTCTAATAAATCGACAGTTTCATCTAACCAAATTTTAAAAGGCTCTCGGTCACTTTCTGTAAAAATACGAGGCTCGTTAGCGACTTGCCAAGACATTACTGTGTTGTCTTCTGTGTATGATCTGCCGTTGTATTGATTAGTTCTGCCTAGAATAAATTTAATGTGATTTTGAAAGGCTTCTCTACAAGGTTGGCAGGTATGAAATTGTTGGGTATAATTAAAATATTCTGGCCAAGTGTACTTTTCGGTAAACGGATTGTTTACTTCTCCGTAACCATTCCATTCTAAGTAAGCCGACATTCCGCCAGACCAAATCCAGTTATTGTTGAGGTATAAAACGGCATACATTTCTCTTTTGGCCATTTCGGCTAATAAAAAGTCAAGTCCGTCAAGTAAATCTTCATTGTATTTTCCTTGTTCATATTGTAAGGCTGGTTTTACTTGAAAGTCTTCATTACCGCCTTCGGCACCAACTAAAATTCTTAAATTATCGATGCCTAAACTATCCATTACATCTAATTCTTTAATAAGTCTTTCGCGATCACCAATATTTTTTGCAGCGATAAGCGGGCCGTACCAATAATTGGCTCCTACAAAATAATAAGGTTGGTTTCCTTTTAAAAACTTTCCGTCTTCAATGGTAATTTTTAGAGTTTTAACGTCTTTAAATTGATAGGTTTTACAGCTTAGCATAAGCAGTGTAAAGCAAATTAATAGCAGTATTTTTTTCATGGTTTATCTTTTAATAGATTTATTAATGCGCGAGAATTATGATAAGGAGCTTTCCACATACTTAACTTATCTTCATTTTCGTAAGGAACATTATATTGGTTTACCCGAAAATGCCACTCGCCATTTTCACGATCTATCAGGTTGTTTTGAGTGAATTCCCAAATGTCTACTATCGCATTTTTATAGTTGTCTTCATTCGTAAGTTGGTAAGCATAATGTAAACCTACCATCGCTTCTACTTGTGGCCACCAATGTTTATCGGTATCTATTTTTTGAGTACTTCGGTTAAGTTCGTTGTAAACACCTTCTCCTTTTTGGTATCCTAATTTTAAGAAACGATCTGCGATTTTAATGGCTGCGTTTTCAGTTAACTCAATAAGCTCTTTATCTTGGATTTCTCTAGCGGCATCTATAAGCAACCAAGCTGCTTCAATATCGTGACCAAAAGAAATTTCATCACTTATTAAGTTCCATTTTTTGTCAAAAAACAATTCAAAATTAAAATCTTTATTCAGAAATTTATCGAAAAAAAGACGAATCAAATTTTTGAGTGCATTGGTTACTTTTTCATCTTGATGTATTTGAAGCAGCGCCGTATAAGCTTCTAGAATATGCAAATGCGTATTCATAGTTTTTTCTGCGTTCATGTCTTTTTCACTAAGACGTACATCTGTTAGCGGAGACCAATCTTCTTGAAAAGCTTCAATGTAACCTTCATTTTTAGTGTCTAAGGCGTGCTTTTCTATTAAATTGAAAAGTGATATAGCCCAATTTTTGGCATTTTCATCTTGAGAAATTTTATAATATTCTACTAAGCTGTAAATGCCAAAAGCTTGCGCATAAATTTGTTTTTTGGTTTGAAGCGGCTCTCCGTCTGCAGTTAGTTCCCAAAAAAGGCCATCGTTTTCTTTATCTTGAAAATAATTTTCTAGGTAATTAAACGAACGTTTTGCTAGGTCTCTTAATTGATAGTCAGTATTGTGTGACTGAAGCGTTGAAAAAGACCATAGCAATCTAGTATTTAAAATAATCCCTTTATTGGCATTGTGTTCTATAGTATTGAAATAATCTCGCTTTCCTAAAAATCCACCTTTTTCATCGTCTACACTATTGTTTTTCCAGTAGTCCACAATAGCATTGGTTTCTGTTTCTAAAGATTGATAAAAGCTTTCTGGATATTTCATGTTAATAGCGTCCTTTATTTTTATCGACAAGTTGAACAATAGAATTTACAGATGCAACTGAAGTGAAATCTTTTTGTGGACTATTTTTTACGAAATCTACTAATTTTTCAACTGTAGAAGTAGCCACGTGGCATCTGGTATCTGAAGAAGCATAATAAATAAATACTTTACCTTCTTCTTCAATCCAACCATTTACAAATAATACATTTGGTACATCACCAACAGTTTCTTTGTAATTAGGCGCCATAAAATACCCTGAAGGTTGGTAAGTTACTTTCCCGATATCTTCTAGGCTCGTCATAAACATATATAAAGTGTAGCGTAAACCTCCGGCGGTATTTCTAACTCCGTGAGCGAGATGAAGCCAACCTTCTTTTGTTTTTATAGGAGTGGGGCCTTGACCATTTTTAAGCTCATAAATGGTGTGGTAAACTTTTTGATTAATAATCTTTTCGTCTTCCACTATGGGGTTTTCCATATTTTTAATAAACCCTAAGCCAATTCCGCCACCGCTTCCTACATTTATAAAGCCATCTTGTGGTCGCGTATATACCGCATATTTACCCTCTACAAATTCTGGATGTAAAACTACATTTCTTTGTTGCCCGGTATTACTGATTAAGTCTGGTAAACGTTCCCAATCTTTTAAATTTTTGGTACGTACGATTCCTGCATTCGCTACAGCTGCGCTGGTGTCTCCTGCTGGTGCATCTGGATCTTTTCTCTCTGTACAAAAGATTCCGTAAATCCAACCGTCTTCATGAAGTGTTAACCTCATGTCATAAACATTCGTATCGGGGTCTTCGGTTTGTGGTAATTGTATAGGTTTATCCCAAAATTGGAAGTTATCGATTCCATTTGGGCTTTCTGCAATAGCAAAGAAAGATTTTCTATCGTTTCCTTCTACTCGTACTGCTAATAAATATTTTTCTTCAAATTTAATAGCACCTGGGTTAAAGGTGGCGTTAATGCCAATTCTTTCTAAACCTAACGGATTTGTTTCTGGGTTAAGATCGAATTTCCAGTGGATAGGAGCGTGTTTCGCAGTTACAACTGGATTGTGGTAACGTTGATAAACACCATTGTTTTCTTCAACTGGAGAATTAGGTTGTTGAATTAAATTGTTATAATTCTCAATAAGTTGATCATAGCCTTTTATGGTAGATGCTTTAGAATTTGTGATTGCCATCTCTAACTATTTTTCGTTTATATTAGGTTCGTTTTTCATTTTATCCCACCAGTTCTTTTTTAAGATAATCAAGCAAACAATTAGCATGGCTACCGATATAATTAATGGGATGTTTTCATGTAAGATGATGTAAAGCGGAATTACGACAAGTAGTGTTTGACCAATCACGCCAATAACTACATTGAACATATCTCTCCCGAAAGCTTTATTCTTCTCGAATTCGGGTTCAGTTTCTTTAATTTTTTCAAGAATAGGTTTCCAAAATCCCCAAGGATGTGTCTTTTTATAAAACTTAATGAGTACTTTATCGTTAGTTGGAGGAGCAGAGTATGTTCCAACAATACAACCTACTAAAGAGATAATTAATATTACTGGAAAGTAATATAGGTCTAAAGTATCTGTAAATATTGGAAAGATAAGTGCTGGGATGATTCCGGTTAGCATACCCCAGAAGTAACCTTCACCATTAAATCTCCACCAGTGCCATTTTAATAGGTTAGACATTACATAACTACCATATAGAGCACTTACAATCCATTGTAAAATTGAATTTACGTCTTCTACAAAAAAGCCTAATACGATACTTATAAGTACTACCACAATACCGCTGGCATAGTTTATTTTATTAATCTTTTTTTGAGAGGCGTCTGGCTTTCTCTTCAAATAAATGTCATTAACTAAATAGGCTTGAGCTGCATTTAAAGTTCCTGCGAACGTAGACATAAAGGCTGCTAGCAGTCCTGCTAATAATAAACCTAATAAACCTACTGGAACAAATTGCTGAATGGCTGCTGGTAATATTTTTTCAAAATCTAATTCGCCAGCTGTTTTTAAGTCTAGCTTATCATAAAATAAAATGGCTAATACAGAAAAACCACCAATCATTAAGTATCGCGTTGGCATTAAGGCAAGGTTAGAAAACCCACTCATCATCGCTGCTTGCTTAGGCGATTTGGTCGATAATATTTTTTGCATATCGTAGTTAGGTGCGGGCCCTGCAATACTTGCTAAAATTCCTTTGAATAGCATGAGCATGAAGAAGATGCTGAATAGAGAATATCCGTCGGAGGCAATTTTGGTATTTACTTCATCGATAATTCCGCTCCAATCCATATTTAATTCCCATTCAAAAAACGGATTCATCCAACCTTCGGGAACGTTAAGGGTTTCGCCGCCTACTGCTTGAAAAGCTATAATAGCAATTGCAATAGATGAAATAGTCATAATGGTATATTGTAAAACATCTGTCCATACAATACCAGACATACCTCCAATTACCGAATAGAATACGGCAAAAAGAGTAAAAATGATTCCGTAGAAATGTGGTATGTATGCTGCAGGAACAGTGAATGGAATGTAATCACTTACCACTTCCCAAGGAATAAAAATTTCGACAAATTTTCCTAAACCAATAAAGCCATAAGCTAAAAAGCCTAGACAGCTTAAAATAGCAAAAATTACAATAATGGTGTGTGACCACTTTCCGCCTTTACCATTATCAAATCTAAAATTAATCCATTCTGCTCCAGTAGTAACTCCAGATCTTCTTAGCCAAGCCGATAGGTATATCATTAAAAAGACTTGATTAAATACTGGCCAAAGCCAAGGAATCCAGATACTCTTAAAACCATAAATAAAGGTTAAGGTTACCAGCCACATGGTTCCAGAAATGTCGAACATTCCAGAGGCATTAGAAAGTCCTAACATGTACCAAGGGAGGTTTTTTCCTCCTAAAAGGTAATCATCTTTACTTTTTTGAGCTTTTTTTCTAAGCGTTAATCCGATAATAATTGTACCTACGAGGTAAATTAATATAATTGCTATATCTAAAGGTTGTAACATAAATTATTTATTGAGCAGCTTTAACTTTAATTTTCTTGATCTCTTCAAGAGAAAGTAACTCCAAGTTTTTGTTGAATTCTATAAAATTTTCAGAAGAAACTTCTCCTGGGTAAGTAGCAAAATAGTGAGATGGTCTTGCATTTCTCCAAAGTAAAAACCAACTGATACCAGTATCTTCAATTCCTTTTTGAAGAACTTCTGTCCACCATTTTGGGTTTTCAGGATGAGTGTTTCCAGTCTCGGTAAGCGCGTAAGGTTTTTGATGAGTTTTAGCAAAATCTTTCATCACAGCAATATCATTTTTTAAACTTCTTAAGTATTGCTCATCTCCGCCAAAGTTATAAATATCTACTCCTAAAATATCTACGTATTCATCTCCGGGATAAAATTTTTGATATTCTTCAGGATTGTTTAACATATTAGGAGAATAGGCGTAGAGTAAGTTATGAACACCATTTTTTTGTAACAACTTAGTCGTTTGTCGGTAAAGTTCTTTGTATTCTTCTGGTGTGCAATGTTGAGCACCCCACCAAAACCAGCCGCCATTCATTTCATGATAAGGTCTAAAAACAATTGGAATAATTTCATTGTTTTCTGTCTTTAAGCTTTTGAAAAATTCAGCTAAACTTTCTACCCATTTTTCATACAACCCACGATTTTTTCCTCCTTTTAATATCGTAGAAACTACGGCAGTAGTATCCCAAGAGTTTCCTTTTGATTCTGGGTTGTTAATGTGCCAGCTTATCGTGTTTATTCCTCCTTTATTGTGAATTTTGATAATTTCATTTCTTATCAAATTAAAAGATACACTATCAAGATTTTGTTTATTCCCTAATTCTATATCTCCTAAATCCCAACCATATATCGCAGGTGAAAAACCAGTAAGTTCATCGATATCGTTTTTAAAGTTATTTTCAGGAGAATTTTTCCAACCTATTCCATAAGCCGTTGCGTCTTGATGGCCAATAGCAGTGCCTTTTTTAGATAGAACTTTAATGCGTTTGTAAAGTAACTTTGCAGACGGGGTTGCATTTTTATCTGCTACTTTAATATTCGCTGGATTCACACGGGTTATGCTTGCACAAGAATAAAGCAAACTTATAGAGATTAAAATATATAATAATCTAAATGATGATTTCATATAAGTAAATGATATTATATTTGTACCGTTTTGATTTTGTTTTTACAATTTTAAAGACTCAAAATTGATAATTGTCTATTTTTTTAATAGATAATTGTGTAAAATCAAAATTAAGCTTAGTGGCTTATCTATGTTAATAGAATATTATCATTTTTTAATCTAATTTTTACTTCATATTAATTGATTTATGGCAATAAGAAATAATGCTCACCGAGAAATCACTCAATTAGCGCCAGAAGACAGTTTTTTAGTCTTTGATCGAATAAAATCTGAATTTGATTTTCCTATACATTTTCATCCAGAATATGAATTAAATTTTATTCATAATGGTAAGGGTGTACGTAGAATAGTAGGGGACAGTTTGGAAGAGATTGATGATTTAGAGTTAGTTTTAGTAGGACCTAATTTAGTGCATGGTTGGGAATTACATAATTGTAAGAATGATAATATTCACGAAATTACCATTCAATTTCATAATGATTTGTTTGATGAAAAATTATTGTCTCGTAGAATTTTTAAACCTATTAAAGATATGTTTAATAGATCTAATCACGGGATTCTTTTTTCAAAAAAAATTACTAAAGAATTAATGCCTAGAATTATGAAGCTATCTAAAATTGATAGTATGGATTATTTTTTAGAGCTTATTTCTATTTTACAAGACCTTGCTAATAGTAGAAAACAGCACTTGTTATCAACGTATATTTCGGAAAATAAAAATTTTGAAAACAGTGATAAAATTAAAGTGATTTATGAGTATGTTCAAGAAAATTTTAGTAAAAAAGTAACGCTTGCAGAAATTTCTTCACTCGTAAATATGAGTCCGGTTTCTTTTAATAGATTCATTAAAAAGCGCACTGGAAAAACTTTTATAGACTATATGAACGATACCCGTATTAGCTATGCTACTCGATGGCTAATTGAAACAGATTTAAGTATAGGTGAGATAGGTTTTAAATGTGGTTTTAATAATATAGCTAATTTTAACCGAGTGTTTAGAAAGGTGAAAAACTGTACGCCTAGTGATTTTAGAGAAGAATTTGAAGGTATAAAAAGAGTTTTGTAATGAAGATTTTTCAGGTTTTAAGTATTGGTTTATTATTTTTTGTTTTTTCATCTTTGGCAAATGCTCAGAATACACCTGTGGCTTGCAATGGTCAATTAAAAATTGAAGGTGCTCATTTAAAAAATCAACATGGTAAAGTGCTGCAATTAAAAGGAATGTCTCTTTTTTGGAGCCAATGGGAGCCTGAATTTTATGTGCCAGAAACCATTAAAATTTTAAAGAATGATTGGAAGTGTAATGTGGTAAGAGCTGCAATGGCGGTAGAAAATAAAGGTTATCTCGAAAATTCTGAGCAAGAACTTAAAAAGGTAGAAGTTGTAATTGATGCTGCTATTAAAGAAGGTGTTTATGTTATTGTAGATTGGCATGATCACCATGCAGAAGATCATCTTAAAGAGGCTAAAAGATTTTTCACATATATAGCTAAAAAATATGGTGATCGGCCTAATATTATTTATGAAATATACAACGAGCCTTTAGAAGTGTCTTGGGACGACGTTTTAAAGCCGTACCATCAAGAAATCATTAAAACCATTCGTGCTTATGATTCTCATAATGTTATTATTTGCGGCACCCCATCTTGGTCTCAGCGAGTAGATGTAGCGTCAGTAAACCCTATTCAACAAAGCAATATAGCATATACGCTGCATTTTTATGCAGATACTCATCGTCAGCCACTTCGTGATATTGCGATCAAAGCCATGAATAACGACTTGCCTATTTTTGTGACTGAATATGGTACTGCAGCTGCCTCTTGTAATGGAGTGGTTAACAAAAAACAAACAAAGGCTTGGTGGCAGCTATTAGATGAGTATAAAATTTCTTATTGTAATTGGGCAATATCAGATAAAGATGAAACCTGTTCTGTGCTTAATCCTGGTAGTAGTGTAGTAGATTTGAAAAATTCTAAAAAATTAAGTGTTTCGGGTAAATTTATTAGATCAAAATTAAAAAGTAGTTTTAAGCATTGTGAGTAATTTTATTCATAATTATTTCTTCAAAATACCGATTAACAATATTATTTTATCAAAATGTGAAAATTATATAAGTAAATGATAAAATAATATTAACCTATCCTTAACATTACAGTTAATTTTGAATATGATAAAATTTGTTCGCTAAATTATTAATGCTTCAATTTTTTAACCTTAAAAATGTAGATTTCTACGAAGAAAGGTGTAAGGTAAATACAGAACTATTATGCAAAAACAAAAAAACAAATCTTTACTTATGGCAAAATTTTTACAATTGTGCCTATTGTTTTTTACGTGTCTTTCGTTTTCTCAAATGAATGCTCAGCAAAAAACTATTACCGGTACTGTACAAGATGAAAACGGCATGCCTCTTTTAGGAGTTAACGTTTTAATTAAAGATACTAATACAGGAACAACGACAGATTTTGATGGAGAATATCAATTAAATGTTAATGACGAAAACGTTATCGTTTTTAGTTTTATTGGTTTTCAAACTCGGGAGGAATTAGTGGGGCAACGTTCTCAAATAGATGTTACTTTATCTGAAGATTCTGAGAGTTTAGAAGAAGTAGTGTTGATTGGGTATGGAGCGCAACAGCGTCAAGATGTAAATGGCTCTGTATCTAGTATTGGTGCAGAAGAAATAGAAAATATACCTCAAGTGAGTATCGATCAATTAATGCAGGGTAAAGCTGCTGGGGTTACTATTTCTCAGAACTCAGGAAAACCAGGTAGTGCTGTTTCTGTTAGAATTAGAGGTATAACTTCTATTACAGGTAACAATGAGCCTTTGTATGTAATAGATGGAGTGCCTATTTCTGGAGATTCTAGAAATACCAGTACCAGCGGAAGAACAGATGCTTCAAGTTTTGGAGGTAATGGGCAGGTAGGTACTAGTCCTTTATCGGCGATAAACCCTAATGATATTGAATCTGTAGATATATTGAAAGATGCATCTGCGACAGCAATATATGGTTCACGAGGAGCAAATGGAGTGGTGATTATCAAAACCAAAAACGGAAGTAAAAATAAAGAAGGTAAACTTCGTTACAACACTTACGTTGCCTTGCAAGAACCGCAAAAATTATTAGATGTGATGAAGCTGCCTACGTATGCAAAATTGCAAAATGAGTTGGCCGAAGTATATGGCGTAGAGTCTAGAACAGATTTTTCTAACCCAGAATTGTTAGGCCCTGGTACAGATTGGCAAGACGAAGTGTTTCAGCAATCTTGGATGCAAAGTCATCAGCTATCATATGCAGGAAGTTCAGAAAAAACTAATTATTTAATTTCAGGAAGTTATTTAGATCAAGAAGGAACTGTCATTGGATCTGGTTTTAATAGAATGACGATAAGAGCTAATATAGACTCTCAGGTAAAAGATTGGCTTAAAGTTGGTGCAAATATTACAGGAAGTAGAACCGATGAGGATATTACTTTAAATAGTAACCGTAATGGTATTGTAAGTTTAGGGTTGTTACAAGCGCCTGATATTGCAGTTAGAAATCCAGATGGAACATTCGCAGGGCCACCAAACGACCCTACAGCTGTAGAAGGGACTATAAACCCAGTTGCATTGGCATTAAGCAGAACCAATACTTTATTAAAGCACTCTATTCTTGGGAATATTTTTACTGAATTTAAAATTACAGAAAATTTAAAATTTAGAAATGAGTTAGGGGGGAATTTTGATTTTACAGACAATCAATTATTTACTCCAACCTATAAGTGGGGTAGATTTGAAAATGAATATGCTACATTATTTGAAAAGAGAGGAAAAAGTAGATTTTGGATCGTGAAAAACTACATTAACTTCACTAAGAATTTTAATGATATACATAACTTAAATCTTCTTATAGGTCAAGAAGCACAAGAGTCTAGCTGGGAAGGTATTCAAGCCACAGGGCAAGATTTTGTAAGTAATAATTTACAGACCTTAAATAATGCAGCGACCATGCTTAATTATAGTGCTTATCAAGGAAGTACTTCTTTAAGTTCTTACTATGGTAGAGCGTTGTATTCATTAAAAGATAAATACGGACTTACAGCTACCCTTAGAGCAGATGGTTCTTCTAAATTTGATCCGTTAGGAGATAAGCAATGGGGATATTTCCCTTCTTTTGCCAGTTCTTGGAAATTATATAAAGAGCCTTGGATGGAAGGCGTAAATAAAGTAGTAGATAATATTAGATTAAAAGCAGGTTACGGAGTTGTAGGTAACCAAGGTTTACCTAACTATCGTTATGGAGCAAGTTTATCAAGTGTTCAAACTGGAGCAGGATTAGGGTACTTCTTAAATAATATTCCAAATTCAGATCTAAAATGGGAAGAAAGTACACAAGTGAACTTTGGGTTAGATTTTTCTTTATTCAAAAACAGATTTAATGCTACAGTAGAGGTTTACAATAAAAATTCTAAAGACTTTTTATATCAACTACCTTTACCTATTTATCTTACGGGACCTGCAGGAGGAGAATCATATTTGGGAGGTCTAAGTGCGCCTTATGTAAATCTTGGAGAGATGAATAATAAAGGAATAGATGTTACTTTAAACTTTTCAACCTTGCAAACCAAAGATTTTACTTGGTCAACAAATTTAAATATCTCACATTATAAAAATGAAGTAACTTCATTGTATAGTGAAAATCTAGAAGTGATAAGAACTATAAATACAGGTTATTTGTCTACACCAATTACTAGAACCGTAGAAGGGCAACCCGTAGGTATGTTTTGGGGGTACAAAACCAAAGGTATTTTTAGAAGTCAAGATGATATTGATGGTGCTCCAGAACAATTTGGTATTCCTTTTTCAGAAAATTTAGGAGATAATTATTTAGGAGATGTTCAATATGAAGACATTAATGGTGATGGAAAAATAGATGAAAAAGATAGAACTTATATTGGGAATCCGCATCCAGATTTTACCTTTGGATTCACTAATAATTTCTCTTATAAGAACTTCGATTTAAGTATTTTTCTTCAAGGTTCTTATGGTAACGATGTTTTAAATTTAACCAGAAAAGAAACCACAGGTTTAGCTAGATTATATACTAATCAACTAGTAGAAGCACAAGATTATTATACCCCACAAAATACAGGAGCTAAATATCCAAGACCAAGAAGAGGTGACGATAACCAAAACCTTTTTATTTCAGATAGATATATAGAAGATGGTTCTTACCTAAGAATCCAAAATGTGAGTTTAGGTTATAATTTTCCTTCTGATTTAACTGAAAAAATGGGAATAGGCAACCTAAAATTATACGGAACTATTCAAAACCTCTACACTTTTACAGATTATTCTGGCTACGATCCTGAAATTGGATCTTATAATGGTGATGCTTTACAAACAGGAGTAGATCGAGGTAGATACCCAATACCAAGAACATTCACATTAGGCTTAAACGCAGAATTTTAAAAAACACACACTATGAAAAATTTAAACTTAAAAATAAAAGCTTCGCTTCTACTGAGTGTACTATTCTTAGTAAGTGCTTGTAGTGAAGATTTTTTAAATAGACCACCAGAAGATTCGGTTGCATTAGATAATTTTTATTCTAGTGAAGAAGAATTAATCGCTAACGCAAATGTACTTTATGGTACGGTATGGTTTAACTTTAACTCAAAAGCTTTTTGGTCTATTACAGAGTTAACAGGAGGTAATGCAAGAACATTTTCAGGAGATGTAATTAATTTTGGGAACTTTACAGTTACTGGAGATAATAACGAACTAACCAATGGCTGGGAGAGTTTATGGGGAGTTGTGGCTCAATCTAATGCAATTATTAATTTTGTTCCAGAGCGAGTAGCTGGCTCAGTACCACAAGCAGCTGTTGATAATGTTTTAGGCGAAGCTCATTTTATGCGTGCCGTTGCTTATTTTTATCTAGTAAGAATTTGGGGAGCCGTGCCAATTATAGAAAATAATTTGGAAAATGTATATGATCCTCAAATTCCTACCAACAGAGTAGAAGATATTTATGAGTTTATGGAGAGAGATTTGCAGTTTGCTATAGATAATTGTTACGAAAAGACAAGAGGCGGAAACTATGAAGCGAATATACATGTCTCTAGCGGATCAGCTAAAGCATTAAAAGCTAAAGTGCATTTGTATCAAGAAGAATATGATGAAGCTCGACAACTTGCAGAAGAAGTAATTAATAGTGGCGAATTTAAATTATTTGGTATCGATATTCCTTCTAAAAGTTATTCAGACTTATTTTTAACAGCGAATAACAATAATGAAGAATCTATTGTACAAATGCAATGGTCATCTCAAGGTTACGGTGTTGGTAACGCTATGCAGGCATCTTTCGCTATTAGTTCGCAAATTACCGGTACAGGAGATGGGTATAGTGTAATAGGTCCAACGATAGATTTACAAGAAGCATATGAAGATGGTGATGAAAGAAGAAAAGCAACAATTATGCTTGCCAATGATTATTACCCAAGTATTCTATCTTCAGAAGGTGGTTTTACCGTTCCAGATGATATAAACGCACAAAATACTAAAGCCGGAATTAAAAAATATGTCGTAGGTACGCCAGAAGATAATGGTGGAGAAGGAGCAGCTCAAGCAGCACCTAATAACACCTATATTATGCGTTACGCTGATGTATTATTAATTCATGCAGAAGCTATATTGGCTGGTCAAGAAAGTACCAGTAATGTTGCAGCACTTAATTCTTTTAATGCGATTAGAGAAAGAGCTGGTTTAGGAAGTTTGCCTTCTATAACTTTAGAAAATATTCTTCAAGAAAGAAGATTAGAATTTGCAATTGAAGGCGAATATTGGTTCGATTTGGGAAGAATAGATAGACAAATGGCTATTGAGATTATAAGTAATCAAGAGCGAGGAACCTATAGTAATGATACCCCGCCTGTAATTTATTCGCAAAAGTTTACCCCTTCAGCTGAAGATTTTACGATGCCATATCCTTCTTCTGATGTTGCATTAAACCCAAGATTATTAGAAGAGCCACAACCTTATAATTTTAATTAAAAATTAGTTAAACAATGAAAAATATAAATTTCAAAAAAAGAACATTATGGAGTTTTGGTTTATTAGCATTGTTGCTAGTAAGCTTTACTTCTTGTGAAGGTGACGATACCGGTCCTGCCACTGTAGATGGCCCGCCAAGTTTAGAACGCGTAAGTTTAGCAATTAAAGATTCTACCACAAGCGTAGGAATGCGCCAAAATATGTATAGAGTTTATGGGGATAATCTAGCTACTACTCAAATGATATTTTTTAATGATACAGAAGCGTATTTCAATCCAACTTTAGTGACAAATAATACAATCTTAGTTTCTGTACCTAAGGAGACTCCTTATTTTGGAGCAAGTGATAAGTTACGTGTGGTTACTTCAGAAGGTGAAGCTAGCTTAGATTTTGTAATTGCTCAACCCGCACCAATTATAGACTCATTTACACCTTTAGCTGCTGGAGCAGGAGAAATTGTAACCATTACGGGTAGTGTTTTTGAAGGACTAGAATCTGTAAAATTTGGAGAAACTGAAGCGGTGATTGTTTCAGCAACAGAAAATGAAATTCAAGTAGAAGTGCCAGAAGGGATTGTACAGAGTTTTATTTTTGTAGAAACTCCTGGTGGTGTAACTCAATCTGAACAGGCATTTGGTTTTAAATTTGTTATCTATGATGATGTACTAAACGCTAGTTGGTGGTCTGGTGGATGGGGAGGTACTCAGGATTTTGAAAGTACCGAGCAAGTAAAAAGAGGACAATATGCTATTAAGAGAATCTATGAAGGTACTTTTAGTGGCTTTCAGTTAGGAAATGGAGGTGCTCCACTAGAAATTTCAGACTATGCTGCGATTAAGGTTTCTATTTATGGCGGTGATGGTATCAGTGATGTGAAAATGGTGATTAATGGTGATTATGATAATGGTAAAATCATTACGATCAACCAAGGAGAATGGAATAATTTCACCATTCCTTTCAGTGATTTAGGAGCAACATCAGGTACGCTTAACGAAATTGTAATTCAAGAGTTTAGTGGTCAAGCGCCAGCTATAATTTATATAGACGATTTAGGTTTGATATAACTTTAAACTTAGTTTTTATTTTTTAGAATTAGCATTTTATTTATTATGAAAATATGCCCTAGTAACTACTGGGGTATATTTTTTAAATTATTTTTCGATGAGAATATTTCACCCCAAAAAATTATTTTCTCTAACAATTATAGGTTTAGTTTTCACTACTATACTATTATTTCTTAGTTGTGAAAAATCTAAAAAAGCGATGAGTCAAGCTGAATTTAAAAAACTTCAGCAAGAATTGTCTGATAAAAAAGCTAATCGTCAAACCGTAGCGCTTTTTCATCACTTAAAAACATTAGCAGATTCTGGTAAAACGCTATTTGGCCAGCAAGATTATACAGCCAATAATCGCGGTTGGGATAATATGGATGAACTTTCTAATGTGAAAGCCATAACTGGTTCTCATCCTGCATTAAATAGTTTAGACTTCTACCTTATTACCAACCCAAATAAAGATACCGCAAGAGGCAGGCGTATCTTAAATAAACTAACCCAAAGAACCTACAAAGAAGGTGGAGTAGTGTCTTTTTGTTGGCATTACTACAATCCTAAAACTGGTAAGAATTTTTATGATACCACCAAAGTAGCAAAAGAATTACTGCCTAAAGGGGCTTTACATCATAAATTTAAACACAGTTTACAACAAATAGCATCGTTTGCGAAAAATGTAAAAGACGAAGAGGGTAATTTAATCCCTATCATATTCCGTCCTTGGCACGAGTTTGATGGAAACTGGTTTTGGTGGGGGCAAAACTTTGTTTCTCAAAAAGATTTTAAAGAACTTTTTCAATTTACCGTTACTTATTTAAGAGATACTTTGAAGGTGAATAACTTTCTGTATGCATTTTCTCCCGATAGAAATTTTCATTCAGAAGAAGAATATTTAAAACGGTACCCTGGTGATGAATTTATAGATGTGGTAGGGATGGATAATTATTGGGATTTTACTCCAGAAGGAGAAGGGATAGATTCTATTATTAAAAAAATTCAAATTATTTCAGCATACGCAAAAAAGAAAAATAAAATAGCAGCACTTACAGAAGGTGGTGTAGCAAATGTGCCAGATAGTTTATGGTTCACTACCAAACTTTTAAAAGTAATTAATGCGCCAAATGTGAATCTTTCTTATGTGGCTTTGTGGAGAGGAGAATATGTGCCCAATCCAAAGCATCCTGCCGCTAAAGATTTTAATAATTTTTACCAAGAAAAGAATATTCTTTTTCAAGATGATTTACCTAACCTTTATCAATTTAAAAAATGAAAGTTTTTTTAAAAATATTCATATTTTTTTTAATTACGACAGCGTTTTCTCAAACCGAACCTCAAGAATTTAAGAACCCTATTTTAACGGGTTTTCATCCAGATCCTTCAATTTGTAGAGTGGGAGACGACTATTATTTAGTAAATTCTACTTTTGTTTGGTATCCTGGTATTCCTATTTATCATAGTAAAGATTTGGTGAATTGGAAATTAATAGGTCACGGTATTCAAAGAAAAGAACAATTAAACTTTGATGGTGTGATTGATAAATTCGGAATTTTCGCACCTACCATTCGTTATCATAACGGGATGTTTTATATCACCTCTACCTGTGTAGAATGTGAAGGTAATTTTTACATTACCGCTAAAGATCCATCGGGGCCGTGGAGTGATCCTGTATTTTTAAAAGATGCGTCAGGAGTAGACCCTTCACTTTTTTGGGATACCGATGGTAAATCTTATTATATCGGCACAACGCGTCCAGAAACATCAGAATGGCTTAATCAAGGCGAAGTTTGGATGCAAGAAATAGACCTTAAAAAAGGTAAATTATTTGGCGAAAGAAAAGTATTAACTTACGGTCATGCTAATAACGCCTCATTTCCTGAAAGTCCGCACATTTATAAAGTGAATGGTAAATACGTTTTGCTTATTTCTGAAGAAGGAACTGAAAAAAACCACGCGGTAACAGTTCATCATAGCGATTCTTTATGGGGTCCTTATGTTACCGATTATGTAAATCCTGTGATGACACATCGTCATTTAGGTATCAATTATCCTGTTCAAGCAATTGGTCATGCAGATTTGGTGGAAACACAAAACGGAGAATGGTGGTCGGTAGTTTTGGGTAAGAGAATGATAGACGGCAAATTCACCTTAGGTAGAGAAACTTTCTTAGCAAAAGTAGAATTTCAAGATCAAACACCTATTTTCAATCCCGAAGTAGGAAAAGTGGTTCTCAACCAAAAGCGACCAGACTTGCCTTGGTCACCGGTCAAAGAAAATTCGACTACCGATAATTTTGATAAAGATGAATTAAAAGCTGATTGGAGTTTTATAAGAACACCACAAAAAGAGTTTTACACCCTTAAAAACGAAAAACTCTGTATTAAAGGTTTACCAGAAACTATCGATAGTTTAGTAAATACTTCAATGCTACTTAAACGCATTAAAGATTTTAATTTTTTAGCTTCTACAGAATTAAATTTTAAATCTAAATCACCAAAAGAGCAAGCTGGCTTAGTGATTTACAGAACAAATAACACCTATTATTACTTCGCCAAACAGAAAGATAAAATTGTAATTATTAAAAAATTTAAAGGGGAAAAAGAAATTGTTGCTGAAGCACCTTATGCTCAGAAAAATGTTTTTCTTGAAGTTGAAGGGAACGGTTTAGAAATTCAATTTAAATACGGAAGTTCTAAAGAAGAATTAAAACTTTTAGGAGAAATACAATCCTTAGAGGTCATTGCAGATGGTAATGGTAATCAGTTCAACGGTCCTGGAATAGGGATTTACGCTACCGGAAACGGTAAGCAAAACTCCAAGCCAGCTTGTTACAATTCATTTACTTATAAAAAGCTTAAAAAGTAAAACTATTATGAAAACAAAATTAATCGGTCTAATTTTCTTACTCATATTCACTAAAAATTTTGGTCAGAAATTTGAAAATTTAGCACAAACTCCCCCTATGGGTTGGAACAGTTGGAACAAATTTGCTTGTAATGTTAATGAACAAGTCATTAAAGATGCTGCAGATTATATGGTTTCTAGCGGAATGAAAGATGCTGGTTATAACTATGTAGTTATTGATGATTGCTGGCATGGTGAAAGAGATAGTTTAGGTTTTATTACCGCAGATAAAGAAAGATTTCCTTCGGGAATGAAAGCTTTGATAGATTACGTACATAGCAAAGGCTTAAAGTTTGGTATTTATAGTGACGCTGGTTGGCAAACCTGTGGAGGGCGTCCTGGTAGTCGAGGTAGAGAATTTCAAGATGCGCAGACTTATGCTAAGTGGGGAGTAGATTACTTAAAGTATGATTGGTGTGAAACAGAAGGTTTAAAAGCAGAAGGCGCTTACATGACGATGAGAAATGCGCTTCGCGAAGCAGGCAGACCAATTGTGTTAAGCATTTGTGAGTGGGGAGATAATCAACCTTGGGAATGGGGAGAGGATGTAGGGCATTTATGGCGAACTACTGGAGATATTTATAACTGTTTTGACTGTGAAGAAAATCATGGAACTTGGTCTTCATTTGGCGTATTACAAATTTTAGATATGCAAGACGGACTTAGAGAATACGCTGGTCCTGGTCATTGGAACGATCCTGATATGATGGAAGTAGGAAACGGAATGAGTGTTAATGAAGATCGTGCTCATTTTACAATGTGGTGTATGATTGCAGCACCTCTAATTGCAGGAAATGACCTAGCGAATATGTCACAAGAGACAATCGATATTCTAACCAATAAAGAGATGATTGCAATTAATCAAGATCCATTAGGTATTCAAGGGTTTAAATATAAAACAATTGGAGAGGTAGAAGTCTGGTTTAAACCTTTACAGAATAAAGAATGGGCAGTAACATTTTTAAATAGAGGAAACGAAGAACAAAAAATTACTTTCGACTGGAAAAATGAAAAGGTAATGGATGAGTTAAATAATTTAGCTGCTAACTTTAATGAAACAACCTATAAATTGAGAGATGTTTGGAAACATAAAAGTGTAGGTAATACAAAAAATAGAATTAAGTTAACGATTCCCGCTCATAATGTGGTTACCTATAGACTTTTAAAATAGAATCGAAAACTAGAATAACAATAGTCAAAACAAAACAGCTTCTCCTTTATAAAGGAGAAGCTGTTTTGTTTTGACTGAACCCAATATTTCTTTACAATTATAAATTATTTAAAAAAAATGAAATTTATACACTAGGCAAATCTCCTTCGCCTTTACGTGGTAGTTCAGATTTTCCCATTAAAAATTTATCGACCTCATAAGCTGCTTCACGCCCCTCAGAGATAGCCCAAACAATTAATGATTGTCCACGGCGCATATCTCCTGCAGTAAAAAACTTCTTTTTATTGGTTTGGTAATTTTTTTCAGTTTTGATATTGGTGCGTTCATCGGTTTTTAGTCCTAATTGGTCCACTAAACTTTTCTCAGGTCCAGTAAATCCAAGAGCTAGAAGAACTAAATCGCACGGCCATTCTTTTTCAGAACCTTCGATTTCTTTAAGTTGAGGTCGGTTGCTTTCATTGGTAATCCATTCAACTTCAACCGTTTTTAAAGCTTTTAAATTACCTTGTTCATCTTTGATGAATTCTTTTGTAAGAATACTCCAATTTCGCTCTACTCCCTCTTCATGAGAAGAACTGGTTTTTAGTGTAAAAGGCCAATACGGCCAAGGGTGTTCTTTAGATCTACTTTCCGTAGGCATGGGCATAATCTCAAAATTTGTGACTGATTTTGCACCATGTCTATTTGACGTTCCTATGCAATCAGAACCAGTATCACCACCTCCAATTACAATTACGTGCTTATTTTTAGCTGAAAGTTTTTCTGTAGTTTTAGCTAAACCATCGACCACACGATTATTATGTGCCAAAAACTCCATGGCTTGTACTACACCTGGTGCATTGGCTCCATCAATCGGTAAAGGGCGGCGTTGTGTAGCACCACCACATAATACCACGGCATCATATTCTTCTAGTTGTGCTGCTTTATAATTTTCACCTACGTGAATACCTGTCTTAAAGGTAATGCCTTCCGTTTCCATTTGTTGGATACGGCGATCAATTACGTGTTTTTCCATTTTAAAATCAGGGATTCCGTAGCGTAATAATCCTCCTACCTTTTCATCTCGCTCAAATACTGTTACCGTATGTCCGGCTCTTCTTAATTGTTGCGCCGCAGCTAAGCCTGCAGGCCCTGAACCTACAATAGCTACATTTTTCCCTGTTTCAACACTTGGAGGTTGGGGTTGAATCCAACCTTTATCAAAACCTTTTTCAGCTATAGATTTCTCAATAAGCTCTATCGTAACAGGAGGTTCTATAATACCTAATACACAAGCCGACTCACAAGGGGCGGGACATAACCTACCAGTAAATTCAGGGAAATTGTTGGTAGAATGTAAAATTTGTACTGCTTTTTTCCATTCATTTTGATACACGGCATCGTTAAAATCAGGTATTAAATTACCTAGTGGGCAACCACTATGGCAAAACGGAATACCGCAGTCCATACAACGAGCACCTTGAGTGTTGAGTTCTTTTTCGCTTAGGGGTTTTGCAAACTCTTTATAATTCTGGATCCTTTCTTTTGGGTCCAAGTTCTCTTCTGTCTTTCTTTCGTGTTCAATAAATCCTCTTAACTCTCCCATGATGCCGTTGTTAATTCTTTGTTGTTTTCTTTTTTCTCTTGTTCAATTTTTTGCAATGCTTTTTTAAATTCCGTAGGCATGACTTTTATAAAATGATTAGCAGCATCTTGCCAATGCTCCAATATTTCTTTCGCAACATTACTTTGAGTGAATTTGTAATGATTACTAATTAATTGCTTCAATTCATTTTTGTTTTCTTGGGAAGGCTCTTCCAATTCAATCATTTCCATGTTGAAGTTATGATACTCTAATTCATTTGTAGGGTTGTAGATATAAGCAATTCCGCCACTCATTCCTGCCGCAAAGTTTCTTCCTATTTTACCAAGAATTACCGCTATACCTCCGGTCATATATTCGCAACCATGGTCGCCAATACCTTCAATAACTGCTTTTGCTCCAGAATTTCTTACACAGAAACGCTCGCCGCCAATTCCGTTAATATAGGCTTCACCAGCAGTAGCTCCATAAAGGGCTACATTCCCGATAATGATATTCTCATTAGATTTAAAAGTTGCAGAAGCTGGTTTTTTTACACTCAGTTTGGCACCTGAAAGACCTTTTCCGAAATAATCATTTGTGTTTCCTATTACGTGTAAATTAAGGCCTTTAGTGGCAAAGGCTCCAAAACTTTGTCCTGCAGAACCTGTGAAATTAATGTTTAACGTATTTTCTGGTAAGCCAGCTTCCCCGTGTATTTTAGAAATTTCATTACTCACGATTGCACCCGTAGTTCGGTTCATATTATGTATAGGAAAGTCTAAACTCATTTTCTCTTTTCTATAAATAGCGGGATGAGCTTTGTTTAAAATTTTAAAATCTAATACTTTTTCTAACTGATGATCTTGCTTTTCTGTACGATAAAGTGGCATATTTTTAGCAATAGCTGGTTTGTAAAGTATATTTGATAAATCTATCCCTTGAGCTTTATAATGTTTAATGGCGCGGTTCATATCTAATTTCTGACTTTGTCCCACCATTTCATTTAAAGTACGGTAGCCTAAATTTGCCATAATTTGGCGAAGCTCTTGGGCAACGAAATACATAAAGTTAATTACATTTTCTGGGGTGCCTTTAAAGTTTTTACGTAATTCTGGATCTTGAGTAGCAATCCCTACGGGACAAGTGTTTAAGTGACAAGCACGCATCATAATGCAGCCAGAAGCCACAAGCGGTGCGGTAGAAAATCCAAATTCTTCAGCACCTAATAAGGTAGCAATGGCTACATCACGCCCCGTTTTTAATTGTCCGTCACATTCTACGGTAATTCTATTTCTTAAGTTATTAAGCAACAAAGTTTGCTGGGCTTCGGCAATGCCTAACTCCCAAGGTAAACCAGCATGACGCAGCGAGGTTAGTGGTGAGGCACCTGTGCCGCCGTCAAAGCCAGATATAAGTACAACATCGGCCTTTGCTTTCGCTACACCTGCTGCAATGGTGCCTACGCCAACTTTAGAAACGAGTTTAACATTTATTCGAGCTTCACGATTGGCATTTTTTAAGTCGAAAATTAATTGTGCTAAATCTTCAATAGAATAAATATCGTGGTGAGGTGGAGGTGAAATTAAACCTACGTATGGAGTAGAATTTCTAGTTTTTGCAATGTCAGGGTTAACTTTAGCTCCAGGTAATTGACCACCTTCTCCAGGTTTTGCTCCTTGTGCCATTTTAATTTGAATTTCTTGAGCACTACTTAAATAATTAATAGAGACTCCAAATCTACCAGACGCTACTTGTTTAATAGCGCTGTTTCGCCAATTGCCGTTCAGGTCTTTATGAAAGCGATCTGCATCTTCTCCGCCTTCACCAGAATTACTTTTTCCTTGCAATCTGTTCATTGCAATGGCTAAGTTCTCATGTGCTTCTTTACTAATTGAACCAAAAGACATGGCTCCAGTTTTAAAACGCTTTACAATTTCAGTCCATGGTTCTACTTCTTCAATTGGAATAGGATCTAGATCACGAAATTTAAATAAGCCCCTAAGTGTCATTAGGCGTTCATTCTGTTCGTTAATGAGGTTAGCATATTCGTTATAACTAATGGGGTTATTTTGTTTAACTGCTTGCTGTAATTTTGCGACAGTTGCAGGATTAAACATATGGCGCTCGCCATTTCTTCTCCAGCGATAGTCACCACCAATAGCTAGGTCTAGCCCAACATCTGTAGGTTTGGGGTGAAAAGCTTTATGGTAACGTTTTTGGATTTCTTTTTCAATTTCATATAGCCCAATCCCTTCAATTCTGGTGGGAGTATTACAAAAATATTTATTAACAAATTTTTGATTAAGTCCTAGAATTTCAAAAATTTGAGATCCTCGATAAGATAAAAGTGTAGAAATTCCAATTTTATTCATAATCTTAACGATTCCTTTTCCTATGGCTTTATTGAAATTTTGAACCGCTACTTCTGGTTCTTCTTCAATTTCATTTTCTTTCGCCATGTTGAAGATAATCTCATTCACCATGTAAGGATTAATAGCACTTGCACCATAACCAAATAATAATGCGAAATGATGCGGTTCACGTGGTTCTGCAGATTCAATGACAATACCAAATGAAGAACGCCGATCATAATCTTTTACTCGGTGATGCACAAATGAACAAGCAAGTAAAGAAGGGATAGGAGCGAGGCCTTCATGCACATCTCTATCAGATAAAATAATGACGTTACAACCTTCATCTACCGCTTCATTAATCTCTTGAATCATTTCATCTAAGCGTGCTTCCAAACCATTTAAACCTTTGTCTGCTTGGTAAAGCATAGAAATAGTTTTGGATTTGAAATCGGGCTGATTGATGTATTTAATTTTATCTAAATCTTCATTAGATATTACCGGATTTTGTATGCGTAATTTCTTACAGTGCTCAGGAGTGATGTCGAATAAATTTTTGTCTTCTCCTATGGTTAAGCTAATATCGGTGACAATTTCTTCACGAATACCATCTAATGGCGGATTGGTAACTTGTGCAAATAGTTGCTTAAAATAATTAAACAATAATTGTGGTTGGTCTGATAAAACGGCTAAAGGAATATCTGCACCCATTGACCCAATGGCTTCTTTACCTTGTGTAGCCATAGGAGTAATGATGGTCTTCATGTCTTCAAGCGTGTACCCAAAAAGTTGCTGTCTTTTTTTGATCGCTACTTTTTCTACCGGAGTTTGATTTCCTGTGTAAGGAATATCGGAAAGTTGAAGTAAATTACTGTTTAACCAATCTCGATACGGACGTTTAGAAACAATATCATATTTTACTTCTTCATCTTCTAAAATTCTGCCTTTGACCATATCTACCAGAAACATTTTTCCTGGTTCTAACCTTCCATGGTGTTCTACATTTCCTGGTTTAATATCAATCACTCCTGTTTCTGAAGCCATCACTACATAGCCATCTTTGGTAACGGTATAGCGAGAAGGCCGCAATCCATTTCTATCTAATAGTGCACCAATGTAATTTCCATCAGTAAAGGGAATGGAAGCAGGCCCGTCCCAAGGCTCCATAATACAAGCGTTATATTCATAAAATGCTTTTTTATCATCGGTCATTAATGGGTTTTTTTCCCAAGCTTCAGGCACCATCATCATCATGGCCTCTGGCAAAGATCTACCCGTGTGTAATAATAATTCTAAAGCCATATCCATAGAGGCGGAATCTGATTTTCCTTCCATGGTAATTGGGATAATTTTCTTTACATCTTTGCCGAAAAAATCATTTTCAAATAATTCTTCTCGTGCTTTCATTCTGCTTAAATTTCCGCGAAGCGTATTGATTTCTCCATTGTGGCACATATAGCGAAAAGGTTGCGCTAAATCCCAAGTAGGGAAAGTGTTGGTCGAGAAGCGTTGGTGTACCAATGCTAATTTTGTAACTACATCATTATCGTTTAAATCAGGGTAATACGTATTAATGTCGTTAGGCATTAAAAGCCCTTTATAAATAATAGTATTGGTAGAGAAGCTAGAAACATAAAAATGCTCTTTTTCTGAAAGTTCAGAATCATCTATACGATGTTCAGCAATTTTACGAGCCGCAAATAATTTGGCATTAAATTCTTCGGATGAATTTTCATGTGGTTTTGCGATAAATGCTTGATAGACGTTGGGTTCTGAAAGTTCGGCTATACTTCCTAAGCAGGATCGGTCTACGGGTACTTCACGCCAACCTATAAGCTGCAGTTGTTGAGCCTTAATTTCTTCTTCAAATATTTCTTTACAAATGAGTAGTTGATTTGCACTTTTTGGAAGAAAAGTCATGGCTACTGCATAATCTTTAAATTCTGGCAATTCAAAATCACATACTTTTTTAAAAAATTGATGTGGTATTTCAATTAAAATTCCGGCACCATCTCCTGTTCTTCCGTCGGCACCTACAGCACCTCGGTGTTCTAGCCTAATAAGAATATCAATGGCTTTATGAATAATGTCGTTGGTTTGCTTTCCTTCGAGGTTGCATATAAAACCGGCTCCACAATTGTCATGTTCAAATTCCGGTGAGTATAATCCTTGTTTTTGTGGCTTCATATAGTCTTTTTCTTTAGCTTAAAATGTTCAGTAAAAACGAAATGATAAGGTAAATAAAAAGCTCTTTATATCCTAAAATTGTACTTTAATTGAAGTATTGTTAATCGAAATTTAAATTTTTGATAATAATTTAATTGTAATTCAATAAAATCAATATTATTAAATTTGAGGCGGTGATTTTTGAGAAATAAAAAACCCGATTTTTAAAAATCGGGTTTTTGAAATAATTTATAATGATTCTTAATCACGGAGTAAGCCTCTGGAGATCACAATTTTCTGAATTTCTGAGGTTCCTTCGTAAATTTGAGTGATTTTTGCATCACGCATTAAACGCTCTACGTGGTATTCTTTTACAAAACCATTACCGCCGTGAATTTGTACGGCTTCAACACTGGCGTTCATTGCTGTTTTAGAGGCGTAAAGTTTCGCCATAGCACCAGACATATCGTAATTATTTTTTTGATCTTTATCCCAAGCCGCTTTCATCACTAAATGCCTTGCAGCTTCAATTTCGGTATACATATCTGCTAATTTAAAAGCGATGGCTTGGTGGTTGCAAATTTCTGTACCAAAAGCTTTTCTAATTTTTGAGTAATCTCTAGCTAATTGGTAAGCACCGCTTGCAATGCCTAAAGCTTGTGCTGCAATTCCTATTCTTCCGCCAGAAAGTGTTTTCATGGCAAACTTAAAGCCAAAGCCGTCTTCTCCTATTCTATTTTCTTTAGGTACTTTTACATCATTAAAATTAAGAGTATGGGTATCACTTCCTCTAATCCCTAATTTATCTTCTTTAGGGCCAACTTCAAAACCATCCCAGTTTTTTTCGACAATAAAAGCGTTAATACCTTTATGGCCTTTTTCTCTATCGGTTTGTGCAATCACTAAATAATAATCTGCACTATTTCCATTGGTAATCCAGTTTTTAGTACCGTTTAGTATATAGTGATCTCCTTTATCAATTGCAGTGGTTTTTTGTGAAGTAGCATCACTACCTGCTTCGGGTTCACTTAAACAAAAAGCACCGATAGACTCTCCTGTGGCAAGTTTGGTTAAATATTTTTTCTTTTGGGCTTCGTTTCCATAAGTTTCTAATCCCCAGCAAACTAAAGAATTGTTTACTGAAACAATAACTGAACTTGAAGCATCTATTTTAGAGAGTTCTTCCATGGCTAATACGTAAGAGATGGTATCCATCCCGCCGCCGCCGTATTCAGGAGAAACCATCATGCCTAAGAAACCAAGCTCTCCCATTTTTTTTACTTGTTCTGTTGGGAACTCTTGTTTATTGTCCCTTTCTATGACTCCGGGTAGTAATTCTGCATTAGCAAAGTCTCTGGCTGCCTCTTTAATCATGAGGTGCTCTTCAGTAAGCTTAAAATCCATTCTATATAGAGTTTGTCAAATTTTTATTGAAACTACACAAATATAGCTTTTAGTAATTAAATTATCAATAGTAATACTTTATTTTTGCGAATATGAAAAGAAAACAATATCAAGTTTTAGGAATAATGTCTGGCACATCTTTAGATGGTATAGATCTTGCTTGCCTGCAATTTGAATACGAAGAGCATTGGAATGCTTCTATTTTAATGGCTGAAACTGTAGCGTATTCTGAAAAATGGTATAAGCTGCTTAAAAATTCTTCAGAATTATCTAGGGAAGAGATCTCTAATTTAGATGAAGCTTATACCAAATATCTATCTAAAGTTATTCTTCAATTTATAGAGAAAAATCAAATTAAAGGTCTTGATGCCGTTTGCTCTCATGGGCATACAGTTTTACATCAGCCAGCGGAAGGGTTTACAATTCAGATAGGTAATTTACCCCAACTCGCTAAATTAATTAAGCAAAAAGTAGTGTGTGATTTTCGAGTGCAAGATGTTGCATTGGGAGGTCAAGGCGCTCCCTTGGTACCTATAGGCGACCGATTGCTTTTTAAAGAATATGATTACTGTTTGAATTTGGGTGGTTTTGCAAATATTTCTAAAGAAATTGAAGACAAAACAAATCGAGTGGCTTATGATGTTTGCCCGGTCAATACAGTGATCAATGCTTATGCTGCTAGATTAGGATTTGATTATGATCGCGATGGAATTATTGCCAAGAGCACACAGGTAAATAATGCTTTGCTCGCTAAATTAAATGCATTAGATTTTTACGCTAAAAAACCTCCAAAATCTTTAGGGATAGAATGGGTGCACGCCATTGTTTTTCCGTTATTAGAAAATAGCGGTTGCAGTCCAAAAGAAATTATAGCAACATACACAGAGCACGTGGCTATTCAGCTTTCAGAAAATATTGAAAATCATTCTTCTAAGAAAGTATTAGTAACTGGAGGAGGTGCATTTAATCGTTTCCTTATAGAACGTCTTCGGGGAAAAACTTCAGCACAAATTATATTACCTTCTAATGAGTTAATTGAATTTAAAGAAGCTTTAATTTTTGGTTTTTTAGGGGTCTTAAAATTAACCAATCAAATTAATGTATTAAGTAGTGTTACCGGAGCTTCTAAAAACCATTCTTCGGGTAAAATTTTTGAGCCTTAAAAAATTAAGATTTCTTTCACATACCCCTATGGGTTTAGCTATCTTTGTGTGCGAAAAACTAATTTTTTATTATGAAGGATTTACTTGAAATATACGAAAATAAACAACCAGAAATTGTTTTTAATTGGAAAGATTCTGAAACTGAAGCTGAAGGCTGGACGGTTATCAATTCTTTACGAGGCGGTGCTGCTGGCGGTGGTACGCGTATGCGTAAGGGTTTAGATATGAATGAAGTACTTTCATTAGCAAAAACAATGGAAGTGAAATTTACGGTTTCAGGCCCTGTCATTGGTGGTGCTAAATCTGGAATTAATTTTGACCCACAAGATCCTCGAAAAAAAGGGGTTTTAGAGCGTTGGTATAAAGCGGTTTCTCCACTCTTAAAAAGTTATTATGGTACGGGAGGAGATTTAAATGTAGATGAAATTCATGAGGTAATTCCTATTACTGAAAATTGTGGAGTTTGGCATCCGCAAGAAGGTGTTTTTACAGGTCATTTTCAACCAACCGAAGCCGATAAAATTAATAGAATAGGTCAGCTTCGTCAAGGAGTAATCAAGGTGTTAGAAAACACAACCTATTCTCCTGATATTTCAAGAAAATATACGGTTGCAGATATGATTACTGGTTACGGCGTAGCTGAAGCGGTACGAAATTATTACGAAATATACGGTGGCGATGTAAAAGGTAAACGTGCCGTTGTACAGGGTTTTGGTAATGTAGGTTCTGCAGCGGCCTATTATTTAGCGCAGATGGGTGCTAAAGTTGTAGGTATTATTGACCGTGCTGGCGGTTTAATTAATGAAGAAGGTTTTTCTTTTGAAGAAATTAAACAGTTATTCTTGGCTAAAGATGGCAATACACTTGCAGCTGATAATTTAATTCCTTTTGATGAGGTTAACGAAAAAGTATGGGCTTTAAAGACTGAGATTTTTGCTCCTTGTGCAGCTTCTCGATTAATTACTCAAGACCAAATATCAAGTATGATCGAGCAAGGTTTAGAGGTTATTTCTTGTGGTGCAAATGTGCCGTTTGCAGATAAAGAGATTTTCTTTGGTAGTATTATGGAATATACAGATCAGCGAGTAAGTTTAATTCCAGATTTTATTTCTAATTGTGGTATGGCTAGAGTGTTTGCATATTTTATGGAGCGTCGTGTGCAAATGACAGATGAGGCTATTTTCAACGATACTTCAATGACCATCAAAAATGCAATTAAGAATACATTCGACCATAATAGCAGTAAAACTAATATTAGTAAAACTGCTTTTGAGATTGCTCTAAAACAATTAGTATAGACTTTTAGTTATTTACCTCACAGTATAACAAATGCTTAAAAACTTTTTGGGCAATAGCCCGCTATGGTTGAAATATACCATATTGTCATTTTTGGTTTTCAATATTGTTGCTAATTATACAATTGGACCAACGCTAACCGCTTGGATTTTTATTGCAGAATTTATTTTCTGTTTAGCAATGGCATTAAAATGTTATCCTTTGCAAACAGGCGGTTTATTAGCATTAGAGATTTTACTTCTAAAATTAACCAGTCCTGCAGCTGCAAAAGAAGAAGTAATTCAAAACTTTGAAGTTATTTTTCTATTGATGTTTATGGTAGCCGGTATTTATTTTATGAAACCTCTACTCATGTACATTTTTAGTAAGGTTTTTACAAAAATAAAATCTAAGCTATTTCTATCATTATTATTTTTGCTATTGGCAGCTTTACTTTCAGCTTTTTTAGATGCACTTACGGTTACCGCAGTTTTAATTAGTGTAGCGGTCGGTTTTTATGGTGTTTATCATAAGATTCAATCGGCTAATACAGATTATAATGTTAGCGGTATTTTAGATCGAAAAGAATTAAGCGGACAAACCTTAGAAGAATTTAAATCTTTTTTGAGGAGTTTAATTATGCATGGCGTGGTAGGTACCGCGCTTGGTGGCGTTTGTACTTTAGTGGGTGAGCCGCAAAACTTATTGATTGGTGAAAAGATGAATTGGGATTTTATAGACTTTTTTGTACACATGTCTCCTATCACACTTCCAGTTTTATTTTCGGGTTTACTTACCACTATTGTTTTAGAAACGACAGGGAGTTTTGGTTTTGGACAAAAGCTTCCATCGGTAGCCAGAACAATTATAGAGAATTATACAGCAGAACAAGATAGACAACGCACCAAATCTGAAAAATATGGGTTGGTGGTTCAAGCATTATCCGCTGTGTTTTTAATTTTGGGTTTAGCCTTACACATTGCGCCAGTAGGCTTTATAGGCTTAGCCTTAATTATTGTTCAAACTGCATTTATGGGGATTACAGATGAACATAGTATAGGAAAAGCTTTTCAAGAAGCATTACCCTTTACTGGATTAATTGTAGTTTTTTTCGTTATTGTAGCCATGATTCACGACCAACAATTGTTTCACCCTATTATTTATTGGGCACTTTCATTAGATATTGCAACCCAACCCTCCGTATTTTATGCAGCTAATGGTTTGCTTTCTATGATTAGTGATAATGTATTTGTTGCGACGGTTTATATAGGTGAGGTGCAGCAAGCTTTTGATGCTGGCGAAATTTCTAGAGCACATTTAGAAGATTTAGCTGTCGCCATAAATACAGGTACAAACTTACCGAGTGTAGCGACACCAAATGGACAAGCAGCATTTTTATTTTTATTAACTTCATCTTTAGCTCCGTTAATTAACCTTTCATACTTTAAAATGGTGAAAATGGCATTGCCTTATACGATTGTTTTAACTGGAATTGGCTTTTTAGGAATTTGGTTTTTTATGTAAACAATTATAGCTAATTTAGCTTATTAAGAAGATTATAATTTATTAAAGTATTTAACGTTATCCTTATATTAAACTAACAAAACTTATGCTAGCTACATTTTTGCAAGAAGTGGTTGAAGAGACAGCCGAGCAGATGCCGGAAGAAAAGACCTTATCTTTTATTGAATTAATTTTAGGGGGCGGCGTTGCAGGAACCCTTGTTATTGGCATACTATTTATATTATTGGTGGTAGCTCTCTACATTTATTTTGAACGACTGTTTGCTATAAAAGCAGCCTCAAAAACAGATGTAAACTTTATGTCGCAAATTAAAGATCATATTGCAAATGGAAATGTAGAAGCTGCTAAAATTAGATGTGCACAAGAAAATTCTCCAGTAGCAAGATTAACCGCAAAGGGAGTTTCTAGAATTGGTAGCCCATTAGAAGACATTAATACCGCTATCGAAAATGCTGGAAAATTAGAGGTTTATAATTTAGAAAAAAATGTTTCTATTTTAGCTACCATCGCCGGGGCAGGACCGATGATTGGTTTCTTAGGTACTGTAATTGGTATGGTTTTAGCATTTCATGAATTGGCGTCGAGTAGTGGTCAAGCAGAAATGGGAACACTCGCTGAAGGAATTTACGTAGCCATGACCACCACTGTTGCTGGTTTAATTGTAGGTATTATTGCTTATATTGGTTACAATCACTTAGTGGTGAAAACAGATAAAGTAGTTCATCAAATGGAAGCCACAGCAGTAGATTTCTTAGACTTATTAAACGAACCTGCTTAATATGAATTTAAGAGGAAGAAATAAAGTAAGTCCAGAATTCAGTATGTCGTCTATGACAGATATTGTTTTTCTGTTATTGGTATTCTTTATGCTTACTTCTCCTGCAGTTACTCCTGAAGCTTTAGATTTACTTTTACCAAAAGCTAAGGGAAAAACAAGTAATCAACAGAATTTAGCGGTAAGCATCAATAAAGATTTAGAGGTTTTTATCAATTCAGAAAAAATTAATAAAAATCAATTAGAAATAGAGTTACAAAAGCGATTGCGAGCAGAGGAAGATCCTACAATTATTTTGAGAGCAGAACAAAGCGTTCCTATTCAAGATGCCGTAAATGTTATGGATATTGCAAAAAGAAATAAATACAAAATAGTATTGGCGGTAAAACCGTAAAAATTATGACTTTGTTTGAAACTAAATATGAAAAAAAATCAGCAACGATAACCGCAATTATATCCGGTGCAATTTTAATATTGTTGTTTTTGTTTGGTTTTACTTACTTAGATCCGCCACCAGAAAATGGTATCGCCATTAATTTTGGAACTTCAGAAGTAGGCTCGGGAGATATTCAACCTACAGAACCTGTAAAGTCTGCCCCACAACAAAATAGCTCACAGCCCAAACCTCAACCTACACCAGTTACTCCAGAAGTAAACGAAAAAGTCACCACGCAAGAGACAGAAGATGCTCCTGTGATTAAAAAGGAAGAGGAAAAGAAAAAAGTTGAAAAAAAGAAACCACAAGAAGAGCCTAAGAAGCCTTTAGAAACCAAAACTACTCCAGAACCTATAAAAGAGGTGAAGAAGCCAGACCCTAAGCCAGATAAGAATACCTCCGATGCGATGAATGGTCTTTTGAACGGTTCAAAAAAAGAAGGCAAAACAAATGGAGGAGAAGGAAATAATCAACAAGCGGGAGATAAAGGTAATCCTAATGGCGACCCGAATGCGAGTTCTTATTACGGACAAGGAAAAGGTTTAGATGGCGATGGTAATTACCGTCTGGGAGGAAGAAAAGCCTTAAATAAAGAAAAATTTGTACAAGATTGTAATGAATCTGGAATTGTCGTGGTAAAAATTGAAGTAAATCAACGAGGGCAGGTGGTGAATGCAATCGCAGGCGCTAAAGGAACAACTAATAACGCAAGTTGTTTAATGGAACCTGCTCGAAGAGCTGCTTTAGCTACAAAGTTCAATAGCGACGCCGATGCACCAGTAAAGCAAACTGGTTATATCGAATACGAGTTTAAACTTTCCGAATAGTTTTAATAATCATTTCATGAATTCATATCAAGAAACCCTTGATTGGATGTTTCAGCAACTTCCAATGTATCAAAGGCAGGGAAAGACTGCTTTTAAAAAAGATTTAACCAATATTTTAAAGTTTTCAGAACGCTTAGAAAATCCGCATCAACATTATAAAACTATTCACGTAGGCGGCACAAACGGTAAAGGTTCTACTAGTCATATGTTAGCTTCTATATTGCAAGAAGCGGGGTATAAAGTAGGCTTATATACCTCACCGCATTTAAAAGATTACCGTGAACGCATAAAGGTAGATGGCTCGATGGTTTCTGAACACTTTGTAGTTAAATTTATTCAGCAACATCAGGCATTTTTAGAAGCTCAGCAGCTTTCTTTTTTTGAAATGAGTGTAGCTATGGCTTTTCAATATTTTTCTAAAGAGCAAGTAGATATAGCAATTATAGAAGTAGGGTTGGGAGGAAGGTTAGATTCTACCAATATTATTACTCCAGAAGTTTCTGTTATCACTAATATAGGTTTAGATCATACGCAGTTTTTAGGAAACACGTATCAAGAAATCGCTTTTGAGAAAGCTGGGATTATTAAACCAAATGTGCCTGTAGTGATAGGCACAACGATAGCTTCTACTAAAACTGTGTTTGAGAAAAAAGTAGCATCGATGCATAGTGCAATTATTTATGCTGAAGAGAGTGCTTTGCCAACCATAGATTGCGATTTAAAAGGAAATTATCAGGTATATAATATTAGAACGGTTTTAAAAACGGTAGAAGTTTTAATTTCTCAAGGTTGGCAATTAAAAAACGAATCGATTAGTAGCGGACTGAAACATGTGGTGAAAAATACAGGCCTACGTGGACGTTGGGATATTTTGAATAATTCACCGAAGATAATTTGCGATACTGCGCACAATCAAGAAGGATTGAAATTTGTGATGGAGCAACTCCAGCATGAAAGCTTTCAAAAACTTCATATTGTTTTAGGAGTAGTTAACGATAAAGACTTATCAAGTATTTTACCTTTATTTCCTAAGCAAGCTAGCTATTATTTTTGTTCTCCTAATATTCCGAGAGGCTTAGCGGCGGAAGAATTAAAAAATATTTCAGAAAAATTTCAATTGAATGGAAAGGTTTATTCTTCAGTTAAAAAAGCTTATTCAGCTGCTAATGAGTTGTCTAAAAATGAAGATTTAATTTTTGTAGGAGGAAGTACATTTACAGTTGCAGAAATAATTTAAAAAAAATTAATTTTTTATTTGGTGCATTGTAAAAAAGACTTATATTTGCACTCGCATTGCAACAATAGAGGGCAATTAGCTCAGTTGGTTCAGAGCACCTCGTTTACACCGAGGGGGTCGGGGGTTCGAATCCCTCATTGCCCACCAAAAAAAACCTGAAGATATCTTCAGGTTTTTTTAGTTTAATGAATGGGCTATTAACTCAGTTGGTTCAGAGTGTCACGTCGACAACGTGGAAGTCACTGGTTCGAATCCAGTATAGCCCACAATATTTATAAGATTCCTACAATTCTTTCTAATGCCATTCCTCTAGAGCCTTTTATAAGGATAGTGGTGTTCTCGAAATTTTCTGTTTCTAATTGTGTTTTTAAAGCATTAAAATCTTCAAACTTTCTTGTTTTTTTAGTGTTGCAATGGTAAAAGGCTTTGCCGCATACGTACATGTTTTTAAAATTTAGTTTCTCTAGTTCGTTTATCACTTCTTGATGTTCTTGAGCGGAAGTGTCTCCGACTTCAAACATATCTCCTAAAATAACCATTTTTTGTTCTGCTTCTAGCTTCTCTAAATTTTCTAACGCTGCTTTCATGCTTGTTGGATTTGCGTTGTAGGCATCTAGAATAATGTTGTTGGTGTTTTTTGTTATAATTTGTGATCTGTTATTATTTGGTGTATATTCTTCTATGGCATTTTTTATGGCTTCTGAAGAAACATGGAAATGTTTACCTATACAAATGGCAGCTGCAATATTTTTAGCATTATAAGTACCTATAAGTTGGGAATTAATCTCATTATCTTCTGTGCTTATTTTAACAAAGGGATCGGCTTTTAGAAATGTAATTTGTTGGCTTGCATGTTTTCCTTCGCTAAATGAAACTATTTCACAGCCTTTGCTCTTTTCTACTTGTATCTCGTCATCAGCATTAATGAATATTGTTTTTTGATGTTTAATAAGGTACTGGTAAAGCTCGCTTTTCCCTTTAATTACACCTTCGAATCCGCCAAAGCCTTCGAGGTGTGCTTTCCCGAAATTAGTGATATAGCCATAATCTGGTTGCGCGATTTCGCATAATTTTTTGATTTCTCCTTGATGATTAGCGCCCATTTCTACCACTCCAAGTTCTGTTTGTTTGTTCATCGCAAGTAATGTTAAGGGGACGCCAATATGATTGTTAAGATTTCCTTGTGTGCAAACCGTTTTATATTTTTCAGTAAGAACTACATTAATTAATTCTTTTGTAGTGGTTTTGCCATTGCTTCCTGTGATGGAGATAATTGGAATGTTCAAATATTTCCGGTGATAAGCCGCAAGATTTTGTAAAGTAGATAATGTATTTTTTACCTTAATAATTCTGCTTTCTTCAGGAGTTGGAGTTATATCATCATCGACAATAACATGTGATGCGCCATTTTTTAATGCTTTTAAGGCAAAATTATTTCCATTGAAGTTTTCACCTTTTAAGGCGATGTAGATATTTCTTTTTTCTAGCTTTCTTGTATCGGTACAGATACCGGTACTTTCTAAAAACAATTGGTGTATGTGGTTTAGTTCTTTCATAAATTAAAGATATAAAAAAAGCCTTTTCGTTTGAAAAGGCTTTTTTGAAAATATATAATATGTTTTTTAGTCTCTTGCTCTTTTTCCTTTTTGAGATTTAGATCCTACTCTAGACATTGCATTTCTGAACCCAATATAGTCTGTTGCCATATCTTGTGGGAAGTATCTTCTTTGTGCTGGGTCTAAGAAATAAGCTCTATCTCTCCAAGAACCACCTTTAAATACTCTTACTTCGTTATCAATTAAAGTAGTTCTGTTAGAATTGGTGTCGTATTGTCTGTCTAAACCTTGTGATGTTCCTGTAGAATCTTTGACGGCAGTTACGGAGTGTTCTGGTGAGTTATACATTCTTTTAGCTTCGCTGCTATTATTCATGTAACCTCTAGAAGAAGCTCTGTCTCCATCTCTAAAGTCTCTATTGTCGCTTTCAGAGAATTGTGTTCTTAAGTAAGTGTCTTCAGTATTTACAGCTTCTTGTTTAATTTGTCCTGGTAAAGTTCTGGCTATAATGCTACCGTTACTTAATGTGTCAAAAACAATAGAGTCTGAAGTTACTATCTTTACAGTTCCGTCTTTATTAATGGCGTTTTTAGTATACACATTTCCACGGAAATAATTAAAGTCGTTAAATTCGTTATCGATAATAGGTCTGTAAACATCGGCAACCCATTCAGCTACATTTCCAGCCATATCATATAATCCAAAATCATTTGGAGGGTAAGTTTTTATTTCTGCAGTAATATCTGCGCCATCGTCACTCCAGCCTGCAATACCACCGTAGTCACCATTGCCTTGTTTGAAGTTTGCTAATTGATCACCTCTCTTTTTTCTACCACCTTGTCTTGTATATTGACCGTCCCAAGGATATTTTTTTCTTCCTCTGTATTGATTGTACTCTCTAATTCCTGAAAGTCCAAGAGCTGCATATTCCCATTCAGCTTCAGTTGGTAAGCGGTAAGCAGGTAGTAATACTCCGTCTTTGCGTTGTACGAAATTATGAACAGTATCTTCTTTGATGACTTGTGTTAATCTTTCATTGTTTCTTCCTTTACTTAAAGAGTCATTTCCTCCGTAAACTTTAGAAGGAGCATTGATGTATGTTTCGGTATTGAAAGTGTTTTCAGCATCCGCTCCATATTTTGCGCCGTCTTCAAGATAGCCTTTTTGTTCTAACTGCAATTCATTTACACGATCAGTTCTCCATTTACTAAATTCTGTAGCTTGAATCCAATTAACTCCAACAACCGGGTAATTTTGATAAGCCGGGTGGCGAAGGTAGTTATTGGTCATCGTTTCATTATAGCCTAAGCGGTTTCTCCATACCAAGGTATCAGGAAGTGCACCTTTGTAGATGTTAGCGTATTTTTTTTCTGTAGGAGGAAAGGTGAATTTTAACCAGTCTAAATATTGAAGATACATTCTATTGGTAACTTCAGTTTCATCCATATAAAAGGATTGTACGTGTTGTTGGGTTGGGGTGTTGTTCCAGTCGTGCATAACATCATCTTGAACACGTCCCATGGTAAAAGTACCTCCTTCAACAAAAACAAGTCCAGGACCTGTTTCTTGACCTTTGTAGTCGGTTTGGTATTTCATAGAGCCATCTCTTCCGTCTAGTCTCCATCCGGTAGCTCGTGAGTTGTCTTTGTAGTCTTTGGACTTGTTACAGCTTACTACACTAGTAGCAATAGCAACAAATAACATAGTTTTAAGAGCAAAATTAAATCTCATAATCCTCAATATGTTTGTAAAATTTGGGTTCGCAATATAGTAATTAACGCTAAATTAACAACAATCTTTTGAGATTTAACGTTAAAGCTTAAAAATTCTTGTGTTATAATAACGTATATATTACATTATTATTACTTTCTTCAAATAAAAAAGTATTTTTGAAAAATTAAATATAATACAATTATTTAAAATTCGTTATTTCTATTGATGAAGTTTACTTTTAGCCTATTTTTTTTTATGATTTGCTACGTCAGTTTGGCTCAGCAAAAATCGTTTTCTATAAATTGGAAAGCCTTTGATGCCTCTGTTGCTAGTGATGAGTCTAATGTTGATGCTGCAGAGATTTCAAAATTATCTTATAATTCTTATGAGAAAATTTTTGTTTACCAAAATAGGTGGAGAGAAAATCAAGGATTGCGTAATTTTAATATTTCTCAAGTAGAATTAATTCCTGCTTCTGCTGCAATTTTAGAAAAATTAGAAGGTCAAAAAGTTTTAGATAATTATTCGTTAGAATATTTTCCTGTAAAGGCAAGAGGGGTGACTTATGCGTCTATTGCAATTAATCCCGTGGTGAAGAAAAACGGAATTATTCAACTGGTTAAATCTTTTGTGGTTACCTACCAAGCTGGTAATGTGACAGCTAGAAATAGTGAATTTACAAACTTCAATACGCTTTCTAATTCTATTTTTTCAACTGGAAATTGGTATAAATTTTATATAGATCAAACAGGAGTTCAGAAAATTACAAAAGATTTTTTATCTAGTTTAGGGATGGATGTTTCTTCCATAGATCCTAATCTTTTAAAAATTGTAGGTCATGGGGGTGAAATGTTACCGCTTCTTAATGCTGAAAATGAGTTTTATGATCCGCCAGAAGTTTCTATAAAGATAGTAGGTGGTGAAGATGGAAGTTTTGATGCGGGTGATTATATTTTGTTTTATGGAACTGCTGCCGATGGTCAATGGAACGATGAGAGTGATACCAATTTAAACTTGTATGCAGAGCGGTCTTATTATTATGTTTCTGCAGATGGTGCTACAGGGAATAGAGTAGGAATATATAGTGAACCAGCGGGTAGTGCATCTCAAACGATCACTACTTTTGATGATCGTCAATATTATGAAGTAGACGATTATAATGTAGCTAATTTAGGTAGACGCTGGGTAGGAGATCGTTTTGATTTTGAAAATGAACGAACTTATGAGTTCAATTTTCCAAATTTAGTGCAGTCTGAGCCTATTCAAGTTGAAGTTTACGGAGTTGGAGTTTCAGAGGTAAATACAAGTTTAAATTATTCTTTAAATGGGACAGACTTAGGGAGTTTAAATTTTTCATCTATATCCGACAATAGATATGCAAGCGGAAGGTCTGGTGAATATAATACAACCGTAAATAGTGATGATCTTGAAGTGACCGTCACTTATAATAATAGTGGTAACCCAGCAAGTGTTGCTTATTTAGATTATATTAACATTTCTGTTAAAAGAAATTTAATAGCAAGTAATCGTCAGTTTAAGTTTAAAAATCAAGAGGTAGCTTTAAATTCAGGTGTCGGCGAGTATGTAATTCAAAATGCAGCTCAAATTTTAGAAGTGTGGGATGTAACTAATCCTCAGCAAGTGTTGAGAATTCCTAATGCAAATTCCGTAGAAACTTTCTCTTTTAAAGTAAACCTTGGAGAAGTAAGAGAATACGTTGCTTTAGTAGGAGCTAATTTTTATTCGCCTAAAAAAGAAGGCAAATCGTTAGTTAATAATGTTAACCTTAAGGGTAATGTGTTTCTTACTAACGGAAATGAGCAGGATGTAGATTATTTAATGGTGACCTCTTCATTATTATTCTCTCAAGCTACACGTTTAGCAGAATATAGAGCGCAAAAAGATGACTTGAATATAAAAGTAGTCAAGCTAGAAGAAATTTATCAAGAGTTTAATTCTGGTAAACAAGATGTTTCAGCAATTAGAAATTTTGTAAAATATATTTATGATAATGCTGTTAATTCATCTTCGAAAATAAAGTACCTCTGTTTGTTTGGAGATGCTTCTGTAGATTATAAAGATAGATTGCAAAATAATAATAATGTTGTCCCAACTTATGAGCGTTTAAACGGTTTTTCATCTGGATCTGCATCTTATGCTTCCGATGATTTTTATGGAATGATGGATGCTGGAGAAACCGTTAATAATGGAATGTTAGATATTGCAATAGGTAGAATTCTAGCCGATAGTCCAGCAACTGCAAAAACTTTGGTCGATAAAATTATTGCATATGAGAATGAAGATTCTTACGGAGCGTGGCGAAATAATTTTGTTTTAATTTCTGACGATGCAGATGAAAGTGGTGCCGCTGGTTATGGTTTGCAAGTACAACTTGATGCTATAGGTGATGATATTTCTACAAATAAGCCATTTATTAATGTGAAGAAAATACATAGTGATGCCTTTCAGCAAATATCTTCAGCAGGTGGTTTTCGTTATCCTGAAGTGAACAAAAGCATCACAGAAGCTGTAGAAGTTGGAGCTGCTGTGGTAAATTATTTTGGTCATGGCGGTGAAAATGGATTAGCTGCAGAACGAATTGTTACAGTAGAAGACATTGTAAGTTGGAAAAACACCAATAAGTACAACCTCTTTGTGACGGTAACCTGTGAATTTACAAGGTTTGATAATCCTGCACGTCTTTCACCTGGAGAATATAATTTATTAAATAATCAAGGGGGGTCTGTGGCTATGGTTACAACCACTCGGTCAATTTTGGTAAGTACAGGAACTAATTTTAATAACTTAATAGCTCCTTATTTATTTAATTATGCAGGCGGTGACGACTCGGTTGCAGAAGCGGTTAGAAAAGCTAAAAATGATATTGGTGGTCTAGATGTGCGGGTGGTCTTTTATTTTGGAGATCCTGCTATGAAACTACAATTAGCAGAACCGCAAATTAAATTAACTACCATCAATGAGTTGCCGGTCTCACAAACTGCAGATACTTTAAAAGCATTGAGTTATGTAAAGTTGGGGGGGGAAGTGCAAGATCAAAACGGGAATTTATTAACTAACTATAACGGAGATTTAGCCACTAGTATTTTCGATAAACGAATAGATAGAAATACGCTAAATAATGATGGGCAGGGAGTTTTTGAATTTACCACTTTGGGAGAAATCGTTTTTAGAGGTAACGCATCTGTAAATAACGGGAAATTCAATTTTGATTTTGTGGTGCCTAAAGATATAGCTATTCCAGTAGGTAGTGGTCGTATTAGTTTTTATGCAAAAAAAAATAACGTTTTACAAGATCAGCGCGGTTATGATAATGAGTTATTGATAGGAGGAATAAATGAAAATGCTCCCGAAGATAATATTGGTCCAGAAATTCAGTTATATATGAATGATGAAAGTTTTGTTTCTGGAGGAATTACAAACAATGAGCCTATTTTATTAGTTAAACTAAGTGATGAAAACGGAATTAACACCGCTAGTGGTATAGGCCATGATTTAGTTGCAATTTTAGATGGAGATGAAACCGAACCTTTTGTTGTGAATGATTATTACGAGACAGAATTAGACGATTATACCAAAGGGACCGTTAATTATAAGTTGCGAGATTTAGAAGAAGGTTTACATACCTTAAGTTTTAAAGCTTGGGATGTCTATAATAATTCGAGCATTGCCGAAATTCAATTTAGAGTTTCAGCAGATGATGAGTTAAAAATAGATCGGGTTTTAAATTATCCTAATCCCTTTCATAATTATACGGAGTTTTGGTTCAATCATAATCGTCCTTATGAACCGCTTGAGGTACAAGTGCAAGTATTGACAGTTTCAGGAAAAATTGTATGGACAAAAAATCAAACCATCACCACAGATGGATTTTTGGCTCGAGAAATTACGTGGAATGGAAAAGATGATTTTGGTGATGCTATAGGAAAAGGAGTTTACATATATAAGTTAACGGTAAAATCTACGTTAACCAATAAGAAAGTAGAGAAATTTGAAAAACTCGTCATTCTGTAGTTAAATAAAAATATATATTTGCGAATTATTGAATATTACTTATGAAAAATACATTTTTACTTTTATTAGGAGTTACATTTATTAGCATGAATATGTATGCGCAAAGTGAAAATCCTCCTTCACATAGGCCAAGTGATCGTGTAATTACTACCGCAGTACCTTTTTTGCTAATCTCTGGTGATGCACGAGCATCAGGTATGGGAGATCAAGGGGTGGCTACATCGCCAGATGCTTTTTCTCAACAATGGAACCCTTCAAAATTTGCGTTTGCAGAAATGAAAAACGGGATAGGTTTTTCTTATGTACCTTATTTAAGAGAATTAGTGAATGATATTAATATCGCACAACTCAGTTACTTTAATAGAATTTCAGAACGAAGTGCTGTAGCGGGGAGTTTTCGTTATTTTAGTCAAGGTGAGGTAGAACTGAGAAATAGTGCTCAAGATGTGGGTAGAACAGTGAAGCCTAACGAGCTTGCTTTAGATTTAACTTATGCATTAAGATTAAGTGAACGCTTTTCTATGGCAGTTACTGGGCGTTATATTCGTTCAGATCTCAGAATACCTACAGATAACGTAGATGCGAGTTCAGCTAATAGTTTTGCGGCAGATGTTTCTGCTTTCTACCAGAGTGAAGAAATACCTTATCGTGATTTTAACGGTCGCTGGCGTGCTGGGGTTAATATTTCTAATATTGGTCCAAAAATAAAATACGATGATGCGGGTTCAGAAAACTTTTTACCTACTAACTTTAAAGCGGGTGCTGGATTCGATTTTATTTTAGACCCAGATAATACAATTGGGGTCTATGCTGAAATTAATAAATTGTTAGTACCAACACCTAAAAAACCAAATTACCAAGATTTAGACGGTGATGGTTTGTATAGCCAAGATGAGATTAATGTTGCAGAAAATGAAGCAATAGAAGATTATCAAAGTGAGAGCGCTATCGGATCTATATTTTCTTCTTGGGGAGATGCTCCAGATGGGATGAGCGAAGAATTAAAAGAAATTACTTGGGCTTTAGGAGCTGAATATTGGTATAGAGAAAGCTTTGCTTTAAGATTAGGTTATTTTAACGAGAGTGAAGTTAAAGGATTTAGAAAATTTTTAAGTTTAGGTGCTGGTTTTAGATACAATGCTATAGATATAGATGCGTCATACTTATTTTCTACCGCAAAAGCGGTACAAAGTCCTTTAGAAGGAAGTTTGCGTTTTAGTTTAACCTTTAATTTTGGAGACACTTACAACGAAAGGTAGGCTTAGTTATTCATAAAATAGATAAACAAAAAAGCACCTAATTTTTATTCGGTGCTTTTTTGTTTATCTTGTTCTTTTAATTTAAATTCTATGATAGAAAAACAATTTACCGCTTCTTATCAAATTTATGATCATCTAGAAGAGATGAACCAAGAAGATATCAAACTTATGAAGCAAGCAGCTGAAGCTAGAAATAATGCTTATGCTCCTTATTCTAAATTTATGGTAGGTGCGGCAATATTAATGGCTAACGGAAAGGTAGTTATTGGTAGTAACCAAGAAAATGCTGCTTATCCTTCGGGACTATGTGCTGAGCGTAATGCTATCTACCAAGCGGGAGCTTTGTACCCTAATGAAAAAATAGAAGCAATTGCAATTACAGTGAAATCTCAGAAAAAGAAGGTGATTGTTCCTGCGGCACCATGTGGGGCGTGTAGACAGGCAATTGCAGAATATGAGTTTAAACAAGAGCACCCCATAAAAATTATGTTTATGGCAGAAATAGGTAAGGTGATTAAAGTAAATGCTCTTTTAGATATTTTGCCTTTGGCCTTCGACGGTTCTTCTTTGTAAAAATTACCTTTAATTAATTTAAAAGAGTTTTCTTATGAAGACTTATTATCTTATTTTTGTATTTCGCAATTTTTTTGAGCGTAATAAATACGATATTCATGAAAGAAATAACTAAAGACACTTACCTTAATTGGTACGAAGAAATGCTCTTCTGGCGTAAATTTGAAGATAAATTAGCCCAAGTATATATTCAACAGAAAGTACGTGGTTTCTTACACCTTTATAATGGTCAAGAAGCAATTTTAGCTGGTTCCCTGCATGCAATGGAATTAGGTAAAGACCGCATGATAACCGCTTACCGTAATCACGTTCAGCCAATTGGTATGGGAGTAGATCCTAGGCGAGTAATGGCTGAATTGTATGGGAAAAAGACAGGTACTTCTATGGGACTTGGAGGTTCAATGCATATTTTTTCTAAAGAGAAAAATTTCTTTGGAGGTCATGGTATCGTAGGAGGGCAAATCCCTCTAGGTGCAGGTATGGCATTTGGAGATAAATACTTCAAAAGAGATAATGTAACCCTTTGCTTCTTTGGAGATGGTGCAGCACGTCAAGGTACACTTCACGAAGCATTTAACATGGCAATGAACTGGAAATTACCAGTTGTTTTCTGTGTAGAAAATAATGGGTATGCTATGGGGACTTCTGTTAAAAGAACAGCGAGTCATGAAGATATTTGGAAACTTGGTTTAGGTTATGAAATGCCTTGTGGTCCTGTAGATGCAATGAATCCTGAAAAAGTTGCTGAAGCGATGGATGAAGCCATCTCAAGAGCACGTTCTGGCGAAGGACCAACGTTCTTAGATTTAAAAACATATCGTTACCGAGGACACTCGATGAGTGATGCTCAAAAGTACAGAACGAAAGACGAAGTAAAAGAATACCAAAAAATAGATCCAATCACTCAGGTTTTAGATAAAATTAAAGAGAACGATTGGGCGAGCGAAGACGAAATTAAAGAAATCGATCAGCGTGTGAAAGACAGGGTGAAAGAGTGTGAACAGTTTGCTGATGAGTCAGACTTCCCAGACAAAAACATCATGTACGACGTGGTTTACGAACAAGAAGATTATCCGTTTTTATCTCATAAATTATAAAAAAATATTATGGCTGAAGTAATTAATATGCCACGGCTAAGTGATACCATGGAAGAAGGTGTTGTCGCGCAATGGCTGAAGAAAAAAGGTGATAAAGTAGAAGAAGGTGATATTTTAGCTGAAATTGAAACCGATAAAGCCACCATGGAGTTTGAGTCTTTTTACGAAGGGACACTATTGCATATAGGAGTTGAAGAAGGAGAGGGAGCTCCGGTAGATTCTTTATTAGCAATTATCGGTGAAGAAGGTGAAGATATTTCAGATTTGATAGGCGGTAAAAACGAAAAGAAAGAATCTTCACAAGATGAAGAAAATTCTGACAATGAAGAAAACGAAGAAGATACAGAGAGTGATGCTTCAGACTCAGAAATGCCTGATGGTGTAGAGGTGGTTACTATGCCACGTCTTTCAGATACCATGGAAGAAGGTACTGTTGCTTCTTGGTTAAAACAAGAAGGAGATGAGGTAGAAGAAGGAGAAATTTTAGCTGAAATTGAAACCGATAAGGCTACGATGGAGTTTGAATCTTTCTATTCTGGTACGTTATTACATATTGGTATTCAAGAAGGAGAAGGCGCACCGGTAGATTCTTTATTGGCAATTATTGGCCCAAAAGGAACCGATGTTTCTGGATTTTTAGAAAATGCGAAATCTGGAGTGAAATCTTCAGATAAAAAGAAATCTTCTACCAAGAAAGAATCTTCAGATAAAGAAAAATCTAAAGAGTCAACTTCAGAAAATAAATCAGAAGAAACGTCAAGTTCATCTTCAAATGATGGCGGAAGAATTTTTGCTTCTCCATTAGCGAAGAAAATGGCAGAAGAAAAAGGCATCAATTTAAATGATGTTGATGGTTCTGGTGAAAATGGAAGAATTGTAAAGAAAGATATTGAAAGCTTTAAACCTTCTCAAAAATCTGCACCAGCAGCTAAAAAAGAAGAAAAATCTTCAGAAGCTCCAGCGGTGCAAACTTATACTCCAGCAGGAGAAGAAAGTTTTGAAGAAATTAAAAACTCGCAAATGCGTAAAACCATTGCGAAGCGTCTTTCAGAATCTAAATTTAATGCTCCTCATTATTACTTAACGATAGAAGTAGATATGGAGAATGCAATGGCTTCTAGAAAACAAATTAACGCAATGCCAGAGGTGAAAGTATCATTTAATGATATGGTGATTAAAGCTTCTGCAATGGCATTACGTAAACACCCACAGGTAAATTCTCAATGGACGGCAGATCAAATGAAGATCGCAAAACATATTCATATGGGAGTTGCAGTAGCGGTAGATGAAGGTCTAGTAGTGCCAGTATTGAAGTTTGCAGATCAAATGCAAATGACGCAAATTGGAGCTAACGTAAAAGATCTTGCAGGTAAAGCTCGTAATAAAAAGCTTCAGCCTAAAGAAATGGAGGGTAGTACTTTTACGGTTTCTAACTTAGGGATGTTTGGTATTCAAGAGTTTACTAGCATTATTAATCAACCTAATTCAGCTATTTTGTCTGTAGGCGCTATTGTTGAAAAGCCAGTAGTAAAAGAAGGGCAAATTGTAGTAGGTAATACTATGAAGCTTACTTTAGCTTGTGATCATAGAACTGTAGATGGCGCAACTGGTGCTCAGTTTTTACAAACCTTAAGAACTTATTTAGAGAATCCAGTGACTATGTTGGCATAAGCTAACTAAATTTATAAAAATAAAATCCCGTTTAACCAACGGGATTTTTTTATATTTATTTTTATGAGAAAAATACTTTATATTTTAGGTTTTATTGGGGCTGTAGGTTGTGCGCAATCTCATCGGGAAAACAAAGAGCATAATTATCAAATTTCAGAAGCAGCTATAGAGGCAAATTTAAATTACTTAGCGTCAGATGAGTTAAAGGGTAGAAAGTTTGGTTCAGAAGAAATTAATACCGCTGCTAATTACGTAGAAGAGATTTATAAAAAACACAACATTAAACCTTATTACAAAACCTATAGAGATAGTTTTAGCCATCGAGGTAAATCAGGCTTTAACCTTATAGCCATTAAAGAAGGTAGCGACCCGGTGCTTAAAAATGAAATTATTATTTTGGGCGCGCATTATGATCATATTGGTGTTGTAGTTGAAGCAAAACAAGTAAATCAAGATTCTATCGCTAATGGCGCTAACGATAATTCTGCTGGCACGGTATCGGTATTAGAATTAGCTAAATACTTTTCTACTGTAGAAACTAAACGAAGTTTAATGTATGTGCTTTTTTCTGCAGAAGAAGAGGGATTAATCGGTTCAAAACATCTAGCAAAAAGACTGGCAGAAGAAAAGGTACCGATTTATGTTATGTTAAATTTTGAAATGATTGGAGTGCCATTAGAAAACGTAAATTATACCGCATATTTAACAGGGTTCGAGAATTCTAATCTAGCTGAAAAGTTTAATAAATACGCCGATGCCGAAGTGTTTGGTTTTTTTGAAAAAGCCAAGGAATTTCAATTATTTAAGAGAAGCGATAATTTTCCTTTTTATCAAGAAATGAATATTCCTGCACAAACTTTATGCACTTTCGATTTTTCTAATTATCCATATTATCACCACGTGAGTGACGAAGCAAAATTAATGGATGTTACGCATATGAAAAATTTGGTGGAGCAAGTAATTCCTGGAATCGAAGGAATGGCGAATTCTACCGAAAAAGAAATTCAATTGAACGAAAAAAAATAAAATTCGTTATGAAAAGAGTTATTATTACAGGTACAAGCCGGGGAATAGGTTTTGAAATGGTTCAGCTTTTGGCGCAACAAGATTGTGAAATTTTAGCCCTGTCAAGAAATGACCAACCCGTAAAAGATTTAAACTTAGTAAATGTTACCACTTTACCTTTTGATCTATCATCAACGGAAGATTTAACTAAAGTAGAATTTTTTTTAAACGAAAACTGGAAAAGTGTAGACGTGTTAATTAACAATGCAGGGAAATTAGTTAATAAAAATTTTGAAGAAATTACTTCAGAAGAATTGCTGTCTGTTTATCAAACCAATGCTATCGGTGCTTTTCAGTTAATTCAAAAAGTAGTTCCTTTTATGGGGTCTAAGGGTCATGTGGTTAATATTAGCACCATGGGTGGTGTACAGGGTAGTGTTAAGTTTCCTGGTTTAGCAGCTTATAGTTCTAGTAAAGCTGCGATGATAACATTAACTGAGTTACTAGCTGAAGAGTATAAAGAAAAAGGTCCGGCTTTTAATGTTTTGGCTTTGGGAGCGGTAAAAACTGAAATGCTTGCAGAGGCTTTTCCTGGTTACGAACCTCCAACCACTGCAAAAGAAATGGCATCTTATATTGCTAATTTTGCATTAACAGGTCATCAGTTTTATAATGGTAAATTATTACAGGTATCAAACTCAACGCCGTAAGTGAAAGAAATTTTAAATAAATACCTTCCCGAGCGTGCTGTTGAACCTGCCTTCGAGTTAATTGTTACTCATGGAATTTATCTTAAAATTGTAAATGAAAGAAAAACTAGGCACGGTGATTATCGAAAAAAAAACGGAATTGCACAAATTACTGTAAATGCTAATTTGAATTCGTACCGTTTTTTAATTACATTAGTACATGAAATTGCTCACGCTGTGGCTTTTGAAAAGTATGGACGACTTATTAAACCTCACGGTAAAGAGTGGAAGTATACTTTTCAACAATTAATGTTGCCATTTATAAATCCGGGTATTTTCCCAGAACAGGTGTTGCCATTAGTTGCGAATCATTTTAGAAATCCGAAAGCGAGTAGTGATACAGATGCTAAACTTTCTGTAGCGTTAAAGCAATTTGATTCACAGAATAATAAGAATTATATTTTTGAAATTCCCTATGGTAGTATTTTTAGACTTGATAATGGTAGGGTTTTTAAAAAAGGAAGAAAACGCATTAAGCGGTATGAATGTCAAGAGGTGTCTTCAGGAAGTGTTTATATTTTTCAGCCTCACGTAGAAGTAGAATTGGTAAAAGTGGTATAACTATGAATAGGAATAAAAATTATTATGCAATATTAATGGCTGGCGGTGTAGGTTCACGCTTTTGGCCCGTGAGTAAAAAAAAGCTGCCTAAACAGTTTCATGATATTTTAGGAACAGGGGAAACCCTTATTCAGCGTACTTTTAAAAGACTGTCAAAACTTATACCAGAAGAAAATATACTTATTCTCACTAATGGAATGTATAATGATTTGGTTAAAAATCAACTTCCTATGGTGACTGATAATCAAATTATACTAGAACCTGTAATGAGAAATACGGCACCTTGTATTTTACTTTCGGCTTTAAAAATTCAGAAACAAAATGAAGATGCTATTATGGTGGTAGCTCCTAGCGATCACTGGATAGAAGATGAAGACGCCTTTGTAAATGATTTGCAAATTGCGTTTGATGCTTGCCAGCGACAAGACGATTTATTAATGACTTTAGGGATTCAACCCACATTTCCACATACAGGTTACGGTTATATTCAACACAAAGAACAAACTTCAGTTATCAATAAAGTGGTTAATTTTAAAGAAAAACCAGATTACCATACCGCCAAAAATTACCTATCTTCAGGAAATTATTTATGGAATGCAGGAATATTTATATGGAGTGCAAAAGCGATTACCGCTGAATTTAAAAAGCACGCATCAGCAATGTATGAAATTTTTGCAGAAGGTAAATCGTATTACAATACCACACAAGAACAGCGTTTTATAAACGAAAATTATGAAGATGCTGAAAACATCTCTATCGATTATGCCATTATGGAAAAGGCAGAAAATGTATGTGTGATTCCTGCAAGTTTCGATTGGAATGATTTAGGATCTTGGGGAGCTTTACACGACGAACTCGAACGGGATGAACATGAAAATGTTATTATTAATGCCAAAAGTATCTTAGATAATGCTTCTAATAATATCGTAAGAACTTTAGGTAATAAATTAGTAGTTTTAAAAGATATTGATAATTATATTATTGTAGAAGACGAAGAAGTATTATTGGTTTATCCTAGAGGTGATGAACAAGGAATTAAAAATGTTAGAAATCTAGCAAAAGAAAAATTTGGTGAAGACCTTATTTAGTGAATGAAAGAAGAATTAAACAACAATACAGATGAGTCTGCCTCTAAGTCTGAAAAGTTAACTAAAGATTTAAAAGGTACTTTTGGAAGTTTTAAAAGCTTTCTTTCAGATTTATTAGACATAAGAAGTGATACTGATCGCGATTCTACCATAGAAGCGGTTAAGAAAGATATAACCTTTAAAGGCCATAATGCTTGGATTCTTATCTTCTCTATTTTTGTAGCTTCTATAGGGTTAAATGTAAGTAGCACTGCTGTGATTATTGGAGCGATGCTTATTTCTCCTTTAATGGGTCCAATTGTAGGCATTGGATTATCTGTAGCGATTAATGATGTAGATACCTTAAAGCGTTCGCTAATCAATTTAGGCGTTATGGTAACGTTAAGTGTTCTTACCGCATTTCTTTATTTCTGGATTTCACCTTTAACGGGGAGTAATGCAGAATTAGAAGCCAGAACATATCCTACAATTTTAGATGTTTTAGTGGCTATTTTTGGAGGTTTAGCGCTTATCGTGGCTAAGACTAAAAAAGGAACTATTGCTAGCGTTATTTTTGGTGTAGCGATTGCTACGGCTTTAATGCCGCCTTTATGTACGGTAGGTTATGGCTTGGCTCAAGGCAATCTTTCTGATGCAGGGGGAGCCTTATACTTATTTTCTATCAATGCTACTTTTATAGCGCTTTCTACCTTTGTTGTCTCAAAATTGTTGGGTTTTCCTTTAGTGAAATATGCCAATTCTAAAAGAAGAAGAATTATTGCGCAGGCAGCTTCTATCATTGCAATTATTGTTATGGTACCTAGTATTTATTTGTTTTATAATATGTTAAAAGAGTCTTACTTCAAGCAAGATGCAACTCGGTTTGTAGAAGAAGAACTCCTAATCTATAAAGATTCTTATCTGCAGAAAAATTCAACGGTATTTGAATATAGTGGTGGTAATGATCCTAAAATTGAAGTGTCTTTTTTAGGGAAAGAAATACCAAATTCTGTAATTGGGTTATGGCGTGAGAAAATGAAAAAATATAAAAATTTAGACGGAGCCTCTTTAATTATTCTTCAGAATGAAAATACAGAATCTTACGATAAATTGCAGTATATGCATGAATTTAAACGAAGAGATTCTTTGAGTATACTTAACAAAGATGAACGTATTTCTTATTTAGAAACAGAACTCAGTAAACTTTCAAAGTTCGCTAAGCATCAAATTCCTTTTCGTCAAATTAGTAATGAGGCTAAAATTAATTATGACGGTCTAGTAACATTTAGTTATGCTGACCAGATAATTTCGAATTTTAGTCAATTAGATACTGTTGCCGAGTTTAAAGTGGTTTGGGCAGATTCTATACCAACTAAAGTTGTGGTTAATAATGATAGGAAACTGAAAGAGTGGTTAAAATATAAATTATCGTTAGACACACTTATTTTTAGTTCGGTAACTTTGCCTAAGCAAAAGTTGATAAAGAAGAAAAAAATGAATTAAATTCCTTTTAATTGTGCTTTTCTTACTTTTTTGAATAACTCTGAAGAATAAACAAAATCGGTAAGTGATTTATCTTCAGATTTATAAATTTCATCTTTCGATCCATTCCAAGCTAAATTTCCATCTTTTAGATAGACTATATTTTCACCAATCTCTAATACCGAATTCATATCGTGGGTATTAATAACGGTTGTAATATCATATTCTTTAGTAATTTCTTGAATAAGATTATCGATGAGAATGGCAGTTTTAGGATCTAGGCCAGAATTAGGTTCATCACAAAAAAGGTATTCTGGTCTATTAACAATAGCTCTAGCAATAGAAACTCTTTTTTGCATTCCTCCACTAATTTCAGATGGAAATTTATGGTTTACATTTTCTAGATTTACACGCTGTAATACTTCTTGTACACGGTCCATCATTTCAGATTTTTTCTGTTTTGTGAACATACGTAAAGGGAACATCACATTTTCTGCAATGGTCATAGAATCAAATAAAGCTCCCCCTTGAAATACCATTCCCATTTTCTGCCTTAAATCACGCTGTGTTTCATTATCTAAGCTAGAATATGCTTTGCCGTTGTATTCTATAGTTCCGTCGGTGGGTTCAAATAAACCCAAAAGACACTTTAAAAAGACGGTTTTTCCTGCTCCAGACTGACCAATTATTAAGTTGGTTTTTCCTTTATAGAATTCAGTATTAATTCCTTTTAGAATTTCTTCTTGTCCAAAACTTTTATGTAGATTTTTAACTTCAATCATTAGCTTAGTAATAGCTGTGTTAGCACATAGTTAGTGATAATTAAAACTACACTGGTCCAAACAAACGCAGTGGTACTTGCTTTACCTACTTCTAGAGCGCCTCCTCTCATATAATAACCGTGGTAAGCTGGTATGGTAGATAATATAATGGCAAAAACAAAGGTTTTTATAAAAGCATAGATCAAATGAAAATCTATAAAATCGTTTTGCAAACCATTTAAAAATTGTTCTCCTGGTACAAAGCCTCCAAGAACTCCCGCAGCATAAGCACCTGCAATACCTACAAACATAGAAATAGCAATGACAAACGGGTATAAAAGCATAGCTATAATCTTAGGGAAAATAAGATAATTGGCAGAATTTATTCCCATCACCTCTAAGGCATCAATTTGCTCCATAACTCTCATTGTACCAATACTAGAGGTAATGTTAGAACCTACTTTACCTGCCATAATGATAGAGATAAAGGTTGGAGAAAATTCTAAAATAATAGATTGCCTTGCTGTAAAAGCGATTAGACTTTTAGGAATAAGCGGGTTATTAAGGTTTAATGCGGTTTGAATGGTAACTACACCTCCAATAAAAAAAGAAATAAAAATAACAATCCCTAATGAACTGATAATTAAATCATCTACTTCTTTAAAAATTAGTCCTCTAAGCACTGAAGGCTTAGTCATTCTGCCGAATACTTTCTTCAGCATTATAAAATATTCACCTATATCATGAAGGTATTTCATTCACACAGTTTTTGTAAAACTAAAATAGAAAAAATTAGCACAAAAGTATTTAACTAAGAATTAATCTTTAAATGTTTTCACATGCTTATTTTTGCAGTTTAAATTTAAGATTTATTATGAAAAAAATTCAAGTTTTACTTTGGTTGAGCATTTTGTTAGTCGGTTGTAAATCTACTGAAAATACTTCAACTCCAACTCAAGTAATTAAAGATAAGTATACACTTCATGAAAATCCTAAACTAGTCGTTGGGATTGTAGTAGACCAAATGAGATACGATTACCTCAGTAGGTTTTGGGATCGTTTTAGAGACGATGGTTTTAAGCGTCTAATTACAGATGGCTATAATTGTAAAAATAATCACTATAATTATGCCCCTACAAAGACCGGACCTGGTCACGCTTCTATTTTCTCTGGTACAACTCCAAAAAATCATGGAATCATCGCTAACGATTGGTATAATAAATATGAAAAGCAAATGGTGTATTGTGCTGGAGATCCTTCGGTTAATTCTTTAGGAACAACTTCTGATGATGGAAAAATGTCTCCACACCGTATGTTAAGTACCAGTTTTGCAGACCAAAATAGATTACACACCCAGTTTCAAGGAAAAACTATTGGAGTTTCTGTAAAAGATCGTGGTGCGATTTTACCTGCGGGTCACACTGCTAATGGAGCTTATTGGTTTGAAGGTTCAACTGGCGGTAACTTCATTTCGAGTACTTATTATTTTGAAGAATTACCAACTTGGGTAAATACTTTTAATGCAGCACACCATGCAGAAAAATATTTAAAAACTTGGAACACGCTTTATCCTATAGATACTTATGCTGAAAGTGGTAGCGATCTTAATACTTATGAATATAGTTTTAAAAATAGTACTTCAGCTGAGTTCCCTTACGATTTAAAAAAATTGAGTAACGATAATGGTGGTTATAGTATTTTAAAAAATACCCCCTTCGGAAATAATTTGACTACAGATTTTGCTTTAGCAGCAATTGAAGGAGAGCAATTAGGAAAAGATGATTTCACAGATGTACTTACGCTAAGCTATTCTTGTACCGATTATGTAGGGCATAATTTTGGAGTAAATTCTAAAGAAATTGAAGATACCTATTTAAGATTAGATCAAGATATAGCAAGAGTCTTAAACTTTTTAGATGAAAATGTAGGCGAAGGGAATTATACTATTTTTTTAACCGCAGATCATGGAGCGGTAGATGTGCCTAATTATTTAAGCGCTCAAAAAATACCTTCAGGATATTTTTCAATGAGAGAGTTTAAAGAAGATGTGAAAGCCTTTTTAGGAAATGAATATGGAGCCATAGACTTAATAGAGAATATCTCTAATAATCAGGTGTTTTTTAATCACGAAAGTTTAAAAAACAGAAATATAGATGAAGCAGACTTTGCCAATCACTTAAAACGTTTCATGCTTAATTATAAACATGTTTATAAAGTATTTACTCGAGAAATGTTAGAAAACGGAACCTACCAAAATGGTATACCTGCTTTGGTGCAAAATGGGTTTAATCAAAAAAGAAGTGGTGATATCGCTTTTGAATTTGATCCTGCTTATATTTCTTATCCAGAAAAAGGTTCTACTCACGGTAGTTCATTGAGTCACGATACACACGTTCCGCTTATTTTCTTTGGTAAAGGAATCAAGAACGGAGCTACTACTGAGCGTACAGAAGTAACCGATATTGCTCCAACTATTTCTGCATTATTAGGCATTTCTTTCCCTAACGGAATGACGGGAGATGTACTCTATAAAATTATAGATAAAGAGAATTAAAAGATCTTTTCTTTTATTTTTTTCCAACGGTATTTTCTAATCCATTTGCCTTCTTCTGGACTTACCAGAGAAGGCATTTTTTTTTGTTTGGCCTGCAAGTAACCTTGTAGATAATCACTTAATAATCGAGGTTGTTTTTTACGAAAAGCTAGTTTTAAAGAAGCAATAAATGTAATTTTAAAGCCGTAGCCTAATTTATAAAAAGCTTCCCCTTGTTTAAATTTTGCAGCTTTGGTATAAGTGTTTCCGGTAGGGCGTAAATGCTTTACTTTTAAATCGGGAAGAGTTTTTATTTTCCAACCGTGATAGAGGCAGAGTAACTCATCTACTGTGTCCCAACCCATCGAAGGTTTAAGTCCTTTAATAGCTATGAAGCAATCTTTTCGATATGCTTTTAACGCTCCTCTAATATGATCTTTGTTAGTTAAATTTTCTAACTTCCAAGTTTCTTGTTTTTTAATGTAACAAAAGCCTCCTGCCATTCCTATTTTTGGATTCTGCTGAAATACTTCTGCTAAGCGTTCTAAATAATTCTTCGGAAAAATTAAGTCAGCATCATATTTACAAATAACATCGTAATGCTCATCAAGTTGCTGAAGCCCTTTATAAAAAGCATTCACAATTTTACTTCCAGGTAAATGTACCGATGAAGATGTGTTATTGAAGATTTCTATAAATGAATATCTAGCTGAAAATTTTTCAACTACGGCTAAAGTATCATCGGTAGAATTATCATTAACCACCAATATTTTTTTAGGTAAATGTGTTTGTTCAACCAACGACTGAAGTGTACTACCGATACAATTAGCTTCGTTATGAGCAGGAATTACGATATAAAAATTCATAACTTATCCCTTTCGCTTAGCATAAATTATATAATAACGAGGAGTAAATTTTCTAAGTATAGGCCTAATCCCAATTTTATTTACAGGATTTGTCCATTTCTCTCGAGATTTAATATGCCAACCTGCTTTTTCTAGCAGCCAATCAAACTGCCAGTCTTCAAACTCATGGTAATGTCTATCCCATTTTTCTTTGCCTTGGTAAGCAGGAGCAAACCATAGGCGTAATGGGATAGAGGCTACTAATTTATTGGCTTTAATTTCTCTAAGTACATTAAAAGGCGCAATGAGATGTTCAAAAATTTCAAAAGCGGTAACGAGTTCTGCTTCTGAATTTTGAACGTTTGAAAAATCAAGGTCTAAATCTTCGCCAGCTGTATTTTCAACTTCATATCCTTCGTTTTGCATGAGATTAGAAAAAGGGTTTTTTACACCTAAATCTAAGACTCTTGTTTTTTGAGGATGTACTTTTTCTAGAAAAGCTAAAGTTTTTTGATAGCGTTTATCGGGATAGGTATTTTCGTACAAAGCTTAAATTTTATAAACTAGCGCATTTAGATTCATTCCGGCGCCAACACTAGCAAATATAACTACATCTCCTTTGTTTATTTCTTGATTTTCTAATTGATTTCTTTTCACTAAGTCTAGAAGCGTAGGCAAGGTGGCTACAGAACTGTTTCCTAATTCTGCAATACTCATAGGCATTACGCCAGCTGGCATTTCTTTATCAAAAAGCTTATAGAAACGTTCGCAAATGGCTTGATCCATTTTTTCATTAGCCTGATGAATAAAAATTTTACTTACATCATCAATTCCATACCCACTTTTTTCTAAGCAAGTCTTCATCGCTTGCGGAACGTAAGAGAGTGCAAAGTTGTAAATTTTTCTCCCATTCATTTTTATGTAACGGGTTTCTTTTTTGAGCTCTTGATTATAGGAAGCTTCAAAACTTAAGTAAAAAGCTTCATCGTTAGCGTAAGTGGCACTTTCATGAGCGATAATCCCGTTATCATTTTCATCCTCAATTTTTTCAATAACTGTTGCACCCGCACCATCGCTAAAAATCATGCTGTCGCGATCGTGAGTATCTACCACGCGTGATAAGGTTTCTGCACCAATCACTAAACATTTTTTAGCAATTCCGGCTTTAATAAAAGCTTGTGCTTGAATAACACCTTCTAACCAACCTGGGCAACCAAAAACCACATCGTAACATACGCAAGAAGGGTTTTTAATCTGTAAATAGTTTTTTACTCGGCTAGCTAAACTGGGAACCGCATCACTTTGTGTGTTTTTATATTTTACGTCTCCAAAATTTTGAGCAACAATAATGTAATCTAAAGTTTCTCGATCTAAATGAGCTTCTTCTATCGCATTCTCTGCTGCAATAGAGGCCAAATTAGAAGCAGTTAAATTTTTATCTGCATACCTGCGTTCCTCTATTCCCGTGATTTTTTTGAATTTTCTAATAATTAATTCATTTTCACCGGGAATAGGAGTTCCGTCTTCATTAAGAAATTCATGATCCAAAAAGTCAGAATTTTTAACTCTGGTTTCGGGGATACAGCTGCCAACTCCTGTTATTTTTATAGACATAGTTTCTTTTTTACTCGATAACCGAGATTTGAAATTTTCGAATTAACTTCGGAATTATTATTATTTTATTTCAACTCATTTTAGATTTAACTGAACGAGCTTTACAATCTAACTACCAAACTAAGCATAAAATTTTTTAATACAATTAGAAAAGTGAATAGAATTTATTTTGTTGAAGAATTGAAAGTAAAACATTCTAATTTATGAGAAAATGATAAAAATCAGGTTATGAAAAAAGCCCAATCTTTTGATCGGGCTTTTCTGCTTATAAATGATAACTGAAATTATTCAGCATCTATATAACTTTCAATAGGTGCGCATGTACACATTAAGTTACGATCACCATATGCATCATCTACACGTCTTACTGAGGGCCAGAATTTATTTTCTGAAACATAAGCCATAGGGAATGCTGCTTTTTTACGAGAGTAAGGAAGGTTCCACTCTTCAGCAGTAAGCATTTCCATGGTGTGTGGAGCATTTTTCAATAAATTATTTTCTTGATCTTCAATCGCATCAATTTCTTCTTTAATCGAATTTAAAGCGTCACAAAAACGATCTAATTCAGCTTTGCTTTCACTTTCAGTAGGTTCTATCATCATTGTTCCTGCCACAGGGAAAGAAACGGTTGGTGAGTGAAAACCATAATCGATTAAACGTTTTGCGATATCTACTACTTCAACTCCTTTTTCTTTAAAAGGTCTTAGGTCTAAAATCATTTCGTGTGCAGCTCTTCCGCGTTCTCCTGAATAAAGTGTTTTAAAATGATTGTTTAAACGTTCTTTAATATAATTCGCATTTAAAATAGCATGTTGTGTAGCAGATTTTAATCCTTTTGGTCCTAACATTGAAATGTAGGCGTAAGAGATTAAACAAACTAAAGAAGAACCCCAAGGCGCAGCAGAAATTGCAGAAATTGCATTTTCTCCTCCAGTTTTAATCACTGGGTTACTTGGTAAAAACGGCACTAATTGCTTCGCAACACAGATTGGTCCAACTCCTGGTCCGCCACCACCGTGAGGAATTGCAAAAGTTTTGTGTAGGTTTAAGTGACAAACATCGGCTCCAATTTTACCTGGATTGGTTAATCCAACTTGAGCGTTCATGTTGGCACCATCCATATAAACTTGTCCGCCGTTATCGTGAATAATTTGCGTGATCTCTTGAATAGCAGATTCAAATACACCATGTGTAGATGGGTAGGTAACCATTAAGGCAGAAAGGTTGTCTTTGTATTTAATGGCCTTTTCCCGTAAATCATCAACATCAATATTTCCTTTGTCGGTAGATTTAGTTACTACTACTTTCATTCCTGCCATTACTGCACTTGCTGGGTTTGTTCCATGAGCAGAAGAAGGAATTAAGCAAATATTTCTATGATGATCGCCACGAGATTCGTGATAAGCTTTAATGACCATTAAGCCTGCAAATTCACCTTGTGCACCAGAGTTTGGCTGAACTGAAGTTGCTGCAAAACCAGTTATTTCTGTTAACTGATCTTCTAAACGTTTTAAAACTTCCTGGTATCCAGCAGCTTGCTCTACAGGAGCAAACGGGTGAATGTTGCCCCATTGTGGGTAACTTAAAGGAAGCATTTCTGAAGCTGCATTTAATTTCATCGTACAAGAACCTAACGAAATCATCGAATGGTTTAACGATAAATCTTTACGTTCTAATTTTTTGATGTATCGCATCAACTCGGTTTCAGAATGATATTTATTAAATACATCATTCGTTAAAAACTCGGTATCACGAGAAACAGCTTGATCTTCTATTACACTTTTTTCTAAGGTAGTAATCTTGATTGATGGTTTACCAGCAACGTGAGCGAAAACCGCAATAATATTGTTTAAATCGTTTAAAGATGTAGCTTCATGTATAGAGATAGAAACGGTGTCTGTATCTGGGTAGTAAAAATTAATTTCACTCGCTTCTGCTAATTCTTTAATTTTTTTGGTATCAGCTTTTAATTGAATGGTATCAAAATACAATTCATTAGTTTGGTAATAGCCTAGTTTTTCAAGTGCATTTGCCAACTCTGCAGTAGAGCGATGTACCTTATTAGCGATGTGTTCTAGACCTTTTGGTCCGTGATATACCGCATACATTCCTGCCATGACTGCTAATAATACTTGTGCTGTACAAATATTAGAGGTGGCTTTATCTCTTTTAATATGTTGCTCGCGGGTTTGAAGTGCCATTCTTAAAGCTGGTTTGCCATCGACATCTTTAGTAACTCCAATAATTCTTCCAGGAAGATTTCTTTTGTATTTTTCTTTGGTGGCGAAGAATGCAGCATGTGGACCACCGTAACCTAGCGGAATTCCGAAACGTTGTGTAGTTCCTAAAACTACATCTGCTCCAAATTCTCCAGGAGCACGAAGTTTTACTAAACTTAAAATATCGGCAGCTACAGCAACTTTAATACCTGCATCATTTGCTTTTTTTATAAAATCTTCATAATCGTAAACCTTTCCTGAAGCTCCTGGATATTGTACTAAAGCTCCAAAAAAATCTGAAGAAAATTCAAATTCTTCGTGATTTCCTATAACCAATTCAATAGCTAGAGGTTCTGCTCTGGTTTCTAATAAAGCAAGTGTTTGCGGTAATACTTCTTCAGAAACAAAAAACTTCACGACATTGTCTTTCTTTTGAGCACGTTCTCTAACGGCAAAAAGCAATGTCATCGCTTCTGCAGCAGCGGTAGCTTCATCTAATAAAGAAGCATTTGCTAATTCTAGACCGGTAAGATCTACAATCATGGTTTGAAAATTTACCAAAGCTTCTAACCTCCCTTGCGCAATTTCTGCTTGGTAAGGGGTGTAAGCGGTATACCAACCTGGATTCTCAAAAACATTTCTTTGAATTACCGCAGGTATAATTGCTTGGTGATAGCCCAAGCCAATATAGGTTTTAAAAATTTTATTTTTTTGAGATAACTTCGTGATATGCTCTAAATATTCTTGTTCACTTAGGGCTTCAGGTAAGTTTAATTCTTTTTCTAATTTAATACCATCTGGTAAAGTTTCATAAATTAACTGGTCTAGAGAATCTACTCCGATGGTTTTTAGCATTTCTGAAAGATGTTCAGGCCTTGGACCAATGTGTCTTAACGCAAAAGAATCTGTATTCATTAGCTTTAAAAATTGTTGTGATTGTGGTGTGCAAAAATACAATTTTAAAACTGATTTTTAATTGAAGTTATTCACTTTAAATCTATGAATTGTTGACAATTTCTTAATAGAACATTTCTAAAATCGTTTTTTTGTTTTTGAAACGAGACAATTTAGTATGATTATTAGAAATGTTATTAATACTAAAAGTCTAATTTTTACTTTAGAAATGAATAGGTCTACCTCATGATAGATTATATTTGCCTCATGTCTTGGTTAAAAGCAATTTTTAAATTTTATATCGATAGTAGTATTCACGTCTCACTAGCAGTTTGTGCATTAGTATTAACTACTACTTATGTGTTTGATATTACTGTTTCTTTAGAACTGCTAGCTTTTGTTTTTTTGAGTACAATTACGGGATATAATTTTGTGAAATATGCAGGTCTGGCAGGATTGCATCACCGTACACTTACTAAAAACCTTCAAGCAATACAATCATTTTCTTTTCTAAATTTTATACTATTAGTTTGGCTAGCTTTTCATGTGCCGTTAAATGTTTTGATTATTTCTGGTGGTTTGGGCTTATTTACTTTATTGTATGCCATTCCTTTTTTGCCTCAAGGAAAAAATTTAAGAAGTTTAAAAACACTAAAGATTTTTATTATAGCTTTTGTATGGGCAGTAACGGCTATTATGTTACCTCTAGAGAAATTTGAATTGATTTTATCCATAACGACTTTATGGAGATTTTTACAAATTTTTGTGTTGATACTGGCCTTAATGCTGCCTTTTGAAATTAGAGATCTTACTTATGATAATAATGAGCTAAAAACAATTCCGCAGTTAATAGGTGTTTTAAAGACTAAACACTTAGGCTATTTATTACTGGTCTGCTTTTTTCTATTTGAATTTTTAATTAGCACTAAATGGAGTAATTTAATATCGGCACTACTTATTAGCTTAGTGACTAGCATTATGATTTATTTTTCTTCAAAAGAGCAATCAAAATATTATGCTTCTTTTTGGGTAGAGTCTATCCCTATATTTTGGTTGGGCTTTTTATGGTGGAGTGATTCGGTATTACTTATCTAAATTTTGTTGTAATAACCTTTTTAATTCTTTGCGTTCTTCTTCTTGGAGAGTGGTTAATTGAGCTTTGTTGAAAAGCTCGGTAAGTTTCTTGTTGCGTTCAGAATAATCTTTACACTTAGGACATTTGTCTAAGTGAGAAATTAATTGTTCTCTTTCCCAATCTTTGACTTCATTGTATTGTGCTTTATCGCAATAACAATTTGCTTCAGAACATTTACAGTACTGCTTGTCGGTTTTATCTGAACTCATAAATTATTTTAACCATTTTTCTTCCATGCATTCTGCCAAAGCAGTTCTAGCACGGTGAATAATTACCCATAGGTTAGACGGAGTGATGCCAAATTCATTACAAATAACTTCGGTATCAAAGTTATCGATGGTTTTCATTTTAAAAATCTGAGCATGTTTGGGGTTAATTTTATCTAAACAATCATAGATAGCAGCCCCCAATTCGTTATTCACTAAATTATCTTCTGCAGATTGTTCAAAATTATCGGCTACTTTTTCTTCCAGCCATTCTCCTTCTTGATCCTCTTCGGTGTAATTAATTTTTACTTCAGCCTGTCCTTTTTTAGAATTTATCTTTCGATAGTGATCAATAATCTTACGTTTTAAAATAGAAATAAGCCAAGTACGTTCTGTAGCTTCCCCTTTAAAATATTTTTTTGAACGTAATCCTGCTAAAAAAGTTTCAGAAATTAGATCTTTGGCAATCTCTCTATCGTTCACTCTTACAATGGCATAATTAAACAGGTAGTCAGAATATTCATCGACCCATTGATCTGGATTAATCTGATGTGTGTTTTCTGCCATGAATAAACGTAGATTTGCGGTAAAATTACGAAGAATACTTTAGCATTTCTTTTTTAATACTGTGAAAAAAAACATAAAATGAAGCGATTACTTATCATTGGTTACGTTTGGCCTGAGCCTGCATCATCTGCCGCTGGAAGCAGAATGATGCAGCTCATTAAATTATTCTTAGCACGCGAGTATGAAGTAATTTACGCAAGCCCAGCCAAAGAAAGTATGTATGCCATTAATTTTGAAGAATTAGAAATTACTCAGAAAAAGATTACTACTAATTCTTCAGATTTTGATGAGTATGTAAAAGAATTAGCTCCGCAAGTAGTGATGTTTGATCGTTTTATGATGGAAGAGCAATTTGGTTGGCGCGTCGCAGAGAATTGTCCTAATGCAGTACGAATTTTAGATACAGAAGATCTTCATTTTTTCAGAAAAGCGCGTTACGAAGCCTTAAAAAAAGGGAGAACTTTATTGCGAGAAGATTTAAATTCAGACGAAGCGAAACGAGAAATTGCTAGTATTTTACGCTGCGATTTGTCGCTTATTATTTCTGAAGCTGAGGTCGATTTACTGGCTAGAAATTTTAAAATAAATCCTTCAATTTTACATTACATTCCGTTATTGGCACCTTCAATTTCAGAAGAGAAAATAAAGAAGTTACCTAGTTACGAAAAGCGAAAAGACTTTGTGTTTATCGGTAATTTTTTACACCAACCCAATTGGGATTCGGTCTTGTATTTAAAAGAAAAAATTTGGCCACTTATCCGCAAAGAATTACCCAAAGCACGTTTATTCATCTACGGTGCTTATGCCTCTCAAAAGGTAGAACAATTACAAAACAAACGCCAAGGATTTATCGTAAAAGGAAGAGCAGAAGATGCACAAGAAGTTTTAAAAAAGGCACGAGTTCTTTTAGCTCCGTTACGTTTTGGGGCTGGTATAAAAGGTAAATTTATCGATGCGATGTTGGCCGGTACGCCAAGTATAACAACCACTATTGGAGCTGAAGGTATTTGCGGAAAATATCCGTGGCCTGGAGAAATTGCAAATGAAGATAAAGCGATTGCAGAAGAAGCGATTAAAATTTATGAAAAACCAAAACGTTGGCAAAAAGTACAACAAAACGGATTTAATATTATTAACGAGCGTTTTCAAGAAAATCGATTTGACGAACAGTTTTTTGAAGTATTAACTAAGATCCAAGATCACCTTCAAAAGCATCGTGATCAAAATTTCTTCGGAGCCATGTTAATGCACCACACCTTACAAAGCACCAAATATATGTCGAAGTGGATTGAAGCCAAAAATCAATTAGAAAAGCAATAATGTCAGGTATTTATATACATATTCCGTTTTGCAAGCAGGCGTGTCACTACTGTGATTTTCATTTTTCTACTTCTCTAAAAAAGAAAGGAGATTTGGTGAAAGCAATAATCACAGAATTGCAGATGAGAAAGGCAGAAAATAAAGGAGAAGTAGCAACAATTTATTTTGGAGGAGGAACGCCAAGTTTGTTGAATGCTGAAGAATTGAACCAAATTCTAACAGCAGTTTTTAAATACTACCCGGTTAGCGAAAAACTAGAAATCACGCTAGAAGCTAATCCCGATGATTTAACCGAAGAAGTATTACAAACGTTAGCAAATTCTAAGATTAATAGGCTCAGTATTGGAGTGCAATCTTTTTTTGAAGAAGATTTAAAGCTAATGAATCGTGCGCATAATGCCAGTGAAGCTTTACATTCTATACAATTAGCAAGGCAATATTTTAATAATATATCTATTGATTTGATTTACGGCATTCCAGAAATGAGTGATGAGCGTTGGCAAGAAAATTTAGCACAAACCTTGGCTTTACAAATTCCGCACATTTCAAGTTATGCCTTAACAGTTGAGCCTAAAACAGCTTTAAAGAAAATGATAGAAACCGGAAAAGTAGCTCCGGTAGATGAAGAAAAATCTAAAGCGCATTTTGAAATTTTATTAACCACTTTAGAAGAAGCTGGTTATATAAATTATGAGTTTTCTAATTTTGGAAAACCTGATTATTTTTCTGAAAACAATACAGCTTACTGGCTAGGGAAACCTTATTTAGGCGTTGGTCCTTCGGCACACAGTTTTGATGGGGAACATCGTAGTTGGAATATAAATAACAACACCAAATACATGAAATCTATTCAGGCGGGAATTATACCTTCTGAAGTAGAAAAATTAAGCGTAGTAGATCGTTATAATGAATATGTAATGACGCGCTTGAGAACTCAATTTGGAGTAAATCTTTCCGAGATTAAAAATCTTTTCGGAGAAAACTTAGCTTCTTATTTTGAAAAAGAAGCCCAATTATTTTTTAAAAAAGGACTTTTAAAACAAGAAAACAATAAAATACTGATTACAAGAAAGGGTAAATTTTTAAGTGATGGTATTGCCGCTGATCTGTTTTATGTGGAATAGTAATTCAGTTGGTAGTTTTTTAGTGAGCTGTAACAGGTATTTACTAATAAACTCAACTACTCAAAACTATAAAACGCGTTAGGGATCGAGGCTTTGTTGGAGCTCTTTAGCGATTTCTGCATTTGCAGAAATCGAGAAAAGCGACTGCCGAGAGCCCGTCCCGGCAGGGAACGCCCAAATTATTTTTCTAAAACTTTAGCGACTTCAGCATTTACAAATTCTAAGAATTCTTCATCTTTTTCTGTAAAAGGATCAATGGTATTGGAGTCAATATCAATTTGTCCAATGTTTTCTCCATTTACAAATAGTGGTACTACAATCTCTGCTTTAACGGTAATGCTACAAGCAATATAATTGTCTTGTGCTTTTACATCTGGTACCACAAAATTGCTATTAGATTCGGCTACTTGTCCGCAAATACCTTTTCCAAATGGGATGATGGTGTGATCGGTTGGTTCACCAGCATAAGAGCTCAGTTTTAATTCGTTTTTATCTCCATTTTTAAAATAAAAACCTACCCAATTGTAGTAAGAAATGTTATCTCGCAAAAGGTTACAAATTTCTTCTAATTTTTCTTCAACATTAAGTTTCTCTTTTTCTAAAATTTTGGAGACTACTGGTTTTAATTCTTCTAAATTCATTGCTATATTTTTTAGGCAAAAGTATTTAATATTTTAGAAATCAATATACTTATTTGTATAACTTTGTTGCAGTAAAACCTTGAATTTTGAAAGATATTTTATTAAAAAATAAAGCGGTCATTAAATTTTTGATACTCTTTTTAGGTTGCTATTTGTTGCTAGCCGGTTGTTATAAGTTGTATTTATTCTACGGAAGCTCTGCAGAATATTATCCTGATTATTTTACTAACTTAGTAGCAGAACAGTCTTCTAATGTTGTTAAAGTTTTTGGGTATGATTCTTATATTTCTAAACATCCCAACAACCCTTCGATGAAATTTTATATAAATAATAATTATATAGTACGAATTGTAGAAGGGTGTAACTCGATAAGTATATTAATTTTATTTGTAAGTTTTATTATAGCGTTTCATACAAAATTTAAAGCAACCTTTTTGTATTTACTCGCAGGTAGTGTTTTAATATATGCACTTAATGTACTTCGTATTACTTTACTAGCAATAGGGATTTATAAATATCCAGAAAGTCAAGATTTTCTGCATGACATAGCTTTTCCAGCAATAATTTACGGAAGTGTTTTTACCTTATGGCTATTATGGGTGAAAATAGCCGCTGGTTATAAAAAGAAAGTAGATGAATAATTTTTTTAAATACCTATTAGTATTTATTGGTTTTTTACTTTTAGCTTTAATTCGATTTTATGAATCGGAAATATTTTATGATCCTTTGTTAAATTTTTTTCATGGGAATTATCATCAACTTGCCGCCCCCGATTTTGAATTATGGAAAATTTTTGGTACTACTATTTTTCGTTATTTGTTGAATACATTTATTTCACTTGGTATTTTAACATTACTGTTTTCTAAAAACGTATTTAAATTTTCTCTTCTTATTTATGGTGTTTTATTATTGGTTTTAGCTCCAATATTTTGTATTTGCTCACCATGATGCAACCAGAATTACATTTTTATTATTTTATGTTCTTAGGTTTTTAATTCAGCCCTTATTAATTTTATCATTGACTCCTGCTTTTTATTACCAAGAAAATATAAAAAAGCCGACTCTTGAGTCGGCTTTTTAGCAATTGAACCTTTTATTTTTTCGGATCTAAAATTAAATCTACACGTTCTATTAAATCTTGTACGTGAATTTTACTCATGTTATCTGAAAATTTGTATTGAGAAGATTTTAAATTACGAAGTAAGGTTTTTAGTTCTGCTCTTACTACCGCTTTAATATCGCTTCGGTTCACATCAATATTACTTCTAGTTACCCAACTTCTATAACGAGCGGGAATTTTTTCTTGTTCATTTGTCATTAGGTAAGCTAAACGACCTAGATAAGTACGTTGCAAGTTTCTTCGGTATAAGCTAATGTTTTTATTTCGATTAAGCTCGCTAAAAATTCCTTTTCTTAGATCGTTCATCATGGTATAAAGACCATAAGCTTGTTTGCCATTAAGCTCTTCGTTTTCAATTAAACGAGCCATTCTGCCATAATCTAAAAGATTTTTTAATGTTCTGGTTTGGTAATCACTTAAGCGTTCTATGCTTCCGTCAAACTCTATTCTGCCAAAAATTTCTTGATCTAATAACCATTCTGGAGTGTCAAAAAGTTGTTCTTGTAAAAACTCCATCGCGCGTTCTTGTTTTTCTTTCTCTACATGCTCATAAACTGCACCTTGTTGATCGTAAGTTTTATAAGTTTCTACAACGCCCCCAATATTAGCGGTAACGTGACCCATATAGCGATTGTATTGTGCTAATACCTGTAGGTATAGATCGTCTAAATCTTGATAATTTTTACCATCTTCTGCAGTCCATTCAATTAATTTAGGAACAATCCTTTTTAAATTTTTAATTCCGTAAGCACTAGCTTTCATGGAATCGTCACCTAAATCTTCGGTTTGAGAAGTAGGATCGATTACACCTCTTTGCTGTTTCCCAAAACGGTAAAGAGGATCGCCAGCGTGTTCTAAAATCCATTCATCTAAAATAGGCTTCTCTTCCTTAGCTGTTTTGTTGGTAATAGGTCGGTAACCCCATTCGATCGCATATTTGTCATATGGACCAATATTTGGCATTAATGCAACATCACCATCACCAGGTTGAGCGATGTAATTAAAACGCGCATAATCCATAATAGATGGAGCTGTACTATATTTTTTAGTGAATTCTGGACTTCTTAAATCTTCAACAGCATACGCTACACTGCTTCCCATATTGTGAGGCAAGCCAAGGGTGTGACCAACTTCATGAGAGGATACAAAGCGTATTAATCTTCCCATAATTTCGTCTTTAAATTTTACGTTACGTGCATCTTCATTAATAGCTGCGGTTTGTACAAAATACCAGTTTCTTAATAAAGTCATTACGTTGTGATACCAGTTAATGTCTGATTCTAAAATCTCTCCAGATCTAGGATCACTAACGTGAGGACCGTTAGCATTTGGTATAGGAGAAGCTAAATAACGAACAACAGAATACCTTACATCTTCTGGACTCCAGTCTGGGTTTTCTTGTTTGCTAGGAGCATCTTTGGCAATTATGGCATTTTTAAATCCTGCCGCCTCAAAAGCTACTTGCCAATCTTCAATTCCTTGTTTGATATACTCTCTCCATTTTTTAGGGGTAGCCGGATCTATGTAATAAACAATTTGTTTTTTTGGTTCAACTAACTCTCCGTTTTCAAATTTCTTTTTATCTTTTTCTTTTACTTCTAATCGCCAGCGGTCTAAGTATTTAACCTTTTTACTTTTTTGTGCATCTAAGCCATAATCGGTTTGACTTCTAGCAAACCATCCCACACGTTCGTCAAAATACCTTCTTTTCATGGGCTCTTTAGGAAGTAAAATCATTGAGTTGCTAAATTCTAAAGAGATAGACCCTGTGGTTTCATTAGAAGGAGGATTGCCAGCATTATAGGTTTTTACATGCCTAACTTCTATGTTTTCAGGGAAACTTTTAATCGTGTCTACATAAGAACGATTATTATCAACTTTAGAAATTTTATATTTTTTTCGTTGTGCTTGTCTTAAACCTAGAGCTCGTACGTCTTTTTCAAAAAAGGTAGTTACATCAATTACGCTAGCTTGATTTACAGAATCTTTGTGAAAAGCTTTGATAGGAAATGAATACAAAATTGGCTCAAAATTAGAATTGACAACCGCTTGATGAATAGGTAAGGAATCTGAAGCTACAATTTCATGAGAAACGACTCTCAATAAAATATTTTCTCCCTTTTTCTGCCAACGTAAAACCTGAGAATTTTGCTTGCCGCCACCAAAACCAATTCCTGTAGCGGTTTTTGCTATACGTGTAACCATAAGCATTTCTCTATTTAAAATACTATCAGGTATTTCGTAAAAATATTTTTTATCTAAGTAATGAACATTGAACAAGCCTTTATCAGTTTTAGCTTTATCTGTAATTACCTTGTGATAAGCTTTTATATCTGAAGTGCTTTTCTCTTGTTTTGGTGTTGATGCCTTATTTTTTTTTGGTTGAAAAATGGCGCAGCTACTAAAAACCAAGAAAAAAATTGGAATGTAGATTTTTGAACTAAATTTAAAAGTCATGAATTATTGTTTTGTAAATATTTGACTACTATTATTTATAATAGTTTAATTGAAGAACATAAAAAAAGCCAACTAGTATAAGTCGGCTTTTAAATAAGTATAGTATGTTTTTACTATTTTTTTTCTTCTAATTTTTTAAATTTAGCAAATTGTTTATCATCAAGTATTTTTTTCATTTGCATCATGAAAGAGGTATCAAATTTTTCTTTATTTAATCGATACTTCTCATCTTTTTCTTGACCATTAAGATGCTCATCATAATTTAAAATTCTGCTGTAATATTGTCTAGATACGAGTTTTTCCTGTTCTTGAGAAAGATTCAATTGCTTATCAAGTTGAACTACTTTTTGTTGAGCTTCTTTTCTAATTTCTTCAGTGCTCATTTTAGAATTTTGAGCTGAAAGATTTGCGCTTGAAACTAGAAGACCAATGGTTATAGCAAAAAATGTAATGATTTTTTTCATAGGGCTTTAATATTATGATTATTTGTTAAAAATAGTATATTTTATGATAACAGCAATAACTTTAAACATTTCGATTAAATTATAATTTGTTAGTTATTAATTCTAACGTTAATTTATACAAATTTTTTTTCTCTACTTTTGCTTTTAGCTAAGCGTAAAAGCAGATGAAGAAGATGTCTTCCCTTTCTTGGTTAGAATTTTCTAAAAGACTTATATTAATATCTTGATTATTGTCGTGAAGGTAATATTTAGTAATTATTTTAGAGAATAGATAAACTCTATTGCTGCCGCTACTAAGTAATTTTTTTTTGAAATGAAATGATTCTAGAATTAAAAACATCAAATTCATTCAGCTCGATTAATAAGATAATTTCAATGAGATCTTTTTTGATGCACCATATTTCATCATAATTTTTCGTATACCAATAATCAGTATGATTTAATTGTAATAAAACTTTATAAGCTTTTTTTATTTCTGCTTGTTGAATATAACAAGTTATTAAAAACAGTCGAGGTAAAAACGATGGTTTAGATTGAGTTAAAAGTTGAATTGCTTCTTCGGGTTTTCCTGTAAAATTTAAATAGTAAGTTTTTTAATATGCTGAGTTCAACCCATAAGTGCAAAACATTTGTTTTTTAGGACTTCAATTGGGTTTTGATAATTAAATTTTCTAATTGGTCTGTAATTTAGTAATCTTTCAACTTCTTTTATTCTTTTTTCTGAGACTTTTCTCAGGTCTGTTTTCTTTGGGAAAAATCTCCGTATTACACCTATTCTGTTCTCTACGGTTCCCTTATCCTGTGATGTATAAGGTCTGGTAAAATATGTTTTTGCGCTGAGTAGCTCCCTTATTTTTTGATGCCGTGCAAACTCCTTTCCGTTATCGAAAGTCAAGGTCTTAACCCAAGATGGACTGAAATTGGTAAGTCTCTTCTCCATTTTTTCATATACCTCCCCAGCTTCTTTTCCATTTAGT
>NZ_JAHWDF010000015.1 GCF_019311235.1 Mesonia aestuariivivens | reverse complement strand
TGAAGTATTTCCGTTTTCATCTTCATAGGTCCAAGTGATTACAGTAGTCCCCTGTGTTGAAATAGGGAAACTCGCATCGTTAGTTACGGTTACTGTTCCACCACAATTATCGGTAGCAGTAGGTATAGTAAGATCAGAAGCTAGAACTTCACATTCCATGGTTACATCAGTTAAAGTAGCTTGATCGGTAACCGGCGCGGATACATCATCAATGATTACATTCTGTGTTTGTGTTGAAGTATTTCCGTTTTCATCTTCATAGGTCCAAGTGATTACGGTAGTCCCCTGTGTTGAAATAGGGAAACTCGCATCGTTAGTTACGGTTACTGTTCCACCACAGTTATCGGTCGCAGTAGGTATATTAACATCAGAAGCTAGAACTTCACATTCCATGGTGATATTAGGTAGGTTAGTTACATCGGCAACTGGAGCAATATTATCTCCATTTATGAGGGTTGCTGAAGCAGTGGCAGTACAATTATTAGCGTCAGTTATCGTTACCGTATAGGTTCCTGTTGGTATTCCCATCAAATCTTCCGTTGTAGCAGTGTTACTCCAATCAAAGGTGTATGGCGCTGTACCTCCGGTGACGGTTAAATCAATTTCACCATCACTTGTACCACTACAAGAAACATCGGTAGCTATAGCTGAAGCTGTAAGTATAGCGGGTTCAGTTATCGTTATAGAAGACGTAGCTGTACATCCTTTACTATCGGTTACTGTTACGCTATAGGTTGCTGCTGTAAGACCTGTTATGTCTTCAGTTGTAGCAGTGTTATTCCATGCATAAGTATATGGTGCTGTACCTCCGGTTACTGTTAAATCAACAGCTCCGTTGTTACCACCATTACAGCTTATATTGGTTGCAACTGCACTGGCACTTAATACTGCTGGCTCAGTTACTTCTACTGATTCTGTAGCTGTACATCCGTTATCGTCTGTTACAGTTACTTCATAGGTACCTGCTGCAAGACCTGTTAAGTCTTCGGTTGTTGCTGTATTACTCCATACAAAAGTATAGGGTGGTGTACCTCCGGATACTGTTAAATCAATCGTACCGTTGCTACCGCCATTACAGCTTACATTGGTTGCTACACCATTTGCTGTTATAGGAGATGGTCCATTTACAGTTACACTTTCTGTAGCTGTACATCCTTTGCTATCAGTTACTGTTACACTGTATGTTGCTGCTGTTAAACCTGATAAGTCCTCAGTTGTAGCGGTATTATTCCAAGCATACGTATATGGTGGGTTACCACCTATTACTGTTAAATCAACAGCTCCGTTGCTACCACCATTACAGCTTACATTGGTTGCAACTGCACTTGCTGAAAGTATAATTGGTTCAAATACATCTACTGTTTCTGTAGCTGTACATCCTTTACTATCGGTTACTGTTACGCTATAGGTTGCTGCTGTAAGACCTGATAAATCTTCAGTTATAGCAGTATTATTCCAAGCATACGTATATGGTGGGTTACCACCTGTTACTGTTAAATCAACAGCTCCGTTGCTACCACCATTACAGCTTACATTGGTTGCAACTGCACTTGCTGAAAGTATTGCAGGCTCTTCTACATCTACTGTCTCAGTAGTTGTACAGTCATTGGCATCGGTTACAGTTACACTATAAGTACCTGCCTCAAGACCTGATAAGTCTTCTGTTGTAAAGCTGTTACTCCATAAGTATGTATATGGTCCTGTACCTCCGGTTACAGTTAAATCAATTGTTCCATTGGTACCACCATTACAGCTTACGTTCGTTGCTACTCCATTGGCTGAAAGTGCTGTAGGCTCAGTAATAGTAAAACTTACTGATTTCGAACATCCGTTAGAATCTGTTGCAGTACATGTCCATGTACCCGCAGAAAGACCTGTTACAGAAGTTGTACCGTCACCAGCCGGATTGCCCGGAGTCCAGTTATAAGTATAACCGCCGGCACCGCCGGTAGCCGGGTTTACACTTGCTGCACCCGTATTCCCGCCATTACAGGCAATATTGGTTTGTGAGTTTTGTGTAAGAGTTATTCCCGACGCAGGTTCTGTTATAACTGTACTTGCTGTATCTGTACATCCGTTATCGTCTGTTACAGTTACTTCGTACGTTGCTGCATTAATTCCAGACAGTGTATTGGTGGTAGAACTTGTACCTAAAGTTCCAGCAAAATTTGAACCATTTCTTGTCCATATATAAGTATAGTTAGCTGTCCCGCCACTCGTCGTTACGGTTAATGAGCCTGTAGCACCTCCATTACATGCAATATTAGTTTGTGAAGTTATAGTAGCCGTCATTGTACATCCGGCAGTAATATTTGGTGTTGGATAACCTGATGCACTAATATTATAGGGTGTATCATTATCAAACACCCAGTTAGAAGAGTTATTTATAGCAGTCCTTACCTCTTCAGCGGTACCTGTTAATGTACCATTATATTTTGTATTATCATACTCGGGTAAGCTATTAATTACAGATACTGCATTAACGCCATTTGTAAGTCCTGTAGGGACCGTACTTTCTGATGTTCCACCACTTACACTCTGACTCCAGTGTGTTTGAGTATCATAATTAGTACTGTTATAATCCATATGGATAGCCGCAATAAAGGTGGGGCTTGCAGCTCGTACTGTATTTCCGGCGGACTGATACGCCAGTACCTGGTCTCCGGCAATAGAGAGAGCAAAGGTGGTATCGCTTTCTGCTATTGTACCACCAGAACTAGCAGAGTAGCTGTTGACTCCCAGTCTTTCTATCGTTACGATAGTACCGGTAGTTACTCCTGCCGGTATAGTCCAAGATATATGACCTTCTCCGGCAACAGCCCAGGTATCATCACTTCCCCAGCCCTCATCTGAAAAAAATAATGTCTCCCCCGCCGGGAGATCTGTAAGGGCTATGAAACTGAAAGTGTCGTTACCGTCAATATTTAAGCCTATGAAGGCAATATCTCCAGCCTGCATGGTTTGTGCCCCTATATTTGTTTGCCAAAACAAACCTATTAATAAGAACAACAAATAAGATAGTTTTTGTTTCATAAAGTTGAATTTAAATTAATGACATAAATAAGCATTGTGCCATCCTCCCATTTTATCGGGAGTAGGCGTAGATAAAATCTTTTTTATAAAGTGCCCGGTGTTGTTAAGGGTTTCCACTTTTTTAAAAGACAAATTGTTTTCATCATAGGCAACTAGTTTATATATATAATGGTTAAAAATTGTTCGGTTACACGATTCGTCAAATTTCAGTACACCTCTTGGTCCTGATATTTCTACGTTATTAATCTCGTTTACAACATCTTCATAAGATGTTGTTTTTTCATTTTGCAGCACTTCTTTTATAATTAATCCACTTTCGTACCCCAGTAGGGTGAATACTGTAGGATACTTATTATTCTCCTTATTATATTGTTCAGCAAAGGTGCTGTTCTTTTCTTCTGTACCTTGTTCCAACCAAGAACTTACAACATAAATATTTTTGTCTTCTCCTTTAAAAATGTCTTCGTTTAGTGTAAAAGGTATAATATAATAATCGAATTTGTGCAGTAATTCTGTTTGTGCAATAAAGGCTGCATGCTCTTTGGCATACAACCCGCTATGAAACGCAAAAACGGCATCGGTGCCGTAATTATCTATACTCTGTTCCATAAAGGCTGCTTCGTTTTCACGAGGCATAAATGGGGTTATGTAGTGTCCTGAAAAGGTTAAATCATTCTCGAGTAATGATGTTTCTATAGAAGAAAGTAAACCGTAGCCGGCATCGTAATAGGATGTTGAGCTAACAATATTACTATATCCTTTTTCTATTAAATATTTACCTAATAAATAACAGGATTCATTTAACGCATATGAGTTGATATAAACTCCCTTATACTTAGCTTGCGAATATGGTAGTGTTGCGCCTAAGCCAGATGCTATAAGTATAAGTTCGTTATCAGCCACATACTGGTAAACATCTTCTATTTTGTGATGACCAAAAAAGCCTATAATTATATTTACGTCGTGCTGGTATTGCAACTTTTGTATTCTTTCAATAATAATTTTCTCGTCAGAGCCTATACCTATACTTTCCATGTGGTATTCTACAGAAAGGTCATTACATTTAATTCCTTTTATAAAATCCTGAGAAATAGTTTTATATTGAGCTGACTGGGGATATAAAACACCTATTTTAGTTTTGGATATCATATATAACAAATCAGTTTTTTATTTATACAAGGACGGGGAAACATACATTTTCCCTTTCCCTACCAAATTGCTTATTTATTAATTAACCTCTTGACGGAAACACTCCATACATACATATACTCACATAAACCCCTAAAAAAGGATTACGTATATCTACAGGATAACTAGCTCCTGCTGAAGCTGTTGATCCTGAAATTATACTTTCTGACACTACACCTCCAACATAGTCTGTATCAGGGTTGTCCTCTACATACATATTAGGGGCTGATCCTCCTGCTGCAAAAGGATATGAACCATTGTCGGGTTCGTTTAGTGTAGAACCTGTACCTACATTTACAACTGTAGCCGTATGCACACTTACCATTCCCGGCCCTGTACCGTTTATTATAGCGTGGTTGTGTGCAGGTAAGTTTGCAGATGTTAGTGTTACCGAATCTCTTCCGCCTTTTTCTCCCCAATTTACAACATTAAGTCCCGGACCGTTACCTACGTGTACCATTGAACGACCTCTTAAGTCAGGAAGTCCGAAAGAGGTTCTTCCGTCACCACCGAAGGTAGTTCCTATAAGTGAAAAAAGTGCTGTATTTGATGATATTGCTAATAATTGACCGTCGCAAAATGCCCATCCTCTTGGAGGGAAGTTAAAGCCGAATGCTTGTATAGTACCTATATAGTCTTCTAACATGATTTTATTTTTTAGTTGAAATTACTTATTAAAAAGCTAAGCTAAAGTAGTTAAGTTTTCGTTAATCATTAAAAATTATTAACTACTTTAAGATAAATGTTTAAATAATTATTTTTTTAATCTATAAATTGAATAATAATTTATTTTTTAGTTTCTGGGTGGAAATATGCCTTCTACGCACATACACATATATACACCTAAAAAAGGCTGTTTTATATCTACCGGTATATTCCCTCCTACTTCTCTGGTTGTACCATTTGCAATAGACTGTGAATAAATACTTCCAACTCTATCTGTACTCGGTGCAGCTTCTGCATAAATGTTTGGTGTAAAACCTCCTGCCGCAAAAGGATATGACCCATAATCAGTTTCATTTATTACAGAACCTGTACCTACATGAATCTTGGTTTCCGTTTCTACAGAAACCATTTGATCTCCATTTCCTGAAACAATAAGATGGGCATGATACGGCATTGTAACATTTGTTAACGTAACCTTTTGCACTCCATCTTTTTCACCCCATGTTATCGGTTCTAAACCAGGCCCATAACCCGGATGTACAATGGTTCTCCCTCTTAAATCGGGAAGACCGAAAGTATTCTGTCCGTCTCCGCCATATGTAGTACCTAATAAAGCATAGAGTGCTGTGTACCTTGATATACTTAATAGTTCACCATCACAAAGTTTCCACCCTTCAGGTGCAAAATTGAAGGCAAAATATTTAATTGCTCCTAAATATTCATCCATAAATTAATGTTTTAATTAGTTAAAAAAATCGTTAAATCTATTAAGATACTTATTCGTACAAACGCGTATAAATACCTGTTTTTGTGTTATTTTAATTTTTTAAGATGAGTGTTATTTAACTAACTGCTATTAACCAAACTCATTCACTTCTTTACCATCAAATTTTTTAAGAATTGAATTTAAATGAAGGTTTTTGTAGTTAAAAATATAAGATTACTATTATTACCTTTCGTTTATTTAGATAAATTTAATTATATGATTGCGAATTTAATAAAAAAAATATTAAATAAATATTATTTATATTATATGAGATAGATAAAGTTTCTATAAAATTTTTTAAGTAATTTTTACTATTAATCAGCGAAATAGCATTTTGTTATCCATGTGTCAATCAATAAAACACTAATTTTCAATATCTTTTATGTTATATAACAAATCTATACATTTAGATTTGTTGCGTTGAGTTATTAAATTCACAATTTAATAATAAAAACACAACTGTACTGTATGTAAAAAATAACTATATTGAATAAGTATTTTTGTTTTTTACTTCAATATTATTGCTGAATATTCTCAAAAATCTTATCGACACAATTAATTCCATCAATAGCCGCTGAAATAATACCGCCCGCATAACCGGCACCTTCTCCGCACGGATAAAAACCTTTTACTTGCACATGTTCTAGCGTAGTTGGATCTCTAGGAATTAAAATAGGAGAAGAAGTTCTGCTTTCAGGAGCATGTAAAACAGCTTCGTTGGTATAATAGCCTTTCATTTTTCTACCGAATGCTTTAAATGCTTTTTTTAAGCGTTTAGCAATAAGCGGCGGTAAAATTTCATTTAAATCTTTAGCAACGATGCCAGGCTGATAAGATGTTTTAGGAAAATCTGTAGAGACTCTTCCTTCCACAAAATCAATCATTCGTTGTGCGGGAATTTGCTGAGTTTTACCGGCTGCTTCCCAACAACTTTTTTCGACTTCTTGTTGAAAATCTAAACAAACAAAAGGATCGTTTTCTTTAAAATTGGGTAAATCTTCTGGCGCAACGCTCACCACAATACCAGAGTTTGCGTACGGATTGTTACGTTTACTCGGGCTCCAACCATTGGTTACCACTTCTTCATGATGGGTAGCACACGGAGCTATAATCCCGCCAGGACACATACAAAATGAATACACGCCCAATCCATCTACTTGTTCTACTAAACTGTAAGAAGCTGGGGGTAAGAATGGGTTTTCATCGTCTCCGTGATATTGTATTTGGTTAATTAGCTGTTGAGGATGTTCTGCCCGAACGCCTAAGGCAAAAGGTTTCGCTTCAATTTTTATTTCTTTTTCGTGTAATAAGTAAAAAATATCCCTTGCCGAATGTCCTGTAGCGAGTACTACTTCAGAAAAATTAAACCATTGGGCTTCGTTAATTTGAATGCCTTTAATTTCATTATGTTCAACACAAATATCGGTAAGTTTACTTTCAAAATGAACTTCTCCTCCAAACTCTATAATCGCCTCTCGCATGGCAGTAATAATCTTCGGAAGCTTATTAGTGCCAATATGCGGGTGTGCATCTACTAAAATATCTGGGTCTGCGCCAAAGTGTACGAACCATTCCATCGCTTTTAATACATTGCCTCGTTTTTTAGATCGGGTGTACAATTTTCCGTCAGAATACGTGCCCGCGCCACCTTCGCCAAAACAATAATTAGATTCTGGATTAACGATTTGTTCTTTATTTATTTTCGCTAAGTCTCTACGTCGAGAGCGTACATCTTTACCACGTTCAAAGACGATAGGTTTTAAGCCAGCTTCAATAGCTCTAAGTGCAGCATATAAACCTGCTGGCCCTGCACCAATAATTCCAATTTCTTTAGCCTCGTGAACATGTTGCGGTATAAAAGGAGGAATCTTACTTCTAGTTTCTCCCTTGTCCCAAAACTCTAATTGCAAGTTGAGCTTAATTTTCTTTTGGCGTGCATCTATCGATCGTTTTCTAATGCGCCAATCAGAAATATCGTTGGGCTTCAGCATTGCTTTTTCCAGTCCTCTTTTAAGAATGAAGTCTTTATCTTCTTGCTGCTCTGGGAGTATAGTAATTTGTATCAGTTGACTCATAATGCCGCAAAGATAGCTGAAAAACAAGAATTAAATTCTAAAATAATTGAATAGTGCTAGTCTTCTTTACTAAAGCATTTTATTGAATTAATTTTATGACTAATACCGTAATTTTCGGTCATTGGTATTTTGGTCATTCCAAATTTGATCTGGAATCTTATAACCCAATGAAAGATAAAATTTACACGATGAGCACCTAAATCAAGTTTAGGGTGATGCTAATCTATGGTATTCCGCATTAAGTATTAAAAATAGTCAAGTATCACGATAGATTAAACACATCGTTTATCAAGTAAAATGCTTAAAATTGTATTTTTACAAGCGACTATAAATACACACGAATGCAAGTTTTATCTTATCTGAAAAATCAATTAAATTTACCACATACTTCTATTCAGCATACGTTGCAATTACTAGAAGAAGATTGTACGATTCCTTTTATCGCGAGGTATCGTAAAGAAATGACTGGTAATTTAGATGAAATACAAATTGAAAACATCTTAAAAGCAAAAACTTTTTATGAAGATTTAGAAAAGCGGAAGATTTCAATTTTAAATAGCATAGAAGAACAAGGTGCATTAACTTCAGCCTTAAAATCTAAACTAGAAGAAAGCTTATCGCTTACCGAACTAGAAGATCTATACCTACCTTATAAGAAAAAGCGGAAAACCAAAGCAGACAAAGCCAGAGAGCAAGGTTTAGAGCCATTGGCTAAAATTATCATGGCTCAAAATTCTAGTCAACTAGAACCTATTGCTCGTAATTATATCAATGCTGAAGTTAAAAATGCTTCGGAAGCTTTAGTTGGCGCGCGTTTAATTATAGCCGAATGGATTGCTGAGCGTACCGATATACGAGATTATATTCGTCACCAGTTTGGTAATTTTATACAGATTACGGCAAAAGCTGTAAAAACGAAAATGAAGGAGGAAAAAGCACAGAAATTTAAAGATTATTTTGATTGGTCAGAATCTTTAAAGCGTATTCCATCGCATCGCTTTTTAGCGATTCAAAGAGCCGAAAAAGAAGGTTTTATTCGGGTGAAATTAGAGGGTGATGAAGAGCGAATTTTTCAGCAAATGCAACGCAAACTCATTAAATCTTCAGGAGATGTCGCTTTACAGATAGAATTGGCGATCGCCGATAGTTATAAGCGATTATTAAAACCTTCTCTGGGTAATGAAGCGCTTCAGCAAGCAAAAGAAAAAGCCGACGAATCTGCTATTGCAGTTTTTGCCAATAACCTAAAGCAACTTTTACTTGGCGCTCCCTTAGGAGAAAAACGCGTATTGGCAATAGACCCTGGTTTTAGAACGGGTTGTAAGTTGGTTTGTTTAGATGAAAACGGAATGCTTTTGCATAATGAAACCATATTTCCGCATCCGCCGCAAAAAGATCAAAAAACAGCCCTCAAAAAAATAAGTACACTCACCGAAGCTTATAAAATTGATGCCATTGCGATAGGTAACGGAACCGCTTCACGAGAAACAGAGGCTTTGGTGAAAAAGATTAGGTTTAGAAATGAGTTACAAGTTTTTGTCGTGAGTGAAGCTGGAGCTTCTGTATATTCTGCATCTGCAGTGGCACGAGAAGAATTTCCTACTTACGATGCTACAGTGCGAGGCTCTGTCTCTATTGGTAGACGTCTGCAAGACCCGTTAGCAGAACTGGTAAAAATAGATGCGAAAGCTATTGGAGTAGGGCAATATCAACACGATGTAGATCAAACAAAATTAAAGCAAACCTTAGATCGTGTGGTAGAATCTTGTGTGAATGCGGTTGGGGTGAATATAAATACCGCTAGTAAGTCGTTGTTGAGTTATGTTTCTGGAATAGGAGAGAAGTTAGCCGAAAATATTATTGAATACCGAAATGAAAACGGAGCTTTCCATAGTAGAAATGAAATTAAAAAAGTAAAGCGTTTAGGAGGAAAAGCTTTTGTGCAGAGTGCTGGTTTTTTAAGAATTAGAAATGCAGAAAATCCCTTAGATAATTCAGCAGTACATCCCGAACGTTATGCGCTGGTAGAAAAAATAGCAAAAGATGAAGAGAAAACCATCAAGGAGCTAATTGGGAATAAAGAGTTGCTACAGAAAATTAAATTAGCACGCTATGTTTCAGAAGAAGTAGGTTTACCTACCTTAAAAGATATTATTGCTGAACTAGAAAAACCAGGATTAGATATTCGAAAGAAAGCAAAGGTGTTTACGTTTAATCAAGATATTAAAACGATTGGCGATTTACGTGAAGGTCAGTTATTGCCCGGAATAGTAAATAACATTACCAATTTTGGCTGCTTTGTAGATGTAGGAATTAAAGAAAGCGGACTTATACATGTCTCTAACCTTGCCGACGAATTTGTAAGTGATGTAAATGCACACGTGAGTTTGCATCAGCAGGTTATTGTAAAAGTGCTAGAAGTAGACGCTGCTCGAAAAAGAATTCAGCTAAAATTGCATAAGAAGTAATTCTAATTAGCTTTCAATAAAGTTTTTGCGCAAGGGATGGGAGTGGCATCCTTTTTTGCGATTATTCACTACAAATGATAAGCAAAAAAGATATAACGTAAAGCCCGACCCGCTAGGGTTACGCCCAGCTTATTTTGAATTTTATAATTATTCAATATTAATTAGTGGAAATTTAACTTAGCTTACTTAATTTCTACTTTGCTTAATTGATATTCAGCATATCTTGAACAATAGGTTTTAAACCGCTAAAGAAAAATTCTGCAGCGATCACCATAACAATTAATCCCATTAAGCGCATCAATACATTTTTACCAGTATTCCCTAAAATTTTTAAAATTTTAGATGAACTTAATAAAATAAGGTAGGTAATAAATAATACTAAAAAGATTGCGCCAATTAAGACAGCTTTTGCTTGTACGGTTTCAGCATCTTCCATCATAATAATAGCATTAGTAATTGATCCTGGCCCCGAAATCATTGGGATTGCTAGTGGAGTAATCGAGATATCTTCGATGTAAGATTTTTTTGCAGCTTTAGTTCTCACTTTTACACTAGCAAGACGAGCTTGCAGCATATCCATACCCATTTGGAAGAAAATAACTCCACCTACTAAACGAAAGCTATTTACAGAAATCCCAAAAAACTTAAATAGCACCTGTCCAGAGAAGGCAAATGCAACAATGGTGATAAAGGCAGCAATGGTAGCTTTACGTGCGGTAGCATTACGATGTTCTTTATCTAGCTCAGACGTCATCGTCATAAAAATTGGCATGGTGCCAATAGGGTTAATCAAGGTGAAGAATGAGGTAAATACCAATAAACCAAAACCGAATAAATCGTTCATTGCTGAAATTTTTTGCAAATAAAATAATTTATTTTGAAGTGTATAAAAAAACCTCATCAAATTTTATGATGAGGTTTTATAGAATTAAAAATTAAGTTTTATTCGTCTCTTAGAACGTGTATGGTACCTGTAATGCTGTGAGTATCTTCATTCCAATCTAAATAATCTCCACTAAAATTAATATCTATATATTCACCTATTTCACCAATATTTGTAACATTGAATACAACATCTCCTTCATAAATAGGGCATTCTTCTATAAATATAAAACCTGGTTCTGAATAGTTGTCAACTGTTGTATATTCTCCAATAAAGGGAGAGGTTAGATTTCCTCTTAGCCAAAAACATTGGTTATTGTAAGGTGTACTAATTTCAAGATTTTTATTAGGTACTTGTGCATTTGGATCAAAAACAGCATCAATTTCTTCTAAAATTAATACATTATCCGTTTCACCGTCATCTATAGAATATTGTATGAATTCTTCTATTTCATTTTCACAAGCAGTAATTATCCCTAAATTATTGTTTCCTTCAGCAAGTGTATATTCTAATTCTCCAGAAGATGCTAAACTATTCATATTGATAGCTTCTAACTCTATGGTATAGTTTTCGTTGCAAAGTAAGAAAGTAGTTGCAAGTTCTCCGTTTTCTATATAGATTGTGTTATAAGAGTAGGTACCAGTCTTGATAGTTACATAGCCTTCTGCAAGAGGAGTAGCATCACAATTTAAGATTGTAGCCGTTACAGAAACTTCTAATTCATTAGGAACTTCAACACTTAGCGTCTCTTCGGTATCTTGAGAGAAAGATCCAATTTCTGTAGAAAAGAAAATATCATTACAAACAGAATAATAGTTACCAGAGTAAATATCAAGAGTTAAATCCTCTCCCATAGGGACTAGACCACAAACTTCTCCTTCTTCGTTTGTTTGACCATACGTGGTTCCGTAAGTAGCACTGGTAATACTTACTGTAGTATTTGCTAAAATTTCTCCATCTTCATTTTCAAGAGTTAAGCAATAATTTACAGCTTCTGCAGGGATATCACAATTCCAAAAAGAAAAGTGGGAAACTGTTCCTACATATTCATTGCCTTGTAGAGTAGCCTCACCATCTTCAATCCAATAACCTTTTTGTTCATCAAAATGCCATAATGGGATAGTGGTTGGCGCGGTGGCTATAAGTTCAGCATCTAATGGCATATGTATAGTTGCTGTAGAGCCTTCAGTAAGGTTAAGTTTTTCTCCGTTTTCTCCTTCTAATTCTACGGCTAACATTCCAAAAGTTTGGAGCATACGTTCTTCGTTTTGACTATTAGCAGCGTACAGCATTCCTGGCATTTGAGAACGCATGTTTTCATCTGAAGGGTTTAAGTGATGCATACTTACTTTTACAGCACCAGTATAATTTTCTTCAGTTTGTGCATTGGTATAAGCTCCTTCAAATTCTACTTTAGCACCATCGTCAGTATTCACGACAGCAGCATTACCACTTTGAATAGTAGCTGTGATATTTTTTTCTAAAAGCATCACTTCAATATGGTTGGTGCCTTGGGTAGGAACTACAGCTCTAGAACCATTTACATAACCTGTTTTGGTAACTTTTATATAGGCAAATTTTTCGAAAACAGGAGCGTTTTTCAATATAAAAATACCACGAGTGTCGGTGGTAACGCTTTCTTCTCCAATAGTAATTTCTGCACCCTCGATGGGGTTTCTTTGGGTGTCTATAATTTGACCAATAAAGTTTTTAGAAACTTCTGCGCCAAAATTACTAGATAGGTCTATGGTTGTAGGTTCACCGTCTATAGGGTCAATAACTTCTGGATTTTTTGGTGTAGAAGTAAAATCATTATCATCGCTACAACTAGCAATTGTAAGACAAAAGATAATTAAAATTCTTAGTAAAGTCTTGTTCATTATATAAAGTTTTAATTGGTTTATTATTATAACAATTATATATATGATTATCCCCCTTTTAGAAGTAGAGATTTGTAACTTTTAAAATATTGTAAACTATAAAAATAAATCTTGTATAGCTTTCTTTTTAGGGGGTTTAGTTTGGTAACTAATTACCTGCGGATAATTTTTTGCTCTTTCAATATCTGCAGGATCTACACTTGAAGTTAAAATGATAACTTTACTACTCAACTTATCATCCATACTTTCTAAAAACTCCCAGCCATCGATAAGAGGCATATTGAGATCTAGAAAAATATAGTGTGGAGTTTCTTCTTCTAAGGCTTCTAGGGCTTGTTTAGGTTCTTCAAATGCAACTATTTCACATTCAATCCCTGTATTTTCAATCACTTTTTTAGTGATAAAGTTGGCGATATTTTGATCGTCAACTAAATAAATTTTCAATTTATCTTGCATTTTATTTGTCGCCAAGTATTTTACTAGATAAGCTTTCTATCGCTTTAGAACTTCTTTTTATTACATCTTGTAGAGCTATATCTAGATTTACAGAGGAAGATTTTAGCTTATTCAAAATCTCAGATTTAAATTCATCAGCACTAAAATACTCTGAAATCTCTATTAATCCTAAAATTCGTGAAAGCGGTTCTCTTACACTATGTGCATTTAAGCGAGATATTTCTGCTAACTCTTTATTTTTGTTTTAATTCCTTTGTTCTATCTTCTATAACTTCTTTTTGTTGATCAACAATATTAGAAATTTGCTCTTTTTGACGATTAATTACGTTAAAGGCAGTCAGAAAGTTTTCATTTTGAAGATTCAACCGATCTTTTAATGTTAGTTGCTTATATTTAGTGATAAAATTATCTATAAGTAGATTGAGGACTTCAATATCTCTGGTGTCAAAAGGCTTTTCAGTGGCAGAAATTAATGAAACACACAATTTTAAATTTTCGTAACTATAAAACCAACCCCCATAAATCTCCAGGCAACTTCTTTTTCGTTATGATTTTGGTACTTTCTCCGTCTGTTTTGTAGCGTATAGGTATATTATTAGGTATAAGATCATTTTCATAACCTAATAACTCACAGCTCTGAATTTTTATAGGGGATTATTGAATTTGAAATTATATTGATGGAGAGTAATTCTTTATCTTCTTCAATGAGAATCCTAAAAAACCTAAAATTGAATAAATACTTTAAATTTTTCTGAAGAATAATAGCTAATTCTTGGGTGCTATTTGCTTTATTAATTTTGCGGAAAATTTAGAAAATGCTTCGTATGTGATTCTATATTTATTTTCAGTTACATTCAATAGATATTCAAGATTACATTAAGCAGTTGCTTCTAACAGCTCATTATCAATTTTTATTCCTGAAACATCGGCTATTGTATTTAGCATATTTACTAAATCTGCTTGGGCCATTAGTTCTTGTATCTCATCTAAATCAGAACCAACTTCTTTAAGTTTTTTGAAATCCTTATCGCTAATATTTTGATGATCCAGAGCTGCCTGTGTGACTACTTCTATAGCAACTTTGTAACTTTCAGGAATCTCAGGAGAGTCAAGGTTTTCGGTAACTTTAAAATCTTCACGTTCATTAATCATTGCACTCATACTATCTGCAAAAATGCCATGAGCAGTAGCGCAATAACTACAATTTCTTTTTTTAGAAACGTTATAAATGATGAGTTGTTTTAAAACGTTAGGAACATCACCAATCATCGAGGTAGACTTTAATTTTGCTCAATTTCCTCGTAGTAAATTTGCATTACTACCTTGGCATTTAAACCAATTTAAACCAATTTAAACCAAAAGGGATCTGAAGTGTTTTCATGGTATCATCATAGATAGCTCTAACTTCTTCCGAAGCATCTTGATAAGATATAATTGGAAATCTTGTAAAAGAAGAACTTTCGCTCATAATACTTTAATTTAAATAGGTTTATTTGTCGTATAAAAGTAAGTGTAAAAAGAAAAATTAGACCTTGAATTTAGTTTAAATTCAAGGTCTAATCGTTTAAATGCTGCTGTTCTTACAAGTTAAATGCATTTTTAACTTTATCAACATAGTCTAATTTTTCCCAAGTAAATAATTCTACTTCTTTCGTGATTTTACCAGAATAAGGGCTTTCAAATACTTTGGTAATTGTTGTTGGTTCTTTTCCCATATGTCCATAAGCGGCAGTTTCTCGGTAAATAGGATTTCTTAATTTTAAGCGCTCTTCAATGGCTGCTGGGCGTAGATCAAATACTTCTTTTACTTTGTTAGCAATTTCACCATTAGAAAGTTCTACTTTAGCAGTTCCGTACGTATCTATAGAAATAGAGGTTGGTTCTGCCACGCCAATAGCGTAAGAAACTTGAATCAAGACTTCATCTGCAACTCCAGCGGCTACTAAATTTTTAGCAATATGTCTAGCAGCATAAGCTGCAGAGCGGTCTACTTTACTAGGATCTTTCCCTGAAAAAGCACCACCACCATGCGCACCTTTACCTCCATAAGTATCTACAATAATTTTTCTTCCTGTAAGTCCAGCATCACCGTGAGGTCCGCCAATTACAAATTTACCAGTCGGGTTAATATGATAGGTGATATCGTCATTAAATAATTTTTGAACATAATCTGGTAATTGCTCAATGACGCGCGGCATTAAAATCTTGATGATATCTTCTTTTATTTGCTGAAGCATTTTTTCATCATGCTCCATAAACTGATCATGCTGGGTAGAGAGCACAACTGCTACAATTCGTTGTGGAATATTATCGTCGCTATATTCTATAGTTACCTGACTTTTAGCATCAGGTCTTAAATAAGTAAGCTCTTTGTTTTCACGTCTTAGCTTGGCTAACTCGATCATCATTTTGTGAGCGATATCCAAAGCTAAAGGCATATGATTTTCCGTTTCAGAGGTTGCATAACCAAACATCATCCCTTGGTCACCAGCACCTTGCTCTTCTTTGCTTTCACGATCTACACCTTGATTAATATCTGGTGATTGTTCATGGATTAAAGAAATTACGCCACAAGAATCTCCACTAAATTGGTAGGCACCTTTGGTGTAGCCAATATCATTAATCACATCACGTGCAATTTGCTGTACGTCTAAATAGGTATTAGATCTTACTTCACCAGCCAAAACTACTTGTCCTGTGGTGACTAATGTTTCGCAAGCTACTTTTGACTGTTCATCAAAAGCTAGAAAATTATCTAATAAAGTATCGCTAATCTGATCTGCGATTTTATCTGGGTGTCCTTCAGAAACACTTTCTGAAGTGAATAAATAAGCCATCTTTTTTACAATTTGTAGAGAAAGTCTAATTGTTTGTTGCCCAAACTAAAGGAGTAGATTACTGCTTTAGCATTTTAAGGGTTGCAATCAGTCAAATTTTTCCCTGTAATTTTGCGACAAAGGTATAAAAAAGGCATAAATCTAATACTATTTTAACGACATTTTAATTTTTAGAGGATAAGTTGATAATTTTTAATTGTGGCGTTTCCTTCGTTTTTAAATCAGGAAAGGCTTTCACTTCTCACTTTTAAAATTTCATTCAAAGCTTTAATTTTAAAGAGGTCAGAGAAATCACTCAATTCTCAATGCAAAAAAAAATGGAAATTTATTTGCATATTAAAAATTTCTGCCATTATCTTTGTAATCAGAAAACAAGACACCATGAAAAATTTAATGTGTAAAATGAATATGATGATGTGGCGCAAGCTCACAGCGTGTTCTATTGCATAAATTTTTTTTATAAAATATATCATAGAGCCGCTGTAAACACAGCGGCTTTTTTTATATCTTATTTTTAATTAAAATCCTGTTTTTGCAGGTGCTATGAAAAAGAAAAATAATTAATTATGAATTTCAATTTGGTAACTAACGTAATGATGATGGCTATGCCAATGATGATGTGTCGCATGATGCAGCATCCACCTCGTTATTGCCCTAAATTGTGATTTAAGCGAATTGTTTTCAAACTTAAAGTCCCTTTGGTGATAATGATCCAAAGGGACTTTTTTTATTTCTAAAAATTAAATTTTCAATTGTTTAATCATTAAAACTAAAAACATGAGTACACTAAAAAATGCCACAAATGCTTTGCACGCAGGTCACGATGTTACTGCTAATAAAGGAACCCGAGCGGTGCCTTTGTATCAAACCACTTCTTATGTGTTTGAAGATGCTCAACACGCAGCCGATGTGTTTAGTTTAGCAAAACCAGGATTTATTTATACACGCTTAAACAATCCTACGAACGATATTTTAGAACAACGCTTAGCTGCAGTTGAAGGCGGTATTGGTGCTGTGGTAACTGCCTCAGGAACCGCTGCTATTAATACCACTTTACTTACCTTGTTAAAAGCAGGAGATCATATTGTAGCCTCCAATAGTCTATATGGTGGCACCTATAATCTACTTCATGTTACTCTTCCGCGATTCGGAATTAAAACTACTTTTGTAGACCCCTCAATACCTGAAAATTTCGGAAAAGCTATTCAAGAGAATACAAGAGCCATTTTTGTAGAATCTTTAGGAAATCCTAAACTTGATGTGTTAGATCTAGCGGCCATTGCTACGGAAGCTAAAAAAGCAAAAGTTCCATTTATTGTAGATAATACGGTCGCCACCCCAAGTCTTTTAAATCCTATTGCTTACGGAGCAGATATCGTTATTCATTCACTTACCAAATATATTAACGGTAATGGAACGGCCTTAGGCGGAGCCATCATCGACGCAGGAAACTTTAATTGGGCGAACGGAAAATTTCCTGAATTTACAGAACCTTCTCCTGGTTATCATGGATTGATTTATCACGAGGCACTTGGTGAGGCAGCTTTTATTGCAAAAGTAAGAGTAGAAGGCTTACGAGATCACGGCGCGGCGTTGAGTCCTTTTAACGCTTTTCAAATTATTCAGGGTCTAGAAACATTAGAGATAAGAATTAAACAACATTCTCAAAATGCACTTCACCTTGCGGAGTGGCTTCAGCAACAAGAAGAAGTAGCATGGGTGAATTATCCCGGTTTAGCGACGAGTGATTATTTCAATTTAGCTGAAAAATATTTACCCAAGGGAAAAAGCGGACTTCTAACTTTTGGTGTAAAAGGAGGTTTTGAAGCAGCTAAAAGTATTGTGAGTAATACCAAATTATTTTCACTTTTAGCCAATATTGGCGATAGCAAATCACTCATTATTCATCCAGCAAGTACCACGCACCAACAATTAAACGAAGAACAGCAATTAGCAACGGGAGTAACACAAGATTTAATTCGTTTGAGTGTAGGCTTAGAAGATCTAGAAGATTTAAAAAGTGATTTAAAAGCAGCTTTAGTTAAAGCACATCAATCTGTTTTACAATAAGCGATGAGTAGTTTAAGGTACATAAGCATTGAAAAATTCGAATCTGAAAAAGGATTTATCCGCGATATAGAGTTGTCTTACCAACTTTTTGGTTTGCCTTTAGGTGAAGCGCCAGTTGTTATGGTGAATCATGCGCTAACAGGAAATTCAACTTTGGTAGGTGAAAATGGATGGTTCAGACAAATTGTAGGAAACGGTAAAATTATTGATTTAAATACATTCACAGTTTTGGCATTTAATGTTCCTGGAAATGGATACGGCGCAGACCTAGAAGATTTAATTTTTAATTATAAAGATTTCACGATCAATGATATTTCAAATCTATTTATTGAAGGGGTTTATTCATTAGGAATAAAAAAATTATTTGCCAATATAGGTTGTTCTATTGGTGGAGCTATTACTTGGCATATGGCAGTAAATAATCCCCATCTAGCGGAAAATATTATTCCTATAGCAACACACCATACGGCAAGTGATTGGGTATTGGCCAACTGTAGTATTCAAGAAACTATTCTTAGTAATTCTTCAGCACCAATTGAAGATGCGCGTCAACATGCGATGAGCTTTTATCGTACACCAGCATCATTAAACCAAAAATTCAACAGAGAGAAAAAGAAAGGAAAATTTAAAGTTCAAGACTGGTTAGATTTTCACGGGAGAGCTTTAAGAAATCGCTATAAACTTCCGGCTTACCGGTTAATGAATCACCTGTTAAGTACCATTGATATTTCTAATGGAAGTGATGATTGGTTAAGTGTAGCAAAAAATATTAAAGCACATATTCACATCATTACTATCAATTCAGATCAGTTTTTTCTAGCAGAAGATAACTGGAATACTTATGTGAGTTTAAGTAAGCATCATCCTCAAGTAAGTATCAAAGAAATTAAATCTATTCACGGGCACGATGCTTTTCTAATCGAACATCAACAACTTTCAAATTTATTACAACCCATTTTTCAAAAAATAAAAAACAAAAATGAAAAAAGTACAGCTCATCTTGTTTGGCATAGGTAACGTAGGCAGTACGTTTATTAATCAAATTCTAGAAGCCAAAGAAATTTTTAAGCAACAAAATTTAGCAGTAGAAATTCCAGTAATTGTAAATTCTACGACTGCATTTTTTAAAGACGAAGGCGTAGATCAAAGCTGGAAAGCAAATTTTAAAGACTTCAGTCTTCCTTATCGGTTAGAAGATATTGTTCAATTTGTACAATCAAAAAAATGGAAAAACGTAGTGGTTATCGATGCTACGGCATCTAAACAATTGGTTGCTAATTACACTTTTTTAGTAGAAAATGGTTTTCATATTATTGCTGCTAATAAAGTAGCTAATACCTTAGCTTATGAAGAATATGCCTATTTTAAAGAAGTTTTAAAAGAAAACAATACGCATTTTTTATATGAAACGAATGTAGGCGCCGGACTTCCTGTGATAGAAACGCTTAAAAGTTTATACAATTCCGCAGAAAAAATCACTAAGATAAGAGGTGTGTTTTCAGGATCACTGAGTTATATTTTTAATACATTTTCAGAAGAAGATAAATCTTTTAGTAAAGTATTGACCTTAGCAAAAGAAAAAGGCTTTACAGAACCTGATCCTCGTACCGACCTTTCAGGAACAGATGTGGCAAGAAAATTACTCATTTTAGCAAGAGAACTTCAATTTTCTTACAATTTAGAAGATGTAAAAGTAAAGAGTTTAGTTCCTTTTCATTTAACAGCAACTACTTCAGTAACGACGTTTCAAGAAAAAATTACCGATTTAGATGAAGAATTTGAATCGTTGAAAGCAAAACTGAACGAGAATGAAGTCTTGCGTTACATTGGCGAGTTTGATGTAGAGCAAGAAGTTTTAGAAGTAAAACTTGTTAGCGAACAAAAACAAAATCCATTAGGCGCTTTACAAGGGGCAGACGCTCTATTTGAAATTTATACCGAATCATACGGAAATCAACCCTTGGTCATTCAAGGCGCTGGAGCAGGAGCTAAAGTAACTGCCAGAGGTTTGGTGAGTGATGTCGTAAAATTAGCAGAAAGAATTTGAATCGTTATCTTTGAAAAAAAACAAGCTATGAAAGTGCATTTAAAACGACTCAATAACGATTTTCATTTTGTGACCACTAACGAGCGTGGTGATGAGATTCATTTAGATAATAAATCGGTTGAAAATCCTCAAGGCTCTAGTCCTATGGATTTGTTATTGCGTGGTATTGCTGGTTGCAGCGGAATTGATATTGTTCATATTTTAAAAAAACAACACTTAGAATTAACGCATCTAGAGATGGAGGTTGAAGGTTATCGCAACCCAGAAGCTGTGCCAAAAGTATTTGAAAAAATAGATTTAAAAATTAAGTTGGAGGGAGATTTGCCAGAAAATAAAGCACGCCGTGCAGTAGATCTATCGTTAGAGAAGTATTGTTCGGTAGCAAAAATGCTAGAGAAAACGGCTGAAATTAATTACGAAGTTTTTTTAAATGGTAATCAGGTTTAAACACGATTAGTTACAAATCAATAGTAAAGGCTTATTTTATAGGCACAAGTTCATATTTAAATTGAAATAAGTTATCAAGAAAGGCAGAGGGACTAGACCCAAAGAAGCCTTAGCAACCCTTTTTCTGTGAAAATAGAGTGAGAAGGTGCTACATTCTACTGCAAAAGCAGATAGATAACCCATACAGAATTACTTTCCTTCTGTTCCTTTTTCTGATAGCTATTATATATAAATGCTATGAGTAAATTAAAGGAATTATTAATACAAAAAATATTGGTTCTCGATGGTGCAATGGGCACGATGCTACAGCGCTATCAATTTTCTGAAGAAGATTTTCAGGGAGAACGTTTTAAAAATTGGGAGATTCCCGTTAAAGGGAATAACGATCTCTTATCGTTAACTCAACCCAAAGCGATAGCAGAAGTACATCAAAAGTATTTTGAAGCCGGAGCAGATATTGTAGAAACCAATACATTTTCGGGAACTACCATTGCGATGGCCGATTATAAAATGGAACATTTGGTCGATGAGCTCAATTATGAGTCTGCCAGAATTGCCAAAGAAGTCGCTCAAAAAATCACCTTGGAGAATACTGAAAAACCACGTTTTGTTGCCGGTGCGATGGGGCCAACCAATAAGACCGCTAGCATATCTCCAGATGTAAATAATCCCGGTTTTCGTGCGATTTGTTTTGATGAATTACGCATGGCTTACAAACAACAAGCGCTAGCTTTACTCAAAGGAGGTGTCGATATTTTATTGGTTGAGACTGTTTTTGATACGCTTAACGCCAAAGCTGCTCTTTTTGCCATTGAAGAAATAAAAGAAGAACAACAAATCGATATTCCGGTAATGTTAAGCGGTACGATCACCGATGCTTCTGGAAGAACTTTATCAGGACAAACCGCCGAGGCTTTTCTAATCTCTGTCTCGCATATTCCGTTGTTAAGCGTAGGTTTTAATTGTGCGTTAGGTGCCAAACAACTCACGCCACATTTAGAAGTTTTAGCTAACAGAACTTCGGCAGGCGTTTCCGCCTATCCCAATGCTGGATTGCCGAATGCCTTTGGAGAATACGATGAATCTCCCGAAGAAATGGCGAGTCAGATTGAAGAATACCTTCAGAAAAATTTAGTGAATATCATTGGCGGTTGCTGCGGAACTACGCCGGAGCATATCAAAGCCATTGCAAATGTGGCAGGCAAGTATTCGCCTCGAAAATTGGAAGCTCCACAATTAATTTAATATAAAATGAATTTATTTACAGCGATAGAACCTAAAAATAATAGTAAAACCAATTCAAGTTTTCGACCATTGAAACTTTCGGGTTTAGAACCTTTGATCATCACTCCCGAAAGCAATTTTGTGAATGTAGGTGAACGTACCAATGTAGCCGGCTCTCGAAAATTTTTACGACTCATCAAAGAAGAAAAATTTGAGGAAGCTTTGGCCATCGCCCGCGATCAGGTAGAAGGCGGCGCGCAGATTATTGATATAAATATGGACGATGGTTTGATTGATGGAAAAGAAGCGATGGTAAATTTTCTAAATCTAATCGTTTCAGAACCAGATATTTCTCGTGTGCCAATCATGATCGATAGCTCTAAATGGGCAATTATCGAAGCCGGTTTGCAAGTTGTTCAAGGAAAATGTGTGGTGAATTCAATTTCGCTCAAAGAAGGTGAAGAAGAATTTTTACTTCACGCCAAGAAGATTAAACGTTATGGAGCTGCGGTAGTCGTGATGGCTTTTGATGAAGTTGGGCAAGCCGATAATTACCAGCGTCGCATCGAAATTGCACAACGTTCTTATGATTTATTGGTGAATAAAGTGAACTTCCCGCCGGAAGATATCATCTTCGATTTAAACATTTTTCCGGTCGCTACGGGAATGGAAGAACACCGAAAAAACGCAATCAATTTTATTGAAGCTTCGCGTTGGGTAAAACAGAATCTTCCTTATGTAAGCGTGAGCGGCGGCGTGAGCAATATTTCTTTTTCTTTCCGCGGAAATAATGCCGTTCGTGAAGCGATGCATTCGGTGTTTTTGTATCATGCCATACAAGCCGGGATGAATATTGGTATTGTTAACCCGACGATGTTACAGGTTTACGACGACATTCCTAAAGATTTATTAGAACATGTAGAAGACGTAATGCTTGATCGTCGCGGCGATGCTACTGAACGTTTATTGGAGTTTGCAGAAACGGTAAAAAATAATAAATCAGAAAAAAATAAAGTTGATCTGTCTTGGCGAGAAGAGGCTTTGCAAGACCGAATCACGCGTGCTTTGGTAAAAGGCATCGATACGTATATTTTAGAAGATGTTGAAGAAGCTCGACAGCAATCAGAAAAACCTATTCATGTCATTGAAGGTCATTTAATGGCAGGAATGAACGTGGTAGGAGATCTCTTTGGAAGCGGAAAAATGTTCCTTCCTCAAGTAGTGAAATCTGCCCGAGTAATGAAAAAGGCCGTTGCTTATTTATTCCCTTTTATTGAAGAAGAAAAATTGAAAAATCCGCTTTCTGAAAATGAAAAAAGTGGTGCAGGAAAAATTTTAATGGCGACCGTAAAAGGCGATGTACACGATATAGGGAAGAACATTGTAAGCGTGGTTCTTGCTTGTAATAATTATGAAATTATCGATTTGGGAGTCATGGTTCCTCCGGAAAAAATTATTGCAGAAGCCAAAGCGCAACAAGTCGATATTATAGGTTTAAGCGGATTGATCACACCATCCTTAGACGAGATGGTTTTTCTTGCCAAAGAAATGCAACGTCAAGATTTTGAAGTTCCGTTATTAATTGGGGGCGCAACAACTTCTAAAGCGCATACGGCTGTAAAAATTGATGCAGAATATCAGCACGCGGTCGTTCACGTAAACGATGCGTCTCGTGCGGTAACCGTGGTAGGAAATTTATTACAAAAAGAAACGGCGATGAAATACAAAACCGATCTAAAACTCGATTATGCCGAATTCAGAGAGAAGTTTTTAAGCCGAACCAAAAAGAAAGAATATTTAACGATTGCTGAAGCTAGAAAAAATAAATTTCAAATCGATTGGAAAGCTGAAGATATTATCCAACCTAATCAATTAGGGATTCAGATAATTGAAGATTTTGAGTTGAAAAAATTAAAAGAGTTTATCGATTGGACACCTTTTTTTAGAAGCTGGGATCTCCACGGAAAATTCCCGGAGATTTTAGAAGATGAGGTCGTTGGTCAACAAGCCACTAATTTATTTGAAGATGCTGAAAAAATGCTTACCGAAATTATTCAGCAGCAACAATTAAAAGCGAAAGCTGTTTTTGGTTTGTTTCCAGCAAATACGGTCGAAGCTGACGATATTTCAGTTCAAGATCCTGAAACTTCAGCAGAAATTATTCGGTTTAGAACGCTGAGACAACAGCTAAAAAAATATAAAGGCAAGCCCAACTTTGCATTAGCCGATTTTATAGCGCCAAAAGCAGCTGAAATTCAGGATTATATTGGGTGTTTTTGTGTGACAACTGGTTTTGGGACGCAAGAGTTAGCCACAGAGTTTGAAAAGAATTTAGACGATTACAATTCGATTATGGTAAAAGCTTTAGCCGATCGTTTAGCAGAAGCTTTTGCAGAATATTTGCATTGGCAAGTCCGTATCCAAGATTGGGGTTATGCGCAAGACGAAAATTTGTCGAATGCTGAATTGATCAAAGAATCCTATAAAGGTATTCGTCCCGCGCCGGGTTATCCAGCCTGTCCCGATCATTTAGAAAAAGTAAGTATTTGGAAATTATTAAAAGTAGAAGAAAACATTGGTGTAGAACTTACGGAAAATTTAGCGATGTGGCCGGCTGCGAGTGTGAGCGGTTATTATTTTGCGCATCCTGAAGCTCGCTATTTTGGACTAGGAAAAATAAAACCCGATCAGGTGGAAGATTTTGCCAAACGAAAAGGAATCACTTTTCAAGAAGCTGAAAAATGGTTAAGTCCCAATTTGACTTAGAAAATTTTAAAAGTAGCGTCATGCTGAAATGTCATACTGAGCGGGGTCGAAGTGTTGTTTCAGCATCACATCAAGCGTATTAGAGAATAAGTGAAGTAGAAACAGAATGAGATTCAGATCAAGTCCGGGATGACGCGATTATAAATAGTTAAAAACTAAGACTAAAAACGAAAAATGAAAGTAGTAGACCATATAAAAAAAGCAGCAGGAAAAACCTTATTTTCTTTCGAGATTTTACCGCCTTTAAAAGGACAAAATATTCAATCGATTTTTGATCATATCGATCCTTTAATGGAATTTGAACCTCCGTTTATCGATGTCACTTATCACCGGGAAGAATATGTGTATAAAGAACTTCCCAGTGGTTTACTTCAAAAAAAAGTAGTGCGAAAACGCCCGGGAACCGTTGGGATATGTGCGGCGATACAAAATAAATACGAAGTCGATGCTGTACCGCACATTTTATGTGGCGGTTTTACCAAAGAAGATACCGAAAACTTTTTAATCGATCTCGATTTTTTAGGCATCGATAATGTCTTGGCTTTGCGTGGAGATGCGGTAAAAAATGAAACTTATTTTTCGGCAGAAAAAGAAGGTCATACGTATGCAAAACATTTGGTGAAGCAAATTGTAGGGCTCAACAAAGGAGAATATTTAGATGAAGAATTGCTGAATAAAAGCAAAACTAATTTTTGTATTGGTGTGGCGGGCTATCCTGAAAAGCATATGGAAGCGCCAAGTTTAGATCAGGACTTGTTGCGTCTAAAAGGAAAAGTAGATGCCGGAGCTTGTTATGTGGTCACGCAAATGTTTTTTGATAATAAAAAGTATTTTGAATTTGTAGATAAATGCAGAAAAGCAGGAATTACCGTTCCTATAATTCCCGGACTAAAACCTTTGGCTACGAAAAAACAACTTTCTATTTTACCGCATCGTTTTCACGTAGATCTTCCCGATGAATTAACGCTAGAAGTGCTAAAATGCAAAACTACTGCAGAAGTACGAAAGGTAGGTATAGAGTGGTGCATTCAACAAAGTAAAGAACTCATTGAAGGTGGTGCGCCCGTATTACATTATTATTCGATGGGTAAAAGTGATAACATTCAGAAAATAGTTAGTGCATTGTTTTAAACTTTTTGTTTCTGTGTTAAATCTCTAAATAGCTCTTCTAGGTTTTTATTTTTCTGATGAAGTTGAAGTATTTTAAGTCCGTTATCATGGGCAAAATCAAAAACCACTGGGCGCATGTCTTTAGAAGTTTTAAAGGTAATTTCGTAGACAAAACCAGCAGGGTTTTTTACTTCTTTAAGTTGAGGTAAGCGTTGTAGCGCAATCATTTCTATGCGGTAATCAAATTCAACAACAACTATTTGTTCGTTATCTTCTGTAAGTTCTTTAAGCTTTTTATCGGCTACAATTTCACCATCGTTTATAATAATTACACGATCGCAAACGGCTTCTACCTCTTGCATAATATGGGTAGATAGAAAAATAGTTTTCTCTTTGCCTATTTTTTTAATGAGTTCTCTTATTTCTACTAGTTGGTTGGGATCTAAACCGGTGGTGGGTTCATCTAAAATAAGCACGCTTGGGTGATGCAATAAAGCCGTAGCTAAACCTACCCGTTGGCGATAACCTTTAGAAAGCTCTCCAATTTTTTTATTAGCTTCTGGAGTTAATCCGGTTAATTGAATCACTTTTTCAATCTCTTCTTTGGGCGTTTGGTAAACTTTAGCGTTAAAACCTAAGTACTCGCGAACATACATGTCTAAGTATAATGGGTTATGTTCTGGCAGATATCCAATTTGCTGCTGAATTTTGAGTTTATCGGTGGCAATATCAAGACCGTTTATTTTTGCGACCCCTTTTGAAGCAGCCAAATAACCAGTCAAAATTTTCATGGTGGTTGACTTTCCAGCACCATTTGGGCCTAGAAAACCAACAATCTCTCCGCTATTAATTTCAAAAGAAATTTCTTTTAGCGCTTGCTGTGCTCCATAAAATTTAGAAATACCTTTTACTTCAATACCCATAGTTATTCAATTTAATCTCAAAAATAAATAAAACTAACTGCTAAAAATCTTTTTCAGTTTAAAAGTTTTGATTCAAGAGATTTGTCACCTTGAGCGGAGTCGAAGGGGTAGTTGAGTTTAAAATTTTCACTAAAAACTTTAAAAAATATTTTCTATCTAAAAATTAAATTATAATTTAGTCCAATATTTGAAAACAGAATGAAAAACGTATTTACTTGGAACGCTTATTTTTATTTTTATTTCTTCTTTAGAGATAGAAACGGGAGCGCTATGTAAATACTTAACACTTATAAAGTAATTATTAAAATCCCGATAAATTTTTATCGGGATTTTTTTTGATAAAAAATGAAAAACGGAGTGATCGCAATACAAGGCATAGAAGGTTCTTTTCATCATCAGGTGGCACGAGAATATTTTGGAGAACAAGTTCAGGTTTCGATGTGCGCTAGTTTTAAAGAATTGGCAGAACAAGTTTCGCAAAATTTGGTGACCAAAGCGGTAATGGCGATAGAAAATTCTACCGCAGGTTCTATTTTGCCTAACTATGCTTATATAGATGAATATGGTTTAGAAGTAATAGGCGAGCATTACATTCCTGTAAATATGAATTTAATGGCGCTGCCGGGTGAAACTTTAGAAAGTATTACTGAAGTGTATTCGCATCCCATCGCATTGTTGCAATGTAAAAACTTCTTTAAGCAATATCCGCATATCAAGCTAATTGAAGATAATGATACGGCAGAAGCGGCTAAGCGTATAGCCCAAAAAGGACTCAGAAATACGGCAGCTATTGCGAGTAAAACTGCTGCTGAAATTTTTAAGCTGAAGGTATTAGCAGAAAGTATTCATTCACAACAAACCAATACGACTCGCTTTTTAATCCTTTCAAAAGAAGGAGAGCAAGTAGCCCAAGCCGATAAAGCTTCTTTAAAATTAATTTTGAAACATGAACAAGGAAGTTTGCTAAAAGCCTTGCAGATACTCGACCGTTTTGGGTTAGATATGACAAAAATACAATCCTTACCCATTGTAGATGAACCTTGGAAATATTCATTTTTTATCGATGTTATTTTTAAAGAATTAGCAACATTTTTAGAGGCGATTACAGCTTTAGAAAAAGTTTCAGAAGCACATAAAATATTAGGAATCTATAAAAACAAAAACCATGAAACCCGCCAATAGGTTAGCGTTTATCAAAGAGTACTATTTTAGTAAAAAGTTGCAAGAAATTAGAGAAATGCAACACAACGGAATCGAGGTGATTAACCTAGGAATAGGTAGCCCAGATTTACCGCCCCCTTTTGATGCGGTGGCGCAAATGCAGTTGGCAGCCAAACAAGAAAAAGCCCATCAATACCAAAGTTATCGTGGCGTAGATGAATTGCGAGAAGCTTTTGCTAATTTCTATAAACGCAATTTTCAGGTAGATGTAAATGCTCATGCCGAAATTTTACCATTGCTGGGAAGCAAAGAAGGAGTGATGCATATTTCTATGGCTTTTTTAAATGAAGGCGATGAGGTGCTTATTCCTAATCCAAGTTATCCTACTTATACCTCGGTCACGAAATTGGTGGGCGCTAAGCCTGTTTTTTATGAGTTGAAAGAAGCACAAGGTTGGCAACCTAATTTTCAAGAATTAGAGCAACAAGATTTAAGTAAAGTGAAAATGATGTGGCTTAATTATCCACATATGCCCACAGGAGCAAAAGCCGGCAAAAATGTATTTCACGATGCTATTAAATTTGCTCAAAAACACCATATCTTATTGGTTAATGATAATCCGTATAGTTTTATTTTAAACGATCAGCCCGATAGTTTACTGGCTTATCCAGAAGCTAAAGAAGTGGGATTGGAGCTCAATTCTCTAAGTAAAACTTTTAATATGGCTGGTTGGCGCGTTGGAGCTGTATTAGGAAGCAAAGAAAATTTACAATCTATTTTAAAGGTGAAAAGTAATATGGATAGCGGAATGTTTCTGCCCATTCAGTTGGGAGCTGCCGTGGCGCTTAATGAAAATGAAGATTGGTTTAAAAACTTAGATTTTATTTATCAAAACCGAAAAACAAAACTTTTAGAACTGGTTCAGAAATTAGGTTGCCAATTAGAAGAACGAGCTTTGGTAGGTCTTTTTGTTTGGGCAAAAATTCCATCAGGCTATAAAAGTTCAGAAGAATTTTCAGAGCATATTTTGCAAACGCATCATTTGTTTGCCGCACCAGGAACGGTTTTTGGAAGCGCAGGTGAAGGTTATATTCGGTTTTCGCTTTGTGTAGATGAAGCAACTATAGAAAAAGCCATTAAACGGGTAGAAGCATGAAAGTAGCAATTGTAGGAATAGGATTAATAGGAGGTTCGATGGCGTTAGACCTGAAATCTGCTATGGACAATGTGAAAATTGTTGGAATTGATAAAAATGAACAGAATTTAAAAAAAGCCAAAGAATTACAGCTTATCGATGAGGTGGCTACGCTAAAAGACCTGAAAACGGTACAGGTAGTAATTATCTCTGTTCCTGTAGATGTAAGTATAAAAGTGCTTGCTCAAGTTTTAGATCATATAGGCGAAAATACCTTGGTGCTAGACACGGGTTCAACTAAAGAAAAGATTTGTGAATCGGTTAAAAATCATTCAAAACGCAGAAATTACTTGGCAGCACACCCCATTGCGGGGACTGAGTTTTCTGGTCCTGAAGCAGCGATTGCTCAGTTGTACCAAAACAAAACCATGATTGTTTGTGAAGTTGAAAAAACAGCATTTAAGTTACAGGAAATAGCTTTTGATATCTTTCAACGTTTGGGAATGCGAATTCGTTATATGGATCCGCATTCGCATGATAAACACATTGCTTATGTTTCACATTTATCGCATATCAGTGCGTTTATGCTTGGAAAAACAGTGCTTGACAAAGAGAAAAATGAAAAAGATATTTTTGATTTAGCCGGAAGTGGTTTTGCATCGACGGTACGGCTAGCAAAGAGTTCACCAGCAATGTGGTCGCCCATTTTTAAACAGAATAAAGAAAATGTGTTAGAAACCTTAACGGAATACATTCAGAATCTAAATGAATTTAAAAACTTAATGGAACAGGATGATTTTGAAAAATTATTTGAAGAAATGAAAAATACCAATCACATTAAAAAAGTATTAAACGGAATAAATTAACTAAAGAAATACGTTGCGTTAGGGATAGAGGCATTGTTGAAGCTCTTTTTAATTTGTCACCTTGAGCCCTTCGACTATCGCTCAGGATAAACTTAAGTCGAAAGGTTGAGACAAATTAAAAAAGCGACTGCCGAAAGCCCGACCCGATAGGGAAACGCCCAAGATAAATTTTACAAAACACAGAAAACAAACACCTATGGAAAATAAAAAAGAATTAAGAACTTGGTTAGATAAATTTAATTTAGATCACCCTTTAGTGATTGCAGGACCTTGTAGCGCCGAAACTGAAGAGCAAGTGTTAAAGATTGCGCACCAGTTAAAAGAAACAGATACTAGCGTATTGCGTGCCGGTATCTGGAAACCTAGAACTCGTCCAGGTAATTTTGAAGGCGTAGGTTCTTTAGGATTAAAATGGTTGCAGAAAGCTAAAGAAGAAACTGGCTTGTTAACCACGACAGAAGTGGCCAATCCAATTCATGTAGATTTAGCGCTTAAACACGATGTAGATATTTTATGGATTGGCGCTAGAACAACCGTGTCTCCGTTTAATATTCAGGAGATCGCAGAAGCTTTAAAAGGAACCGATAAAACGGTATTAATTAAGAATCCGGTAAATCCAGATTTATCATTATGGTTAGGTGCAGTAGAACGTTTTTATAAGCAAGATGTTAAGAATTTAGGGGTAATACATAGAGGGTTTTCTACCTACGAAAAATCAAAATATAGAAACAATCCAGAATGGCAAATCGCGATTGATCTGCAGACTAAGTTTCCAGACTTGCCGTTAATTTTAGATCCGTCTCATATTGCAGGAAGAAGAGATATCATTACAGATTTATGTCAGACTGCTTTAGATCTCAATTACGATGGGATTATGGTAGAAACCCATTACGATCCCGATAACGCTTGGAGTGATGCCAATCAGCAAATTACACCCAATGCATTAGGGCAAATGACGAGAGATTTAAAAATTAGAAAAGAAGCTTCTCAAAGTGAAGATTTTAAAGAGAAATTAGCTTCTTTACGTGCTAAAATAGACGTAATTGATCATCAGTTGCTAGATGTTTTGGGAAAAAGAATGAAGGTGGCAGATGATATTGGTGATGTAAAAAAAGAGAAAAATGTAGCCATACTTCAATCTTCACGTTGGAATGAGATTTTAGGAAAAATGATTTTAGATGGTAAAGAACATAACCTAAGTGAAGAATTTATCTTAAAGATATTTAAAGCGATTCATCAAGAATCTATTCAGCATCAAGAGAGAATTTTAAACGAATAATCAGGAGGTTGTAAACCGTTTGTTTTTGTTACTTTTGTAAAAAGCAAATTGCTCAATTATTAAGGTAGTTGGGCAATTTTCATAAAAAACTGAATGAAAGGAATCGTTTATAAATCTACAGGAAGTTGGTACACCGTAAAAGCTGAAGATGCGCAGTTTTACAATTGCCGTATCAAAGGGAAATTTAGAATCCAAGGGATTAAAAGTACCAACCCCGTAGCGGTAGGAGATGTAGTGGAATTTGAGGTAGATACCAAAGCAGAAGAAGTTGTTGGGGTGATAAAGGTAATTGAAGAACGCCAAAATTACATCATTAGAAAATCGGTTAACCTCTCTAAGCAAACTCATATTATTGCAGCGAATATAGACGTTGCTTTTTTAATGATTACCCTAAATAATCCGCCAACTTTTACGACTTTTATCGATCGTTTTTTGGTGACAGCAGAAGCTTACGGAATTACAGCGGTGCTCCTTTTCAATAAGGTAGATACCTATAGCGAAGAAGAAAAAGATGAGATTTTATACCTCATGGCCATGTACCGAGAAATTGGATATACGTGTATAGCAATATCGGCAAAGTCGGGTAAAAATCTAGATAAAGTAAAAGAGTTGATGATAGGTAAAACTTCTTTGTTTTCTGGGCATAGTGGTGTAGGAAAATCAACTTTAATTAATCTGTTAGAATCGAGTTTAGAGTTAAAGACTTCCGCTATTTCAGAACAGCATTTGCAAGGGCAACACACCACTACTTTTGCCGAAATGTTTGACCTTTCTTTTGATGCACGAATCATCGATACGCCAGGCATTAAAGGTTTTGGTATTGTAGAGATTGAAAAAGAAGAATTGGGTGATTATTTTCCAGAGTTCTTTCAGCGAAAAAGCGAATGTAAATTCAACAATTGCTTACATGTAGAAGAACCTAAATGCGCTATTAAAGATGCTTTAGATGAAGATGAAATTTCTTGGTCTAGGTACAAATCGTATTTGCAAATGCTAGATGGAGAAGATGAACATTACCGAGTAGATATTTATAAAGAATAACAATATGAGAGTTGTATTGCAGCGCGTTAGTGAAGCAAGCGTGACGATAGAAAAGCAAGTGAAATCTTCTATTAAAAAAGGTTTTTTAATCTTGATAGGGATAGAAGCAGAAGACACTCCAGAAGACATCGATTGGTTATGTCGAAAAATAGTAAATATGCGCATTTTTGGGGATGAAGATGATAAAATGAATTTATCACTCCAAGACATTAATGGAGAGGCTCTAATTATAAGTCAATTTACCCTGCATGCTAGCGTCAAAAAAGGAAACCGTCCTAGTTTTATTAAGGCGGCCAAACCCAATATTGCAATTCCGCTTTACGAGGCTTTTATCAAAGAATTTGAAAAGCAATTACAGAAACCTGTCGGTACTGGCTCATTCGGTGCAGATATGAAAGTTTCTTTGGTAAATGATGGCCCAGTAACCATAAATTTAGATTCTAAAAACAAAGAATAATATGAACATTGAAGATGCTCAAAAAGCAGTAGATAGTTGGATACAAGAACACGGCGTTCGGTATTTTAACGAGCTTACCAATATGGCACAACTTACTGAAGAAGTAGGGGAGGTAGCCAGAATTATTGCACGTCGCTATGGCGAGCAAAGTGAAAAAGAAAGCGATAAAAATAAAGATTTAGGCGAAGAACTAGCCGATGTGGTTTTTGTAGTCTTGTGTCTAGCCAATCAAACCGGTATTAATTTACAAGAAGCTTTTGATAAAAAATTAGATCTTAAAACAAAGCGTGACCATAACCGTCACCATGAAAATGAAAAATTAAAAAAATGAGTTTTAAAGAAGTAATTGCTGTAAAAGGTTTTTGGAAGTCTGTTGTGATTTTAGGTATCGCTTTTATGTTGATTTACAATGTCATCGATTTGCTATTTTCTTACGGATTTAATTTTGATGAATTTGTAGCAGAAAAATTAAGCGGTCCCATGTTATTTAGGTTTTTAATTGCCAATATATTAGGTGGGCTGATTTATGGGTTTATTGTCACTTTTCTTCAGTTTAGAAGTAAATTAAAAAGAGAAAAACAACGCCAATGAATCTTCAGCTTCAAACTAAAAATCCTCATTTAAAGGGAACCTGGCAAGTTACTGGCTCTAAAAGTGAAGCCAATAGGTTGTTAATTTTACAAGCTTTATTTCCGCAGGTAGAGATCGAAAATTTATCGAATAGCGATGATAGCAAGGTCTTGCAAAAAGCATTAGCTTCTTTAGAAGAAGTGATCGATATTCATCATGCAGGAACAGCTATGCGCTTTTTAACCGCTTATTTTTCAATTCAAGAAGGAAGAAAGACTATTTTAACTGGGAGTAAACGTATGCAAGAGCGTCCCATTAAGTTATTGGTTGATGCATTGAAAAGTCTTGACGCTAAGATTGAATATCTAAACAAAGAAGGTTACCCGCCGCTAGCGATTACCGGAACAAAGTTAACCAAACATCACGTGAGCTTAGCGGCAAATGTAAGTAGCCAATATATATCTGCTTTAATGCTAATTGCGCCTTCATTAGAAAATGGTTTAGAGATTCAGCTTAATGGAGAAATAACTTCAACGCCCTATATTTTAATGACGCTTTCAATGTTAAAAACGTTGGGAGTAGAAGCATCGTTTGAAAATAACCTAATTAAAATTCAACCTCTTCAACTTCATCAGAAAAAGAAATTTGTAGTAGAATCAGATTGGAGTTCTGCCTCTTATTTTTATAGTTTGGTAGCCTTAAGCAATTCAGCGAAAATTAAAATTAATAGTTATCAAAAAGATAGCCTCCAGGGAGATTCTTCTTTAGTCGAATTTTATAAAAGTTTAGGGGTGAAAACCACTTTTCTAGAAAATTCAATTCAATTAGAAAAAGAGGCTTCGGTACAGCTTCCCAAAACTTACCGGGCAAATTTAGTGTCTTCTCCAGATTTGGCACAAACCATTGCCGTTAGCTGTTTAGGCTTGGGGATTGGCTGTGAGCTTTCGGGCTTACATACGCTAAAAATAAAAGAAACCGATCGTTTAGTAGCGCTACACGACGAGATGACAAAACTCGGCGCTCAGGTAGAAGTCACCAACGATAGTTTAAAGTTATATCCCTGTCGCAATCTTAAAGAAAATAGTTTAATAGCGACTTATAACGATCATCGTATGGCGATGGCTTTTGCTCCCTTAGCTTTAAAGACGACTTTAACTATTGAAGATGCACAAGTGGTTTCTAAATCATTTCCAGATTTTTGGGAGGCGATGCAACACTTCCATATTCAATGCAAAAAGGTATAAAACTGGTCTTAAATTTAGCTTTTAAAAATCTATTTTTTAAATAATTGCTCATTTACTTGACAACGCCTATGTTGAGGTTGTATATTTGCAATTCTAAAAAATTTTAGTATGGGAATGAAACTTTCACAGTTCGAGTTTGAACTGCCAAAAAACTTGTTAGCAGAATATCCTTCCGAAGATCGTGATGAAGCACGGTTAATGGTTTTAAACCGTAAAGAAGACACTATAGAACACAAAAAATTTAAAGACCTTATAGATTATTTTGAGCCAGATGATGTTATGGTTTTAAATAATACCAAGGTTTTTCCTGCGAGACTTTTTGGAAATAAAGAGAAGACGGGAGCAAGAATAGAAGTTTTTCTATTAAGAGAATTAAATCCAGAAACACGTCTTTGGGATGTTTTAGTAGATCCTGCAAGAAAAATACGTATTGGTAACAAACTGTATTTTGGTGATGATGAAAGTTTAGTGGCAGAAGTGATCGATAACACCACTTCTAGAGGGAGAACCTTACGCTTTCTTTTTGATGGTTCTTATGAAGAATTCAGAAAAAAATTAAATGAGCTAGGGGAAACTCCACTTCCTAAATATATAAAAAGAGAAGTAGAGCCAGAAGATGCAGACCGTTACCAAACCATTTATGCTAAAAATGAAGGAGCTGTAGCTGCACCAACCGCAGGTTTACATTTTTCTAAACATTTATTAAAGCGCTTAGAAATTAAAGGTGTAGACTTTGCAGAAGTGACCCTTCATATTGGTTTAGGTACATTTAATCCAGTAGAGGTAGAAGATCTTTCTAAGCATAAAATGGATAGTGAAGAAGCAGAGATTGAAGTGGCTTCTACACAGGTAATTAATAATGCAATCAATAACAAAAGAAGAATTTGCGCAGTTGGTACCACCGTGATGAGAGCCTTAGAAAGTTCAGTTTCTTCTAATGGTAGACTTAATGAATTTAAGGGGTGGACTAACAAGTTTATCTTTCCTCCTTACGATTTTAGTATTGCTAATTGTATGATTACCAATTTTCATACGCCAAAATCAACTCTATTAATGATGGTTTCTGCTTTTGCAGGTCACGATTTAATGGAGCGTGCTTATAAAGAAGCTATTAAAGAAGAATATAAATTCTATTCTTACGGTGATGCTATGTTAATCATCTAAGTGAAACTAATTTATAATTTTAAAAAGGCTACACATTTTGTGTAGCCTTTTTTATAAACTAATTGTGTATTAGGCATTTTCCCTTTGGGCCGGGCTTTCAACAGGGGCGTTTTTATTTTGTCACCTTGAGCGGAGTCGAAAGGTTTCACTACATAAAAAGAGCTCCAACAAAGCTTTAATCGCTTACGCATCAGTAATTAGAATAAAAGAAAACAACTCCATGAAGTTTTATACCTTTGCATTGTGAAAGATAAGAAAAGAGACATACGCGCATTAAGTAAAGAGCAACTTAGAGAATTTTTTGTTGCTGAAGGAGATAAATCATTTAGAGGTACACAAGTGTACGAATGGTTATGGAGCAAAGGCGCTCACAGCTTTGAAGATATGACGAATATCTCGAAGCAAACCCGCCAAATGCTCGACGATAATTTTGTGATCAATCATATCAAGGTCGATCACATGCAGCGCAGTAGTGACGGTACCATAAAAAATGCCGTAAAGTTACACGATGGTTTTACCGTAGAGTCGGTATTAATTCCTACTTTTTCTAGAACCACCGCCTGCGTTTCTTCGCAAGTGGGTTGTAGTTTAGATTGTAAATTTTGCGCTACAGCAAAACTTAAGCGTATGCGAAACTTAAATCCAGATGAAATTTACGATCAGGTAGTCGCTATCGATAACGAAAGTAGACTTTATAATAATATGCCACTCTCTAATATTGTTTTTATGGGCATGGGCGAGCCGCTAATGAACTATAAAAATGTTTTAAAGTCTATAGCGATGATTACCTCTACAGAAGGCTTAGGGATGTCGCCTAAGCGAATTACCGTTTCTACCTCTGGCGTGCCAAAGATGATTAAAAAGTTAGCCGATGATGAGGTGAAATTTAATCTAGCTGTTTCTTTACATGCGGCTATCGATGAGGTACGTACGCAAATCATGCCTTTTAATGCTAATTTTCCTTTAAAAGATTTAGCAGATTCGTTGGCATATTGGTACGAGAAAACCAATCGAAGAGTGACCTACGAATATTTAATTTGGGAGGGTATAAACGATCAACAAAAAGATATTGATGCGTTGGTAGATTTTTGCAAGATAATTCCTTGTAAGGTAAATATTATTGAATACAACCCCATTGATGATGGAGAATTTCAGCAAGCTTCTTCTAGCGTTACCGATCGTTACCAACACCAATTAGAGAAAAATGGAATCACCGTTACCGTAAGGCGTTCTCGTGGTAAAGATATAGATGCCGCTTGCGGGCAATTAGCAAATAAGTCTGCTGAATAATAACTAATTTAAAACAACTTTATTTGTAAAAAGTAAAAGTATAAAAAAAGCCCGAATCGTTAGATTCGGGCTTTTTTGTTTTATAAAAATCTAATTATTTCTTAACAAACTTGAAAGTTTTAGTTTTTCCTTTAGCGTGTACTTTAGCTAAGTAAATACCTGATTGTAATGAAGAAACATTCATAGTAGTTTTTTTGTTGTTTACTTCCTGCTGAGAAGCAACTCTTTGACCTAAGATACTATAAAGCTCTACTTGCTCTATTTGTTGTTCTGCATCGATAGTTAAAATTCCGTTAGCTACAAAGTGAGATAAAGATTCATTTTTAAAATCTTCAACACTCATATCTTGTGCAGTTGTGAAAGACCAAGTTGGACTAGCAGGAGCTGAACCAGCACCATTTTTAGCTACTATGTACCAGTAATATGTTGTAGAAGCATCAACAGGAATAGAACCAATTAATGAGTTTAAAGTGCCTCTATTAGTTAAATTGTTTGGATCAGTACCAAAAAATACATCATAATCAATTGCTGGAGCCCCCGTTTCAGCAGCAAAGAAAGCGAATGTAATACTTCCATCATCATTAATTTCAACATCTGTGGCTTCATCTACTGGTGTTAGTGCTGAATTTACTGCATTTGGAGCTTCATTAATATTTGCTTCTTCTACAATAGTAAAAGACCAAGTTTGAGAACCTGTTGCAGATCCATCTGCATTTTTAGGTATTACTGACCACGTTACTGTAGCGCCTAAAGTAATATCGGTTCCAGTGATACCCACCTCAGTTGGAGGTGTAGTTTCTCCTGATGCTGGACCAAGATCTCCTAAAGAGGCTCCATTAAAAATGATTTCGTAAGCTGCTGGTGCATCGCCAGATGTAGGTGCATCCCAAGAAAGTTGGACTACTCGAGTAGTTACAGTTTGACCGTTACTATTAGTGGAGAAAGTGTGCTGAATATATACTCCTGTTTCTCCGTCTGATGGGCTAGGGTTAGTGGCTACATTTGGAGCAGCAGCTGTACTAGTGTTGTTTTCATTGGTAAATGGAACACCTTTATCAGCATTTAGAATTGTCTGAGCATTCATTGTAAAAGCAGCAAGTATAGCTGCAATACCTAAGGTAATTTTTTTCATAATTAAATTTTTTATATCTTTTATGTTGTTTATTGATGTAAATTTAATAATAAATGTAGAATAGTTAAGGGTTTTAACAGTTTTTTTTTAAGTATACTAGGGTTTAAGGAAGTTTTGTTAGGTATTTAGTTTGTTAATTAGGGCTACAAAAAAAACAAGTCTTTATTTTCTTTCTTATAAAACAGATCTAAATAGTATATTTGTGCGACGTGAAACCCATAGCTCAAATAAAAGCCCCCATTAATTTTGAGATGGAACTTTTTGAAAAAAAGTTCTTACTCTCCATGTCTTCTAAAGTGGCGTTGCTAAATAGAATTACCCATTATGTAGTAAACCGTAAAGGGAAACAAATGCGCCCTATGTTTGTGTTTTTGGTTTCTAAAATGGTTTCTGGCGGCGAGGTGAACGATCGTACGTATCGTGGCGCTTCGGTGATTGAGCTTATACATACCGCAACCTTAGTACACGACGATGTGGTCGATGATTCTAACCGGCGACGTGGTTTTTTCTCGATTAATGCACTCTGGAAAAATAAAATTGCCGTGCTCGTCGGTGATTACCTTTTATCTAAAGGACTTTTACTTTCTATCGATAATAACGATTTTGATTTGCTTAAAATTATTTCGGTAGCCGTGCGGGAGATGAGTGAAGGTGAATTATTACAAATTGAGAAAGCCCGAAAATTAGACATTACCGAAGAGGTATATTATGAAATTATTCGGCAAAAAACCGCAACCCTTATTGCTGCTTGTTGTAGTTTGGGCGCTGCCTCGGTAAAGCCCGACTCTAAACATGTAGAACGCATGCGGAAGTTTGGAGAATTAATAGGGATGGCTTTTCAGATTAAAGATGATTTATTTGATTACGGTCAAGAAAAAATAGGGAAACCTACCGGTATCGATATTAAAGAACAAAAAATGACGCTGCCCCTAATTTACGCTTTAAATAATGCCACAGAAAAAGACCGCAGGTGGCTTATTAACTCGATAAAAAATCATAATAAAGATAAAAAACGAGTAAAAGAAGTGATTCAGTTTGTAAAAGATGCCGGCGGTTTGGAGTATGCAGTCACCAAAATGAAAGCCTTTCAGCAGCAAGCTTTCGATATTATTCAAAAATATCCGGACTCTCCTTATAAAGAATCTTTAGCGTTAATGATGACTTACGTAATTGACCGTAAAAAATAAGATTTTCTTATCTAGCAGTTTTGGCTTGCGTTCTATTCAACTGTATTCAGCATCTTTTTCTATTTTCCACTTTCTCATAAAAGTTTTACGTACACACCAATTCTTTTTAGTAAAACCACGCCATTCATTATAACCTCTAGCTGCTTTCTTATTTAAAATATTCAAAATGAATAATTAAAATGCTGTAGAACTTTATTGATTTACTTTTTAAAACACTGTTAATGAGTGTTTAGTGAAATTTTTTTTGAAAAAATATAATTTCAAGCAACCTTTTTTACTTTACTTTCGTCTATGCTCATAGAAGTCTTTAATGAAAAAAAGGTGAAAGTCATTCAGTTACATCAAAACGAAAAGCGTCTAATTAAAAAGGCACTCAAAAAAGATCGTAAAGCGCAGCAGCGTTTGTACGAAACTTATTCGCCAAAAATGTTAAGCGTTTGCAGAATGTATGTGAAAGATCTGCAATTTGCAGAAGATGTAATGCTGAAGGGGTTTATGAAGGTTTTTACTCATCTCTCTAGTTACAAAGCAGCAGGAAGTTTTGAAGGTTGGATACGTAGAATTATGGTGAGAGAAGCGATTGATTTTTTAAGAAGTCAGAAGAAAGTTCAGTTTTCTGAAGCATTAGAAAATGATTCAGCATTAGCATCAGAAAACAGTTTTGGGTCGGTAGAAGAAGTAGATTTTCTTCAGCAAAAAATAGACGAATTACCCGAAGGTTATAAAGCAGTATTTATGCTTTACGCGGTAGAAGGTTACAAACATCAAGAAATTGCTAAGCTGCTTAGTATTTCTGAAGGAACCTCTAAATCACAACTTTTTAAGGCTAGAAAGTTATTGCAAACAAAAGTAGAATTACGAAGAAAAGAGCATCATGGCGGCAAATAATTTCGATAAAAAAATAAAAAAACACTTAGAAGAGCGAGAAATTAAGCCTTCTGCGAGAACTTGGGATCAGCTCGCTGCAGCATTAGAAGCAAAGGAAGAAAAATCTAATAAAAAATATTGGTGGCTAGCCATAGCGGCTAGTTTTTTGGCAGGAATTTTACTTACTTCTTTAGTGTTTAACCAACAGTCTACTCCAGCAATACAACTCGTAGAAGAGAGTACTGCCCCAAAAGAGCAAATTTATGAGGAAGTTGAAGTTGTGCAAAACAATAAAACAGAAGCTAGCTTAAAAGATAATTACACTCAAAAGCAAACAGGTTTAGCGGAAACAAAAAGTAAAATAGCACTAAAAATTGAACAGGAAAATGCTTTGCGTGCCGTCAATTCAGTTATAGAACAACAAGAAATAAACCGAGTAAAATTACAGCGTTTATCATTAAATAACTTAGCGGCTCTTCAGCAAAAACTAGTAGTTAAAAGGGATTTTAATTTAGAAGAAGATGTTATTGATAAGCCATTAGCTTCAACGAAAATTCTTTCTTCAGCAGAAGAGGCAGAACTTTTGCTGGCTCAGGCAAAACAAAATGTGAAGCTTAGAAATATTAAAAATCCTTATCCTTTAGTAAATGCTGAAGATTTGCTAGAACATATAGAAGTTGAAAATAAGCAAACCTTTAAAGAAAAAATACTTTACGCGTTAGAAAGTGGTCTTAAACAAGTGAAGAATTCCGTTATCAAGTAAAATCAGCTATCATTCATCAATCCACGACGTTTCTTCCTTCCTTAAAAGGGAAGGGGAGAAGCTAAGTGCTTAACATTAAAAAATTATGAAAACAATTATTATCAATGTAGCCTTTTTTTTAGCCCTGATTGTTGGTGTTGGAGTTCAGGCTCAAGTCGTACAATTAAATGTTATTAATAATATTGAATTGAAAATTGAAGAATTGCAAAAGCAAAAAAACAAGATCGAAAAGCTTGAAAAAGATAAGCTTCGCCAAGAAGTAGAAAAAATTAACGAGCGTTTAGAAAGTAACGAAATTACGGCAACAGAAGCAGAAGAACTAAAAAATAAAGCTGCAGAAAAGCGAGCACTAAATATACAGAGTCAGTTAACTATTATCGATGAGAATATAGCTTTGCTAGAACGAAATAGTGAACAGGTAGAAAGTGAAGACGGAGAAGAAAAACAAGAAATAGATGAATATTATACTTCATTAGCGTTTTTAAGGTATGATAAGAAAACAGATAAGTTTAAAGATTACGATTCTATACCTAGTAGAACACGTAAGGATATTTTTGTAGCCTTTGGGCTTAATCATTCGTTGATAGACGATGTGTCTTTAAGTGATTCTCCTTATAAATTGGGAGGGAGTCGTTTTTTTGAAATAGGCTATGGTTGGAATACGATGCTAAATAAAGCCGGCTGGTTAAGAATTGATTATGGGCTTAGTGTGCAGATGAATGGAATAAAAGCTAAGGATAACCAGTATTTCGTAGAAGATGAAGATCAAACTAATCTAAAGAAATACCCTTATGAATTAGATAAAGCTAAATTAAATCTCTATAACCTAGTTGTTCCATTTCATATTGAATTAGGTAAAGCGAAAACTGCGTACGGTCACGATTCTGCTTATTATGACCTAGATCATTTTAAAGTTGGTTTAGGAGGTTATGCTGGTTTAAATTTGGGAGCGAAGCAGAAATTAAAATATGAAGAAGATGGGAAAAATAAAAAAGAAAAGATAAAAGAAGATTACAATGTAGAGAAGTTTGTTTACGGACTCAGCGGCTATATGGGTTATGGTGATTGGACGCTGTATGCGAAATACGATTTAAATACCCTGTTCAAAGATAATCCAGTAGAACAACATAATGTATCTTTAGGAGTGAGGGTGAGTTTATAAAAGTGTTTTTTTATTTAGATGTTGAAAAGGGTATGAGTAACTACATATCCTTTTTTTATTTTCTTACTTTTGCAACCGATAAACTTCCTAGATATTAAGCCCACATGATACATAAGTCAACCGTAGATCAAGTTTTTGATGCCGCTCGTGTAGAAGAGGTAATTGGTGATTTTGTGCAACTAAAAAAATCTGGTTCAAATTATAAAGGTTTAAGTCCGTTTACCGATGAGCGTTCACCAAGTTTTATGGTAAGCCCAGTGAAGCAAATCTGGAAAGATTTTAGTAGTGGTAAAGGCGGGAATGTCGTGGCGTTCTTAATGGAGCACGAGCATTTTAATTATCCTGAGGCTATAAAATACCTCGCTAAAAAATACGGAATCGAAATTGAAGAAACCGAGCGAACCGACGAGCAAAAGCAGCAGGCCGATGAGCGCGAAAGTATGTATCTGGTTTCAGAATTTGCGAATCAATTTTTTCAGAAAAAACTACACAAAACCGAACAAGGTAAAGCGATTGGATTAAGCTATTTTAAAGAGCGAGGCTTTACCAACGAGACCATCAAAAAATTTGATTTAGGATACTCTCCCGATCTTTGGGATGCCTTTACGGAAGAAGCTCTAAAAAGTGGTTATAAGTTAGCGTTTTTAGAAAAAACCGGACTTAGTATTGTGAAGGAGCAAAAAAAGTTTGACCGCTTTAAAGGGCGAGTGATGTTTCCTATTCATTCTATGTCTGGCAGAACGCTAGGTTTTGGAGGTAGAATTTTAACCAACGATAAAAAAGCGGCTAAATACCTTAATTCTCCAGAAAGTGATATTTACCATAAGAGTAAAGTGCTGTATGGTATTTATCATGCCAAACAAAGCATTGCCAAAGAGGATAATTGCTATTTAGTAGAAGGCTATACCGATGTAATTCAAATGCATCAGGTAGGAATAGAAAATGTAGTCGCTTCTTCGGGTACAGCATTAACAGCAGATCAAATTAGGCTCATTAATAGGCTAACCAAAAACATTACCGTACTTTTTGATGGCGATGCTGCGGGACTTCGTGCTTCTATGCGCGGTATAGATTTAATTTTAGAACAGGGAATGAATGTAAAAGTTTGTACGTTCCCTGAAGGCGAAGATCCCGATAGTTTTGCAAAAGCTAATACACAAGAAGAGATTCAAGATTTTCTTCAGCAAAATTCAAAAGATTTTATCAGTTTTAAAGCTTCACTTTTGGTGAATCAAGCTGAAGGCGATCCCATAAAAAAGGCAGAAGTTGTTCGGGATATGGTAAACAGCATTGCTAAAATACCAGATCAAATTCAGCAAGAAATTTACTTGAAAGAATGTACGCGAATTATGGATGTCTCAGAAGATGTTTTGTACAGTACACTCGCGCAATTAAATGCGAAAAACAATAAAGAATCGGGGGGTAGTGGTAAATATACACCCAAAAAGGGAAATTTTGAGGTTATTAAGCAACCGAAAGAAGTTCGGCCAAAAGTAGATCGTCAATTTGAGTTAGAGCGTCATATTATAAGCTTGCTGTTGCGTTACGGTAAAGTGGAAGATTTGTTTGAAGAATATGTTTATAAAGAAGATAGTGACGGAAATCTTGTACTAGAGCTAGAAAAGCAGGAAGCTAAAGTTTATGAAAAAATATTTTTAGACCTTCAGGAAGATGAAATTGAATTTACTAATGATGGATTTAGGTCGTTATATGAAAAGATTATTTATGAGTTTAATACCAAAGAAGACCTAAAAGTAGAAACTTTTATTAATGAATTAACGGCAGCGCAAGCTTCAGAAATCACCGCAATATTAATGGCTGAAGAGAAAAATGTGCTTCACCGCTGGGAAGATCAAGATATTTTTGTACAGCCCAAAACAAAGCTTGAAGCTCGAGAAGTAAACGATACCATTTTAAACTTACGTATGCATTTAGTGAAGCAAAAGGTAGCAGAGCTCATGGAAGATGCCAAAAAAGATATTGCAGCGCATCACCATCAAATTCTCGAGCAGGTAATTGAATATAAAAAATTAGAAATGAATATCGCCGAACGTATTAAACGCGTGCTCTAGATTATTTCTTCAGATTTAGCGGAATCTCACAAACTGGTATAGGCTGCATTTTATGTTGATTGGCACTATTTAGTTTTTTATAAATTTTAAAAACTTCTAATTTTCGGTCAGTAAAGTGATCGGCAGTTTTTCCTAAATCGTCCATATGCATCGCCCATTCTAATTCTGGATAGGTAGCTCCAATTTGGTCTTCATCGGTACGATCGTCACCCCATAATCCATCGGTAGGCGCAGCTTTTAAAATTTCATCATGAATCCCTAAATGTGCTGCAATTTCAAAAACTTCAGTTTTTAATAAGTCGGCTATCGGACTCAAATCTACACCGCCGTCACCGTACTTGGTATAAAAACCAACGCCAAAATCTTCTACTTTATTTCCGGTTCCAGCGACCAACAGTCCTTCTAAACCTGCAAAATAATAAAGAGAAGTCATTCGTAATCTGGCGCGTGTGTTAGCTAAAGCCATAAAGCGATTTTCTTCATTTTCGACCTTTGGTAAGGTTTCCAGTAAACTATCAAAAACAGGAGTTAGATTTACATGTTGTTTTTCAGCGTGTTCAAAATTTTTGGTTAACCATTCTATATGCCTAGCACCACGACTCACTTGGTTTTCAGCTTGATGAATAGGCATTTCTAAACATTTAACTTTTAATCCTGTTTTTGCACAAAGCGTAGAGGTTACAGCAGAGTCAATTCCGCCACTAATACCAATTACAAAACCATTTACATTGGCTTTTACCGCATAATTTTTTAACCAGTGTACAATATGTTCTACTACTTTTTCAGCTTGCATGGACGAATGTTTTAAGTTTATAAATTACCTTTGCAGCAAAAATAAGCTTTTAAGTATAATTATAAATACGAAAGCGCGTTAAAACCAATTGTAAGAATAAGTCTATGCTCAAAAATATTATCTATTTATTATTGATAATTAATTTCATAACAAGTTGTAAAAATGATAGCGAGAAGATAGAAGAAGAGATTGCTAAAATTCCTGTTAATGTAGCGGTAGATCGTTTTGATAAAGTTTTTGCTGAAGCTACGCCAGAAGATATTCCGAAGTTAAAGAGAGAGTATCCATTATTATTCCCAAAACAATATGCAGATTCGGTTTGGGTGAAGATGATAAACGATACCATCCAGCAAGAATTAAATAGAGAAACCCTTAAAGCGTTTCCTGAATTTGAGCAGCAAGAAGCCTTAGAGAATCTTTTTCAGCATCTTAAGTATTATTTTCCGCAGTTCCAAGTGCCAAAAGTAATTACCGTAACTTCAGAAGTAGATTATCGTCATCAAACAATAGTCACAGATACTGTGGTGTTAGTTTCTTTAGATACGTATTTAGGAGAAGAGCATAAATTTTATATAGGCTTACAGTCGTATTTAAAGAAAAAATTAAGAAAAGAACAAATTATTCCCGATATCGCTACAGCCTATGCTAAAAAGTTTACCCCTCAACCTGAAGGAAGAACTTTTTTGGCGTCTATGATCTATTATGGTAAACTTTTATATGTAAAAGATCAACTAATTCCCAATTTTTCTGAGGCACAGCGCATGGGCTATACTTCTAAAGAAATAACTTGGGCACATACTAATGAAGAGCAAATATGGCGTTATTTTATAGAGCATGAATTGCTATATGATACAGATAATGAATTAGAACAGCGGTTTATTAATTTGGCGCCTTTTTCAAAATTTAGATTACAATTAGACAATGAAAGTCCGTCACAATTAGGACAATATATGGGGTGGCAAATTGTAAAACAATTTGCAGCTAAAAATCCCGAGGTTTCTTTGGCTGAAGTATTGCAGTTAGATGCCGAAACTATTTTTAAACAATCAAATTATAAACCTAGAAAACCATAAGCATGGCAAATAAAAAATCTGAAATAAAAATACAAGTAGAAGTAGATGAAAATAATGTTCCTGAAGCTTTAAATTGGACGGCTCAAGATGGTGGTATCGATCATGAAGAGGCAAAAGCGATGCTACTTTCACTTTGGGACAGCAAGCAGCAGGAAACCTTACGTATAGATTTGTGGACTAAAGATATGCCTGTAGATGAAATGAAAGTTTTCTTTCACCAAACTTTAGTAGCGTTAAGTGATACTTTTTACAGAGCGACTGAAGATGAGAAAATGATGGAAACCATGAAAGATTTCTGTGCTTATTTTGCTGAAAAATTAGAATTGAATAAAGAGTAGTAAGTGGTGGTGAATTTATTTAAAATCTGAAAATATAAAGGTGTTCTTAGTATTTTATAACTATTAATAAACACAAATTGTTTAAATGAACTCAATAAATATTTAAACAACATAGAAAGTGGAGGAGTTTTAGACATATTTATTACGTGTTAAAATTTCTCCGCAATAATGTTTTTAATGCTCAGAATTTAAAAATAAGATTTTTAAAGTGAGTTATTAACCTCTTCAATATAATTAATAATTTCATCTCTACCAATTTCTTTAGAAGATGAAGAAATAAAATAAGGAGGCACGCTCGCCCAAGTTTCTAATAATTTTTTCTGATAATCTTCTACATTTCGTTCTAGTGCATTAGGTTTTAACTTATCTGCTTTAGTGAAAATAATCGCAAACGGAATCATGTTTTCGCCTAACCATTGCATAAATTCTAAATCTATTTTTTGTGGTTCATGACGAGAATCAACTAAAATAAATGCTGAAATTAACTGCTTTCTATCCTTAAAATAATCGGTAATAAATTTTTGAAATGTTTTTTTGTCTTTCTTGCTAACTCTTGCGTAGCCATAGCCTGGTAAATCTACAAGATGCCAATTTTCATTGATTAGAAAATGATTAATGAGCTGAGTTTTTCCAGGTCTTCCAGAAGTTTTAGCCAAGCTTTTTCGCTTGGTTAACATATTGATTAAAGAAGACTTACCAACATTACTTCTTCCTATAAAAGCATATTCTGGTAAATTGCTCTCAGGACATTTTTTAACGTCACTGTTGCTAATTACAAACTTGGCAGATTTAATTTCCATTTCTTACAGCTGCTTGTCTTTTAACCAATGGTGAAACAATTTATTGAATTTTTTGGGGTGCTCCATCATGGCTGCATGACCACATTTATCGATCCAGTATAATTTAGAGTTTGGGAGTAATCTATAAAAGTCTTCCGCTACGTCTGGTGGTGTAACATGGTCTTGTTTACCCCAAATAATACAAGTTTCGGTATTCATTTTAGGTAAATCTTTGGCCATATTATGTCTAATGGCACTTTTAGCAATCGCTAAAGTTTTGATTAGCTTATTTCTGTTATTAACAGTAGCATACACATCATCTACAATTTCTTTGGTAGCAACCGCAGGATCGTAAAAAACATTTTCCGCTTTTTTCTTAATGTACTCGTAGTCGCCGCGTTTAGGATAACTTTCTCCCATGGCACTTTCATAAAGACCAGAACTTCCAGTAATCACTAAGCCTTTAATTTTTTCAGGATACAGTTTTGTGGTTAATAAAGCAATATGGCCTCCAAGAGAATTTCCTAATAAAATTACTTCTGAGTAATTTTTAAAGTCGATAAACTCCTTGATGTATTTAGCAAAGTTACTTACACTTGTTTTTAAAAGTGGCATGGAGTATAGTGGAAGTTCAGGAATCACAACTTTATAACCGTTTTCTGGAAAAAATTGTGCTACACCGTCAAAGTTACTTAAACCTCCCATTAAACCATGTAGGATAATTATTGGAGTGCCTTCTCCTTTTTCGATATAATTAAACTTTCCTTCAGATTTAATTTCTTCTTTCATTAATGAGAATTGCGGTTAGCAAACACAAATATAGAGATTATTGTTTAAGAATGAATAATTATTGTGACCCGATAAAGAATAGATTTTTAATCTTATAGTTTTGAGCTTGTTCACAATTAATCACCCCACTTCATTACACTTTTTTTAACCTGCTGTTTGTCAGTAATTTTAGGGGGTTTCGCGATTTTGATACTGTATAGGAATCAAAACTTATCAACAATGTGGTAGAATGTGGTAAAAAGTGGTAATATTTTCAATATCTTTGAATTAAGAATTCTTGACGTGGTAAACTTAATTGGATCATATGAATGTAAAATCGATGCGAAAGGTCGATTGATGGTTCCTTCAAAATTGAAATCACAACTTCTACCTATGCTAGAAGATGGTTTTGTTTTGAAGAGAGCTGTATTTCAGCCATGTATAGAATTGTATCCAATGAGTGAGTGGAATGCTTTAATGAAAAAAGTAAACTCACTTAATCGCTTTAAAAAGAAAAATAACGATTTTATAAGAAGGTTTACAGCAGGAGTGAAAATGGTAGAAGTAGATGCTAATGGCCGACTTTTGGTACCGAAAGATCTTTTAAATTTTGCTGAACTTCAAAAAGAAATCGTGTTGTCTTCTGCGGTGAATATCGTGGAGATTTGGGATAAAAATAAATATGAAGCTGCTATTGAAGATGCAACAGATGACTTTGCAGATTTGGCAGAAGAAGTAATGGGAGGACTTGATGAAGAATTTGGAATATCATAATCCAGTATTATTAAAAGAAACAGTTGATGGTTTAAATATTAAGCCAAATGGTGTATATGTAGATGTTACGTTTGGAGGAGGAGGGCATTCTCGTGAAATTCTTAGCCGATTAAATGAAAACGGAAAATTGTTTGCTTTTGATCAAGATCCTGATGCTAAACAAAATAAAATTGATGATAAACGTTTTACGCTTATCCCTGAAAATTTTAAATTTTTAAGACAGTTTTTACGGTTTTATGGATGTAAGAAGGTAGACGGTGTGTTGGGTGATTTTGGTGTTTCTTCTCATCAGTTTGATGTAGCAGAGCGTGGTTTTTCTACACGGTTTGATTCGAAGCTCGATATGCGTATGAATCAGAAGGAAAAGCTAAGTGCTTATGAGGTAATAAATACCTATTCTGAAGAGCAGTTGCGTTCAGTTTTTTATCAATATGGCGAATTGAAAAATTCACCAAAATTGGCGCGAGTAATTGTAGAAGAACGAAGTGAACGACCTATAGAAACTGGCGATCAGTTAAAAGAATTGTTAATGCCGCATTTGTTTAAGTATAGAGAATTTAAAATTTTAGCTCAGATTTATCAAGCCATTCGTATTGAAGTAAATCAAGAGATTGAAGTATTAAAAGATTTTTTACAACAAACAGAACAAGTCTTAGAAAAAGGGGGGCGTATAAGTTTAATCTCTTACCATTCTTTAGAAGATCGTTTGGTGAAAAGATATATTAGAAATGGTCTTTTTGAAGGAGAGCCAGAAAAAGATGTTTTTGGTCGGGTGGAAGTTCCATTTAAAAAAGTAGGGAAGTTAATCGTGCCTAAAGAACAAGAAATTAAACAAAATAATCGAGCGAGGAGTGCGAAATTAAGAATAGGAGAGCGAATCTAACGAGCAATGAAAAAAGGAGTTTACGATATTTTTAAAGGTAAATTTTTGATCAGTGATGATGCGCTAAAAAACTGGAGTTTTATTCTTTTTTGTACCGCATTAGCTATTGTTATGATTGCTTGTTCGCATAGCGCCGAAAGAAAAGTACATCAAATCGCTAAAATTAATAAAGAAGTTAGAGAGTTAAGAAGTGAGCATGTGGATTTAGAAAAAAATTTAATGCGTCTTAAAATGGAGTCTACCATCTTAAAACAATTAGATGGTACTGGGTTGGGGCTTTCTAAAACTCCTCCTCAAAAAATAGTTATTTTAAAACAGAAGTAGTTTTTGGGATCAGAAAAAAACATATTGTATAGACTTTACCTCATTGCTGGGGGAATACTGTTGTTTGCAATTTTGATTGTTTTTAAATTGGTGAATATTCAAATTTCTGAAGGCGAAAAGTATAAAGAGCTTTCGGATAAGCGTGTTTTTAAAAATTTCACTATTCCTGCTAATAGGGGTAATCTTTATGATACAGATAGAAACTTGTTAGCTACTTCAGTACCTGAGTATGATATTCGTTTTGATGCCTTAACTGTTTCTCAAGAAAATTTTGATTTGTACTTAAAGCCATTGGCAAAAGAGCTTTCAGGAATGCTAGGTAGACCTCAGTCTTATTACATAAATGTCTTAAGAAGAGCCCGTGCTAATAAAAATAGGTATTTTTTAGTGGCTAGGGGGTTGGGGTATTCTCAATATGTGAAAATTAAATCGTTTCCAATGTTTCGTTTAGGGGCTTATAAAGGTGGTTTTATTTCAGAACAACGCACGGTAAGAGAACGCCCGCTTGGTAAGATAGGAGAACGAACAGTGGGGCATGGGCAAGCTGGTTTAGAAGGAGCTTATGATGAATATTTAAAAGGAAAAGATGGGCATCGTCTAAAACAAAAAATAGCTCAGGGACAATGGAAGCCAATTAGTGATGAAAATGAGCGAGAGCCAGAAGATGGTTTAGATGTCGTTTCAACTATAGATATTAATATTCAAGACATAGCACACCATGCATTGCTTTCTCAGTTAGAGCGCTTTCAGGCAGATCATGGTACTGTGGTGGTGATGGAGACCCAAACCGGTGAAATTAAAGCCATGGCAAATTTAGGGCGCACCGATGAGGGAAAATATTACGAGAAGAGAAATTATGCAATTTGGGAATCTCACGAGCCAGGTAGTACATTTAAGCTCATGTCTATGGTGGCGGCGTTAGAAGATAAAGTGATAGATACTGCAGATGTTGTAGATACAGAAGACGGGACTATTAAATATTACGATCGCGTGGTACGTGATTCTCATCGTGGGGGGTATGGTAAAATTTCAGTAGCAAGAGCTTTTGAAGTTTCTTCTAATACAGCTTTTTCAAAGTTTATTTATGAAAGCTATAAAAACGACCCTGAAGCTTTCGTGAATCGGTTAGATTATATGGGGCTTAATAAGAAAATAGGATTAGAAATAAAAGGTGAAGGAACCCCTAAAATACCGCATCCAGACGATAGTAATTGGTATGGCACTACCTTGCCTTGGATGTCTTTTGGGTATGGAGTTTCCATTACACCATTACAAACATTAGCGTTTTATAATGCGATTGCTAATGACGGAATTATGATTAAGCCTAGGCTAATCAAAGAGGTGAGAAGTAGAGATCGTATTGTTTACGATTATAGTCAGCCCGTGGTTCAAAACTCGGTATGCTCTAAAGAAACAGCGAGTAAGGTTCGTGAAATGATGAAGAAAACCGTAAAGCGAGGAACAGCTGCTAATATTTATACAGAAAGTTTTTCGATGGCAGGAAAAACCGGTACTTGTTTAACAGGTTATGGGGCTGGTAAAAGTGGTTCAGAATATATTGCTTCTTTTGCAGGTTATTTTCCAGCAGATCACCCTAAATATTCTTGCATTGTAGTGATTAGTAAACCCGATAGAAGTATCGGTTATTACGGAAATATTGTAGCTGGACCTGTGTTCAAAACTATCGCTCAAAAAATTTATATAGACACCCCTAATGTAGATGAAATTGAAGAACTAGAATCTACTAACAAAAAGGTGAATAAAGATTTTGAAAAATACTTCGCAGTAGCCCAAAAATATAAAACCATCGTTCCAGATGTTAAAGGCCTTCCGGCTATGGATGCAGTTGCTATTCTTGAAAACTTAGGCTTAAAAGTAAAACTAAACGGTTTAGGGAATATTAAAAAGCAATCCATCGAAAAAGGACAAAAAGTAAAACCAAATCAGCAAATTTTAATTTCTTCAATTTGATACAGTTAAAAGACATACTCTATAAAGTTTCTATTGAAAAAGTAATAGGTGATACCAGTATGGCAATCACTAACTTAAATTTTGATTCGAGAAAAGTGGCGCTTAATGATGTTTTTGTAGCCATTCGTGGAGCTTTATCTGATGGGCACCAATATATTGAACAAGCTCAAAATCAAGGAGCTTTAGCTATTGTTTGTGAGCAAATACCAGCAACACAAATTAGCGGAATTACGTATGTTCAAGTAAAAAATTCTAAAAAAGCATTAGCCTTAATGGCGAGTAACTATTACGGAAACCCTTCAGAGAATTTAAAATTAGTAGGGGTAACCGGTACTAATGGTAAAACCACGATATCAACATTACTGTATCAGTTATTTTCTAAAGCGGGTTTTAAAGTTGGCTTAATTTCAACGGTAGCTATAAAAGTGGGTGAAAAAGAATATGCTACAAAGTTAACAACACCAGACTCTATTTCTATAAATAAATATTTGGCAGAAATGAATCATGCTGGAGTAGAATTTTGCTTTATGGAAGTAAGTTCTCACGGAATTGATCAGCACCGTACTAGCGGATTAACTTTTGTAGGAGGAATATTCACAAATCTGTCGCATGATCATTTAGATTATCACCACAGTTTTGCAGCATATAGAGATGTGAAAAAGCGATTTTTTGATGAATTGCCGAAAGAAGCCTTTGCATTAACCAATGCAGACGATAAAAATGGAGCGATAATGCTTCAAAATACAAAAGCTAAAACATATACCTACGGTTTAAAAACAATGACAGATTATAAAGCTCAAATTCTAGAAAATAGTTTTGGAGGTTTATTGTTGAAGTTAAACGGAAATGAAATTTGGAGTAAACTGGTAGGTAATTTTAATGCTTATAATCTAGCGGCCATTTTCGGTACGGCAGATTTATTAGGTTTAAATGAATTAGAAAATTTAAAGCTAATGAGTAGTTTAACAGCAGTAAGTGGTAGGTTTCAGTATTTTATTTCAGATCATAAAATTGCGGCAATTGTAGATTACGCTCATACCCCTGATGCGCTAAAAAATGTATTAGAAACTATAAATGCTATTCGTACTAAAAATGAAGAATTGATTACGGTAGTGGGTTGCGGTGGTGATCGTGATAAAACCAAACGACCAAAAATGGGGCATATCGCTTCAGAATTAAGTACAAAAGTAATCTTGACTAGCGATAACCCTAGAACAGAAGACCCTGATGAAATTATCGAAGAGGTAGTAGCTGGAGTAGAACCTCAAAACACAAAAAAAGTAATTGCTGTTACCAGTAGAAGGCAAGCTATTAAAACGGCCTGTGTAATGGCTGCACCTAACGATATTATTTTAATTGCGGGAAAAGGGCATGAAACTTATCAAGAAGTAAATGGAGTGCGCTCAGATTTTGATGATATGAAAATCGTAAAAGAATTCTTAGCACAATTAGAGAAGTAATAAAAAGGAAAAACTAGAACATGTTATACTACCTGTTTCAATTTTTAGAAGATCAATATAATTTGCCTGGAGCGCAGATATTTGAGTTTATCTCATTTCGTGCAGCCTTAGCGATTATTATTTCTCTATTAATCTCTACCATCTTTGGGAAAAGAATTATTGGCTACTTATTAAAAAAACAAGTTGGTGAGAGTGTTCGTGATTTAGGCCTTCGAGGTCAGTCAGAGAAAGCGGGTACACCAACCATGGGTGGGCTAATTATCATCATGGCAACGCTAATTCCAGTATTGCTTTTTGCGAAGTTAGACAATGTTTACGTTTGGTTGCTAATTGTGACCACTTTGTGGATGGGGGTTATCGGGTTTATTGATGATTACATTAAAATATTCAAAAAAAATAAAGAAGGTTTACAAGGAAAGTTTAAAATAATTGGTCAGGTAGGCTTAGGGATTATCGTAGGAGCAACTATGTATTTTCATCAAGACATTACTATAAAAGAGCAGGTGAAAACAGATGTGGTTAAAGAAGAAATTACAGATGCGAAGACGAATAACTTTGAAACCGAAAAAAAATCGACTAAAACCACCATTCCTTTTGTTAAAAACAATGAGTTTGACTATTCTAGTTTAATTACTTGGATAGATCCAGACTATGCAAAATATGCGTGGATCATTTTTATTCCTATCGTTATTTTTATTGTCACCGCTGTTTCTAATGGTGCCAATCTAACCGATGGGATAGATGGTTTAGCGGCAGGATCTTCAGCCATCATCGTTCTTACTTTAGGGCTTTTTGCGTGGGTTTCTGGAAATATTATTTTTTCAGATTATTTAAACGTCATGAATATTCCGCATTCAGGAGAAATGACGGTTTATATCGCTGCTTTTGCGGGAGCCTTGGTAGGTTTTCTATGGTATAATACGTATCCAGCGCAAGTGTTTATGGGTGATACGGGTAGTTTAACGATTGGTGGTATTATAGCAGTATTGGCGATAGCAACTAGAAAAGAATTGCTAATCCCTATTCTCTGCGGAATTTTTTTAATTGAAAATTTATCAGTAGTGCTGCAAGTAGGTTGGTTTAAATATACAAGAAAGCGATTTGGTGTAGGAAGACGTGTATTTCTTATGTCTCCCTTGCATCATCATTATCAGAAAAAAGGTCATCACGAAAGTAAAATTGTAGTGAGATTTTGGGTTGTAGGGATTTTTCTAGCAGTGCTTACCATTATAACTTTAAAATTAAGATAAATTGAAAAGATTAGTAGTGCTTGGTGGTGGAGAAAGTGGGGTAGGAACCGCATTATTAGGTAAGGCAAAAGGCTATGAAGTTTTTGTTTCAGATAAAGGCAAAATTGCCCAGAAATATAAAGAAGTTCTCGTAAGTAATGACATAGATTGGGAAGAAGAAAAGCATACAGAAGCCCTTATTTTAAATGCGAATGTGGTGATGAAAAGTCCTGGTATTCCTGAAAAAGTAGAAATAGTACAAAAGCTTTTTCAAAAGGAAATTCCAGTAATTTCTGAAATTGAATTTGCTTCGGCATTTACCAAAGCTAATCTAATTGGTATTACTGGTAGCAATGGTAAAACTACCACCGCAACGTGGGTAGATTATGTGTTGGAGAATGCGGGAGTAAATGTAGCCTTAGCTGGAAATATAGGAGATAGTTTTGCAAAAGCGGTTTTGAAAAACCAAGCCGATTTTTATGTGTTAGAACTTAGTAGTTTTCAGTTAGATGGGATAGAAGATTTTAAACCTCATATAGCGGTTTTAACCAATATCACACCAGATCATTTAGATCGGTATAATTATAAATATGAAAATTATATTGCTTCTAAATTTAGAATTATAAAGAATCAAACAGAAAATGATTATTTTATCTATGATGCAGATAATCCAACCATCGCAGAATGGATAGAGAAATTTGATGTAAAAGCAAAAAAACTGCCGTTAACTTTCCAAAAGAAAGTAAAAGAAGGAGCGTATGCAGATGAGCAAAATATTGTAGTAAGAATAGTAGATAATGAGTTTATTATGGCAAGAGAAGATTTAGCATTGAAGGGAGAGCATAATACTAAAAATGCAATGGCAGCTTCTACCGTAGCGCAGCTTTTAAAAATAAAAAAACAAATCATACGCGAGAGTATGGGAAGTTTTCAAGGAGTAGAGCATCGCTTAGAGAGAGTATTGAAAATTAATAATGTACAGTATATTAATGATTCTAAAGCGACTAATATTAACGCAACGTATTATGCCTTAGAGAGTGTTTCCGCTGAAACAATTTGGATCGTAGGTGGAGTAGATAAAGGTAATAAATATGAAGAATTATTGCCTTTAGTAAATGAAAAAGTAAAAGCTGTGATTTGTTTGGGTGTAGATAATGCTCGTATTAAAGAGGTTTTTGGTAATTGTGTAGAAAATTTTGTAGAAACACAATCAATGAAAGAAGCGGTTCAATTAGCTTATCAATTAGGAAAATCAGGAGATACGGTTTTACTTTCTCCAGCTTGCGCCAGTTTTGATTTATTCGAAAATTATGAAGACCGCGGGAGACAATTTAAAAATAATGTAAGAGACTTATAGATCATTAGTGGCATTAAAAGATAACATATCATCAAATCATATATTTTCTTATCTAAAGGGAGATAAAGCTATTTGGGCAGCAGCAGCGCTTTTGGCTATATTCTCTTTTATACCTGTATATAGTGCCAGTAGTAATTTGGCCTATTTATACGGTGATGGAGATACTTTTAAATACTTAATTACACATTTTGTACATTTATTTTTAGGTTTTGTAATTGTGTATGCTGTACATCGTATTCCTTACCACTACTTTAAAGGTTTGTCTATTTTAATGATTCCTGTAGTAGTGGGCTTATTAGTATATACCTTGGCTCAAGGAACCACTATTGGAGGGGCAAACGCTAGTAGATGGATTACTATTCCTATTATCAATAAAACCTTTCAAACATCAACCTTGGCTTCTGTTATTTTAATGATTTATGTAGCAAGGTATTTATCAAAAATTCAAAACAAAGAACTTCAGTTTAAAGAAACAATTTTGCCACTTTGGTTGCCGGTAGGTGCAATTTTAATGTTAATTTTGCCAGCTAATTTTTCTACTACGGCTATTCTTTTTTTAATGGTGATTGCTTTGGTTTTTTTAGGCGGCTATCCTTTAAAATATATCGGAATTATTTTAGGTTCCGGAATTTTAATCTTGTCATTATTTGTGCTGTCTGCAAAAGCTTTTCCAGGAGTTTTTCCTAACCGAGTAGATACTTGGATTAGCAGGGTAGAAAATTTTGTAAGTGGAGAAGATACAGAAGCAGATTATCAGATTGAAAGAGCAAAAATAGCCATAGCAAGAGGCGGCATAGCAGGAGAAGGAATAGGGAAAAGTATTCAGCGTAATTTTCTACCTCAGTCTTCTTCAGATTTTATTTATGCAATTATTGTAGAAGAAATGGGACTTATAGGCGCTTTTGGAGTAATGTTAGCTTACCTATTTATTTTGTTTAGGTTAGTGATTATTTCAACTAAAGCCCCCACTGTGTTTGGAAAGCTAGTAGTCATTGCTGTGGGTTTACCAATTATTGTTCAAGCCTTAATTAATATGGCAGTAGCCGTAGAATTGTTTCCGGTAACAGGACAAACACTTCCGCTTATTAGTAGCGGTGGGTCCTCTATTTGGATGACGTGTTTAGCCCTTGGTATTGTACAAAGTGTAGCTGCAAAACGAGAAGAAATTAAAAAACAAGAAGAAGAAAATAATTCAATTGAAGATAATAACGATAATCCGTTAGAAATTTTGAGTGAAGCCATATGAGAAAATTAAAATTCATACTATCAGGAGGCGGAACTGGCGGTCATATTTACCCAGCGGTCGCTATTGCAGATGAGCTAAAAAGACGTCATCCCAATGCTGAATTTTTATTTGTGGGAGCACAAGACCGTATGGAAATGCAAAAAATTCCGCAAGCAGGTTATCAAATTGAAGGATTATGGATTAGCGGAATTCAACGTAAATTAACCCTTCAAAACCTAGCTTTTCCTTTTAAATTATTCAGCAGTTTACGCAAATCTAGAAAAATTATCAAAAACTTTCAGCCCGATGTAGTTGTGGGTACTGGCGGTTTTGCGAGCGGACCTTTATTGAAAGTTGCGAATCAAAAAAATATACCTACGGTATTGCAAGAGCAAAATTCGTTTGCCGGCATCACCAATAAATGGTTGGCCAATCAAGCCAATAAAATTTGTGTGGCCTATGCAGGAATGGAGAACTTCTTTCCGAAAGAAAAGATAAAATTTACAGGAAACCCAGTTCGACAAGATCTTATCGAAATTGCTCATAAAGAAAATGAAGCGCAAGCTTTTTTTAAACTCGTACCCAATAAAAAAACAATTTTAATTCTTGGCGGTAGTTTAGGAGCTAAGCGCATTAATGAATTGGTAGAAGCTAATTTGACTTATTTTGAAGAAAACAGTTTGCAGGTCGTTTGGCAAACAGGAAAACTGTATTTCGAGAAGTACAAAAAGTATCAATCGAAGACTATTCAAGTGCATGAATTTTTAAACCGAATGGATTTAGCGTATAGTGCTGCAGATATAATTATTTCTAGAGCGGGAGCAGGATCGGTGAGTGAACTGTGTATGGTAGCAAAACCAGTGTTATTTATTCCATCGCCAAATGTTGCTGAAGATCATCAGGCTAAAAATGCATTAAGTCTAGTGAAAGAAGATGCGGCATTAATGTTGAAAGAAACACAATTGGAAGAAAAATTTCAACAAGAATTTTCAGCATTATTAAATTCAGCAACGCTTCAGCAAAAATTAGCAACAAATATCTTAACCTTAGCCAAACCAAATGCTACTAAAGATATTGTAGATGAAATAGAAAAACTAATTAAAAAATAAAAGTTACTCTGAACTAGATTCAAAATAACATCATTATAGTTAAAGAATAAAATGAGCTTATTTAAAAACATACAAAATATTTATTTTATTGGCGTTGGCGGCATTGGTATGAGCGCTTTGGCTCGGTATTTTGTACAGCAAAATAAGCAAGTAGGTGGTTATGATAAAACACCTAGTAAAATCACTAAAAAGTTAGCAGAAGAAGGGGTTGTAGTAAGTTTTACAGCTAGCAAAGATAGCTTACCAACTTCTTTTACAAATAAAGAAAATACGCTGGTCGTTTATACGCCGGCAGTTTCACAGGAAAATGAATTGTTTCAATATTTCAAAAACAATGAATTTGAGATCAAGAAGAGAGCAGAAGTTCTTGGGATGATTACAAAAGATTTTCCTACACTCGCAGTAGCTGGTACCCACGGTAAAACTACTACTACTGCCATCTTAGCACATATTTTGAAACAATCTGGCGTTAAGCTTACCGCTTTTTTAGGCGGGATAAGTGAAAATTACCATACCAATTTTATCAATGATGGGCACCAAGCTGTTGTCGTAGAAGCAGATGAATTTGATCGTTCGTTTTTACACCTTCACCCAACAATAGCCGCCATAACTTCGATGGATGCAGATCATTTAGATATTTATGGAGAAACAGAAGAATTAAAAAGAACCTTTTTGAGCTTTGCTGAAAAGGTAGAAGATAAATCTAATTTCTTTTATAAAAAAGGATTAGACTTAAAAGGAAATTCAATAGCTGTAGAAGAAGAAGCCGATTACAAAGTTGCAAATGTAAAGGTGCAGAATGGCTCTTATCGTTTCGATTTTGTTTCTCCGCAAGAAACGATTAAAGACCTAGAATTTAGCTTGCCAGGCAAGCATAATTTAACAAATGCAGCAACAGCACTTGCTATGGCTTTAAAGTTTGGAGTAAAAGGTGAATTACTAAAAAATGCATTAAAAAGTTTTAAAGGAGTTGAGCGAAGATTTACTTATCACCTAAAAACCGAAGCGAAAGTTTTAATTGAAGATTATGCACATCATCCAGAAGAGATTTTGGCAGTACATCAAGCAGTACGAGAAATGCATGCTGGTAAAAAAGTATTAGCGGTTTTTCAACCACATTTATTCAGTAGAACTAAAGATTTTGCAGACGATTTTGCGGCAAGTTTATCTAAGTTTGACGAGGTGCTTTTGATGGATATTTACCCAGCAAGAGAACTACCTATCGAAGGAGTAAATTCTCAAATGTTATTAGACAAAATTTTAAACGAAAAAAAGGCACTAGTCTCAAGAGAAAAATTAAGTGAAAATATAAAAGCATCTTCAGCAGAAGTGATAGTAATGATGGGTGCTGGAGATATAGGAAATGAAGTAGAAACCATTAAAGTTGAGTTAAATCGTGAAAGTTAATTGGAGTTATATAAAAGCTTTTGCATTATTGGCGTTGGTTGTATTTTTATACAGTTTTTCTTCCAAAAGAAACGCAACTAGAAGAATTTCAGAGGTGAAAATTGAATTTACCAATGGTGATAACTTGTATGTGACTGAAAATGAGATTTATAAGTTGTTAGAAGTGAAAGAAGATACACTGGAAAATAGTGAAAAAGAAATATTAAATTTGAATGATTTAGAAATTAAGTTAGATAAGCATGCAATGATTAAACAAGCAGACGTTTATTTAACTATCAATAAAAAGCTTATTGCAACTATAACTCAACGTAAACCCTTAGCTAGAGTATATGGTAGTGAGTCATTTTATATAGATACACAAAGTAAAAAAATGCCGCTTTCTACTATATATTCAGCCAGAGTACCAATAGTAACAGGTTTAAAAGAAGAAGATATTTCTGAAGTTTACCCCTTACTTTTGAAAATTAAAGAAGATATGTTTCTAAAAGAACATATTACATTAATTTCAAAAAGTGAAAATGGTAATTATAAGCTAGGTTTAAGGGTCATAGATTTTGAAGTAGAGTTAGGAAAAATAGAGAATTTAGAATTTAAAATTAAAAATTTCAAAGCTTTTTACAAAAAGGCGATGAAAGATGAAAAACTAGATGCTTACCAAAGCGTAAGTCTTCAGTTTGATAATCAGGTTGTTTGTACCAAAAAGTGAGATTATTTTGACTATGAAAGATAAAGATATTGCAGTAGGACTTGATATTGGAACCACTAAAATTGTAGCCATGGTTGGCCGTAATAATGAATACGGTAAAATGGAAATTCTCGGTATCGGGAAGTCTAAAAGTTTAGGAGTCCATAGAGGCGTAGTTAATAACATAACACAAACTATACAATCAATTCAGCAAGCCGTACAAGAAGCGGAAGCTAATTCTGGTGTAGCTATTGATGGAGTAGTAGTTGGTATCGCTGGGCAGCACATTAGAAGCCTACAACATAGCGATTATATCACTAGAGCAAATCCAGATGAAGTGATATCGGTAAAAGATATCGACATGCTTTGTAATCAGGTGCATAAATTGGTAATGCTTCCTGGAGAAGAAATTATTCACGTACTACCTCAAGAATATAAAGTAGATGGTCAAGCTGAAATTTCTGAACCTATCGGTATGTATGGCGGTAGATTAGAAGCTAATTTTCATGTAGTTGTAGGGCAAATTTCATCTATTAGAAATATTGGCCGTTGTGTAAAAAGTTCTGGATTAGAATTGTTTGGAGTAACGCTAGAGCCTTTAGCCTCTGCAAATGCCGTATTGAGTCAAGAAGAGAAAGAAGCGGGAGTAGCCTTAATAGATATAGGTGGCGGAACCACAGATTTAGCCATTTTTAAAGATGGCATTATTCGGCATACAGCTGTGATTCCTTTCGGCGGAAATGTGATTACAGAAGACATTAAAGAAGGTTGCTCTATCATTGAAAAGCAAGCCGAATTATTAAAAGTAAAATTTGGTTCTGCTTGGCCAGGAGAAAATAAAGACAACGAGATTGTTTCTATTCCTGGTTTACGAGGAAGAGAGCCAAAAGAAATTACGTTAAAAAACCTGTCTAAAGTCATTCATTTTAGAGTCGTAGAAATTATTGAGCAGGTCTTTTTAGAAATTAAAAATTACGGTCACGACGAGCAAAAGAAAAAATTAATAGCCGGAATTGTAATTACAGGTGGTGGTGCACAGTTAAAACACCTGAAACAATTAGTAGAATATATTACTGGGATGGATACTCGTATTGGTTACCCTAATGAACATTTAGCTGGCAATAGTGATCCTGAAACAACAAGTCCAATGTATGCGACAGCCGTAGGTTTGGTCTTAAATAGTTTAGAGAAAAACCAACAACTGAAAAATGAAGATATAGTTGAAGCCGAAAAAGAAGAGCAAATCCAGCCAGAAACGAAGCCTTTCGTAGAGCAGCCTATAGAAGCGCCTCAACAAGATGTAAATGAAGAGTTAGCGGAAGAAGTAGAAGAAGAGGAACAAGAAGAAAAATATACAAAGCCTAAAAAACATCGCAAAAACATTTTTGAAAAATGGTTTGACGATTTTAAAGATTTTTTAGACAACGCAGAATAAAAAGCTAGAAAAAGAAATAAAGACATTAAAACCGAAAATTATAGAATTATGAGCAGCACAGAATTCGACATTTCATTTGATTTACCAAAAAATCAATCTAACGTCATTAAAGTGATTGGCGTAGGCGGTGGTGGATCTAACGCTATAAACCATATGTTTCACCAAGGAATTAACGGTGTAGACTTTGTAGTGTGTAATACAGATTCTCAAGCCTTAGAAAACAGCCCTGTGCCTATTAAAGTTCAGTTAGGTGTAAATTTAACTGAAGGATTAGGAGCGGGAGCAAATCCTGAAATTGGAGAAAAAGCTGCTTTAGAAAGTTTTGACGATTTAAAAACCCTGTTAGATAAAAATACCAAAATGGTATTTATCACTGCAGGAATGGGTGGAGGTACCGGTACTGGTGCAGCGCCAATTATCGCAAAGCAAGCTAAAGATATGGATATTCTAACGGTAGGTATCGTTACCATTCCTTTTCAATTTGAAGGGAAAATGCGTAATGAACAAGCGCAGTTAGGTGTAGAACGTTTAAGAAAAAATGTAGACTCTCTCATTGTTATTAACAACAATAAACTTAGAGATGTCTATGGTAATTTAGGTTTTAAAGCAGGATTCTCTAAAGCTGATGAAGTGCTGGCCACAGCTTCTAGAGGTATTGCAGAAGTAATTACACACCACTACACACAAAATATTGACTTGCGAGATGCAAAAACGGTATTGAGTAATAGTGGTACTGCAATTATGGGTTCTGCAACCGCATCAGGTAGTAATAGAGCGCAAGAAGCCATCGCAAAAGCATTAGATTCACCTCTATTAAACGATAATAAAATTAGTGGTGCTAAAAACGTATTGCTATTAATAGTTTCTGGTTCAGAAGAAATTACCATCGATGAGATAGGAGAAATCAACGATCACATTCAAGGTGAAGCAGGCCATAGTGCCAATATTATTATGGGTGTTGGTGACGATGAAAGTTTAGAAGAATCTATTTCTGTAACCATTATAGCAACAGGTTTCGACCTTGAACAGCAAAATGTAATTGTAAATACAGAAACCAAAAAGATTATTCATACGTTAGAAGACGAACAAAAAGCAGTTCATAACCTAACGCCTAATCAAACCACACCTAGACAGCATACTCCGCTACAAAACAAAACGGCAGCGCAAAATAAAATAGTGCATACGTTAGAAGAAGAGGTAGAAGAAAAACCAACTCCTAAACCAAGTACGCCTAGAAATGAGATGGATTTAATTCCAACTTCAGAGTTAATTAAAAATATCGATGTTTCTTATGAAGATATAAGCTATCACGAAGAAGATTTTGTAATTATAGATGCAGATCAAGAAATCAATGATTTTGAAGTTAATGAACCTCAAGAAATAAGCCCTCAAGTAGAAGATGAAGACCAAACTTCTATGTTTACTTTCGATTTTCCTTTGAATGATGATAAATCAGAAGATCACTCAAATGAAATTGATACTGAAGTAAAAAATCAAGCGGAAGAAGATGAACATAAAGTTTATTTCAGTTTAGAAGAGGAGGAAGTTGAAACAAAAAATGCAAAAGTAAATAGCGAAATTGAAATAGGTTCTTCAGTGCAACATCAAAATGGAGAAAAAAGATATTCGTTAGAAGATTACATGGAATTGGAAGAGCGAATGGAGAGTGCAAAACCAACATCTAAATCTACCACACCATCTCAAGCTAATCCCTCTCCAAAAGTAGAAGAATTTAAGGTAGAAAAAAGAGAAATACAGCAGGAGCAAAAGCAAGCCCCTCAAGAACAAGATTCAGAAGAGATAGACCCTTTTGAGAATCCTATTTCAGAAGACTTGATAGCGAGAGCAGCAGAGCGTAGAGCAAGAATGAAAAATTTCAACTATAAATTTAGAAATAATAATAATATAGACGAGATAGAAAAGCAGCCAGCCTATAAAAGAGCGGGCATCGATATTAATAATAACCAATCTCCAACCAACGAGAAAATATCTAGAACTTCTTTAGGGAAAGATAATAATGATGAAGTTACATTTAGAACTAATAATTCTTTTTTACACGATAATGTAGATTAAAAGTAGAGGTTCTAAAAAATAATAAAAACCCGAAGTTTTGCATAAATAAACTTCGGGTTTTTTAGTGGAGATTAGTATCTTCGTATCACAAATAATTTTCTATTTATGAGTTTAGAAAAAGACGTCATGACGCAAATGAAAGCTGCGATGAAAGCAAAAGATTCGACAGCTTTAGAAGCTTTAAGAGCAATTAAGGGGGCTATTTTATTGGCAAAAACAGAAAATAGTCAGCAAGACTTATCTGAAGAAGAAGAGATTAAAATTGTTCAGAAATTAGTCAAGCAACGTAAAGATAGTGCTGCACTTTATAAAGAGCAAAATAGAGAAGATTTAGTAGAGCCTGAAATTAAGCAAGCAGAAGTTATCGCTCAGTTTTTACCAGAACAATTAAGCGAAGCAGAAATAGCAATTAAAGTAGAAGCGATTATTAATGAAAGCGGAGCAGAAGGTATGAAAGATATGGGCAAAGTAATGGGCTTAGCTTCTAAAGAACTCGCTGGTAAAGCAGATGGAAAAACCATTTCTATTGTTGTTAAAAATAAATTATCTAAATAATTTTTTAAAAGCTACCTTTGTAGCATAATTAACAGTATTGGCCCCGTGGCGCAACTGAATAGCGCATCAGATTTCGGCTCTGAGGGTTGCAGGTTTGAATCCTGCCGGGGTCACTAGTAAAAAAGCAAGCTATTTTAGCTTGCTTTTTTTTGTGTTTTATTTAAAATAATACCTTAATATTTAGAAATATATAATATAATTCCAGTCTAATTGTATTCTTTTAAATTTCAACAGTACAGTACAGGACACTAATAAATTTTAATCAAAATATATTTGAGTGTTAAATAATTGTGAACAATTTAATCAATTAGCAGTATGAAACACGTTATACTTAAAATTATTTTTTGTGGTTTGTTATCGATAATTACTTTTTCGATTCAAGCTCAAAATAAAACGGTATCAGGTACGGTACAAGATGAAAATAATGTTCCACTTCCAGGAGTTAACATTTTAATTAAAGGAACCAGCCAAGGTACGCAAAGTGATTTTGATGGAAATTACTCTTTACAAGCTTCTGAAGGTGATCTTATTCTTTTTTCATATGTAGGTACGAAAACGATTGAGAAAAAGATAGGTGCTGAAAGTACTTACGATGTAGTGATGGAGTCTGATAGTGCTGAATTAGATGAAGTAGTGGTGGTTGGATATGGTACACAAAAGCGCAAACTCACAACTGGTTCTGTAGGTTCTTTAGATGCTGAAAATTTTGCAGAAAGGCCTATTACAAGAGTTGATCAAGGTTTAATAGGGCAAATGGCCGGTGTTAATGTTCAGCAGACTAGCGGAATGCCAGGGAGTCCACTTAGTATTAGAATAAGAGGGACTGGTTCTATATCCGCTGGTAATGAACCATTATATGTAATAGATGGTTTTCCTGTAGAAACAAATGGAGTAAATTCTAATGGTAATTTTAGTAACGGTAGTCCGCTAGACAACATCAATCCTAATGATATAGAATCTATTGAAGTTTTAAAAGATGCTGCAGCCGCTGCAATTTATGGTTCTAGAGCTTCTAATGGGGTTGTTATTGTAACTACTAAAAAAGGAAAAATGGGTAAACCAAAATTTACTTTAAATACATATGGAGGTATATCTAAAGAAGCAAAGAGAGTTGATATGTTAAATGCCGATGAATGGATTGATCGTGCTAAAACCATGATTGATAAGCAATGGATGAATTCAGGTATTCCAGGAGCAAATGTAAACCAAAGTATTGATCAAAGAAGAGAAGTATTTAATCAATTTCAACTACAAGAAGGTAATGATTTATTAGCACCAACTGAGTTTAATACTAGTTATATGTATGATCCTCGTTGGGATATGGAAGGTTATGGAGATTTAAATGTTATCGATTGGCAAGATCGAATCTTTAGAACAGGAGTATTTCAAAATTATCAATTATCGGTATCTGGAGCGACAGAAGATATCAATTATTATGTTTCTGGAAATTATCAAAAAAATGAAGGTTATATTATAAATACTGATTTTGAGCAATTTAGTGCACGCGCAAATATTACAGCAAATATTACAGATAAACTTTCTATGGGAGTTAATTTAGCACCCTCATACTCTATAAAAAATGATCCTGGTTTAGAAGGAAAAGATAATACATTACATAAAACTTTATCTACTACTCCTTTGATGGAAAGTACACCAAATGAGGCAGGAGAATTATATACTACTAGATATGATTGGGGAAGTAGTAATACCGATCCTTTACCAAGGCTAAATCGTACTGGAAAAGGAAGTATGTTTAGAAATTTATTCACAACTTTTATTAATTATCAAATATTTAATGGGTTAACGCTAAGAAGTTCATTTAATTTTGATAATACAGATAGAACTTCTGAGTCTTACTTACCTAATGATAATTTAGAAAGTATAAGAGGAGGTTATGGCACCTATAGAAAACAAAATTTAGTGAATGAAAATACTTTGAATTATGTAAATTCTTTTGGTAATCATAACTTTAATTTTTTAGTAGGGCACTCCTATAATAAATACTCAATTACATCTTCTAGTTTAAGTTCAGGTAACCGTTATACTAGATTTGGTATTTACACACTTCCTGATGGATCGACAGGTAATACTAACTCTTCTAAGAATGTAATGATATCTTATTTTTCAAGATTACAATATGATTTTCAAGAAAAGTATCTTTTATCATTAAGTTTAAGAACAGATGGTTCATCTAAATTTGGTCCAGAGAACCGATGGGGTTTATTTCCAGCTATTTCTGCGGGCTGGAGAATTAGTGAAGAATCTTTTTTGAAAAATTCAACTTGGCTAAGTGAATTGAAACTTAGAGCTAGCTACGGTATAAATGGTAGTAATAATATTGGACCATATGCTTGGAGATCAAGATTGACCTCTAGTAATTACGTTATTGGTGATTCTTCTGTTCCAGGATCAGGAGTAGGTAACATACCCAATGACGCAATAAGCTGGGAAGAATCTGAAAGTATTAATTTTGGATTGGATTTTGGCTTATTGAAAGGCCGTATTACTACCACATTAAACCTTTATAGAAAAGAAAATTCAAAGTTATTATTAAAAGTTCCAGCAGCTCAGGCTTCGGGTTTTTCAAGTTATTTAGATAATATTGGAAGAGTTAGAAATGACGGAATTGAATTTGAATTAACGACTTATAATATTATTCAAGATAATTTTCAATGGAAAACATCTATAAATGCCAGCCATAATAGAAATGAAGTTTTAGCTTTAGGTCCTGATCAAGATCGTATAGAAGTTACTTCAGGATATAGTAATATACCATTTGTACTTTTAGAAAAAGGGAAACCTATGTATCAAATCCATACAATACAGCAAGATGGTGTTTTAACAGCTCAAGATATAGCTAATGGAGCAGCAACTTATGGAGGAGGCGAACCCGTTCTAGGAGATCCTAAATATGTAGATCAAAATGGAGATGGAGTAATAACTGCAGATGATCGAGTAGATATAGGAAGCCCTTTTCCTAAAATTAACTGGGGAATAACCAATACCTTTAAATACAAAAAGTTCGATTTAAATATCTTATTACAAGGTCAAAATGGAGGTAAAGTGATAAGTCTTTTAGATCGTGCTATTAATAGAACAGGCATGTCTTCTGGTGAAAATCATTTAGATGTAAATCCAAATGTTCAAGGTAATTGGAAAACTAGTTTTGGTTATATCGTTAATAGTTCTTGGGTTTATGATTCTGATTACATCAGTTTAAGAAATATAACTTTAGGCTTCGATATGTCTGAATACTTTGGAGAAAGAATTTCAGGAGCTAGAATTTATGCTACCGCAGAAAACTGGTTGTATTGGACAGATTACAGCGGATTTAATCCAGAGGCAACTAATGCTCCCGCAAGTAATGATGGAAGATTTCCTGTTCCAGCAGATTACGGTGGAGCACCTATAGCTAAAACATTAATTGTAGGATTAAATTTTAATTTCTAAAGTAAAGATTATGAAAAAAATTATATACTTCTCATTTTTAATGGTACTAATGGCTTGTGAGTCAGATTTAGATCAAGTGCCATTATCATACGGAACAACGGAAAGTTTTTATGCTAACCAAAATGATTTTGAGCAGGCGAGAAACGCAACCTATTCTTCAGGCTTATATTCATATCCTACTCGTTTAATGAATTTAAGTGAAACAAGATCAGATAATATTTATACAGTGCCAGATGTAAACTATGCATGGTCAGAAATCCATAACTTCTATACCTCTATTACAGCTAATGGCTTTATCGAAGAGGCCTATGCTACCAATTATAATACTATCTACAAAGTAAACCAATTACTAGAAAAGTTAGATGAAAATGGTCAAGTGATAATCGATACAGATATACGTCTTAATATTAGAGCTGAAGCTCATTTTATGAGAGCATTTTGCTATTTCGATCTTATCCGATGGTTTGGCCCCGTTCCATTATTAGATCGAACAGTATCACCTCAAGAAGCTGCAAAAATACCAAGATCTTCTGTAGAAAATATTTATCAACTCGTTATTGAAGATTTAAAATTCGCAGTAGAAAATTTACCAGAAAGTTATGACGATGAGAATTATGGAAGAGTTTCAAAATATGCAGCCAAAGGTATTTTAGCCTTAGTGTATATGACCAGATCTAGTGAAACTTATGGAATAGATGGTCCAGGATTAAATTCAGGAGAATGGAATTTAGCCTACCAACAATTAAATGATATAAGAAATAGTGGTCAATTTCAATTAGAAGAAGAATACAGTAGAATTTTTCGAACCGAAGGAACTCAAAATACTGAGAATGTATTTGTCATTCCTTTTTTAGAAAGTACTGGAAATAGTGTGGGAACAAATTTCATGTCTGAACATATTGGGGCAGACTCTTATTTTGCTTCTTTAGGTCTTTCAGCTCAAGGGGCTTCAGAAGGTAGATTTGTCTCACCTGATTTAAGAAGCAGCTTTGCAGAGGGAGATTTGAGAGCAGAGTTTGGTATCGTAGATTCTTACGTAGTAGATGAGGGAAGATGGGAAGGTTCATATGATCGTCCTGTTTATTCAAAATATGCTGATGTGACCCGGTATGGAGATAGCAGAACAGATTGGGGAGTAGATTTTATGGTACTTCGATATACAGATATTTTAATGCTTATGGCAGAATGCACCTTACAAGGAGGTGGAGGTGCTCAAGCAGACGTAGATTTTATTATAAATAAGGTTAGAGAGCGTGCAGGCTTACCCGCAGATGCGGTAAATGTTACTCTTGAAGAATTATTTCAAGAACGTCAAAAAGAGTTTTTTGCAGAAGGAAATCGTTGGTTTGATTTATATCGAACAGGAAACGCGATTAACATTCTTAATAATTGGAAAACAGAAGTAGATGATGAAAATGCATTAAGAGGGATAGATCCAAATTCATTAATTTATCCAATTCCATTACAAGAAATTTTATCAAACCCAGGTTTATACGAACAAAACCCAGGGTACAATTAATGTATATGTTTTTGTTTATTTGAATTATCCAAGCCCTGTTTTCTTTTGAAAACAGGGCTTTTCTTTTTGACACAGTATAGTGCAGGATACTGTAAATCAATATAATGAGTAATTTAATGATATTAAAATTTTAAAATAATAATCATGTCCAAACTAAACTGTATAATTTTTCTTTTTTCTTTTTTATTTGTTTCGTGTATCACAGATGATTTTTTCCCGGGTGGCGGAAACAATGATGCTTGTAGCGAAGATCAAGTACTTGCCTTCCCTACGGCTCAAGGTTTTGGAAAATATGCTTCTGGGGCTAGAAGCGTAGCGCATCCAGAAGTATATAAAGTAACTAACCTTAACGATAGTGGACAGGGTTCGTTTAGGGATGCGGTAAGTAAGTCGGGAAGATTTGTTCTATTTGAGGTAAGTGGTATTATTAATTTACAATCTCCGGTTAGTATAGCAAATAATTTAACCATTGCCGGACAAACCGCTCCGGGAGATGGTATAGTTTTGTATGGGCAAAAAGTATCTTTCACCGGTGCTAATCACACCATTGCCCGTTATTTAAGAATTCGGTTAGGAAATACTTCAGGTATTTCAAAAAATACTGATGCCTCAGGAATCGCTAACGGAAAAAATATCATTTTAGATCATTTTTCTGTTTCTTGGGGCTTAGATGAAGTTTTTTCAATTAATTGGGATAAGAAAGGTTTTGAACCCGATAGTATTACCATTCAAAATTCAATTATCGCTCAAGGTCTTCATCGACACAATCACTCTGCAGGCGGATTAATTCAATCAGAGAATGGACATATCAGTATTCTTAATTCTTTATATGCCAGTAATAAAACGAGAAATCCTAAAGTGAAAGGAAAAAGTGAATATGTAAATAATATCGTTTACAATTATGGAAATAAAGATAACCCAATGGGGCATACTGTTTCTGGAGCAGCTTATATAATGGGAGGTTCCGCTATGGTTTCAGAAGTAAATATTATAAATAATTATTTTATAAGCGGTCCCTTAACTTTAGATAATGAAGAAACACCATTTTCTAGAGGTACAGAAACGTTCAATGTATATGCTTCTGGAAATTATTTCGATAATAATAAGAATGGAATTTTAGACGGTAATTTGGTACCGGAAGATACCTTAGGCTATCCCGGGCTTCTTCCTGCCAACTTAAAAAGTTCTCCTTACCCATATCCAGAGATGAATACATTTTTATCAGCTAGTCAGGCCTATAATTATGTGAAAAATAATGCCGGGGCTAATTATCCTTCACAAGATGAAGTTGATGAATTGATAATGGCTGAACTTGACTCCAAAGGTACACAAGGGATTTATGTATATACAGAAAGTGATTTGTCATTATCAAATAATGGTTTAGGCAATTATGAAAGTACCAATTCTCCCACAGATAGTGATCAAGATGGTATTCCGGATATATGGGAAAATCAATTAGGATTAAACCCTAATGATGCTACAGATGCGTTAGAAGTAAGTAGTATTTGCGAGAATTACTTAAATATAGAAATGTACATCAATGGACTCGTCGATTTATAGCCTGATTATCCAAACTATTTCATTTTAAATTCGATGATTATCTTCAGCAACAGTATAGTGCAGGATACCTCTAGCGCTTACAACATCTATATTTACAGACCATGAAATTTTAAAATACTCAAGTTTGAAAAAATTAGGACTCACACTTTTTAGCTTTTTTCTATCAGTTAGTTTTTTTGCTCAGCAAATGGGTGACTTTCAGAAATTAAAAAAAGAAAATAACAATACCTTTCATTTAAAAACCTCAGCAGCCGATGTGAAAGTGGAATTCTGTACTTCTTCTATCGTTCGCTTTAGAACTTCTTGGAACGGAAAGTTCAAGGAAAATGAACCGTATATGGTGATCAATTACGATTGGGATCAAGTAAAAGTTCAGCAAAATGAAACATCCGATAAGCTAAGTTTTCAAACCAGTCAATTAAACGTTGAAATTCAGAAAAGTCCGTTTCAAATTCATATTTACGATCAGGAAGGAAATTTATTAAATGCCGATGCTCCTTCCAACCAAAAAACTTCAGAAGAAACTTTTGGAACTACTAAAAAACTTCAAGCCGATGAGCATTTCTTCGGCTTTGGCGAACGTATGGATATGCTCGATCGTCGAGGAAAAGAAGTAACTTTAAACGTAGGTCGCGGATTGGGAAAACCGCATATTATTGGAGCTTATAATGTGTTGGAAGCCAATTATGCACCAGTTCCTTTTTTTATGAGTACCAAAGGTTACGGAATCTTCTATCATACCGCATATCCTTCCACTTGGGATATGGGAAAATCAAATGCTGAAACCTATACCTTTTCTTCAGAAGATAAGGAGCTCGATTATTATTTTATGTATGGTCCTAATCTTCCAAAGATATTGGATGCCTATACTTCCATTACCGGAAAATCTCCGATGCTTCCTAAGTTTGCGATGGGATTGCACGTAGGGACATATAGCGGTGGTACTTGGGGTCACGAAGAAGAAACCTCTGCAAATTATCCGGTGGCTTTGGTCGAGAAATTTAGACAATTCCAAATTCCTATTGATGTACTTCACTTAGATTCTACGTGGAGAATGTTTGGCGAAAATGGAGGGAGCGGTGCCACTACTTTTGAGTGGAGAGAAACTTTTCACAACACCGAAAAAATGTTCGATAGTTTATATGCCTTAAACTTGAATGCCGTAGGACTCCATGTTCGTCCGCGTTTCGATAATGGAAAGAAACTACGCTTGTTGGACGAAGCTAGAGAAGCCGGTTACGTATATCCCGAACCTAACAATTCAGGTGAATTTGTCAATTTCTTTGATGAAGATGCAGTCGATTGGTGGTGGGAAAACGGAGCGATGCGCGTCGCAGAACAAGGCGCCATGTTTTTTAAAACCGATGAAGGAAGCGCCTTTGGTAGAAAAGCCAATGAAAGTAATAAAACGGGACCACAAGGTCAGGAAATTAAATCCTTGCATAATTTATTTCCGGTAGCTTATGCCAAAGCACCTTATGAAAAATACCAAGCCTATAACAAAATGCGCGGAATGAATCATACCCGTGAAGGCTATGCCGGGATTCAGCGGTATCCTTTTATTTGGGCAGGTGACTGGCCGAGTGAGTGGCAATATTTCGAACCGGTCATTAAAGCCGGACTAAATATAGGGATGTCTGGCGTAGGCTATTGGAGTCACAACATGGGCGGATTTGAACACGTGGCAGATCCGGAATTGTACATCAGGTGGTGCCAATTTGGTCTCTTTAGTCCGATTGCTCACTTGTTCGGGATGGAACATCCTAATTATAAAGAACCTTGGAATTACGGTGAAGAAGCCCAACGCATCTTTAAGCAATACGACGATTTACGTTATCGTTTAATTCCTTATATCTACAGTACCGCTTACGAAAATCATCAAACCGGGATGCCGTTAATGCGGGCTTTGGTATTAGGTTATCAAGACGACTCTAATGTTTACGAAATTACCGATCAGTATTTATTTGGGGAAAGTATGATGATTTGCCCGGTAACCACCAAAGGAGCAAAAACAAGAACCGTTTATTTACCTGAAGGAAATTGGACCAATTACTGGACAGGTGAACAATTTGAAGGAAAACAATACTTAAACGTACTTTGCCCTATTGAAGAAATGCCAATTTTTATAAAAGGTGGAGCCATTATTCCTTCGCAAGAAGTTGTGCAATATGTAGGTGAAAAAGATATTAAAAAAATTACGTTAGATATTTATCCCGACGGAAATTCTTCGTTCACGCTCTACGATGATGATGGTAAAAGTTTAGAGTATCAAGAAGGAAAATATGCGTTGACGACGATTGAAGTGAATGCTGAAGAAGATGAGGTAAAAGTAACAATTCAACCTGCGGAAGGGAACTATAAATTAGATGATAGAACTTACGAAATTCGTTTACACGGAAATTATTCCAAAGCTAAATCAAACGGGAAATCTTTAAAAATTCAGCAAAAAGAAAATGTTTCTACCGTAAGTATTTTAAGCAATTCTAAAAAGAAGACTAGCATTAATTTTTCAAAGTAATCTTTTAATTATTTCTTTATTGCATTAGTGTCAGCTTGAGCGGAGTCGAAAGCTATATCATAACATCTCGACTCCGCTCGATGTGACAATTCAACTAGTCTATTAGGTGAATTATAAATTTACTTGTTAGTTAAGAAGTCATCTCGAGTGTTTTTTTGAACTGCAATGGAGAGATAAATACAGCTTTATAAAGAGTGAATCCAGACGTGATTACGCCGCCGCAATGAGTCATTTGGACGATGCGATAGGTCAAGTCTTGAAGCGTTTAGATAGTTTAGGATTACGAAAAAATACCATTGTATTGTTTATGAGCGATAATGGAGCACAAGAAAACTGGCATCCAACATCTCAATATGAAGGTAAATATGGACCGAATGATCAATTAGGAAGTAATCAGCCTTTACGCAATTATAAAACCAGTAATTACGAAGGAGCCATTCGGGTACCCGCAATTATTTCGTGGAATAATAATTTTATGCAAGCTGAAAAAAATCATAATTATACCTCCGTAATCGATGTCATGCCTACATTTTTAGAATTAGCAGCAGTAAAAATTCCTGAACAAGTGGAAGGAGAGAGCTTAACTGTAATTTTAAAAGAGAAAACGAATGAACATCATAGCATTTACGTTCGTGGGCATAAACAAGAAAGCTTGATTCAAAGGCCTTGGAAACTTGTAAGAACGCGTCATCTCCATGCTAAAACCGAGTTTGAATTATTCAATGTTGAAGAAGATCCTTCCGAAGAAAACAATGTGATCCAGCAATATCCAACAATCGCAGAGAAAATGAAGCAAGCTATTGCAAAACAATTTAGTAAAGATGCAAAAGAAGTGAACGTACCCTTGCGATAAATTCTATTTCTCCTACAAGATTTTTAAAACCCTGTAGTTATGCTAATTTGTTCTACTGAGCTTGTCGAAGTGTTTATTTACTATCTTTCCATTTAATCAAATATCAATATGAAAACAGTTGCCTTTAAAATGAAACTAAAACCCGGTAATGAGGCTGAATATAAAAAACGTCATGACGAAATTTGGCCTGAATTAGAAAGCTTGCTGAAAGAAAATGGTATCACTGATTACCATATATTTTTAGACGAAGAAAGCCTAAGTCTTTTCGCGGTTCAAAAACTGAAGGAGAATTCAACCGAAGCTGAATTGCCTAAACATGCACTCATGAAAAAATGGTGGGAGTACATGGCAGATTTAATGGAAGTTAATCCAGATCACTCTCCAGTAGTTATTCCTTTAGAAAAAGTTTTTTATATGAAGTAAACACTTATCAGATTCCGGATCTGATCTGTAACCTCGTTTAATAATTAAGAATATGAATTCATAGCATCAGACGCTGAATCAAGTTCGGGGTGATGTATTTAGTATAAATATCAAAGACAATGAGTTTAATTTTTTGCTTCTTCTGGCAAATAAATATAATCGCGGATGTAGCAATTTCTAATTTGCTCTAATTTTTCAGCAACCGTTAAGGCGTTCAATTCGGCACCTTCCTTATTGGTGTGGGTATGATCTTTTGGGAAATAGTCTTTCACTTGTTCTTTTTCCATTGCTTCGTATTTGAGTGCTACTTCATCATTTAGATTTACAAAAATGGCATCCATTTCTTCTGCGGCTTTTTTTGCTAATCCGGCATAATCGTCATCATTGCGCTCTACTTTTTCTCCGTGCCAGATATTTCTGGGCACCATACTCAACACAATAGGAGTAGCTCCTTTTTCACGCGTCTCTTCAATATATTTTTTCATATACCAACCATAAGTATGCACCACTTCCGTACTGTCGTTGCTAAAATTGACTACCTGCGTTTCATCGCCCATTCCGCGAATAGAACCACGATATTTAGGGGTATCGATGTGTCCGCCGTCATTATGCCCAAATTGCATCAACACAAAATCCCCTTCGCTGAGCGAATCCTTCACTGCATCCCATAAACCTTCACCCCTAAACGTACGACTGCTGCGACCTCCTCTAGCTTTGTTATGAATACGAACTCTGGTCGTGTCGAAATATTTTTCGAAAACAACTCCCCAACCTACAAGTGTATCATTATTGCTAGCAACGGTAGAATCGCCGATTAAGAAAATATCTTTCTTTTCAGGTAAATGCGTCTTAGGATCTTTCAGTAAATATGTTTTCAAATCATTATCAGATGCAGCCAAACCTTCAGAAATTAAACTAGCCGAAAGCAATGCCCCACGTGCCGAAGTATGCGTATGGTCGCGTTTGTAAAAGTACGTGCCGGTTACTTTTTCTTCTCCTATTGGATTCAAGACGTTAACCATTCTTTCATTTAAATTGATGAAGGTAACGCCTTCTTCTTCGGCAACTTGTTTTGCCCAACCGCCGTACGATTGATCGTTTCTAGACAATTTTCCGTCTGTCCAATCGTTGCGGGGAATAGGCGAGATTACTACTGGTATAGCGCCTTTTTCTTTAGTTTCTTTAATTACTTTACGCAAATACCAACCATAAGAATGTACTATTTCGTGTTTGCCGGTAAGCATATTATCAATTTCTTCGCTTTCTTCTCCAACTCCTTTTATAGTACCACGTGCACGAAAATTATCATTGATAGGACCATTATCGTTATGTCCAAATTGTAACAATACATAATCTCCTTTTTTCAGACTATCTTTCACCGGTTCCCATAGACCTTTGCTCTGGAAAGTTCGGCTACTAGTGCCACCTAAAGCGTGATTTTCAATGGCAACTTTTGTAGTGTCCAGCAACTGATCCATATAATCACCCCAGCCCCAAAGTCCGCCGTCACCTTTACCGCTACCATTTTTCACAGTAGAATCGCCGATGATGTAAACGGTAGGTTTGCTCTCTGGTTTTTGTTTGCAGCTTAAAAAGCTTGCCATAAGTAATAACACGGCAAATAACTTGGTTGTTTTCATATTTTAGTTGATGTTTTTGGGCGCATCCCTCTCGGGTCGGACTTTCCGTTTCAATTCCGTTTGCTTCCTCTGGTCGCAATACGGGGTTTACTTTTCAATCCCTTGCGCAAGTTGTTTTATGTCATTCAGATGCTAGATCGCTTCGTTATTAAAGATTTTCTTTCTCTCTACTTTTTTTCATTGCCAAAAAAAGTAGCAAAAAAGTCTAGTCTTATTTTTATTTCCTTGAATTGTTAGAAAAATAGTTTATCCTGCGCAAGGGAAAGCGTTTCACTAATCCTTTGCTCCACATCCATCGCTGGGCTATTTCCCTACAATTACTACAGAATTAAAAAGTAGGCCCTTGTTTTTTTATTTTCATCTATTACTTTTTTGATTGTCATTTCTTGCCTGAAACGGAACCTCATCAGATTCTCAACAAGGATGATGTGATCATCTTGGTTGTTGCTTCTCTTGTCTATTTTCTCAATACTCAATACTCAATACTAACGGAAATCAAACCATAATTTCATAGCAATTCCATCATCACCACTTTTAATTCGGATGTTGGTGGGCTGACTGCTGGGGCCTTGTTGCGAAAGCGGTTTGAAAGCGTGCATTCCCGGAATTTCATACATAAACGAAATATTTCCTTCCGGGAAATCGGGATGAGCTTTGGCGTTGGAAATAGTGTTTTTAGGTTCATCGGGCGTAAATAAGCGCAAGAACAATTGATCTGATTCACTGAAAATTCTAAAAGTTTTGTCTTTCGCTTCTAGTTTTCCAGCAATGAAATTTGCGTGGTATCCTTTAAATTCTGGATAGATGAGATTTTCAAAACTTTCACCTGTAATGGTGTTGTTGTAATCTTTGTCCCAAACGTTGTATTCTACTCCGTCCAAACGGTTTTTCCAAATGCGGTACGGACCTTTTCCGAACCATTTGAAACCTTCAACAATCTCTTCAGGAAAATCAAAAGTAAGTCCGAATTTACTAATTTCTCCCTGGAAAAATGCACCATCAAAACCACTGTTGCGGCCGGCATTTTTCAGCATAATCGCTTCCATATGCACTCTTCCGTCCTTGGTGATTGTCCATTTAATATGATCGATGCCGCCATTGTAAAACACGGTAGCTACTGCATTTTCTGTCTTGTTTTTGATTTCGATTTTATCCACTTTGGCTTGCATCCCAATTGGGCGAGGACCGTTTACAAATGGCATTTCACCTTTAGCGTTGGTGATTTTAGTAATTTCACCTGTCTTTTTATCGATCTTTACGCTTACGCTTCCACCATTTAAAACAACCGAATTTCCATTGTCTGTAGCGCTGGCTTTTTCTTCTTTGTTTTTTTGAATGAATTTAGCAGCAAACGCATCTGCGTGATGAATTTTCCAGGTCCAGGTATAAATTTCTCTTCCGTGCTTGTCGGTAGCTGTAATTTCAACCCAATCACCTTCAAAAAAATTGTCTTTTACAGGCATTTTCAACTTACGCGTTTCACCCGGTTGAATGTCCGAAACTTCAAAATCTCCTTTGTAAATAGTTTGTACTTCAGCATCTACATACAAGAAATTCTTAGGCGCTTGCTGTACTTTATAAGTGATGTTACATTCATTCAAATTGGTAAATAAATAGGTGTTTTCAACTAAAAACTCACCATTAAAAGTTTGTGTGATTTGCAAAGGTTGAAATTGCATTGGCGCCCAAACTTCTTTCACGGCATAGAAACTACCTTCTTTTTCGCGGTGCGGCCCCAAAGCTCCGTCGGGCGCTAAATTTCCTTTCGAATCATATTTTTGTTCTCCTGTCCAATCGGTTCTTAAGACAGCTTCGTCACTAAAAACCCAAAGAAAACTTCCGGCAAAAAGCGGACTTTCACTGTAATGCTCCCAAAAGTCACGTAATCCGGAGCCGATTCCGTTATCATAAGTTCCGTGCATCGTTTCTGTTGGAAAAAATACATTTTCGCCACTTCCAAAACGGTGTACTCCCGTTTGATACGTAGGGTAGTGGTGTGTATCCCAACCATTGAAATCTGCCCAGGGATGAATCACAATTCTGTTTTGAGGGTCGTATTTTGCGAAATCATCATCCAATTCGTAATTCCAGCCGCCTTCATTTCCCTGATCCCAAATAATTACTGAAGGATGGTTCACGTCGCGCTCAACCATTTCTTTGATCAATTTTTGTCCAGTTTCGGTGTCATATCCATTTTGCCATCCGGCTAATTCGTCTAAAACAAAGAGACCAAGAGAATCACAAGCTTCCAGAAAATGCGTGTCTGGCGGATAATGAAACCGTACCGCATTCATATTCATATCTTTGATGAGGTTAACATCCATCACACTGATACGCTTGCTGGTGCTTCGCCCAGATTCCGGCCAAAAGCTATGGCGGTTAATCCCTTTCATTTTAATTTTGGTGCCGTTTACGTAAATTCCATCACGTTTTTTAAATGCTAAGGTTCTGAATCCAATACGTTTTTTGATGGAATGTAAAACTTCTCCGTTTTTCTTTAAATCGAATTGCACCCAATACAAGTTAGGATCTTCCGGATTCCAAGGGTTTATATTTTCAAACTGAACTGAAATTCGTTGTTTTTTAGTTTTTTTATCGAGCTCTTTTGTGAATTTTTTGAAGCTTGAAGAAGCAGCGCCATCTGCCATTAGTGAAATTTCAACTTCGGCTTTTTTAGGAAGATTTTCAAACTCCAAATCGGCCGTTAAATTTCCATCTGCTTTGGCATCGATAGCGACGTGCTTGATGTTGGTTTTAGGTAAAATACCTAGCCAAACGGGACGGTAAATTCCGCCAAATAACCACCAGTCTGCATAGCGTTCTGCTCTATTGACATTATGATTTTCTGAATGTTTCCAAACATGAACTTCCAATAGATTTTTTTCGTCCTCATTGATCAAATCTGAAATATCGTAACTGAATTCATAAAAACCACCCTGATGTTTTTCACCGGCCAATTTTCCGTTGATTTTTACTTCAGTATCGGTCATTGCCCCACCAAAATGGATGATTACTTGCTGATCTTCATATTCTTGCGGAACTTCAAATTTATACTTATAAAAACCTTCTTCTATGCTAGGTTCTTCCTGATTCAATTCTTTGTACCAACGCCCGTAAGTATAGGTTCCAAAGCCTTCCGTTTCCCATTGCGAGGGTACGCCGATTTTTGTCCATTCGCCCGAATTTTGGCCGTCGGTTACTTTAAAACCCCATTCTTTTTGATGCTCAAAATCGGGACCTGAAAGCATTATTTTTAGGGTTTTCTGAGCGTTTATGTTCAGAAAAAACAATGAACAGCAGAGAAAGAAAGTAAGTTTTAGTTTGATCATTGTGGTTTAATTTCCGTAAGGTTTTCTGATTTCAAAATTTTTGATGAGTTTCTCCGGGCCAATTATCTGTACGAAATGGCGAAGCCGGTAATCCGGCAGTATTGAACAAATTAGGTTCAGGAGATTTACTCCAGCCAAAACGAACTGCTACCGGTTTTTTAACTTTAGCTGAAGAAACAATTACCGTATTTCCTTTAATTCTTGCTTTCGCAGGATAGAATTTTTGATCTTCACCGGCAATCTCAAAATGAGTGAGTTGTTTTCCTTTTTTTTGCAATCCGTTTTCAGCAAAATCAAAATAGATCTGAATTTTGTTTCTTTTCACATTGAAATCTTTATACATTGGCCCCGAATATTCAATATTTTTTTCTCCATAGGTATTGGAACGTGCCCAAAGTGCTAAGCGACGGCCTACTTCTTGTTTATTTTCAGGATGAATATTTTTAGGATTCCCGATATCGGTGGTCACCACCATTCCAGTATGATCTACTGAACGGTAAGCCATAAGTTGTGCTTCACGAATTTCAGGATTTTGACTGTGATGCGGAGTGATTTGTACAAAATAAAGGGGCAGGTTTTCTTGTTGCCAATCTTCTCTCCAATTCTGGATCATATCAGGAAACAATGTGCGGTATTGATAGGCACGTTGGGCATTACTTTCACCTTGGTACCAAGTAACACCTTTGATGGTGTAATTAATTAAAGGATGCAACATCGCATTGTATAATACATATGGATCTTTATTTAACTCGCCATAAGTTGGTTTATCTAAAGTTAATTTGGAAGAATCTCTTTGAGCTTTTTCCTTTTCTTGATAATAGTGTTGTAGTTTTTTGTAATAAGAAATTTGTTTTTCGGTAAAGCGTTCTAAAATGGGAAGGTAATCTGGGGTATCTTCTAAGACTTCCTGAGAAGTCCAAGCTTCAGCGCGCGTGCCTCCCCAAGACGAAGAAATAAGTCCTATAGGGACGTTGAGATTTTCATAAAGATTTTTTCCGAAGAAATACGCTACCGCAGAAAAATTATAAACGGTCTCAGGAGAGCCTATTTGCCAGGTTCCTTTAACGTCTTTTAAAGGAGTTTGAGAAGCTGCTAAACCAACGGTAAAAAGTCTGATTTGTGGTTGGTCTGCATTGTTGACCTCTTCCTGATAATTAGTGACTCCGGTTTTCCAAGTATCTTCTTTTTTACCTACTGGAAAATACATATTGGATTGCCCTGAACACAACCAAACTTCTCCGAATAAAATATCATTAATTTCAATTTTATTTTTTCCTTCTAAAGTAATTTGGTGGGGTTGATGATCGGCTTCTGGCGTTTTAATTGTGGTTTTCCAATTTCCATCTTCATCAGAAGAAATTGTTATTGGTTTTGATAGCCAATCTGCTGTAATGTTGATGTTTTCATTTGATGAAGCCCAGCCCCAAAGCTTAACCTCGGTATCTTGTTGTAAAACCATATGATCACCCACTAAAGACGGTAGTTTTATTTGTGCTTGAACCGAAAAATGAACACTTAAAGCGAAGAAAAAAAAGAAGCAGTACTTCTGAAATGAAACCATAACTAAATTTTAGAATTTAGCTTTAAAGATAGAGGGCTTTAAGTACTTAGGTATCCTGTACTGTGATGATGGTATTTATAGAGAATTACGCTCAATATATTTAAACACGTTTTTTACTTTTTCTTTCTTGTTTTTTAGCACCATATAAGCCGCAGATTCTCCCATTGCTTTAAAATCGGTACTAATCACGGTGATCCCTAAAAGTTCTTTAAGCGGAGTTTCGTTATAAGAAATGATACCAATGTCTTTTCCTAACTCTAAATTTTTAGCACGTACTTGTCGAACTAAATTGACCAGGTCTCGTTCTTGTATGGTGACGTAAACGTCTTTGCTTTGCAATTCCATATCGTCATAAATTTCATCTAACACTTCAAAATCAAAATTATTCTCGATACAAAATTGTTTGAAACCGTGAAGAATTCGACGAGGGTATGGATTTACTGATTTACGAGGGTAGACTAAGATGATTTTATCGTATTTTTTTATTTTTTCAATACCTTCTTTTAAAGCATTGTAAATGTCTTTTTGAAAGTCTTGATAAATTGAACCATAATCTCCTTTTATATGAGGTTTAGTGTTATCTAATAAAATAAGTTGATCTTTAGGGATATTCTCCATTAATTTTAATATCTCATCGGTATAACTCACGTGGTTAGAATTCTCATCTCGAAAGTGTGGCATAATTACATAATAATCATAAGCGCCTATATTTTTTTCTACTGAACGTTTAAATAAAATTTCATCACAATGGTAGATGAATAAATTAACGTGACCGTTCACCCCAATTGTATTTACAAAAGAGTTATAAATCATCATCTTGTAAGTACTCGGTTTGTTTACCAAGAAAAAAACATTTACTTTAGAAATCAGATCGGTTTTGGCGGTGTAGTAACCTTTTCCTTTGACCGAGACGATGACTTTCTTTTCTTTTAAAAGTTTATAAGCCTTTTCTACTGTATCCCTAGAGAGCAGAAGGTATTCACTTAATTCATTAATCGAGGGTATTTTTTCACCTACTTGTAGATTGCCTCTAGAAATGTCGTTAATAATCGAGTCGACAATTTGCTTGTATTTAGGGATACGTGACTGACTATTAATTTCGATATTGAGAATCTGTAACATTTTAAAAAGGGCTTATTTAGAAAATTAGTAAATTTAGTACCGAATTTTCAGTAAAAGTAGTTAAATAATATAATTTAATAGTTGGTAGTTTTATAAAATGTTTATTCAAACTTCTTAAACTTTTTGAAAGAGTTAAGGTGAAGTGGAAGAATTGGTAAGTTACCCGTATTAAGGTGGCTACTAATCCTAAAATCATCTTTTTATATTACCTGATTGTTGGTAGAAAGTGTTCTCTTTACGGTAACGCTAACTGTTTTTTATTAATTAGCGTATCAATGCTTACCATTCAAAGCGTTTTGCTTGAAGCGAATAATGCATGTTTAAAACATTCGTTTAAAAAATTATTTTCCGATTAACGATCTTCCCAACATCCCCCTAGCTTTATTGATACTTCTTCGATACTTCTTCGAGTTTTCCTTGATTAAAGTACCGTATTTCCTATAATTTACTAGCAAAACTCGAAGAAGTTACGGAGTAGTGATAACGTTACCTTAAATTATTAAAGGATCATCACGATTTTAAATGACCATTTTGAGTATCTTTATAAGATGCTTACTTTAAAAATGAATTTGTCATGGCAAGAATTATTAATAATCCTTTGGGAGAACTTTCTGGAAAAGCCGGGTCGGTGGTGTTTAAAAAAACAAAGTACGGTAATTATGTAAGTAGTTTGCCGAATGTAACGAAAAAGCCTTCCGTTTTGCAACAGCGTCAGCAAAGCAAAATGAAGATGGTGATGCATTTTTTAACGCCCCTCCGATGGATTTTAAAGAATACCTACTTTCCGTTACAGCAAAATTCCCCTAGTTTTAATCATATCAAATCTTATTATTTACGCCATGCTTTGACCCCTAGCGGAGAAGGTTTTCAACTCGTCTATTCCCGTTGTTTGATGAGTTATGGCGATCTTCGAATGCCTGAACAGGTAGTGTTTCAAAGGGAGGGAATGTACGAAGTTCTACTCACTTGGGAACCTCAACAGGAGCAAGCCATGGCGCAGCCAGACGATCAACTTTTTGTAGTGGTGTACCAACCAGATTTACATCAATTCTGTTTTGTGGAGCAAGTGGCTGAAAGGCAAGCTGGGCAAGCTACTTTTGAATTACCAGAAGTTTGGGATGCTGCTGCTCAATTTTATATATGGGTAGGTTATTATCGACCTGAAGAACAACAAGCTTCGCTGAGTGTTTATTTGGGTAGCCTGTAATTGAAACGTTCAGAGGGGAGGGGTGATGAATGAAAATGAAATTGAAGCTGAAGTTGAACCTTTTAGGTTCTTGATTCTAAAAATCCTAGCTCCTTTTTACCAGCCCTAGCTCGGCTTGATGCCTAAGACTAACTGTTACAAGCTAAAAAATAAGAGAACCCACGCGTTGCAGGTGTAAAACACTTAGTGAGTGTAACCCGTACCTCACCTTACGGGTGTGCAAGCACCCTCAGTAATTTTATTTTTAGACAAAAATCTAGCTTCCTGTTTCAAAGAAATAGTCTAAATTCTATTCTCTATTCTCTATTCTCTCTTCCCTTTCATCCTGAGCTTGCCGAAGGATAACATTCAAAATTGTACTCACTACTCAATACTCACTACTAAATACCAATTCAACATTCACAATTCAACATTCAAAAATCCCGCTTCCTGTTTCCTGT
>NZ_JAHWDF010000014.1 GCF_019311235.1 Mesonia aestuariivivens | reverse complement strand
GTTTAAAAAACACAACAGGATCTATACTCTTTTGACCACTGCTGCCGTAAAAACCTCGAGTAAGATCATAGAGAAAATCTAAGTTTAAGGCTTCTTTCAATCGGCGGTAGAAATTTGTGGGCGGTACCCGTTCACTCAACCGAAAACTGTTGAATAACTGCTCTTGCTATACTTTTTTGCCTTGCATATCATGAAATTAATCTTTTTTAGTAAATTGTGCAACACGCACAATGTATATAAAAAATAGGCGAAATAGCAATAAATTCAAGGCTTCTGGCTCGTATCAAACTTTATGCTTAACTGAAAGTTTAGTGCTTCAAAATCGCCTACTTTTCATATACTAACCGTTAGCTCACATATTGAAAACACTATTTAAAATTGAATAATAATAAAAATAATAACAAAAGAGTTTTAGAAGTTTATGTTTTACCTATCCTTGTTATTATATTTCTAATAGCTATTTCAACTGTATTTTCAAAATACTTGAATTTAAATAAAAGTGATTCTTCATTTGATTTTTTTATAGCTTTAGGTGTTGGTTTATTTTTTCACTTTTGGAAAAAGATAAATTGGATTTCTTTACCAGATGGTTCGCATTTAAAAGTTAAAAATTCTAATAATAACCACAAATCTTCAATTGGTTATAAGCAACTTGATTTAAAAACATCTAATAGCAATATTGAATTTAGAAATTCATTAGACAGCAAAGTTGTTTCACTGATTTGTGGCTTTATAGCAATTATTGCTGGAATATACATTTTTCCAAATTCAGGATTTTTATTGACTATATCATTAATTTCTGTGGGAATTTTAGTTCTACATCAAGGAATAAACGGATTACTAAATAGGACTCCAGAATTAGTTTTAAACAATGAAGGAATATGGACAAAAGAATTAAATTTTGAACCCTGGAAAAGGGTCATAAAAACTTCGGTAGTAAAGCAAAAAATAAGATATAATTATTCAACTTATCTTGAGATTTACTTATGCGATTATAGTAACGAAATACCAAAGCAAAGGTTAAATTTAGATGATATAAAAAATAAGGAACAAATAAAAACTACCATTGACAAACTGAATAAGAAAAACTAAACTTTATGTAGAAAAAATACGCGAGCTAACAAAAGCTATAGGCAATAGCTCGAGTTCGGGATTGAATGACGAAGGTTTGGGTTTATTTGCTAAATTTGTTGAATAAAATGACAATCTGGGCTTTTTTGGCGCTACTGCCCATAGCAAGACCGTTCTACGCAATTTGAACCAACAAAATGGACGAAAAAACCAAAAAACAAATTGAATTACATTCTGCTGGTGCAACAGTTAGACATTTAAGTCCATTTGAAGAATTGGAAAATTACTCGAATGAAAAAGAGATTACGGCTGAATTTATAAAAAAATGGTGCGTGCCGTTCTATATGTTCGGAATAAATAACTCGGATGAATTCATCAAAAATATCAAACCAATTCGCGCAGAATTAAATGAGGAAGTTGTTCTAAAACTACTTGGCGATTTTAATTGGCGAACGAGAATTGTTGGAGCTTACTTTGCTTCAATATTGGAACTGAAAAGCGTTGAAGAAATAATCGGAATTCACCTCGTAAAAAGTCAAGTTTGTTATGCTGGAAATGGTTATTGTTTGGCATTGGCGACATTTAATACACAAAGCGGAATTGAGTATCTAAAACAGTATCTTGAATATTATCTTACTCGAAAAGATTTGCACTTTGACCAAACTGGTGTGATGTGCGCATTGAAATGGACTGATGAACAAAACGGCACAAACGAAATGGAAAATTATTTGCAACTATACAACGAGTGGAATTCCAAACCTTACGGACAGAATTTAGACCATTCTTTTAAAGAATTTGAAAAACAGATGAACAACTTAAAGCGAATAAAAACTGCGTAGAACAACGGTAACCGTTGCACAACCCCATAATTAAAAAAAAACGTATTCATTTAAACCGCTTTAGAGCGGTTTTCTAGTTTTATATCGTTTGTAAATTAGCAAAATGAAGTGCCTTTAAAATGTATCTGTAGGCTTGCTTTAATCCAATTTTGGGTATTAAAAACAAGTCGAGCATTCCTGCTCCACTTTTGGTGCGTTTTTCAATAAACTTCAGGTATTTCTTGAGGTTGTAGGCAATGGCGGAGAGCTGCATACATTTATTGGCCTGTTTTAATCCTAAGGTGTTTACTTTTCTAAGCCCCATAAACTGAGTTAAGGTTCCAAAAACGGGTTCTACGGTGCTTTGTCGTTTGCCTTTCATATACCTGCCCTGTGGGCTTGCTACCCGGGCTTGACACTGATACGGGCATCAGGATCGGTAGGACTATCTTGCCTCCGACGAACGGAGTGAGAGGAAGGCACTATTGCTGGTATACTTACTGCCTTTATTTCCTGATCCCGGACGCTGATCCTGATCTTTGCTCCAACGCTTGTTGCGGCTAGAGATCGCCTTGAGTTCCTGTTCATTAGCCGTTATGCTGCGCTGACCTTTATCTGATTTATCGCCTTTATTCTTACGAAATGGCTGCTCTTTATCCATCGCACTAATATGACGAACTCTGCGCAGATGAGATTCTAACTCCTCTTCAGGTACTTTTAGTTCCAGAGTGTCCATCGAAGCATTGGCTTTTACAGGCGCACTGTCGATAGCCTGAGTATGCCCGCTAACCATCCCGGCCTCCACACAAAGCGTGAACACTTTAGTGAAAACCGCTTCAAAAATATCTTCAGGGAACAACTGCCGCGTGCGGCTGATGGTGGAATGCCAGGGCAGCTCCTCATCAATATCATAACCAATGAAGTACAAAATATCCAATCGCATACTGCAATGTTCAATAAGCTTGCGGTCGCTGATGATATTCTCTAAATAGCCCACCAGACAGAGTTTAAAAAACACAACAGGATCTATACTCTTTTGCCCACTGCTGCCGTAAAAACCTCGAGTAAGATCATAGAGAAAATCTAAGTTTAAGGCTTCTTTCAATCGGCGGTAGAAATTTGTGGGCGGTACGCGGTCACTCAACCGAAAACTGTTGAATAACTGCTCTTGATATACTTTTTTGCCTTGCATATCATCAAATTAATCTTTTTTAGTAAATTGTGCAACACGCACAACGTGTAAGCGCAATAACGGCTGAATTTCCTAACCCGAAATTCAACTCGTTTTGCTAAATTAGGTGCGTCAGCGGAAAGTACTCGCGCACTTTCCCGTTACTGACGCTTAGACAAGACCGTTACCTGCAAGCAAAAAAAATAAATTAACACATATTGATATGATTAAGAAACTTTTAGGAATAGCACCAAAACCAACAGAAGATGGAGCGTTTAGTCCATCAACATTTGCTTTAAAAATGGCGACTTCTTCAAAAACGGACTATGTAAAAATAGATTATCCTAATGCAAACAAAGACAGCAAATTAAAAGTGTTAATGGTTTGCACAGAAGAACGCAATATGAAAATGGCAAATGGAAACTATTTTTCTACTGGAAATCATCCTGTGGAAATGTTGTTACCTATGTTACATCTGAACAATGCAGGTTTCGACATTGATATTTATACACCCACAGGACAATCTGCAAAAATTGAAATGTGGGCTTTTCCCGAAAAAGACGAAAATGTAAAAACAATTTTTTCAAAGTATAAAATACAGTTTGAAAATCCGAAAAATTTATCAGATTTCGTAAAAAATGAAATGAACTCTAATACAAGTTATGTTGCGGTTTTCCTTCCCGGAGGACACGGAGCAATGTTAGGATTACCAACAAATGAAGACTTAAATAAGCTAATTCATTGGTCTGAAAACAAAGATTTGCTAATGTTAAGTATATGTCACGGACCAGCCGCTTTGTTGGCAGCAAATATAAATACTAACAAAAATGAATTTTTGTACAAAGACTACAAAATTGCAGCATTTCCTGATTCTGTAGACAAACAAACCCCAATAATAGGATATATGCCAGGACATTTGCCTTGGAAATTTGGCGAAAAACTAACCGAACTCGGCATTGAAATTATAAATAAAAAAGCAGATAAAACTTGTCATAAGGATAGAAATTTATTAACTGGTGCAAGTCCTAACGCAGCAAATGAATTTGGAAAACTATCAGCAACTGAATTGTTGAAAAAAGTAAATAAAGCCAGCAGGTAACACCATGTATAAAAAATTGCTTGTTTTAGCTAAATCAAAGTTAGTTGCTCGTTTACTTGCTTCTGATTCTCCTACGGAAAATCCTCGCACACTAAACCGCAACTTTTCATACGTGTGCCGAGAGTAACGATCGGCTGAAAGTCGTTACGCAACTGTTTATAAGATGGTGGAGCCGACCCACCAATGTTGTCCTACAGGGGAGAGCATTAAACCACCATAAGGTGCTTTGATAAAGAGTCAAGGTATTGAGCGTTATGGAAAAGGCTATGCCACGAGCTAGTCAGGTATGAATACTGGAGATGAATGCAAATGAACCTCTGATGAAGTGTCGAGAACGTGCAACCTTCTGTCAAAAGTGTTTGAAGTATGACAAACATTATAAGTCCAGCGGTCACCTGTTTATTGGCTGGGCGGCAGGCGTCATTTAGGAGGCATGACCAGTATTTGGGCTTATTTACGGAACTCGGGAACCTGTGCCAAGATGCAAAGTGAAATGTACAATAACGCAAACTAGAGGCAAAATAACGATGCTTGGTATAGGGGCGGACTAACTCGTAGTAGTGAAGAAGCTCCCGTAATGGGAGTGGAGCAAAGGGGTTAGCTAATTTGATGTACATACTGCCAACTTGAAAAAAGGATGAGCTATTTTTGTATGTCAAGTTAGAAGAGCCGTATGATGGGAGACTATCACGTACGGTTCTGTGAGAGGCTCGGGGTGAAAATCCCCTTGCCTACTCGACACATAAACGTTGTAGGTAATGCGAGAAACAACCGACTAAAGATAAAAACAGCTAATTATATTAATTAAATTATATTTGCCTAATGGCAACAAGGATTGAAAATATAAATTCTAATATTATAAACTGGGCAATTACTCGAGCAGGTAATAGTCTAGAAGAATTTTATGCGGATAATCCTGATGTTTTAGATTGGATAGAAGGAAATAAAAAACCTACTTTAAAACAATTAGAAAACTTCACTCATAAAGTTCACGTTCCTTTTGGGTATATGTTTATGAATGAGCCACCTAAAGAGGAAATTCCTATACCTTTTTTTAGAACAGGAGCAGCACCAAGAGATAAAGTTTCTTTAAATGTTTATCATACTATCCAAATAATAAAAGACAGACAAAATTGGTTGACAAATTATTTACAAGAAAGCCAATATCCTGATTTAGATTTTGTTGGAAAATATAACGATAGTTCTGATTATAAAGAAATTGCAAATGACATCAGGAATACTTTAAAATTACCTATTAACTGGGCTAGCAAACTTGGTACTTGGGAACAAGCTTTAGATTATTTGACATTACAAATTGAGGAAATTGGGATAATTATCAATTTTAATGGAATTGTTGGAAACAACACTAGAAGAAAAATTTTAGTTGAAGAATGTAGAGGTTTTGTTTTAGTAAATAATAAAGCACCTTTTCTATTCATAAATTCCGCAGATGCTAAAGCTGCTCAAATGTTTACTTTAATACACGAAATTGCTCATATTTGGCTAGGAGAAAGTGCTGGTTTTGATAATAAACAAATGCTTCCAGCTGATGACCCAACGGAATTATTATGTGATAAAGTTGCTGCAGAATTTTTAGTTCCTGAAATTTTCTTTAGAGAAAAATGGAATAGCAGTCAAAACATAAAATATTTAAGTAGAGTATTTAAAGTTAGTCCTATTGTAATTGCAAGAAGAGCATTAGATTTAAATTTAATTTCTAAACCTTCTTTTTTTGAATTTTATAACAATTATATAGCTGAATTTAAAAACAAAAAAGAAAGTCAAAGTTCTGGTGGTAATTTTTATGCAACTGCTAAAAAGAGAATTAGTTTAAGGTTTGTTAGTTATGTTAATAATGCAGTAAACGAAAACAATCTTTTATACAGAGATGCTTATAAATTAACTAGCTTAAAAGGAAATACGTACGAGAAGTTTATTAATGAATATCTATATCAAGTATGAGTAAATACATTGTAGATTCAAACTTCTTTATACAAGCTCATCGCTCAATTTACCCTCTTGATGTTGTTCAAAGCTTTTGGGTAAAAGTTAATGCATTATCTCAAAATGGAACTATAGTAAGTATTGATAAAGTAAAAAAAGAAATTTACGACAATTCTTCTCACGAAGATGAACTTAAAATATGGTGTGATGCTAATTTACCAGAAGATTTTTTCATCAATACAGATGCTGTTCTTCAAAACTACATTTCAATTGTAAATTGGACTAATTCTATGTCTCATCATTTCACACCAAATGCGATTCAGGAATTTCTTGAAACTGACTTGGCTGACCCTTGGCTTATTGCTTTCGCTATAAGTAATAATTGGACTATTGTTACTTATGAAAAAAGCCAACCTGAAAGAAGAAACAGAATAAAAATACCTGAAGTTTGTAATCAATTTAATGTTAGACATATTGATACAATCCAAATGTTTAGAGAATTAAACGAAAGCTTTTAAAGCACTACCTACAATCGAGTAGACGGCTCCGCCAGTAACTGACGGAGTGCGCCTCTCACACCACCGTACATACGGGTCTCGTATACGGCGGTTCATAATCCATCTTTTCACTCGCTCTTTACACCAATTGAAACTATTTCGTACTTTATGAATAGGCTACAGATTTTCTTGGGATTCGCTCACCCAATGAATGAAAAACAATGCTCCTATTCTAATTTCCGAAAGGATTATGTTCAGTCCTTTCCCATTTGTGAGACCTATGCAGTTTGCTGCACCTCGTTCCCTATGGGTACTATGACCTCTGCTGACTTCTCCACTATACCACCCCGTGATATTCCCGCGCGACATGCTGGCCCGTTCGCTAAAAATGTCTACAAGACATTTTCTTTACGCTCCGTCCTCCAGGTAAGGACATCTTCTTTCCCTCGATTCCTGCCAGATCTACTGCTCCGGTTTTCACTTTAGAAGTGTTTAGGACATTACAATGATGTGCTTGCTCATCCAACCTCACAGCCTCTTATCCGGTTCCTGTTCGTCAGTACCAGGGTTTGTAGTCCTGCTTCCTTCACTTCCCGCCTCACGACAGACAAGCTTGCAGCTTACTAATGGTTCAAAGAGCCTGTCCTGAGCCTAGTCGAAGGGTTACCCCTGCCCATAAGGGACTTGCACCCTCTAGATTAATATCATATCTTAGATATGATAAAGATGCCCATGCTGGGCACACACAATGTATAACCGCAATTACGGCGGATTCGACTACGTCCGAATCCACTCGGAATTGTTAAAGTCTGTGTCAAACCGAAAATTAACGCATATTAACCCGTAACTGACAGTTATACGAACCGTTGCCAACAAGCAAAAAAATATCGTAACTAAAATAATTAAAGTTAAATTTCATTATATTTGATTAAAAGTTGAATAATGGATTTGCAGACAAGAAAAATAGAATTTGTACAGGAATTTTTGAAAATTCAGAGCGAAGAGGCTATTGAACGTCTTGAAAAACTCTTAAAGAAAGAGAAAAAAAATAAGCATTCCGATTCAATGAGCGCTGAAGAATTAAATGAGCGAATAGAAAAATCTGAATCTGATTTCAAAAATAATAGATTCAAATCAACATCGGATTTATTAGCCAAATATGAGTAAATGGAACTGAAAGTAATTTGGTCTAATTTTGCAGAAACGCAGCTTGATGAAATTTTTGAATACTACAGAGAAAAAGCAAGCTTGAACATTGCTAATAAACTTGTTCGTGAAATTATTCTTGAATCTGAGCATTTAAAAAATTCTCCTTTTATCGGACAAAAAGAAATCCGACTACTAAATAGAAAAATTGACTACAGATATCTGGTTTATAAAAATTATAAATTGATTTATTCTGTTAACGAGAAAAAAGGATTTATCAGAATAGCTGATGTATTTGACACCAGACAATATCCAGCAAAAATTAGTCGAAAGAAATAAGCCAGTTGGCAACACCGGTAACCGTTGCACAAGTCTAAATTTCTAAGAAAAGAGGATTATTTTGATTTTTAGGAATAGTTAAATTTTTGATTTCTAAGGGTATGTTATTATTGAAATCTACTATTAATTTTAAATTTGATTAAGAAAGAGGTTGTGCAACAAGCACAACGTGTATAATTCATTGCTAATTATAGCCTACTTACGAAAGTCCTCGCGGACTTTCTATCTGTGATTTATTCGCTAACTTTAGTACTTAAACACGCAACGAAATCATACGTGTGCCGAGAGTAACGATCGGCTGAAAGTCGTTACGCAACTGTTTATAAGATGGTGGAGCCGACCCACCAATGTTGTCCTACAGGGGAGAGCGTTAAACCACCATAAGGTGCTTTGATAAAGAGTCAAGGTATTGAGCGTTATGGAAAAGGCTATGCCACGAGCTAGTCAGGTATGAATACTGGAGATGAATGCAAATGAACCTCTGATGAAGTGTCGAGAACGTGCAACCTTCTGTCAAAAGTGTTTGAAGTATGACAAACATTATCAGTCCAGCGGTCACCTGTTTATTGGCTGGGCGGCAGGCGTCATTTAGGAGGCATGACCAGTATTTGGGCTTATTTACGGAACTCGGGAACCTGTGCCAAGATGCAAAGTGAAATGTACAATAGCGCAAACTAGAGGCAGAATAGCGATGCTTGACACAGGGGCGGATCAGTCTGTAGTAGTGACGCAAGTTTCTGTAATGGAAATGGAGCGAAGGGACTGACTTATTCTGTTTTATCAATTTTTACAACTCGCAAGAGGATGATTGAATTTGAGAAGACAAAATCATTACCTATTACCAAAGAAATGGTATGGGAAGCCTACTTACAGGTAAGGCGTAAAGAAACTCGTTGGCGGTAATTTCGGTACGGTAAAGGATGTGACTTTAACTTTGTAAACCATGTGCCTTAGCGAACATTTAAAAAAGAAAAATGTCCAGATTAAAAGCATTAAGAGAACAGCAAAATTTGACTCAAGAAGAATTATCAAAAAAATCTGGTATTTCAGCAAGAACAATACAGCGAATTGAAACAGGAAAAGAACCCAAAGGTTACACACTTCGGGCTTTGGCAAAAGCATTAGAATTATCAGAAAATGAATTGCTTCTCAAAGAATCCGAACAAGAAAAACCTAAAATTTTGGCTAATAAAGGAGAACCCCAACAAGTGGTTTTGATTAACTATTCTTATCTAAAATTAATAAATCTTTCTTCAATTCCATTTATCCTTATTCCGCCATTGAATATCATCATTCCATTTATTTTGGTGCTCACAATGAAACAAAAAAACGTTTTAACTAAACAGCTTATTTCACTACAAATACTTTGGACAATTCTAGCCCCTATTGTATTTATGCTAGGTCTTTTTTTAAAACTTGGAAATAAGTTTACTTTAATCCTTATGATACTAATCGTTTTATCTAATGTATTCATTATCCTTCGAAATGCAATTGAAATAGATAAGAACAAAAGACTTTATTACAAGCTGAATTTCAATATGATATAATACTTGTCGGGTTTTTGTCGAGTTATTGTCGGGCTAATTTTTAGAATACAGAAAATGAGTTTTTAACCTTTGTGCAAAATAATTATTTACAGCAAAAAAAAATTCATTATGACAAAAAAAAATATCTTAAGCTTTATTATTACCCTCTTTGTTTTCGCAATTAGCAAAGCACAAGTAGACAAAAATTCGAAACTCTATAAAACGATACTATCAAAAGACAGCTTGCTGTTTAATGTTGGGTTCAATACTTGCGATATCAAACAGTATGAAAATTTATTAAGCGATAACTTAAAATTTTATCACGACAAAGATGGAATTTCTGATAAAACAAAATTTCTTTACGACCTAAAAAACGGACTATGTAAAAGTCCCGAAACACGTCAGGTAAAAAGATTTTTAGTGAAAGAAAGTACAGAGATTTTCCCGCTTTACAGAAATGGAGTTTTGTATGGAGCTATTCAAAACGGAAAACATTTATTTTATGAAAATAAAGAAAGTGAACCTGGTTCAGCAAAATTCTCAAACGTTTGGATGTTGGAAAACGGTGATTGGAAATTGACTACATCCTTAAGCTTTGGACATCAAGCATACGAAATACAAAAAATAGATAATTCTATTTTTGATAACGACAAGGAAATTGAAAAATGGTTAAAATCAAACAACATACCAGCTTTAGGACTTGGTGTCATCAATGAAGGCAAACTTCAACAAATAAAAGTATATGGCGACCTTATAGATGGAGAAAGCGCTCCTTATAATACTATTTTCAATGTAGCATCTTTAACAAAACCAGTAACCGCAATAGTTGCTTTAAAATTGGTCAGTTTGGGCAAATGGGATTTAGACGAACCTATTTATAAATATTGGACTGACCAAGACGTTGCAGATGACCCAAGAAGTAAAAAACTTACTACAAGACATATTTTAAGTCATCAAACTGGATTTCCAAATTGGAGATATTTAAACAAATCAAAAAAATTAAATTTTCAATTTGAACCAGGAACCCAATATCAATATTCGGGCGAAGGGCTTGAATATTTGCGAAAGGCTTTAGAAAATAAATTTAAAAAAACTTTAAACCAATTAGCCAAAGAATTAATCTTTGACCCATTGGCAATGACCGACACGCAATATATTTGGGACGATAAGATTGACGAATCTCGATTAGCCCTTGGATATGACAACAAAGGAAATGCCTATGAAACAGTTAAAAACAAAACAGCAAATGGTGCTGACGATTTATTGACAACAGTCGAAGATTATGGAAAGTTTTTGGTTAGTGTAATGAACAGCATCGGGCTTTCCAAAAAAGTATTTGAGGATATGGTTACTCATCAAGTTACAACCAAAAAAGGAAAACACATCGGCCTCGGATTTGAAATTTATAATTTTAAAAATGGAGATTACGCATTATCACATAGTGGAGCAGACAATGGAGTTCAAGCAATTGCTTTTATATTTCCGAAAACAAAAAAGGGATTAATAATCTTCACAAACGTGGATAATGGATATAAAATTTACAAGAAAATAATAACCCATTATTTAGGTGAGCAGGGAAAAGAAATAATTGAAATTGAAAAAGCAGAATAAAAAATACCGTCAACAAAGAACTGAGGTAAAAACCAACTCTTTTTTACATTAAATTTGAGACATACATCACCTATGGACTTGCAAGAAAAAGTCGGACAATTTTTTTAATACCTATACCCCATTTTTAAATTGATAAAATTCTTGTTCTACTTCGTAGGGAGTTTTGTATCCCAAAAAGGAGTGTAATTGTTTCCTGTTATACCCTATTTCTATATATTCGAAAATAGCGGTTTTAGCTGCCTTGCGCCATTTATAAATCCCTTGTACCTCTATGCCCAGTTCATCTGCTAGCTCCTTTATGTTGTCGCTTTGGTCACTTAATCGTACTGCCTGCTCCGTTAATTCAGGATTATAATAGCGTTTTTTCATAGTTTTAAGATATTTGTTTTATAACAAATGGTCTTAAATTTATGTCCGAGTAAAAGTAGTAAATTCACCTAGAAAGCATTAACGAAAAAGAAATACTTACGAGTACTTTCTTCAATAAGTTCGCTCGGTGTATTTGAATCAGATCCATAATTTGCAAAATATGGTCGATAATTAGCTTTTACATATTTAAAAGTAAGTTCAAACGGTACTAATACTTCTTTTAAAGTATGCTTGTAATCACCTTCTATTGAATAATCATCCTTTATTGCCCCTGCACTTATAGCTAGAGCTATTTTTTTATTTTCTAATTTATAACCGCTTTTACTCCCAAAAGCCCACCCATAAGTTAACACTTCGTCTAACCATTTTTTTAAAAGCGGTGGAGAGCTAAACCAATATAAAGGAAACTGAAAAATAATTGCATTATACTTTTCCATTAATCTTTGCTCTGCCAACACATTAATTTTTTCATCTGGATAAACTTTATATAATTGATGAATATCAAATTCATCTGGATACTTTTCTAATTCCTCAATCCATCTTTTATTAATTACTGAATTTTCTATATCTGGATGAATCAGAATGACTAAGGTTTTCATATTTTATATCTTTAAATTTCGGATACAAAAATAAACTCCTATATTTAATTATTTGAGATCACAACCCATTGTAGGATACATACAAAAATGTAAGTAATGTCTAAAATCAAGGAAACATCCACCAACTTTGCCAATAAACAAGCTTTATCTAATAAATGCCTGGAAGTGTATTCTACAAATATTATTGGTGGACAATGGTCACTACCAATTTGCTATGCGTTGTTGAGTGGTAAATTAAGATTTGGAGAAATAAAGAAGGTTTTACCAAACATAACGGAACGAATGCTTACGTTACAACTAAAAAAATTGGAGAAAAATAAAGTTTTGACCCGTAAAATTTATGCAGAAGTTCCACCCCGTGTTGAATATGAATTAACGAGCATTGGTTACGAGCTGAAACCAATAATTAAAGAACTTGAAAATTGGGCTAAAAAGCATAAAAAAATGTTGTAAAAGTACGATCGCACAAAAACGTATTTAACAAATAGCGCAAGTCATTGGTAACACAAGGGTTTGGGGATTTTTGGAAAGTGGCCAAGTTATTAAATTTGACGATTACCATGAGATAAAATAAATAGTAAAATTTAAAAATCTAGGTTATAAGCTATATAAAAACTCGTTAGCAATAATGAAAAAATATTTAGAAACATTTAATATGCTTACCAAGGATGAAATTGATTTTTTTGAAAAAAAAGTAGTTCGTAAAAAACTAAAAAAAGGAGAATTTTTCATCAAAGAAGGTCAAACTTGCAAAGAAGTAGGGTTTGTCGTTTCTGGATTATTTAGATCATTTTATCATTCCTCTAAAGAAGAAGAAGTTACCTATTGTTTTACCTTTTCTAATTCGTTTGTGAGTGCCTATTCTTCATTTTTGTCTCAAAATAAAACGGTAGAAAACATCCAAGCTTTAACCGATACTGAAATTTTAACAATATCTAAAGATCAGCTTTTAAAATTAGAACAATCAAGTACTAATTGGTTAACATTTTTAAAAATGATGGCTGAGCAAGAATATATCAAATTGGAAAAAAGAATTTTTATGTTACAAAGAGAAAGTGCTGAAAAACGTTATCTCGATTTATTGACCAATCAACCAGAGTATTTACAGTTCATCCCTCTTCATTTTCTTTCTTCATATTTGGGGATTACTCAAAGACATTTGAGTCGAATAAGAAAGTCCATTTCAAATTAGACAAATGTCCTTTTAAAGAAATTTAATAGTGTAGTTCTTTGTAAAAAAACAGAACAAACATGAAACAAGTACTCATCATAAATGGACATCCTGACAAAGAGAGTTTTAATAATGCTTTATCCGAAGCTTATGTAAAAGGAGTCAGTAATACACAGGCGACAATAACTCAAATGAACATTTCTGAATTAGAATTTAATCCTAATTTAAAATTTGGGTATCGAAAAAGAATGGAGTTAGAACCCGATTTGGTTGAGGCCATTGATAAGATAAAAATTGCAGATCATATAGTATGGTTTTTTCCAATGTGGTGGTATGGTTATCCTGCATTAATGAAAGGATTTATAGACAGAACATTTTTACCTGGAATCACTTATCAGCCAATTGAGGGAAAACCATTGCCTAAAAAACTCTTAAAAGGAAAATCGGCACGTTTAATTATTACGGCTGACACCCCAAAATGGTATGATTATTTAATCATGAAAAGCCCCACTATCAATCAATTTAAAAAAGGGACTTTGCAATTTTGCGGCATCAATCCTGTTAAAGTAACTTATATTTCACCCATTAAAAATTCAAGCCCTGATTTTAGAAAAAAGTGGTTGGATAAAATATTCAACTTAGGAAAAAAAATAAAGTAAACACCCTAAATATTTAGCAACAATAAACAATGGTTTTGAACACTTATCCAAACCGTTTTTTTGCATTATTATTTACTTTTGTCACTCTTTATACAAAGTGGTTAACAGCAGTAACATTATGAAAATATTAGATATTATTTTAACGGTAGGTATTTTAATTTCTTGTCATCAAAAAAAACAATACAAAAGAAATACTGAAGTCCGAATTTCAATCAATAATAAACTCAAATCATGTAGAAGGTTCCATACTGATTTATGATACACAAAAAGATGTGTTTTACTCAAATAACTTTGATTGGGCTAAAACAGGTCGTTTGCCTACTTCTACTTATAAAATTCCGCACTCTATAATTGCTTTAGAAACTAAAGTTGTAGAAAATGACAGTACATTATTTAAATGGAATGGAGAAAAAAGAGCCTATAAAATTTGGGAGCAAGATTTAATGTTAAGAGATGCTTTTCAATACTCCTGCGTTCCATGTTACCAAGAAATTGCCAATAAAATTGGAGAAAAAAGAATGAATGAATATCTCAAAAAATTAGAATTTGGAGAGATGAATGTTACTTCTAAAAATTTAGACGTATTCTGGCTAGAAGGAACCTCAAAAATCAATCAATTTCAACAAATAGATTTTTTAAAACGTCTGGTGAATTCTGAATTAAAAATTTTTAAAAGAACAGAAGAAATTCTAAAAAGAATCTCTTTTATTGAAGACAATGAAAAATATAAGTTATACGGAAAAACTGGATTATCTATTAGAAACGCAACCTACAATGGTTGGTTTGTAGGTTATGTAGAAACAAAAAATAACACTTACTTTTTTGCTACCAATATTGAACCTAATGAAAACACAAACAAAGAATTATTTCTTAAACTAAGAAAAGAATTAACACTTAAAGCTTTAGAGTTTGTAAAATAAAAACCAACAGCTAAAATCCATTCGGGCTCTTTGTATTGCAGCTATACTTATTAAGCCTTTAAATTATACGGCCCCGAAGTTTATGGATGGATTAGTGACGCTAAACTGAATCAAACAAAAAGCATTAGAATTAAGTTATGCCTAAAAAGTGGTTACAGTATTGAAAAAACGGAACATTCTGCCTGCGGTGTTTTACCGCTAAACATGAAGAATAAAATAATTTAGGAAGCATCTTTTCCCAGTCCGCGTAATCCTAGACTGATGAGCAAGAAGAAGTAGACTGTTTTTAAAAACAGCTAAAGAAGACGTAAATAAAAGTGAAAATTAAAAAAAGGCAGTTGGTATCTTCTCTACGAGTGAAAAGAAAAATAAAAATTTGTAAAACAATACCTTAAGGTATTTCTTGGTGAGATGATGTATAAAGATTAAAAATAAGTAAGAACAGCTATAAATTAAGATCTAAGGCAGAGTCATCCATCTTTCAATCGAGACCTGATGAAATACCAACAGAAGTCATTCCTATTTAGGAAACAAAATTAGTAAAGAATTTGGATTAGAGATGTATCATCATAAACTAGCAGCATAGTCACTCAACTTAAAGTCCAGTTTTTTGTGGTAAGTCCAACCATAAAAATCATTAAATTTCAGAGGGATTAAAAATTATTAGCTTGTGCATTCTTTTTTTATCTTTAAGCCTTAAATAAGCTTATGAAAATATACACAAAAACCGGAGACAAAGGCACCACCGCATTATTTGGAGGCACCAGAGTCCCAAAACATCATATTCGTATTGAAAGCTATGGAAGTGTAGACGAGTTAAATGCCTACATTGGTATGTTAAGAGATCAAGAAATTGAAGAAGAGTTTAAAACGATTCTTTTTGATATTCAGCACCAATTATTTACGCTTGGCGCAGAGTTAGCCACCGATCCCAAAAAAGCTAAACTCAAAAATGGTAAAGAACGATTAGCTATTGAAAAAGTTCAACAAAAAGAGGTAGAACGTTTAGAACAAGAAATAGACCGTATGAATGAGACTTTGCCACAAATGACACACTTTATTTTACCTGGGGGGCACCAAGCGGTGTCATATTGTCACATCGCAAGGTGTGTTTGCAGAAGAGCAGAACGCTTAACTACAGCATTATACGATTTAGAACCTTTTGATGAATATATTTTACAGTACTTAAACCGATTATCAGATTACCTATTTGTACTGGCACGAATGTTGTCTAAATCCCTTCAGGTAGAAGAAGTAAAGTGGATTCCTAAAAAGATTTCTTAACTTTAGCCCCTAAATGATTAGGGTTTATTATCCTGAAAAACAAGTTCTTAAAAATAATGATGAAATAATAGATTTTTTACTTGACTTTTACGTCAAAAAATTTATTTTTGCACAAAACTAAAACACAATAAGATGTATTGGACTTTAGAATTAGCATCTTACCTAAGCGATGCTCCATGGCCAGCTACGAAAGACGAGTTAATAGATTATGCAATTAGAACAGGTGCCCCTTTAGAGGTGGTAGAAAACCTACAGTCTATAGAAGACGAAGGCGACTCCTACGATTCTATTGAAGAGATTTGGCCAGATTATCCTACCGATGAAGATTATCTTTGGAATGAGGATGAATATTAAAAAACAAAAAGTAATAAGTAAAAGTCTCTTCTAGAGGCTTTTTTTTTGCTTATTTTTAAATAAAAACAATAACCACTATGGGTTTTTTAGACTCTGTAATAAAAATGTTTGTTGGAGATAAATCTGAAAAGGATGTCAAATCCATTCAGCCTATTGTCGACAAAATAAAAGCTTTAGAAAGCGAATTCGAAAAACTTTCTTTAGACGAATTAAGAAATAAAACTACTTCTTTTAAACAAAAAATAAAAGAAGCTACCCAATCGGTAGATCAGCAAATAGTAGATCTTCGCCAAAAGGCAGAAGATTCTGAAGATATTGCTGAGAAAGAAGATATCTACGCTCAAATAGATGGACTTAAAGAAGAAGCCTATGCTATTTCTGAAGAAATCTTAAACGAAATTCTTCCCGAAGCCTTTGCTACTGTTAAAGAAACAGCTAAACGTTTTGCTCACAATGAAACTTTAGAAGTAACCGCTTCAGAATTTGATAGAGAAATTTCAGCTTTAAAAGAAAATGTAACGCTAGAAGGAGACAAAGCCCTTTGGAAAAATTCTTGGGATGCTGCTGGTAAAGAAGTCACTTGGGATATGATCCATTACGACGTTCAGCTTATTGGTGGTGTAGCCATGCATCAAGGTAAAATTGCAGAGATGCAAACCGGTGAAGGAAAAACATTAGTAGCCACCCTTCCTGTCTATTTAAATGCATTAACCGGTCGTGGTGTACACTTAGTAACGGTTAATGATTACTTAGCGAAACGTGATAGCGCTTGGATGGCGCCTATTTTTGAATTTCATGGATTGAGTGTTGATTGTGTAGATTATCACCGTCCTAACTCTGCGGCACGTCGTAAAGCTTATAATGCAGACATCACTTACGGAACCAACAACGAATTTGGTTTTGATTACCTGCGTGATAATATGAGCCACTCACCTAACGATTTGGTACAGCGCCCACATAATTACGCTATTGTAGATGAAGTCGATTCTGTATTAGTAGATGATGCGCGTACCCCTTTAATTATATCGGGACCGGTTCCTAAAGGAGATGTGCATGAATTTGATGCTCTTAAACCACAGGTAAGTAAAATTGTAGAAGCACAACGTAAATATTTAGTAGGTGTTCTTGCAGATGCTAAAAAATTAATCGCAAGCGGCGATACCAAAGAAGGAGGCTTCCTTTTATTAAGAGTATACCGTGGTTTACCTAAAAATAAAGCTTTAATTAAGTTCTTAAGTGAAGAAGGAATTAGACAATTACTTCAAAAAACAGAGAACCAATACATGCAAGACAACAATCGTGATATGCATAAAATTGATGCAGAATTATACTTTACGATTGAAGAAAAAAGCAACCAGATAGACTTAACCGATAAAGGTGTAGAATTTCTTTCGGGTAAAGAAGATCCTGATTTCTTTGTGATGCCTGAAATGGGAATTGAAGTTTCTAAAATCGAAAAATTAGATCTTCCTAAGGAAGAAGAAGCAGAGAAAAAAGAAGAACTTTTTAGAGACTTTAGTGTAAAAAGTGAACGTATTCATACGCTTCGCCAATTACTTAAAGCTTACACTTTATTTGAAAAAGACACCGAATATGTGGTGATGGATAATAAAGTGAAAATTGTAGATGAACAAACTGGTCGTATTATGGACGGGCGTCGTTACAGTGACGGTCTTCACCAAGCGATCGAAGCCAAAGAAAGTGTTAAAATTGAAGATGCTACGCAAACTTTTGCTACCGTAACATTACAGAACTATTTTAGAATGTATGGGAAGTTATCAGGAATGACGGGGACGGCGGTAACAGAAGCGGGTGAACTTTGGGAAATCTACAAATTAGATGTAGTTGAAATTCCTACCAATCGCCCCATTGCGAGAAACGATAAAGAAGATTTAGTTTATAAAACAAAAAGAGAAAAGTACAACGCGGTTATTGAAGAAGTAACCAAACTTTCACAAGCGGGCCGTCCAGTATTAATTGGTACTACTTCTGTAGAAATTTCTGAATTATTAAGTAGAATGCTTAAAATTAGAAATGTACCGCATAATGTACTTAATGCCAAACTGCATAAAAAAGAGGCAGATATTGTAGAAGAAGCGGGGAAATCGGGTATCGTTACCATCGCAACCAATATGGCGGGTCGTGGTACAGATATTAAATTGAGTAAAGCCGTAAAAGAAGCCGGAGGTTTAGCCATTATTGGCACCGAACGTCATGACTCACGTCGTGTAGATAGACAGTTAAGAGGTCGTGCTGGTCGTCAAGGAGACCCTGGAAGTTCTCAATTCTACGTTTCTCTAGAAGATAACCTAATGCGTTTATTTGGTTCTGAAAGAATAGCCAAATTAATGGATAGAATGGGATTAGAAGAAGGAGAAGTGATTCAACACGGAATGATTTCAAAATCTATTGAACGTGCGCAGAAAAAAGTAGAAGAAAATAACTTTGGGGTTCGTAAACGCTTATTAGAATATGATGACGTGATGAATGCTCAGCGTGAAGTAATCTACAAGCGTCGTTACCACGCTCTATATGGTGAACGCCTAAGAGTAGATATTGCCAACATGATTTTTGATATTTCTGAAGCGATTTCAGAAACCAATAAAATGGCAAGCGATTATAAAAACTTTGAGTTTGAACTGATTCGCTATTTCTCTATGGATGCTCCCGTTACGCAGCAAGAATTTGAGAAAATGAGCGTTCAAAGTCTTAGCGCTAAAGTTTATGAAGTTGCTTACGAAAATTACCAGGAACGTATGAAGCGTAATGCTGAATTAGCTTTTCCAGTAATTAAAAATGTATATGAAGAGCAAGGTGCTAGATTTGAGAGAATTGCCGTACCCTTTTCAGATGGCTCTAAAACGCTAAATGTAGGTACAAATTTACAAAAGGCTTACGAAACAGAAGGAAAACAGCTCATCACAGATTTTGAAAAGAACATTACTTTAGCCATTATCGATGACGCTTGGAAGACTCACCTTAGAAAAATGGATGAGTTAAAACAAAGTGTACAGTTAGCGGTTCACGAACAAAAAGACCCTTTACTAATCTATAAATTTGAAGCTTTTGAATTGTTTAAAGCAATGTTAAGTGAAGTGAACAAAGATGTAATTTCTTTCTTATTTAAAGGAGAAATCCCTCAGCAGCAACAATCTAACATTCAAGAAGCAAAAGAAGCTCCAAAAGAAAAAGTTGAAACGCGTAAGGAAGAGATTAAAAATATAGATGAACGTGCAGCACAATCGAGAGCAGCCGGTCAAACTCAACCTCAACAACCACAAGTTACCGAGACCATTAAAAGAGACCAACCAAAAATTGGGCGTAATGATAAGGTAACCATTAAAAACGTGGCTAACGGAGCATCTAAAACTGTAAAATATAAACAAGCTATTCCGTTACTAGAAAATGGAACTTGGGTGCTTACCCAACATTAATTAGTAAACAGGTTAACTTATTAAAATCCCAAACTTTATGTTTGGGATTTTTTTGTTTTAAACCCAATAACGTTCATCATTCCAACAAAAGAAGAATTTCAATTACCCACAATTTTCACTGCACTGCGCTGCGCTCTAAATGACAGTATGAAAATCATTCTCTCAAAAAATGTCATTCCGACGATAGGAGGAATCTCAATCAACTCATATCTAGAAATGTTTTTCGGTACGCTAGGTTGCGCGCTATAGATGAGATAACTATTTAAAGAAAATTATACCCCTTAAAATAACTGAGGTTTTAGTAATTTAGCTGCCATTAAAAGAAAATCATAAATGAAAAAATTCAGAATAGAATTTAGATGGGCAATTATCTTCAGTATGTTCACCTTATTATGGATGTATTTCGAAAAAAGTATGGGCTGGCATGATGAATTGATTTCAAAACAAGCCGCTTATACCAATTTGATCGCCATTCCTTATCTTATTATTTTCACAATAGCTTTAATTAATAAGCGTGAAAAAGATTTTAATGGAGTGATGTCTTGGAAACAAGGTCTCATTTCAGGGACCATTATTTCAGCATTTATAGCGGTTCTTTCCCCTATAGTTCAATTTGTAATTTCAGATTATATCACTCCAGATTATTTTCATCATATAATTACCTATTCTGTAGAATCTGGTAGAATGAGCCAAAAAGGCGCAGAAGCTTACTATAATTTTAATTCTTATTTAATTCAAGGGATCTTTTTTAGCTTAGCGATGGGAATTGTAACTTCTGCCATTGTCTCTATTTTTGTAAAAAAAGAGCCTAAGTAAGTTTTAACAACAGGTTAGGATTAGGACAATTTTGTTGATAAAAATATAAATTTTCAATACTACACACTCCAGGGTAATCTCCTATAGTATTCGCTAAATTTTTAATGACTTGAAAATGTAAATGTGGCGCATAATCGCCATTTACATCAGCTTTTCCTAGCTCTGCTATTTTTTGTCCTTTTGCAATAGAAGTTCCTACTTTTAAATAGGCTATAGAATCTAAAGTTAAGTGTCCGTAAAGCGTATAAAATTCAACCTTATTAAAATTATGTTTTAAAATAATGGTGGGGCCATAATCTCCAAAATTAGTATTATTTTGAAAGCTGTGCACCTCGCCCACTAAAGGACTAAAGATTGAAGTGTAAGCTTTTGCCCACAAATCTAACCCTATATGTACATCTCTATCTTGAATGTGTTCTTTACCAAAATGTTCACTCCTACGGTAGAGATTTCTTTTTTCTAAATAGCCACCAAATGCTACTTTTTTTTGATGTTTATCTAACTGTAGTTGAATATATTTCTCCATTGAAGCTGAAGAGGTAACATCTACCTTCGATAAGCTTTTATTAGTGACTGAAAGGTCTAAAGGTAAATAGTCCTTTTTTGCAAAACCTCCAATAATAGGTGTGAATTGGGAAGTAAGCGTATTTAAAAATTCTGTAAATAGCATGGATTTATTTTTAATATAAAAATAAAAATGTTTTGCTCTTTCGAGCAAAACATTTTCTAAAACAGGAGGCGTTTATACACCTTAACTCAATCTTAAACCAAACTTTATCAATCTACTTCCTGTTTTATTGAATAAGCACATCACTAAAACGTGCATTAATACGAATACTACTATCGGTGTTTCTAGATTTATGGTAACCATCAATTAATTGATTACCGTAACTATCCATCACGCTTGTTTTTAATTTACTAGGATACTTTACCTCACTACGAGAACCACTATAGGTGAAATTAAAAGAAGAACTAGGGAGTTTCAATATTAAATCACTATTTTCTAAATTAATTTCTAAACGTTTAAAGTGATCTCCTGTATGGTTAATGGTTAATTCACCAAAAGAACCTGAAATAATACCTGTTTCTTCCAACTCATCAATTACTACATCACTGGCATTTGAAGATAATTTAATGCTCTTTGCTTTTTCAATTTTGCAATCTTTGACGTAACTTGTGTTTATACTGCCGTGTTCCCAACCTTCAATATAAATAGGAGAATAAGAAATAGTTAACGCTGTTTCTTTTCCATTTATATTTTTTGCTTTAAAATTAGTGTGAGCAATGTTTCCTCTAAGGTTAGTTACATCATCTTCAAAAGTTAAATTACCATGCCTTACGTTTAAATGAACTTTTGCGTTTTTAGGCATTTTAATCACTATTGTTCTTCTCACCTTCTCTTCTGCATTTCTTACCGAAGGCATCGGCATTCTATTGCCGCCAGAGTATTGCATACTTACAATTTTCCCATTAGGAGTTGTAGTAACCGTTTTTGTCATATTCCCCTGACTTCCCTCAAATTGTTGGGCCCAAGCTTCTATTTGTTGTGTGAAATTTTGGCTCCATTCTTCCATTTTTTTTTCAACAGCTTCTTCTCGTTTTTTCATTTCTCCGCTACGTTCCATTGCTTGCATTTTTCGCTCTAACTGTTTTGCCCAAACTTGTGCATCTTTCTCAAAACTACCGCCCCATTCTTGCATTACAGCTTCAAAATTCTTTCCAAATTTATCCTCTACTTCTTGTTCATAACGTTCTACATAAGCTTCTCCTTCCTTTTGATAAGCATCGTAATCAAATTTCAAACTACTTAAGCCTTCTGCAAATTCTGGCGGTAAAGGATGATTAGACATTTGCTTAAGCATAGGCCCTACCATATTTTTCATAAAGGGAGCTATCATGTCTGAATTAAGATTCATCACTGTTATAGGGTTTCCCATTTCAGGAAAACTACCAAAACCAGCCTCTATTCCATTTGAAGCGATCGCTATTTTATGACTGTTTCCTAAAATTTCTAATTTCCATAATTCTGCAATTTTTTGCAACTGTTCTTTAGCTAATTCATCTGAAAAAACTTTAGCTTCTATTTTCACCTCATCTCTATTCCAGGTTTCAAAAACTACATGCGTTCTTTTTGTGTTTAAGTCTATAAAAACATCTTTCTCTACATCAAATGATTCTTGAAGTTTATTTACTTCAGTCTGAGCATTCACTACGGTCTGAACTAAAAGTAGTATTGCAATTACAAGGGGTTGTATAATCTTCTTTTTCATCTTCTTTTAAATTTGCTCTCCTTGAATATTTTTTAAATTTTCTTTTTTAATTTCTTTTAATTTATCTTTTAGTTTAAACAAAAGATCTAAACGCAACTCTAAATTGTTAATTAAGGCGCTTACGGTTTGCTCGTCAATACCTGTTTCTTTAATTTCTGAATTTAAGCGTTGGTATTCTTTATCTAGTTGAGCCAATTGCACCATAAATGAATCTATTAAATCTTTATTTTCTGGGGTAATGGTTAACTGTGATAATTCTGTATTGATATTTGCTAAATAGTAATTTTCAATCTGTTTAAATTCTGGAGAAACATCGCTCAAATACAGCTCTTTTTCTGCTTGATTTTCTTGTACTTTTGAATGAGCCTCTACTACTGCATCTGTCTCTTGATGATTAGGGTTTTGAAATAAAAACCAAGAGCATATACCTGCTGCCAGTATAAATACCGCCGCAATTTTCATCCAATAAAACTGAGTTGTAGTTACACTTTTCTCTTCTTCTGGCATATGTTGCGACAACAACTGCTCAAATCTTTTTTCGTGACCGTTTAACATCTTTGTTTGTTGCACGCCTTTTCTTTCTTCTTTAAATATTTCTCTAAGATCCTGTGCCATGGTAAAATGATTTTAACTTTTTCTGCAATTTTTTCTTTCCACGATGCACTAGAGTTCTTGAGCTTACAGCAGTAATGCCTAATATTTCTGAAATCTCTTCGTGATCGTAACCTTCTACTAAAAATAACATTACTGGATACTTATACTTTTCCGGTAATTGTTCAATTTCCTTTTTCACCAAATCTATGGTCACTTCATCACCAATAGACCAGTTATTATCTTCTTCTACAGTCCCTAAAGTCTGCTCATTAATAGCGGTAAAATTCATCTTCTTTGCTTTCAGCATATCAATACTTTTATTAATAACGATACGCTTTAACCAAGCTCCAAAAGTGACTTCTCCTGTAAATTGATGCAATTTTAAAAAGGCTTGTATAAACCCTTCTTGCATCGCTTCTTCAGCATCATGAGCATTTTTTAAAAACCGCAATGCTACATAGTACATCCCATCGCAATATTTATTGTAAAGTTGCATCTGGGCTTTCCTATCATTTCGCTTGCAAGCTTCTATGAGTTTTGTTTGTAACAAAATAATATTGGTTAGTTGCTATTCATTTATAAAGACCTCTTAAAATCGCTAATGTTGCAAAAATTATTATTTAAATTTAGCAGAAAAATAATTTTATGCGTAAAAAGGTAAAATGGACAGTCATCATACTCATGGTCATTGTATTAGGCGGTGTTATTGGTTTTAATTTATGGAAAGGTGAAACTAAATCTTATAGTCCTGAAGGTACTGCCAATTATCAACAAGGAAGCTTAAAAGTAGAAGTTTTTTACAATAGACCGTTTAAAAAAGGAAGAGCAATTTTTGGAGAATTAGTACCTTACGGACAAGTTTGGAGAACAGGCGCTAATGAAGCGACCACCATAGAGGTGAATAAAGATATTTTAGTCGATGGTTCACGCTTAAAATCTGGAAAATACACGCTATGGACCATCCCTAATAAAGATTCTTGGAAAATTATTTTTAATGAAAAAATGTATACTTGGGGAATTGATTTAACCACCAAAGAAGCAGCTAGAGATCCAAAATATGATGTCTTAACACTTGAACTCCCTGTCCACAAAAATCTAAAAACTGTAGAACAGTTCACTATTTATTTTGACCAGCAACAAAACATAAACGTTATGTATTTAGCTTGGGATCATAGCGTAATTAAAATTCCATTTAAAGAACCTGAGAAATAGAAAAGAAAAAGCCTAAAGATAACTTTAGGCTTTATATAATTTACTTCTTAAAAGAATGCTATTCGTCTTCGTCTAATAATAAATTTAAGGTTACATCAATATTATCTCTAGTAGCCCTAGAATATGGACATACTTCGTGAGCTTTATTCACTAGCTTTTCTCCTGTTTCTACATCTACCCCTGGTAAATAAGAATCTAAAATTACCGCTAAATCTAAATCTCCATCTTCAGTTTTACCAATACTTACAGAAGCGGTTACACTAAAATCACCTAGATCTACGCCTTCTTTTTCTGCAATTAGCTCTAATGCACTTCCGTAGCAAGATGCGTAAGCAGCGCCAAAAAGTTGTTCTGGGTTAGTCCCTTCACCTCCATCGCCACCAAGACCTTTAGGTACACTTAAAGATTTATCTATTTTACCGTCATCTGTTTTTACTTCTCCAGATCTTCCGCCAGCAGCAGTTGCTTTTGCGGTATACAGTGTTTTCATAATGTCTAAAATTTATTTTTTTACTCTTCCAATATAAAGAGTTCATGAGTGCTTTTCAAAAATGAATTCATAAATTTGTGCTAAATAAATTTCACACTTGGCTAAAAAGAAAATAAATACCGCATTGAACGAAGCCCAAGAAACTTCACCTGCTAAAAATATTAGCCTTAAAAGTGCTGAACGTATTAAAAACCTTCGAAAGAAAAAGATTGATCCTGAAAATTTAGTTGAACAGATTATTCAGGGAAATAAAACTGCGTTAAGTAGAGCAATCACGCTAATTGAAAGTCAGCAAACCAAACATCAACACGATGTAAACGCTATTATTGAAGGATGTCTTCCTTACGCAAATCAATCAATCCGAATAGGAATTACAGGAGTTCCTGGAGTTGGAAAAAGTACGTTTATTGAAGCTTTCGGAAATTATTTAATTGGCTTAGAGAAAAAGGTCGCTGTTTTGGCAGTAGACCCCTCAAGTTCTATATCTCAAGGTAGTATTTTAGGAGATAAAACCCGGATGGAAGAATTGGTAAAGCAAGAAAATGCTTTTATTAGACCAACCCCATCTGGAGATTCTTTAGGGGGTGTTGCTCAAAAAACAAGAGAATCGATTATTTTATGTGAAGCCGCAGGTTTTGATACTATTTTAATTGAAACCGTTGGTGTAGGTCAAAGTGAAACCATAGTACATAGCATGACTGATTTCTTCTTATTGCTGAAATTAGCGGGTGCTGGAGATGAGTTACAAGGCATTAAACGCGGCATTATGGAGATGGCAGATGCCATCGTCATTAATAAAGCAGATGGCGAAAACCAACAACCTGCGCGACAAGCCAAAGCTGAATTTAAAAAAGCACTCCACCTCTACCCCGAAACGGAAAGTGGCTGGCGACCCAAAGTAAAATTAGCGAGTGCGCTACATCATAAAGGAATTGAAGAGATTGAAAAAATGATTTCTAGTTATGAAAAAGCAACGAAAGAAAATAACTATTTTCAGCATAAGCGGCAAGAACAAAATAAATTTTGGCTATTACAAACCATTAACAATCGCTTAAAAGCTAATTTTTATGATCAGCCTAAAATTAAAGCTGAACTCAAAAAGCAACTCACAGCAATAGAAAATAATGAAACTACTCCTTTTGTTGCGGCTAATTTTTTATTTAACCTAATGAAACATTTATAAAAACTTCTCTTTATACCAATCAATTTGGTGTTGAAGTCCCTCTTTTAAACCTGTAGTGGGATTATAATCTAGTAATTTTTTAGCTTTATCTATATTGGCATTGGTTCGCCATTGATCACCCAAACGTTTATTTGTAACCTTCATTTTAATTTTCAGACTCAATAATTCTTCTACATATTCTATCCCATCTTGCGTCGTATGTTCTACCGTTGTTCCTAAATTAATAATTTCTCCATTTGTAATTTTATAACTATTTATTACCGCTACAATTCCATCAATAATATCACCAACATAGGTAAAACTTCTTAAATGCCTTTCACTGCCTTCATATAATGGAAAAGGCTCTTTCTTAAAAGCACAAGCAATTAATTTAGTATAGAGTTTTTCAGGTCGCTCTCTAGGACCATACACAGAATATAAACGAAGACTACAAGCACTCATTTTTTTGCTTCTAGATTCTGCTAAAACCAATTGTTCTGCAGCAAGCTTGGTTACTCCGTATTTTGAAGCTGGTTTAGGTTCTCTATCTTCAGAAAATGTGGCTTCTAAACCATAAATAGAAGAAGTACCAATATTTATAAAATGTTTAAGATTTTTATTTTGATGTGCAAATTTGAGAAGCTTTTCTGTCGCTATAATATTATTGGTTAAGTATTGTTCAAAGGTGCAACTTTCGGAAATTCCTGGTTGTGCAGCAAAATGAATGATAAAATCAAAATCGGTTGGCAAGAGCCTATAGCTTTCTTCTACTCTTAAATCTACCTCAATAAGCTCTACTCCTTTTTTTACAAGATCTTCAGCGTTAAGTTTTTTTAATTCTACCGCATAATAATCATTAAAATTATCTACTCCGACAACCTCATGCCCTTCTGCTTCAAAACGTTCTGCGGCATGTGAACCTATAAATCCAGCTGCGCCAGTGATTAACATTTTCATTCAGTTAAATAATAGGTTAGTTTGTGTTTTTGAGTGTGCAAAATACAAACAGTAATGATTTAAAAAAAATGTAGTAAAATAAAAAGTTATATATAAAACTTATAATTATTAATACATTTGCACTCCATTACAAAATGCATGAAATACGAATTTACTATAGTTGTTCCTCTTTTCAATGAACAAGAAAACCTCTTACGAGTAGAGAAAGAACTTTCTAATTACCTTAAAATTGCTACAAAAGAGACTTGTATTTTATTTGTAGATGATGGTTCTCAAGACAATAGCTTAAACATAATTAAAGATATTTGCGACAGGCAACCTCATTTTCATTATATTTCTTTTGTTGAAAATCAAGGCTTAAGTGCCGCTATTAAAGCAGGTTTTGATTATGCTGCCACAGAATATATTGGCTACATCGATGCTGATTTACAAACAGATCCTGAAGATTTTAATTTATTGCTTGCTAAAATAAAAGATTACGATCTTGTTACTGGTGTTCGTTCTAACCGAAAAGATTCTTTTACCAAAAATATGTCTTCCAAAATAGCAAATGGTATTCGAAGAAGTTTTACGCACGATCAAATGGATGACACGGGGTGCCCTTTAAAAGTTATTCGTGCAGATTATGCCAAACGAATTCCTATGTTTAAAGGTCTGCATCGTTTTTTACCCGCCATGATTTTATTACAGCACGGAAAAATAATTCAAGTACCCGTTAGGCATTATCCGCGAATTGCCGGAAAAGCAAAATTTCATTTATTAAATAGACTAGTGGGTCCTTTTTTAGACTGCTTTGCGTATTTATGGATGAAAAAAAAATACATTAATTATAAAGTAAACGAAAACGCATGAGCGATTGGCAAATTTATGCTATAGGCCTAATTGCTCAAATTCTTTTTTCTGGAAGGTTACTTTTGCAATGGTTAATTTCTGAAAAACACAAAAAAGTACTTACACCTTCCCTATTTTGGAAATTAAGTTTACTAGCCTCTTTTTTACTTTATATTTATGGATATTTAAGAGATGATTTTGCAATCATGTTAGGACAAGCCATCACGTATTATATTTATATTAGAAATTTGCAATTACAGGGGGAATGGCAAAAAGCGGCTTTACCACTAAGAATTTTAGTTTATATTTTCCCATTATTCATTGTTGTATTTTCTTTCAACAATAATGCCTACGACATTGAAAATTTATTTCACAATACATCGATTCCCTTTTGGTTATTAACCTTAGGGACTATTGCTCAACTTGTATTCAACCTGCGTTTTTTTTACCAATGGATTTATTCTGAAAAAAAAAAGCAATCCATCTTACCTTTGGGTTTTTGGATACTTAGTTTAATTGGAGCTTTATTAATCTTGGTTTATGCCTTTTTACGAAAAGATCCTATTCTTTTTATAGGCCATTTTACAGGCAGTTTCATTTACATTCGTAATATTATATTAAGTCGTAATAGTCATGAATAAGAAAAAACATTATACCTACTATTTACTGATCATCATTGGATTAATATTTTTTGTGAATCTTGATGTGATCTATGTGAATATTATGGAAGCTAGAAATTTTATTTCCGCCAGAGAAATGGTTCGTCTTGACCATTGGTTATTAACGACTTTAAATAATATTCCGCGTTACCAAAAACCCCCATTACCTACATGGCTAACTGCCTTGTTTGGAAGTTTAGATCAATTTAAAAGTTTAATATTATTAAGACTTCCTGCTGCTTTATGCTCTTTACTACTCATAATTGGCTTTTACAAAACCTTACCTAAATTTGAGATTACTAAAACCCAAGCTTTTCAAGCTGCTCTAATTTTAGCGACCTCCTTCTATATTATTTTTTCTGGAAGAAATGGACAATGGGATATTTTTACCCATGCCTTTATGATGATTTCTATTTATTACCTATGGAAATTCTTCAATACCAACAAAAACCTATATCGTTATGCACTTCTAGCCTCTATATTCTTCGGTTTTTCATTATTAAGCAAAGGTCCTGTTTCATTATACGCATTGCTTTTGCCCTTTTTAATTAGTTACGGAATTGTTTACAAGTACAAAAACCTTAAAAGACGTTGGTTACCTTTATTACTTTTTCTTTTGGCAGGTATACTAATCGGAGGCTGGTGGTTTTTTTATGTACGCTGGGCAGACCCTGCCGCATTTTTAAAAATTGCTGCAAAAGAAACTTCAAATTGGGGAAGCTACAACATTAGACCTTGGTATTACTATTGGAGTTTTTTTACACAGAGTGGTATTTGGACAATTCCCTCTTTTGTAGCTTTATTATACCCCTACTTAAAAAATAAAGTAAGTAATAAAAAAGCTTATTTATTTTCATTTTTATGGACTATTATAGCTGTACTTTTACTTTCTATTATCCCCGAGAAAAAATCAAGGTATTTACTTCCTGTTTTAATTCCGATGGCTTTTAATACCAGTTTTTACATCGAATACCTTATTAGAAAATTTAGCACACTCTCTATTAAAGAGAAAGGAGCTGTTTATATTAACCATGGTTTAATTGCGCTAATTGGCTTTGCCTTTCCTATAGCAGGATATTTCTTACTTGATCTTCATGGCATCTATTGGGTTTATTTTATACTTACTTCAGTTGGTTTATATTGTACCGCCTGGATAATGCTTCAGAGCCTTAAAAAGCAACACTACAGCCGCGTATTTTATAGCACAATAGCATTTGTTTGCGTGATTATGTCTTTTGGATTTCCGTTAGTAAAGACTTTATTAGACAACCCTAAATTTCATAATTTTAATGAGCTTCAAGAGTTAGCTGAAAAAGAAAATTTTGAAGTTTTTGATTATGGCGGGAAAACTCCTGAAATTATTTGGGCGTACGGAAAACCTATCCTCACAATTTCTAAAGACAGTATACATATACCAAATGCTAATAAATTTGGTATTTTAATGGCTGAAAAAGACTCTAACTATATCCAAAAATTTATAGATTATAAAGTCATAAGTTCAGATCGTTATGATTTAAATTATGTACATCCTGATAAAAAAGGTTACAAAAGTAGATTGATTAGAAAATTCTACCTACTAGAAAGAAAAGACTAAGAAAATCGTTTTAATAAATATTGCTGTAATTTATAAAACAACCAGCCCAATAAAGCTCCAATAAGCATTCCGGTGATTACGTCACCCGGATAGTGTTTTCCTACATAAATTCTACTATAACCTACTACAGCAGCCCAAAAAACAAGCCCAACAAGTGCATATTTATACCATTGTTTTAAAATATTACCTAGGTAAAAAGCTAGAGCCATTGAGCTTGCGGCATGTGCTGAAAAATAACCATAACTGCCGCAATAATCTAATAACATTCTACCTTGACTTATAAATGCTTCTTTGCAAGGTCTTGGTCGCTGAAAATAATCTTTAAAAACGTTAGCCAGCTGATCTGTACATGTAATTAAACCTGCCACTAAAACCACAGTGATTAGCGTAGGCTTTAATCCATAATTTTTATACAATAAGTAGAGCAAAAATGCATAAAGCGGAATCGATGCGAATTTATGCGTTATAAATACCCAAAACCAATCCCAAGTGGAAGAACCTAAGTTATTAAGGTATAAAAATAACTCTTGATCTAACTGAATCAATTCTTCCATTAATCATTTTCTTGGTAGCGTTCTACTTCACGATCATAAAATTCTGAAGCTTCAACAATTAAATTTTCTGCTTCATTTTCCAATTCTTCTTCATCATTTTTATCAAAATCTTCTAACCATTCTACCTCATCGTCTTGTAAATTGATGATAAATCGAGGAAATTCTGTATGAATCACAAAAATAGCTTCTGGATAATCGGTATTATCGCCTAAAATAAATCTTGGAAACTGCATACTATATTTTTTATAAGAGGTCTTTAATTTCACCTCTTTCTATTAGTTTTTTACTTAAATAATTAAATCGAATATACAACATTATTGATGATGCTGACAAACCTGCCAATAAACCAAACCAAATTCCCATACTGCCCAAAGCACCTTCTTTACCTAAGAAATAGGAAACCGGAAAACCAATAATCCAGTACGAAATAAAACAAATTAATGTGGGATATCTCACATCTTGCAAACCTCTCAAAGCTCCCAAAATCACCACTTGCAAGCCATCACTTAACTGAAATAAAGCGGCTACAATTAGCAGTTGTGCGGCTAGTTGAATTACCTCTAAATTATCAATATAAAAAACAGGTAAAATATCTTTCAGCAAAATAAATCCTAACGCGAAAAAAGCTTCAATAATAAATACTAAAAAAAATGTTGAAAAAGCAATTCTCCTTAATTCTTTATAATTATGCTGCCCTTTTTGATTACCAACTCTAATCGTAGCTGTAACACCAATACCAACAGCAATCATAAACGTCATCGAACTTAAATTAAGTGCTACTTGATTGGCAGCTTGTGCATTCGTTCCTAACGTTCCTGCTAGAAAAACAGAAGCTGTAAAAATAGCTACTTCAAATAACATTTGTAATGCGGTAGGAAAGCCTAAATTAAACAAACGCTTAAATATTTTTTGCTGAAGTGATTTTTTAGCCCAAATAAAATAAGTGCTGAATTTCTTTTTCTTTTTTAAAATAACATACAAAAATCCCAACATAAAAAAACGCGATATTAACGTTCCTATAGCGGCACCTTCTAATTCTAATCTCGGAAAAATCCAGACCCCATAAATTAGTAAATAATTAAAAAGTACATTCACCAAATTGGCAAGAATAGTTGCATACATGGCGTATTTGGTTTGCGAGAGGCCATCGCCAAATTGCTTAAAACCCTGAAAAACCATTACTGGCAATAAAGAAAAGGCAACAATATCGATATAAGGTAAAGCTAAATCTACTACATCTTCAGGTTGATTAAGATGAAATAAAATTGGCTTACACCACCAAACTACTCCAAAAAGTAACAAACCTATTACTGTACACATGATAATCCCGTGCTGAAAATACGCTCTTCCTTTTTCTATATTTCCACCGCCATCGGCTTCAGCAATTAATGGGGTAATCGCAAAACTAAAACCTATACCTACAGACAGCGCGATAAAAATTAAACTATTACCCAACGAAACTGCTGCCAGCGGAGCGGCACCTAACCTACCGACCATAATATTATCGGCCAAGCCTACCAACACATGACCTAATTGCCCTAACATTACTGGATAGGCAATATTTAGATTCTTTTTAAATTCTTGAGTATAGGCTGTAAATTGCATTGTAAGCTCTTTAATGGCGTGCAAAGATATTGGATTTATAAAGAATTCTATTTTAAAATTAGAGGAAGTTTTAAGAGTACTTTAGTAGCGTTTCATCTTATGAACTTTTAACTTGTAAAAAATTAATTATTTAAATGAAGTATACCAATAAAGAAATACCGCTTTCCATCAAAGATCAGGTAGAAGTTGCCCTTAGTTACTACCCGCAACTTAAAGATACTCCCATTGCTTTTAAGTTTAAAAAAGAGATTAAAAAATCGACCATGCAGGCGCAACCCAGTTTTGTGAGTTTTTTAAAGAGCAGAAAAAATAGAGCTTATGTCATTTTAATTTCTGAAAAATTTCATATTGAAGAAGAAGAATTTTCAATCTTAAATGTAGAAGATGAAGTTCTAATTGGTTGGATTGGTCATGAACTAGGTCATGTGATGGATTATAGAGAGCGCAGTACGTTAGGAATGGCAGCATTCGGTTTAAAGTACCTATTTTCTACGGCCCATATTCAAGAAGTAGAACGTGCAGCCGATACTTACGCGGTTAAACATGGGATGTACCAATACATTTTAGCCACCAAAAATTTTATTTTAAATAATACCAGTATTTCACCTAAATATAAAAATCGTATCAAACGTTTATATATGTCTCCCGAAGAAATTATGGAATTGGTGAATCATCTAGATATTGCAGATGTAGAGAAAAAAGTTGAGAAAGAATTACAAAAAGAAGGCTCTTAGGCAAAGAACTTTCACTTAAGTTAATGGTAATATTCTAAAATTTTACTTACTGACTTTTTAAAGGGTATATCATTTTAAACAAACAAGATGTCGAAAATAACCTCCACATCTTGTTCATTTTTTAACTATGATTAAGAATTTTGTTTTACAAAATCTGTAAAATCTTTGAACTTCTCTTCATCCATTACTTTTTCCATTTTTACTTGTCCGCCTTTTTTCTTGTTGGCACCACTCCACTCATAAAAAACATCCATGGGTAATAACTTCACTTTCACTCCTTTTAAAGCCTTAGATCTCGCAACACGATAATTTTTGTTCGCCTCTTGTAGGTTTTCATCTAAGGCTTTGGCTAATTCTTCTTCAGAAACTGAAATTTCCTGAGCTGTTCCTAAATGCCAAACGTGGTGAAACTCTCCATCAATTTTAACTGCAGCAACTGTAAACTCTGGCAGCTTAATATCAAATTGTTGTTCTAATTCTTGAATGGCTTTATTCATTTTATTTACCGAAAGCTGAGAACCTACTACATTTAAGAAAAATTTAGTTCTACCTGTAATTTTAATCTCTGCTCTTTCTACATCTGTAAAAGCAATAGTATCACCAATTAAATAACGCCAAGTCCCAGAAACGGTACTCATTAATAAAACATAATCTTTATCTTTTTCTACTTCTGCTAAAGTTTTCACGGGAGCATCTTGGGCTAAAGAGCCATCAGATTTAATATATTCAGGCTCAAAAGGTACAAATTCAAAATAGATCCCGTTGTCTGTAATTAATTGCATAGAAGAAGTTTCTGGTCTTACTTGGCAAGCAATAAAACCTTCTGATGCTAAATAAGTATCTATTACCGTAACGGGCTTGCCTAGTAAGGCTTCAAAACTTTTCGCATAAGGCTGAAAAGCAACGCCTCCAGAGGTATAAGCTTGTAAATTAGGCCAAACTTCATGAATATTTTCAACCTTATGATAGTTAATCACTTCTTTCATCATTAACTCCATCCAAGAAGGAATACCACTTAAAGCGCCTATATCCCAATTTTTAGCATTTTCTGCTATATTTTTAACGCGCTCATCCCAATCATCAATTTGAGAAATTTCTTTTCCAGGTTTATAGTACCCCTCAAACCAAAACGGAATATTACTCGCACTAATTCCACTAATTTCACCTTCTAAATAACCATCTTTTTCTTGCAAATTAGTACTACTGCCCAACATCATAATTTCTTTTTCAAAAAAATCTGAAGGCATATTAAAGTTAGAAAGTGCGGTTACTTGCTTAATTCCTGCATTTCTTATAGCTTCTATCATCTCGTCTGTTACAGGAATACGCTTACTAGATTTACCCGTAGTACCAGAACTTAACGCATAATAAGAAGGTTTTCCTGGCCAGGTAATATCTTCTAAGCCTTCATGTAATTTATACCACCATTGTTCTTGCATTTGGTGATAATCAAAATAAGGTACTTGTTTTTGAAAAGCATCTTCAACATTTTTAGCTTCTAATATTTTCTGAAAACCATAGTATTTACCAAAAGCGGTATCTTTTGCTTTTTCTAACAAATTTTTCAAAACTTTCTTTTGCTCATCGCTGTGATTTGTATCTGATGCAAAATTTCCCGCTACATCTATTGCGCTCTTTATGAGAGACCCTATGATTGCCATGTGTACATATTTTAGTTATGCTTTCAAATATAATTTGAAATGTAATTGAAAGAAAAAGTGCTGCCCTAAAAGTTTGTTAATTGATACTTAATACTTAAGCTATTGAGGTGAAACACAACGATAGATTACAAAATAAATTTAAAAATCCCTGCATATTATTATATTTGCCAAATAAAGCTAAGAAGTTGGATAAAGAAGTCATTATTAGAAGAGTTGCTGAGATTTTAAAAGAAACTCCTGCAGCGATGCAAATTGTAAAAAAAGGAGGAAATCGTGATCGTCGTTTTCACTATTTAGCCAAACATATGGTTGAGAAAGCTATAGAAAAAGATGCCTTAGTTCTTTCTGAAAATGAAATGGGTATTGCTATCGTTTTTCAAAATAGCAAGAGCAAAGATAGCTTTTTGAAAGAAGCCATCGAAGATATTAAACTCGTCTTAAATGTGACAGGCTTTAAAAATGTTAGTAAGATTTTACGGAATCAAAATTATATAAAAGGCCAACGTCCTAAAAATGAAGATTACCTTTACTGTTGGTTTTGGGGTATTTCTAAAGAAGCTAGAGGAGCAGACACTCAAGTAGGAAAACAAATGAAAGATGAGTTTTTAAAACGCTCAAGAGATTTAAACTTGGCGCTTTATGCTGAAACCCAAACTAGAAGAAATACAATTGTGTATCAGAAATTTGGTTTTGAGCTCTTTCATACTTGGAATAGACCAGACGGAAACACCATGTATTTTATGAAGCATCTTCCTGAAAAACTAAAAGCCAAAAACGCTAAGGAAGATTAAGAATTTAATCTATAAATTAATCCAAATGAAAAGGTGTCATACCGCCTACCTGCACTTTTTAAATTAATTTCTGAAAATAATAATACTTTTTCACCTAACGGAAGCGTTCCTAAAAGTTGAATTTTAGCCAAGTGATTTACAGTGCCTGAGTTTTTATAAAGCGAAGAGGTGTCTGGATTATTCTCTTGAATAGGAAAATCATTGAATACATAAGCTAATCCTGTATAAATTTTTATGCTTTGGTAATGAATAACATGATAGCTTCCGCCTAAAGCAATTTCATGATACTTTTCTGTATTTTGAGTATTTACATCTCTTCTAAAGAATAAATTATAATCTGCGAATAGCGACCATTTTTCATTAAAATGATATTGAGATTTTAATTGTACCGCCCATTCGTTTTGTAAACCTACATTAACACTTGCTCCCAACCCAAAATCTAGCGCATGTTGAGCAGAAGCAGAAAACCCTCCGAAGAGGGTTAAGAAAAAAATTACAATTGAGCGCATGTTATTTACTCGCAAAAAGTTGCACATCTTTTTTCTCTATTTTTTCACTCCCTAAGATAATTAAACGTTCCACCACATTTCTTAGTTCTCTAATATTTCCGGTCCAATCATATTCTTTAAGAAGCTGAAGCGCTTCTTCACTAAATGGCTTGGAAGGCACTCCTTGTTCTTGGGTAATTTTTGTAGTAAAATGAGTTACCAACAGCGGAATATCTTCTCGACGTTCGTTTAATTGAGGTACCTGAATAAGTATCACCGCCAATCGATGGTATAAATCTTCTCTAAATTTTTTATCTTCTATTTCTTTTTTCAAGTCTTTGTTAGTCGCAGCTATCACTCGTACATTTACTTTAATGTCTTTGTCACTCCCAACGCGCTGTATTTTATTTTCTTGTAATGCCCGCAATACTTTTGCTTGCGCGGGTAGACTCATATCTCCTATTTCGTCTAAAAAAATAGTACCGCCATTAGCAGCTTCAAATTTCCCAGCTCTATCTTTATTGGCAGATGTAAAGGCTCCTTTTACGTGACCAAATAATTCACTTTCTATTAATTCTGAAGGGATAGCTGCACAATTTACTTCTATCATTGGACCATTAGAACGTTCACTTTTTTGGTGTAACCAGTGCGCAACCAATTCTTTACCCGTACCATTTTCACCAGTAATAAGCACACGAGCTTCTGTAGGAGCAACTTTTTCTATCATTTCTTTGATTTGACCAATAGCTTTAGAATCGCCAATCATCTCATAGTTTTTGCTCACTTTCTTTTTAAGTCGCTTATTCTCTGTCACTAATTCTTTTCTATCTAAAGCAATTCTTACCGTGTTTAACAAACGGTTTAAATCTGGAGGTTTAGAAATATAATCGAAGGCTCCCATTTTCATGGTGGTGACAGCGGTTTCTAAATCGCCATGTCCTGAGATCATAACAAAGGGAGTTTCTGGTTTTATTTTTTTTGTAGCTTCTAGAACTTCGACACCATCCATTTTTGGCATTTTAATATCGCAAAGCACCAGATCATAATCTTCCTCTTTAATTTTTTCCATTCCAGCGAGACCGTCTTCAGCTTCTTCTACGCTATAGGTATCACTTTCTTCAGATAATATTTTTTTAAGCACGCGTCTAATGGCGGCTTCATCTTCAATAACTAGTATTTTAGACATGGGTTAAATTTTAAATTTAATGCCGCTACGTAAATAAAATGTATTATCATTTTCAATCACATAAACGTCATCTCTATTATTATTTCTTATTCTATATTCGTTAAAAACGGTATGACCAGCGTAGCAATAGTAAAGTAAATGTTCTGTAAAATAATGTTCAAAACCTAAACCAATAGTTACGTTTGTCATCGATATATTTTCACCTACTAAATTAGTATTACCGACCGTAACATTGTTCTGAATGTTTGAAAAATAACTATCTAACATAGCGAACAACTGCACGTGTTTTTTTTCATTAAAACTGTATCTAACCAGTGATTTTGGAACTCCGGCCGTGTATGACCAAGTTCTATTAATTTCTTTGTGAAAATTGATTAAGGGAATTGGAAAATTTCTTCCAGGTGTGGTGGTATAAATAAGTCCGAAAATCCAACGGTAAGGTTTTCCTATAATTTGATTATTTTCATCGTATTTTTTTACATCGTTAATGGCATAAACAGCTGCATTATATATAAAATCATCACTAACAAGAGAACGTTCAAAATTAGAAGAGATTCTAACGCTTCCCTTAACAGCTATTCTCCAGTTGGTTTCTTTAATTTTTTTTAGATAACCTAGACTTGCTTCTATGCGTTGGGTATTTCCTATTCGTTTGGGATCAAAAGGAAATTCATCTTCAAAATCTAAATCTAAATACCTGTACTCTGCACCAATAATTAAATAATCTTCTTTAATAGGTATTGGGGCTTGTATAAAACCTCTAAACCTATTCATAGATTGAGCTCCATTAGAAAACGGAATTCTCATATATTCTATTCTCGCTAGATCTGTGGTTTGTGCAGATAAAAAAGCAGGAATCGACAAAAAACATATAAAAAGAATACTTCTAATTTGGTTGGCCATATCTTATTGTTAATTGTGTTTTTACTAAAAAAACAACTCGAGCCAATTTAATAGAATAGCGTTAAAAAAATATCATTCTTAACGTTATTTTGGGGAACTCTAATTTAGATAGCTAAAATTTAATACTTCAGCCAGCGATAAAGCTCTTTATAAGTAGGTTTTTTACCATACATTAAAATACCTACACGGTATATTTTTGCTGCCACCCAGATTAATAAGAAAATAGTCCCAATTAAAATAAGCATAGAGATTAAAATTTCCCACCACGCCACTCCAAAAGGAATTCGCATAAGCATCACTACAGGTGATGTTAACGGAATATAAGAAAAAATGGTACTTACCAAGCCGTGCGGATTATCGATAACCGAAAAGAAACCTACATAAATCCCTAACATTAAAGGAATAATAATAGGAAACATAAATTGCTGGGTATCTGTTTCATTATCTACGGCTGCCCCAATGGCGGCATAAACTGAGCTGTATAAAAAATAGCCGCCAATAAAATAAATAAGAAAACAGCAAATAATTTTAGCTAACGGAAGGTTTACAATATCTACTAATAACTTTCTTATTTCATCTTGAGATCCTGCATCTAGTTGGGCATTTACAGGTGAACTTTGATAAACATCGATCCCAAAAATAGAAGTAATCACAAAAAGTAAAATCCCTCCAAAAACAATCCAAATTACAAACTGAGTGATTCCAGCAAAACTCGTCCCTAGAATCTTCCCTATCATAAGTTGTAAAGGCTTAACTGATGAAATAATAATCTCTATAATCCTATTGGTTTTCTCTTCAATTACACTACGCATAACCATATTACCATAAATAATAATAAACATCATTAACAGGTAACCAGCAGCTCCACCAAAAAACATTTTCACATAATTAGAAAGCTTAGAAGTTTCTTCTCCCGAAAAATTCTCTATTTGAAGATTTACTTTCTTTTTAGCTTCGCTAATAGCGTTAGGATCTACCCCGCGCTTTTGTAATTCTTTTACCGTTAATACAGATGAAATTTTACTTTCAATATCTGATATAAATGAAATACCAGGCGCTTTATTGGCAAAAAACTCTGTATGCTCTGCTAAATATTGATAATCGTTTGAACGAGGAAAATATAATAGTCCATAATAATCTCTTTGCTCTACGGTATCCATCGCAGCTTCTTTAGACATTTCAGAAAAATCTAAATAACTAATATTTTCATCAGAACTAAACTCCTCGAAAAAGGTGCTATTTTCATCATAAACGGCAACTACTTTATTATCGTCACTATTTAAATTACTTAGATAAGCAATAAGCACCACCATGCCAACCATTATAATCGGACTTACAAAAGTCATAATCATAAAAGTCTTGTTGCGAACACGTGCTAAATATTCTCTAACAATAATGAGTTTTAAGTTACGCATGCGATTGAATGGTTTTTATAAAAATATCGTTAACAGAAGGGATCACTTCTACAAAATGATTTATTTTTCCGTGACTCATTAAAAAAGATAAGAGGTCATTTTGAGAAAAATGAGGCTCAATTTTAATATTTAACTGTAAATCTTGATGTATGCTATGAAAAAAGGTTGGTTCTACTTCAAATTTTTCTTTCAACAATTGAAGAAAAACTTCTTCTTGAGCAACCTCAATCCCTACTTGGTAGGTATTAGATTTAAACTGCTTTTTAATTTCTGAAACTTTACCATCTAACAGCTTATTAGATTTGTGAATTAATGCCATATAATCGCAAAGTTCTTCTACACTTTCCATACGATGGGTTGAAAAAAGTATAGTTGCACCTTGGTCTCTTAAATTTAAAATTTCATCTCTAATTAAATTAGCATTTACAGGGTCAAAACCACTAAAAGGCTCATCAAATATTAGCAATTTAGGTTCGTGCAATACGGTGACAATAAACTGTATTTTTTGAGCCATTCCTTTAGAAAGCTCTTGTATTTTTTTGTCCCACCAATCACCGATTTCTAATTTTTCAAACCAATATTTTAGACGTTTGGTAGCTTCTTTTTTAGACAAACCTTTGAGCTGAGCTAAGTATAAAACTTGCTCTCCTACTTTCATGCTTTTATATAAACCTCTTTCTTCTGGTAAATATCCAATATATTGAATATGCTCCTGTTTTAAAGGCTCACCATCCAAAAAAATTTCTCCTTCATCTGGCATGGTAATTTGATTAACAATTCTTATAAAAGTGGTTTTTCCCGCGCCGTTAGGACCTAAAATACCAAATATACTTTGTTTAGGTATTTCTATAGATAGCTTATTTAAAGCTTTAAAGTCACCATAGTTTTTAGAAACGTTTTTGGCTACTAATAGGTTTTGCATAAAGTTGTATTATTCGTCAAAAATAGAAATTTTAGTGTAAAGATTTATAAACCCATTTTAAAAACAAAACCCACCCTTAAATTTATAGCTTAAGGATGGGAAAAAAATTGCTATGAAAAAGAAAAATATCACTATAATTAAATAGTGATATTCAAATATATATAAAATTTTGTTAATTAAACAGATTATGAAAACATATCTTTAACTTTTTCAAAAAATGACTTATCGCTTTTTTCTGGGTTAGGTTCAAAATTTTCATCGCCCTGCATCTTCTCAAAAAATTCTTTTTGTTCTTTAGACAAGGTCTTAGGTGTCCAAACATTTACATGAACCAATAAATCACCAGTTCCATAACCATTTATACTTGGGATTCCTTTTCCTCTTAATCTTAGTATTTTTCCGCTTTGTACACCAGCATCAACTTTGATTCTCACCTTACCGCTTACGGTTTGTATTTCTTTAGAAGCTCCAAGAGCCGCTTCAGAATAACTTATATATAAATCATAATGCAAGTTATCACCTTCACGCTGAAGACTTTCATGTTCTTTTTCTTCGATAGCTACCAATAAATCTCCAGCAATACCATTACCTGGCGCTTCATTACCTCTACCACTTACTTTTAACTGCATTCCTTCTACCACACCTGCTGGTATTTTAATAGAAACGGTTTCTTCTTGCACTTTTAAACCTTGAGCATCTGCATCGGTAGGTTTTTTATCTATCATTTGACCACTACCACCACAAACATTACAAGGTGAAGCGGTTTGCATTCTACCCAATATGGTATTGGTAATTCTAGTCACTTGGCCAGTACCATTACAGGTAGTACAAGTCGTATAAGTTGTACCAGGAGCTTGTATTTTACGTTTAACTTTTACCTTTTTCTCAACCCCATTAGCAATTTCTTCTAAGGTAAGTTTAACGCGAATACGCAAGTTACTGCCTTTAGCTCTTCGCTGACCGCCGCCACCAAAACCGCCAAACCCAGAGAAACCGCCGCCACCGCCGCCAAAAGCGCTACCGAAAATGTCTCCAAATTGACTAAAGATATCATCCATATTCATACCTCCGCCACTGAAGCCACCAGAACCATCAAAAGCAGCATGTCCCATTTGGTCATAACGTGCTCTTTTGTCAGGGTCACTTAAAACCTCATAGGCTTCTGCAGATTTTTTAAACATATCTTCTGCCTTGGCATCATCTGGATTTTTATCTGGATGGTACTTGATTGCCATTTTACGATATGCTTTCTTAATCTCTGCAGCACTAGCGCCTTTGCTAATACCTAATATGTCATAATAATCTTCTTTCATCAATACTAATTTCTAAAATTCTTAAAATTGGTTTACTTTCCTGTCACTACTTTAGGAAATCTAATAATTTTTTCTCCCAAAGTATATCCTTTCTCTACCACATCTACAATTTTTCCTTTCATCTTCTTATCTGGGGCAGGAATCTGCGTAATAGCTTCGTGCAAATCTGCATCAAACTTATCACCAGCTTTTACACTCATAGGCTCTAAACCTTTATTTTTAAGTGTTTCTCTAAGCTTATTATTAATTAATTCTACTCCTTTAAAAAGATTTTCATCTTCAGATTTTTCGATCTCTTTTAAAGCTCTATCAAAATCATCCAATACTGGTAACATAGATACCATTACATCTTGACCTGCAGTTTTAAAAAGTTCTACACGTTCTTTACTCGTTCTTCTTTTGTAATTTTCAAACTCAGCAAAAAGACGTAAAAATTTATCTTTCTCTTTTTCTACTTCTTGTTTTAGCTGATCTGTTTCAGAAATTTCTTCTTTTTCTTGATCTGCCTCTACCTCATCGATAGCTTGCTCTATGGTTTCTTCCAAATTCTCTTTTAAAACCTCTTCTTCCTTATGTTGATCTTTATCTTTGCTCATTTTCTATTTACTTTATTACGATTCAATAATTGGCAAATGTATTGCCAATTCTATTAAAATGCCAAAATGTCACACGAAAGATTTAATAAAAATTTAAGATTTATAAATTATAGTTAAATTACTTTTGTTTGTTATTTTATAAACCAAATTATCATCACAAATGAAAAAAGTATTTTTAAACATGTTCGTTGTTGCAGCATTAGGAATGTCTGTTACTTCTTGTAAGAATGAAGCAAAAAATGAAACTGAAGCTAAAGAAGCTGAAGAAGTTGTAGCAGCAACTGATGAAGCAGCAAATTTTAATGTTGCTACTGAAGAATCTACTATTATGTGGGTTGGAACTAAACCTGTTGGAGGTGGTCACGAAGGAACTATTTCTATTAAAGAAGGTTCATTCTCTATGTTAGGTGAAGAACTTGAAAGTGGAAAAATAGTGATTGATATGAAATCTATCAAAGCTACCGACTTAGAAGGTGACAAAAAAACAAATTTAGAAGCTCACTTGATGGGAACGGTAGAAGGAAAAGAAGGAGACTTCTTTAACGTACAAGAATATCCTGAAGCTACTTTTGAATTAACAGGTGTAGAGAACAAGGATAACAAAACTTGGTTAAAAGGAAATTTAACTTTAAAAGGAAATACTAAAAATGTTAACATTCCTGCAACTACTTCTATGGAAGGAGACAAATTAGTTATTAAAAGTGAAAAATTCACTATCGACAGAACTGATTGGGATGTAAATTACGGATCTAAATCTGTATTTGATAGTCTTGTAGGTGACAATGTAATTAGTGATGACATTCAGTTAGAGCTAAAAGTTGTGGCTAACAAAGCATAAATTAATTGTAAGCATACAATTAAAATCCCTCTAAGAAATTTAGAGGGATTTTTTTTACAATAAATCTTCAAGTGCAGGACCTACATAACTGTAATAATAAATAAAGCCTAAGGCATCTAATTTAGAATTACTCACCAATTGACTCGATAATACTAAAGCAGAACGTTCGCCTAGAACCGTGTTTAAAACTAATTTAGGCACTTTTGGCATTATTATAGGCTTATGAAGCTTCTTCGCTATAATATAGGTTAATCGTTTATTGGTTACGGGATTAGGAGCTACCCCATTAATTATCCCATCTATGTTTTTTTGAATTGCAAAAATAAATATCCTTGCTAAATCTTCTATATGAATCCAAGATTGCCATTGCTTACCGCTACCTAATGGCGAGCCAATATAGTTATTTATCACTTTTTGTAATGGCTCTAAAGCACCACCTTTATCAGATAAGACTAACCCTATTCTTACTTTACAAACCTCTAAACCTTCTTGCTCGAATTGATCTACTGCTGTTTCCCATAAATTAACTACTTCTCCTAAAAAATTATCAGCTGCTTTCCCTGTATAATCTTCATGATATAAATTTGTTAAAGAATCGGGATAAACGCCTATCGCACTTGCAGAAACAATTTGCGTTATTTGATTTTCGTTTTCTTTTAAGGTTTTTAAAAGTAAGTTAGCAGAATTTACCCTACTCTCTATAATTGCTTTTTTGTGAGAAGACGTCCAAGGTTTAGAAACACTTGCCCCTACAAGATTAATAATTTTTGTAACTCCCTCTAGACAGCTTTCATCTATCTCTCCCTTGTTAGGATTCCAATAAAAACCTTGATAGTTAGATTGATTCTCTATTTTATCTTTTGAAGTCGTTAAGTAATTTACAGCAATCTTTTCTTTGTGGCAAAGCTTGACAATCTCAGAACCAACTAGACCGGTTGCCCCTGTTATTAGAACTTTCATTTTTTTATTTTGAAGGTATAAATAATATAAGAACCTGCATCTGTAATTAGTACAGAATTAACAGCCCAAATTATTAATTTTAATTGATGTGATTTTTAAGTTTTTGTTGCTCTTAACATTTCTCTTTTTCCTGGGGGTCCAGGTAATCTTTCTACTAAAAAACCACAAGCTTGCATTGCTCTTCTTGCGCTTCCTTTAGCAGAATAAGTAACTAAAACTCCATCTTTTTTCAAAGCTTTATACATCAGCTCAAAAATTGGTTGCTCCCATAATTCAGGCTGAACTCTAGCTCCAAAAGCATCAAAATAAATTAAATGAATACTTTCTTTTTCATCTAAATCTTTAAAAAATTTCTCTTCTTTAGTTAAGTTAAAATAAGTGCTTATTTGCTCTGAATTTTCCCAAGCGACTTGATGAATTTTAGCAAAATACTCAGCTGCTTTTTCTTCTTTAAATTGAGCCGCGTAATTTAACTTCTCAAGTTCTTCTTTCTTTACAGGGTAAGCCTCTATCCCTTTATAATTAACTTTTAGTTGTTTTTCTTCTGCTTCCAGTAAAGTAATAAAAGCATTTAAACCAGTACCAAAACCAATTTCTAAAATATGTATAGCAGGATATTTCTCTTTCTCTATTAAATATGAAAGTCCCGTTTTTATAAACACATGATAGGCTTCTTGCATAGCTCCATGTTTAGAATGATATTGTTCATTCCATTCGGGTAAGTGAATGGTTGTAGAGCCATCGTCTGTAGTTATAATTTCTCTTTTCAATATTAAGGAATAAGTAATTTTTTAATTCGAAGTATAGGTCCGGTACATTTTAGTTGATGACAAGAAATACACATGTTAATCGCCTGATTATAATTTTGCTTTACCTGCTCTGGCTCAGCTATTATTTTTTCTTCATACTCAATAAATAAATCAGCCATCATTTTATATTGTGCATCATAAGCAGCACTATCGGTCATCTTTGCGGTATGAAGTTTTAGTAAATTATAGCTCAAACTATCTGGGGTTTCGCCTTTTAAAATTTCACGCTTTAAGAGTTGATGAGCATTGTACATCTCTTCCATAAAAGAAGCCATTTCAGACATTTGATAAAGCTGAAATGGCGTAGTTATATTTTCACTATCCTTTAACGTTATTTTTTCTTTCTTAGTTTGATTGCAACTTATAAAAAGTAAAGCCGCAAAACTATATAAAAGATAAGGTCTCATTAATTTGCCTTTGGAGTTTGCATTAACACTCCAGTTGCCATGATTGCATATTCTTGTTCTGGCGCGGTAATGGCTGCAATTTCTTCTTCAGATTTACCTGCATCTTTGGCGTAATGCTGTAATTCTTGCACAGAAGTTTCTGTCACATAAGCTTTACCTTCTACAATAGTTGTTCTGTTTTCTGCATTTAAGGGTACAAAAAAGCTATAATCTTTAAATTTTACGAAGGTGGTTAATGAATCGTCTAATTTTAAAGTCATCCAGCATCCTTTTTTCTTGCAAACCTTATCTACTTTAGATTCAAATTTAACAGCTAAGGTATCTCCAACTTTTAGATTTTGGAATTTTTCTTTCATTACTGAAGCGCTCAACACATTTTTTTGATCTATTTTATCTCCAAAACTGGTAAAATCTTCAGAGGTCGAAATTGACATATCGTCGGAATCTTGGGCATTTTTTTGAGAACTTTTACTAGAATCATCTTTACAACTTAGCATAGCTAAAATGGAAAGGGTGAAAATTATTTTTTTCATAATTTTAATAGGTTTTAACTGATGATAATTTAATACAAATTTAAGAATATTAGAATTTCTTCAAGTATTTTTAATTTAATACTTTTGTAAAAACTTTTAAAACACAAATAATGGAAACTCAAAGGACCACTTTAGACATCACAAAAACTTCTGCCACTAGGATAAATGAGGTAGATTTTGACAATTTAGCATTTGGTAAGCATTGTTCTGACCACATGATGATTTGTGACTATAAAGATGGAAAGTGGCAAACTCCACAGGTTTTACCCTATGGGCCAATACCTATGGAACCTTCTGCTAAAGTTTTTCATTACGGTCAAGCGGTATTTGAAGGGATGAAAGCCTTTAAAGATGAAGATGATAAAATTTGGTTATTTAGACCAGAAGATAACTTTAAAAGAATTAATATTTCAGCAGAACGATTAGCAATGCCTGCTTTCCCTAAAGAATACTTTTTTGAAGCTTTAGAAACTATTTTAGAACTCGATAAAGATTGGATTAAAAAGGGAAAAGGAAATTCTCTCTACATTAGACCCTTTGTTATTGGTACAGAAAATGGAGTATCGGCTTCTCCTTCTAGCGAGTACCGTTTTATTATTATTTGCTGCCCAGCAAAAGCTTATTATTCTAATCCGGTAAAAGTTACCATTGCTCAAAAATATAGCCGTTCAGCAGATGGCGGTGTGGGTTATGCAAAAGCTGCCGGAAACTATGCTGCTCAGTTTTACCCTACTAATTTAGCAAAAGAAAAAGGCTACGATCAAGTGATTTGGACAGACGCAAACACCCACGAATATTTAGAAGAATGTGGAACGATGAATGTGTTCTTTAGAGTGGGTGATAAATTAATTACAGCCCCAACCAATGATCGTATTTTAGATGGTATTACTAGAAAAAGTATTATTGCCCTAGCCGAAGAAGAGGGTGTAGATGTAGAAGTAAGAAGAGTAGCTGTTAGAGAAATTGTAGAAGCTGCAAAAAATGGAGCATTAAAAGAGATTTTTGGAGCAGGAACTGCTGCGACTATCGTTCCGTTTTTAGGGTTTGACTTTAATGATAATTATTACGAATTACCAGAAATAGAAAACTCTTATGGCGCTAAATTCAAAAAAATGCTTCAAGATATTCAATATAACTTGGCTGAAGATAAATTTGGATGGACTTACGAAGTGAAATAATTCAGTTCTTCTATCAATTAAAATGCGTTACTAAAAAGTAACGCATTTTTTTATGTAGCTAAGCGTTAACTATTAATCTTGATTAAGAAAAAATATCTATGTTTGTTTCTTACACAAATGATGGTTTCGAATTGAGGTACGTGTTTCTTTTATATTGCTTTGTCTGTCTGCCCCTTTTTGCGCAAAAAAAGGATACATTGTCTACCATTGGTAAGCGAGACTCTATTCAACTCGCAAGAAGTGAAGCCTTTTATAAAAAATTACAAAACAAATCTAAAGGTAGTAAGTTTACTAAGCTTTTACACGGTTTAATGTTTGAACCGGTAAACCCTTCCAATAAAAAAAAATCAAATAAAAAAATTGAAGATTTACTTCAACGTGATTTTTCAGACCATCAGGGTAAAATAATTAGAAAAATTAAAATCACTACTTACGATCCTTTTGGGTATAGTGAAAAAGATACCACCGTAAAACCCTCGAAGCGTATTGATAATTATGGTAATGTGCTACACGCCAAAACTAAACCTTTTACAGTACGAGGTTTAATTTTATTAGAAAAAAACAAACCCTTAGACTCTTTATTAGTTTTAGAATCTGAGCGTTTATTAAGAAGTCGAAAATTTATAAGAAGAGCCCTTATTAGGCCCGAAGAAATTACAAAATCTTCAGACTCTATAGATTTACATATTTATGTTTTAGACAGTTGGAGCTTAGGAATTGATGGTGATATTTCTACCAGCAAAGGAGAAATTAGGCTTCGAGAATATAATTTCTTTGGATTAGGTCATCAATACACTACCGCTTATAAACAAGACTTTGATCAAAAAGAAAACACAGGTTTTACATTAGGTTATAAAGCTCAAAACTTATACAACACTTATATAAACGCTGAAGTGTTTAGAGATGTAGAAGTAGATCAATCTTACCTTAATACGGCTAGAATAAATAGAAATTTTTATTCTCCCTACACACGTTGGGCGGGAGAAGTAAGTTTATATAAACGCCAATACTATGAAAATTTTTATAATCAAGTTTTAGATACTATTGTTAGAAAACCTATTAAGACAGAGGGGCTTGATACCTGGGGAGGCCTTGCGATTCCACTTCAAAAAAGAACAGAAAAAGGAGATTTACCTACCAACATTATTATTGCCGCACGCTATTCTACTCAGAAATTTTTAGAAAAACCTGACGAAAAAGTAGATTCAGTTGCATTTTTCTCTAATCAAAACATCAAATTGGGTTCTATTGGTATTCGACAAGTAAACTATGTTCGAGATCGTTATATTTTTAGAAACGGAGATATTGAAGATATTGGTGTGGGACACAGTTATTTTATTAATTCTGGAGTACAAAGTCAAAATGGTGAAAATAATTTTTACTTAGGAGTAGACCTCACGCTTACCAATTATTTTGCAGATTTTGGTTACTTAGCTGCTAATTTACAATACGGAAGTTATTTTAGAAATGGTGAAACTAGACAATCATTATTTAAAGCCCAAGGCACCTATTTTACTCCTATATTTCATTTTGGCAATTGGTATATGCGTCAATTTGTAAAAACAAATATGACCGTTGGGATTAATCGAAAAGATATTATTAAAGATCGTTTAAATTTAGGCGGCTATTATGGTATAGATGGTTTTAATAGCAATGAAGTTTTTGGGACCCGAAAGTTTGTCTTTAACTTTCAGACTCAATCTTATGTTCCCTTTAGTTGGTGGGGTTTTCGTATGAGTCCGTTTATTGGGTTTGATTTAGGTTTTATTGGTGAAGCACCTCAACCATTTTTTAAAAATGATTTGTATACGAGATTTGGTTTCGGCTTTTTAATTAGTAATGATTATTTTGTTTTTGAAAGTATAAAGCTCTCTTTTTCATTTTTCCCGAAAGTTCCCGGAAGAGGAGAAAATATCATGCGCTTCGATGGTAATTTTGATAACTTATTTAGGTTAGATGAATATGAATACCGCGAACCTCATATTCTAGAATACAGGTAATCTAAACAGGTATTTTTAAAGTTAAAGCTATAGCCCTCTACATCTGTGTTAGGGATAGTCGTGGAAAGCCCGTAAAGAAATAAACTTATCAAAAAACAAGCGTCTAAAGAGCGACCTAAGAAGCTTTTTAGACGCTTAGTTTTTTGAAGTTTTTACTGCGGACTTGCAACAGATAGCCCGGCCGTAGGCAACACCTTATTTTACTTTTCTAATATCTCTTTAATATTGGGTTTAAAGTAATTTGGCCCTTTTAAAACTTTACCGTCTTCTCGATAAATAGGTTTTCCATCGGCGCCTAGTTTGCTCATATTGCTGCGCTGTATTTCTTCAAAAACCTCTTCTATTTTATGCTGCATACCATGCTCTATAATCGTACCGCAAAGTATGTAAAGCATATCGCCAAGGGCATCGGCAACTTCTACTAGGTCTTCATTATTCGCAGCTTCTAAATATTCTTCGTTTTCTTCTTTCATTAAATTAAAGCGAAGTAAATTTTTGGCCTTTCCCAAACTAGCGGTTAACTCTTCTTGATAGCCTAAACCAAAAGCGGTATGAAATTCTTTTACAGCGTCAATACGTTTCTTCATAATAATAGATTAATTTTGTCTAAAAATAGAAAAAATGTTTACCGAAGGCCAATGGATGTTCGCTGTTTTTTTTGTGATTGCTTTTACCATCATCATGGTGATTAGTTATCGCAAAGATGCCAAACTTCACAAAAAATATTATAAATGGAGTTTTTTAATTTTAATAGGGTTTTTAGCCTTTATAGGTATTCTCTTTCTGATTAAAACTTCTTTACACTAAAACAACCCAAGTTTCAGATTGTTTTAGTTTGAATTATTTACATTAGAGCTAAACCAAATTACGCTTATGATTGCTAAAATTCAGCTCGAAAAAGATGAGATTACCGTAGATTTATCTCAACCGCTAGATATTTCTATCACACTAAGCGGAGATGAAAATAATCCTACTGCTTGGTATGTAGATCAGCCCGCTATACAACCGGTAAAAGATGGAAAATGGATCGCCAAAGTCTCAGAAGGTGCTTCTGTAAACTTTAATAATATTCAATTTAACCCTCACGCTCACGGAACCCACACCGAATCTGTAGGACATATTTCTGAAAAATTTTATAGCGTAAATAAAGCCTTAAAACAATTTTTCTTTAAAGCTAAAGTCATTTCTTTAGTACCCGAAAACTATAAAAAAGACTTTGCCATTTCTAAAAAACAATTACAACATTATTTAACCAAAAATGAAGCCGAGGCTTTAGTGATTAGAACCCTACCTAACACCAAAGCGAAAAGACACCAAAAATACAGCCACACCAATTGGCCTTACTTATTAGAAGAAGCTGCTATTTACATTCGAGAATGTGGAATAAATCATCTTTTAATAGATTTACCCTCGGTAGATAAAGAGAAAGATAACGGAGAGTTGTTAGCCCATCGTGCCTTTTGGAATTATCCTGAAAACACACGTCTAAATGCCACCATTACTGAACTTATTTACGTTTCTAATAAAATTGAAGACGGTAATTATTTAATTAATTTACAAATTGCTTCAATAAAAAATGATGCTACACCTAGTAAACCCGTGCTTTATAAAATACTCTAAAATTGAAGTTGAAGTCTAAACTTTTTAAAGAATTGTCATATTAATCTTATCAAAGCGTTCTTTTGAGTATTCTATTTAAAAATTATCTAACATAAAAACATCACTGAAACTTGAAGAACTCGCAATGTTAATGCTTGGCGTATTTTTATTTTATCAACTTGAACTCTCTTGGTGGTGGTTTGTGGCTTTATTTTTTGCACCTGATATTGGAATGCTGGGCTATGTTTTAAACGAAAAAATTGGAGCAATAACGTACAACCTATTACATCATAAATTTGTGGCAATTACTATTTATTTCTTCGGAATTTTAATAACTTCTGAAATCATTCAAATGCTAGGGATTGTGTTTTTTTCTCACTCGTGTTTTGATAGAATTCTCGGTTATGGCCTTAAATTGAAAAAAGGTTTTAAATTTACACATTTGGGAGAAATAGGAAATTAACTATGGAATTATTATTTATAGGCTTGGCTGCCGGCGCAATTGTAGCATATTTTATATATTCATTCTTTAATAAATCGAAGCGAAAAGAGAATGAAGAACATCAATCTATCGTATTGATGGAAAAAATAAGAGCAGTTTGTAAATTTATTACCGTTGAAGGTGACTTTTCTGAAATTTACCATTACCACAATATGAAAGATAAGTGGTTAAATTTGTTTTTAGGGAGTAAAAAAGCACTTATCCTCATTGAAGCGAAAGCCCACGTAGGCTTTGATTTAACCAAATTAAAATTAAATTCTGATGTTGAAAAGAAAACTATTTTCTTAAGCAACTTCCCACAACCAGAACTCTTAACGATAGAAACCGATTTTAAATATTACGACAAACGTGAAGGCTGGGCTAACCCTTTTACTTCTTCAGATTTAACCGATATTAACCGTGAAGCCAAGCAACATATTGTAGATAAAATACCAAACAGCGGTTTGTTAAAAGAAGCTTCTTCGCAAGCCTTAGAAACCATTCATCTCATCGAAAAATTAGTAGAAACTATCAATTGGAAATTAGACTATTCGGCTTTAGAAATTAATAGTAATCCGCAACAATTGTCTTCAGCTAAATTTAAAAAAGAAATAGAAAAATAATAATGGATATTTTAGAACTACGCGAATATTTTTTAAATTTTAAAGGAGCCACAGAAGACTTCCCGTTTAATGAAGACACCTTGGTTTTTAAAGTTATGGGGAAAATGTTTGGGTTAGTCTCGTTAGAAAAATGGGAATTAGGAGAACCGGCTATTAATGTAAAATGCGATCCTGAAAAAGCGCTAGAACTTCGCGAAAAATATCCAGAAGAAATTTACGCCGGTTACCATATGAATAAAAAACATTGGAATACGGTAATCGTTAATGGTTCGCAACTCAACGACCAACAACTTAAGCATTTTATTACGCATAGCTACGAATTGGTAGTAAGTAAACTTACCCAAAAACAAAAGCAAGAATTAAAAGAAATGCAATCCTAAATTCTTAAAGAAGTTCTGTATTTTAGCACTACATATACTTTCAATAAGAAATTCATGAAATCACCTTTATCGGTTTATCAAGATAAAATTGAGCAACACCAAACGGCACTAAACAGTCTTAAGAAAAAACTATTTGCATCGAGTATGCTTCGGTTAACGGCTTTTTTACTTTTTGCCTTTTTAATTTATTTCTATTCGAGCATTACATCGTTAGTATTACTTTTTGTCTTTTTAGGAATTGCTTCTTTTCTTTATTTAGTATCTAGACATACCGATCTTCAACAGGATAAAGAAAAGCTAAAACAACTCATTCAATTAAATGAAACAGAAATAAGCGTTTTAAATCGTAATTTTCATCACTTGCCTAATGGGGAAGAATTTGTAGACCCGCAGCACGAGTTCAGTCAAGATATCGATTTGTTTGGTAAGCGTTCGTTTTTTCAATACCTCAACCGTACCGCATTGGCTTCAGGTAAACAAAAATTAGCTAATTTATTAAGTGGTAACAATATTGAGCATATTGAAAAAAAGCAACATAGCATTCAAGAGCTTGCAGAAAAATTAAACTTTAGACAAGAGTTTACTGCCATCGCTAAAATGGCAAAAGCAAAGATTAAAGCTCCGATTATTTTGCAATGGTTTAAAGATTATAAAACATTTGTCCCTTCGGTTTTTAAGTGGTTACCCAAAGTATTTTCTGCTGTTTCGTTAGTTTTATTTATCGCTTTATCCTTAGATTATATACCTTGGTTTTACTTAGCAGGTTGGTTTATTATCGGGTGGATTATTATTAGCAGATTTGCTAAGAAGGTAAATGAACTTTCGGGCTATGTAAGTGAAATACAAAGTACTTTTCAGCAATATCATTTATTATTAGGTTTAATTGAAAATGAAGATTTTAAAGCTGAACTTAATAAAAATCATCAAAAACAAATTGAAATTAAAGCTAAAAAGGCATCTAACCTAGTGAAAGAATTTTCAAAAATTATAGACGGGCTAGAACGTAAGAATTTTATGATTTTTGGTCAAGTAATAAGTGGTTTTATGCTTTGGGATTTGTGGAAAGCTTACGAGCTTGAACAATGGATCTTAAAATATGCTAATCGCACTGAAAACTGGTTTGAAGCGATTGATTATTTTGATGCTTATAATTCGTTAGGTGGTTTTGCTTTTAATCATCAATCTTACACCTATCCTAGTATTCAGCAAAATGATGTTATTTTAAAAACTACAGAAGCGGTACACCCATTGATTAATCCTAAAGATGCGGTGAAGAATGATTACCAGATTGATGAGCAAGAATTTTTTATCATTACTGGCGCTAATATGGCAGGAAAAAGTACATTTTTAAGAACAGTTTCTCTGCAACTCGTCATGGGAAATATAGGGCTTCCTGTATGTGCAAAAACTTGTGAATATTCGCCCATAAAACTCATTACCAGTATGCGAACGGTAGATTCGCTTGCCGATGAAGCTTCTTATTTCTATTCAGAATTAAGCCGACTAAAATTTATTGTAGATGAAATTAAGAGTGACAAATATTTTATTATTCTTGATGAAATTTTAAAAGGAACCAACTCTACCGATAAAGCAATTGGCTCTAGAAAGTTTGTAGAAAAACTCATTAACTCCCACTCTACCGGAATTATTGCCACGCACGATTTGAGTTTATGCGAAGTAGCGAATGAATTACCTCAGGTAAAAAATCATTATTTTGATGCAGAAATCATTAACGATGAATTACATTTTGATTACAAATTTAAAGATGGAATTTGCCAAAATATGAATGCTTCCTTTTTGCTAAGAAAAATGAATATTGTAGATGAATAACTTTTTATGCTATGTTAATTAAATTAATTCTACATTCAGCATTTGCTGGATTTACCGTTTTTCTGGGAGGCATTTTAGCTAATTTCTTTAATCATCACATTAAAGAAACTCCAGTAAAATATGAAATCATACATTTTCTCATGTCTTTTGGAGCAGGCATTATTTTATCAGCCATCGCATTGGTGTTAATCCCCACAGGAATGGAAGATTTAAGTCTTTCTGAAATGGCTTTTTCTTTTATTTTAGGAACGCTAGTTTTTTTATTCATTGACAGGTACTTATCTAAAAAAGGAGGCCAGACCGCTACGCTTTTAGCCATGCTTATGGATTTTATTCCTGAAGCTATTGCACTAGGGGCCGTTTTTGCCATTAACCCCAACATGGGAACTTTACTTGCCGTATTCATTGGTCTTCAAAATTTACCCGAAGCTTTTAATGCCTATAGAGACATGGTGCAAAGCGGCTATTCTGCTCAAAAAACATTAATTATTTTTTTCTTTTTAAGTTTTTGCGGAATTCTAGGCGCACTTTTAGGTCATTTTGTGTTAAGAGATTTTCCTAGCCTTACCGCCCATTTAATGACATTTGCTAGTGGTGGTATTTTGTATTTATTAATTCAAGAAATTATACCTGAAAGTAAACTCGATAATAACTACATTACTTCTTTAGGAGCTAGTTTAGGTTTTTTAATAGGAATTGTAGGAGAAAAACTTATTTAAATGGATTCTTTAACGCAAATTGTTTTGGGTGCTGCCGTTGGTGAAGCGGTTCTTGGTAAAAAAGTTGGCAATAAAGCGATGCTCTACGGAGCTATTGCTGGAACAATTCCAGATTTGGATACTTTTGCTTCCTATTTCGTCGATACGGTAACCGCCTTAGAAATTCATCGTGGGTTTACCCATTCTATTTTATTCTCTATTGTTTTTGCCCCCATATTTGGCTGGCTTGTTTCTTTATGGGAAACCAAAGCAAACTGGAAAGCTTGGGCTTGGTTATTTTTTTGGGGATTTCTCACGCATCCGCTTTTAGATGCACACACCACTTGGGGTACACAATTATTTTGGCCACTCGATCTGCGCTTAGCTTACAAGAATATTTTCGTGATCGATCCCCTATACACCTTACCTTTTTTGGTTTTTGTGATATTAGCCATGCGGCAAAAAAGAGGTTCTGCTCAACGAAGAAAATTAAATAATCTGGGACTCATCGTCAGTTCAGCTTATATGATGATCACTCTGATGTTTAAATGGATTACCTATCAAAAATTTGAAGATGCGCTTCAGCAACAACACATTTCATATATAGAAATGGAGACCAAACCTTCTCCCTTCAATACTATTTTGTGGACAGCAAATGTCGATACAGAGAGTGCTTATCTAATAGGTCATTATTCATTGTTCGATTCTCAGCCTATACAATTTACCGCTTACCCTAAACACCACGAATGGCTGGGAGATTTTAAACATAAAGAAAAAGTACAACGACTTATTAATATTACTAAAGGTTGGTACACCATTAGCAAAGAAAACGATAAATTATATTTGAATGATTTACGCTTTGGTTTATTAGGCTTTTCTCCTTCAGCTAAAAATTTCGCTTTTAGTTTTCAATTGCAAAAACAAAACGGAAATGTTATTATCACAGAAAAAGAAAAAGACACTGAACAAGCTAAAAAGTTAGTTGAAGAATTATGGTCGAGACTTAAAGGAAATTAAATTTCAATTAAAAAAATGCTATAACTAAAAAACCTCTTCAAAATTTGGAAGAGGTTTTTTAATAAACTTATTTTTTCAATTTCGCAAAATGTTTATAGAAAAAAGGAATGGTTTCTATTCCTTTTAAATAATTCCAAATTCCGAAATGTTCATTGGGAGAGTGAATCGCATCGGTATCTAAACCAAAGCCCATTAAGATGGTTTTACTTTGTAATTCTTTTTCAAATAAAGAAACAATAGGTATGCTACCGCCGCTGCGCTGTGGTATAGGTTCTTTCCCAAAAACTTCTTGATAAGCTTCACTGGCGGCTTGGTATTCAATTCCATCGATTGGGGTTACATAACCTTGCCCGCCATGGTGTGGTTTCACATCTACCGTAACTCCACTTGGGGCTATACTTTCAAAATGTTTTTTAAATAACTCAGTAATTTCTTTCCAGTCTTGGTGAGGGACCAAACGCATAGATATCTTTGCAAACGCTTTGCTAGCAATAACGGTTTTAGCACCTTCACCTGTATAACCACCCCAAATTCCGTTCACATCTAAGGTTGGACGAATTGAGTTTCTCTCGTTAGTAGTGTATCCTTTTTCACCATACACATCATGAAGATCTAAGGCTTTTTTATAATTCTCTAAGTCAAAAGGAGCTTCACCCATTTTTGCTCGCTCTTTTTGCGTAAGCTCTTCTACTTTATCGTAAAAGCCTGGTATCGTAATATGGTTATTTTCATCGTGAAGCGAAGCAATCATCTTGCTTAAGACATTAATAGGATTAGCGACAGCGCCTCCATAAAGTCCAGAATGCAAATCACGATTTGGCCCCGTAACTTCTACTTCTACATAACTTAATCCGCGTAAACCAGTAGTAATTGAAGGTACATCTTTAGCAATCATCCCCGTATCTGAGATTAAAATCACATCATTTTTTAATTTTTCGTGATTGCGTTCAATAAACCAACCTAAATTTTCGCTTCCTACTTCTTCTTCGCCTTCAATCATAAACTTCACATTACATGGTAAATCATCATTTTTTACCATGTATTCTAAGGCTTTCACGTGCATATACATTTGCCCTTTATCATCGCAGGCACCTCGTGCAAAAATAGCACCTTCGGGATGAGTTTCGGTTTTTTTAATTACGGGTTCAAATGGCGGAGAATCCCACAAGTTAATAGGATCTGGAGGTTGCACATCATAATGCCCGTAAACTAAGACCGTTGGCAAATTTTTATCGATCATTTTCTCTCCGTAAACTACTGGATAGCCAGGAGTTTCACAAATTTCTGTTAGATCGCAACCCGCACTTGCTAAACTCTCTTTTACAGCTGTTGCCGTTTTAATAACATCTGCTTTGTAGGCTGAATCTGCACTTATGGAAGGGATTTTCAATAACTCTATGAGTTCTTGTAGAAAACGTTCTTTATGCTCTTCTATATAAGCTCTGCTCTTATTCATGAAAACTTTTTTTTGTTCAAGTGACAAGATAACAAGATGTTTTTAAAAATTGAAATTTTATGGGATACTTTCTTTGAATATTAAAATGTTTATTTATATTTGCAACCGCTTAGCAAACTATCCTAAGTTTGTTGCTAAGTTTTAATGCGGGCGTGGTGGAATTGGTAGACACGCTAGACTTAGGATCTAGTGCCGCAAGGTGTGGGAGTTCGAGTCTCCCCGCCCGCACCAAAAAAGCTTCTCTTTTCGAGGAGCTTTTTTTATTTAAGATTATTTCTTATCTCAAAAGATTTTAAGTATTTTTCTAATTATCAAAGTTTTTCAACACAAACCTTAATAGAATAATTATGAAAAAAATTACCCTCGCCTTATTTGCTTTTTTATGTTTTATAGGAAGTAAAGCACAATACACCACACCAAATACAGGGGTCAGTTGGACCCTCACAGACCTACTTAATACAACGAACTCTCCTCTTATTTTTGACGGAACAAATTACACCTTAACGGATGATTTAATTATAGCGGAGAACGATTCTTTTCAGCTTTCTTCAGCTGAGTCATTATATATAGACGAAAATGTGCTTATTCAAGTTTTTGGATATTTTTCGAGTCATCCAGCTACAGGAGAAATGGTGATTACAGCCACCGATAGTTTAACTCCATATGAAGGCTTTCGATTTGAAGACAATTCAGAAATAAATATTAATAATACAGTAATTAAAAATGGTGGCGGTTTACGTGTACTTACCGATAATTTTACTTTAACCAATAGTTATTTAGCCTATAATGTGACGGGAGCTACCACAGGAGCCGTGGTTTCTGTTTCTTATGGTTCTCCAATTATTAAAAACAACACCTTTATTGAAAATGATTTACCTGCGGTGGCTTCTGGAGCTAATCAAGAAGTTTCAGCAATTATTACTGGTAATTATTTAGAAGGTAATGGACAAAGTAACCAAAACCGACCTCAGATTAATATGGGACCTTCTGGTATTGATACCTTAAAAATTATTCAAAATACAATTATAGGAGATCCTGAATTAGATCAAGTTGGCGGTATTGCTGTTGCAAACTTAACAGGATCTGAAATTAGGTGTATTATAGACGACAATACTATTACCAATAATCGCTATGGAATTACTATAGTAGGCGGAAATTCTTTTGCTTACCTCAGAAATAATATAATTGAAGATAACAATACGCAAGGAATTCCCAATCTTGGCGGTAGCGGAATTTCTTTAAATTCATCTTCTAATACTCAAGAAATTATAGCTACCAATAATGAAGTTAGAGGAAATTTGTGGGGAATTACTGTTATTGGTGAAGCTTCTATCAATTTAGGTGATAACGATGAAAATCCCGGCGGTAATGTTTTTGCCAATAACGAAAATGGCGGAGTAACTTACGCCTTATATAATAATACACCAAATACGATCACGGCCTTACACAACTGTTGGATTGAAGGACAGGAAAATACGCTTGCAGATGCTGAAAGTGTAATCTTTCATCAACCTGATGATAGCAGTTTGGGTGAAGTACTTTATGATCCTGTAGACTGCGAAGCTATGGATATAAATAAAATTGAATTAGAAAAAATTACTTTCTATCCTAATCCTGCTTTGAACAAATTATTTATTGAAAATACTCAGCAATTAGAAGGCATCACAATATTAGATTTAACGGGAAAACAATTACAAAACTTTAAGCTTAGAGAAGAAGAAAATCAAATTGATATTTCACTGAAATCAGGAATGTATCTAATTCAGTTTAAAAAAGGAAATGCTATAAAAATCGAAAAATTAATAGTAGAATAAAAGTCTTTAAGTTTTAAAATTAAAATCCTTCAGTTCAATTGAACTGAAGGATTTTTTATACAAAAAAAGCCCTGTTCTCATCGTAGAAAAACAGGACTTCAAACCAAATCTAAAAAATCAATTAAAAAGTTTTAAAACTCTAATCGATATATCTCACTGCCCGCTAATAGAAAGCAGCCTAAACCATAATCTTCAAAATCTGGAATTTTGTCGTAAGAAAGAGGCTGACCGTCTTTTGGTTCTTTTCCGGTAGATTGTAAATAACCTAAAAAGCCATTATCGTGTAAACCTTCTTCCTCCATCGCATTCCAACCTTTTAGTATAACCGGTAAATATTCATCTCGATCTAATAAATTATTATTGACCCCATAAGCCATTCCGTAAACAAATAAAGCGGTGCCTGATAGTTCTTTTCCGCCAAAGTGTTTTTTATCGTGCAAGCTCACATTCCAAAACCCATCTTTACGTTGTACTTTCTTCAAAGCAGCTGCCATTGCTTTTAAATCGTCGATATACTGCTTGCGATGCGGAGCATCTTCAGGAATTATTGAAAGCGTTTTTGCCAACGCACCAATTACCCAACCGTTCCCACGGCTCCAATAAGCATCTTCTCCGTTGGGCTCTTGATAAGGCGGATCGAAGTCAGCATCTCTCCACCAAAGTCCGTCTTTCTCATTAAATAACCCCTTCTCTCCTATTTCATTTCGAGAAGCCATATACATCTGGTACATTTTCTCAAAATAACGCTCATCTTTCTCTAAAACACCCATTTTAGCAAAGACCGGCATTCCCATTTGTATGGCGTCAATCCAATCCCAATCGTCATTTTGTAGGGTGTTTAAAAACTTCTGCATACAAGCTCGGGTATTCTTTAACTTTTCTGGATTAGGTTGTAAATTGTATAAATCAATATACGTTTGTGCCGCGCAATAATTATCGGCATTTCTCGTCGTGTTACCTCCATTAAAACCCCAATGATGAGAATTTGCCCAATCTAAGGCATATTGATAATATTCTTCTTTGGGATAAATTTCATGCAAAGCCATTAGACCTTCATAATAAACCGCACGCGTCCAGATATTACTTGGCCGTTCTTTATTCGTAATAATGGTTTTCCCGGTATCAGGCCATTTATCCATAAAATATTGATTAGCCAACATCATTTCTTCTAAAACTTGTTTTCTATCAATGGTAGATTGCGCAATCGATATCGTTGAAACAAATAGTAATACAAAAGCAAAATATAATCTCTTCATTTTATATAAATTATTTCTTTTTAAGCGGAATTAATTTGACAGGAGTGACCAATCCGGATGGCGTTACCTCCCATTGGGTGGCGTCGAATTCTTTATAATCTTTGTTGACCATATTGATCTCGTAGAAAATTTTCCATTCTTCTCCCCGATTCTCTTTAGCTCGAATTCGATTAGCCGGTAAATTGGTGACTTCAATTCTTAGGGTATTATTTTTTTCGTTTAAATTTTTCAAAATCAATTGGTGCGGAATCGACCAACTACTTCCTACATAATCCCCATTCAACCAAACTTTAGCACTTTCACGTACTTCGCCTAAATCTAATCTCCAAAGCTTTACGTTAGATTTTGGAGCATCAAATTCCAGTTCATAACTTGCCGTTCCCGAAAAATTTTCAGCATCGGTCCCTAAATTTGTCCAAGAGGTTAACGTTTTCATATCTCCAGAAGACGGTAATGTTGGCCCTCCTCGTAAGAAATCAATCTTCCATGTTCCGGTGAGTTCAAAACTTTCGTTTTCTTCTTCCACATATAACCAATCTTCTATATCATCTTCACGACCAGTTTTTAAGAATATACTTTCACCTGGTTCCAGTTGCACCCAAACTTTCGTAATTGTTCCATCTTGCTGAATTCTCGCTTTTCCTTTGATATTATTCAACGCATCAAATAATGTGACTTGATTCGCATGATGCTGGATAGAAATAAACTTATCGACATTCTTAGCGGTATGATTTACCAAAAAGTAAAGTTTTTCTCCGTTCAATTCCCTTCGAATATATTTTAATCCGGTATTTACCAATGCTTCTGGCTTCACATTCGCTGCTTGTAAAGCTTCATCTATATTTTGCTGAGGCTGAATTCGATTCGACTTTAGTAATTGAACGAGTTGCTTTTCTTTACTGCGGAAATCTTTTAGCCCCGGAACATGTTGAGGCAAAGCTTTAAAAATAATAGTGGCGCCTTCTTTTTTAAGTTGAAGTAATTTTTCAAGCGTTTCCAATGGAATGTATTTCGCTTCCGGAACGACTAACGCTTTAAAACTTCCGCCGGGTAACTGAAGTTCCCCATTTTTCACTTTCGCCTCCGCAATAAACGCATCTGAAATAAAATCGATTCCGTAGCCTTTTTTCATCAAATTGGTACTTATTTCATAAAAAGAAGTGCCGTGTAACCATTCTTCCAATGAATGTATTTTAAACTGAAAGAACAATTGATTGTTTAACTGACGGTTCCAAACATCATAAATAGGCCAATACACTAAAATTTCATTATCAGGATTTCCGGCTTGTAAAATTTGCTGCGAGTTGGCTAAATAGGAGAACATTTCTGGCGCGTCTTCCCAAATGGTATTATTCGGACTCATATTTACCGAAGCATAAAACTTCCAACCCGGCCAAGCGGCTCTTTCAGGGGAATAGGTTGTTCCGTGAAAAAACATATGGTTAACGCCATTCAGCAACAATTCTTCTGCCTCGGGTTTGGTTTGCGATAAAGCGGTTTTAAAATGATCGCGTAACCACGTAAAGCTTTCGGAAGAGATCAGAGGTCGGCCAGCAATGTGCCCTGCGGAAGAAGAAAACTTTAGCATAACTGGATCGGCATCGCCATTTCTAATGTTTTCAGCTTTTCTGCGTAAACCGGGAATATCAAATGGCATCGAACCAAAGGTTTCACATTCTGGAATATCGGCAGAAGCGTACAAATCAATTAAATTCCCAGGAGAACCGTGTGCTTGCAGCTTGGTTTTAAATCCGTAACCATTCGTCCAATCCGTCCAAGGTTTATTAAAATCATTCAACAATAAATCTGATAATGTTTCTCGGTAATCTCCTTTTACGCGATTAGCAAGTTCAGTATTCATTCGACTAAAAAGTTCCGGTAAATGTTTTTTAAGGTCGTAACCGCGGTATGTTTCAAACTTTTCAAAAAATTCGGGAGTAAAATTACTACCGTAAACTTCGTAACTGTCATTAAAAATCGCTCGGATTCTATTTTTAAAAGGTGGTAGAACCTCATCAAAAGGTTGTGCATAATTTTCAAAGGCCTTTTTTGAATAATGATCTAAAGTAAAGCCTTTTCCTCCCGGTGCGGACCGCTTCACATGCTGCCCGGTTTTCCCTACAAAGATAGCATAAAGCGTAAAATGTTCTTTTTTAGCTTTCCAGTTCAGTTCATCACCCTCTAACTCATCGGTTAAATCCAAGTAAGTTCCTTGGTGACCATAAGCCACGAGATATTTCAAATTTGCATAATCTTCTTTGTCATTAGGTTGAATTTTCTCTTTGATCCGCTCGTTTTTCTTTACTTCATATTTTCTTACGATCAATTTAGTAGCAGCATCTTCGCGGGAAACTTGCGGACCACCATACGGCCAACCGGTTCCTAAAACCATATCGACCTGAATGCCTAAACTATCTGCAGTTTGGAGGGTGTAATCCAACATTTCCATCCATTTCGGAGATAAATAGTCGATAAATTTTTCTTCTTCACCTTTTACGCCGTAGATCGGAGTGATTTCAACGCCACCTATCCCGGCTTCACTTAACTGAATTAAATTATCACGTAAATTTTCTTTATCAACCGCATTTCCCATCCACCACCAACGCGTCCAAGGTTTTTGGATATTGGTCATTTCCGGTAATCCCGAAAAAGAGTTTTGTGCGAAAGCAGTGCTTCCTATTAATAATAATAATAAGTTAAGTATAAGTAATTTCTTCATGCTTAAGCTTTGTGTTTTTCTATCTTTACGGCATAAATTTGAGTACTTCCCTCAAAATTAGCTCTAAAAATAATCCATTTTCCATCAGGTGAAAAATGCACGTTGGGTTCTAAATCGTAATTATGTTTACTCATATCTACGAGTTTTTCAGAATCCAACTCTTTTCCGTTAGGGGTGAAATGATAAATCCATTGTCCGTCTTCAGCGTGCGCTACCTGAGATTTATCGCCTCCATCACCGGCAAATGTTTTCATATCAGGTGAAATATTGTAATGAATAGACCATTCGTCTCTTTCTAATTGGTAGCGTGTTTCTTCGCCAGTGTCAATATTTTTCCCTGCTAAGTAAAATGTTTCTCCCCGTGGAATTTGCAAATCGAACCAGATGGTTTTTCCATCGGGACTAAAAAACTCGTGTCCGGCAATTTCACGATGTACCGTTCTTTTATGAATTAGCGTCGTATCGCCAGTCGATAAATCGTACGTCCAAATACGATTTACTTTATGCCAAGGACCTTCGTGACAATACATTAATAAATTAGGATCTGTAGGTGAAAATTGTTCGTGATTAAGCCAGGCATTTTCACGATATAGTTTTGAAAGTTCTCCGTTCTCTACATCAATCGTCATTAAATGCCGAGGCAAATGTGCTTCATAGATTAAGTTGAAGTAATCTGACTTTTTTGGATTTTTTTTGAATAGTTCCGCTTCTTCTTCCGTAGCGACCACTCCGCCCAGCAATTCTTCCGAAGCATTTAAGGTATTAGTGCCTACGCTTACGCCTTCGGGAAGTTTTTTGATAAAATCGGTTTGCTGTGTATCAATATGACTTGCAAAAACACTATCATTTAACGTGTAAAATACTTTTCTTGATTGAGTTCCCAGAATCTCGCCACGTTTTTTGCCCGGTTGGGTAGTGATGGCTTTTTGCTCTTGCGTGGTTAAATTTAAAGAATACAGCTGATTTCCGCTTTCTGTAGTTTTATAAAAAATCATTAACCAGTCTTGACTATTTTTAGCTTTCACAAACGGATTGTTATGAAAGTAAAAACTTCGATTATCTCCTTCGGAAGTTAATTTCTTAAGCTGATGTCCGGTTGTTTTATCGATCCAAGTCGAAGGCATTTTTCCTTCACCCGTCATTAAAACAGGAATAGCATCTTTCTTTTCTTCTGAAGCTGATTTTTCACTTTTATCAGTTTTTTCTTTACAAGAAATTAAAACTGGAAACGTTACTAAAAAAGCAATTAGTAAATAGGTAGATCGTTTTTTTGTCATTTCTAGCTTTATTAATTTGTAACCAAATTTTAAAATTCCAACCTTCGTTAGATTAAGTGAATTTCAATAAGATCACTCGAAGTGACTGCTGACACGATTGTCAGGTTTAAATGTCACACTGAGCAAAGTTGAAATATTGATTCAGCATTTTATCCTACTTTGATGTGATCCCGGATCAAGTCCGGGATGACGCCATTTCTAAAAATGAAAATTAGACTTTCTAAACCATTTCGGTATCCTGTGCATTCCTGTTAAGGCATTTTTTTCAAGCCTTCCCACTTCACATTCCACTTGCCATTATTAGGGAAACCGGGGTTTTTCTCTGTAGTTTCATCCCAACCGGCACACATCATCGCTACTGCGGTTAATAAACCTCCATTCCCTGGCATATATAAAGTTAAACGCTCCTCTTGGTAATTATGTCCGTTTTTTAAATACGTGTTGGTTTGTACATCCATAAAAAGTGCATCCACTGCTTTTTCAGGTTTTCCCAATCGCGCCGCAGCCATTGCCGTCATAGGGAAATCCCAACCCCAGGTATCTTCCCAGGACCAGATATCCCAAACTTTATTAAAGGTATTGTTCATAATTTCTTTATCAAGCAGTGGGGTAACCGGTAACATTCCGTAAGTTCCTAAAACCGAAGGATGATCGGTTAAATATTCCGGATTGGTATAAGAATCAGTTGCGCTTTCGGTAGCCAAATAATAATCTTCCTGAACGGGAAGTGGCGATAAATTTTCAGCTACTTTTTTCCATGCTTCAGGTTGTTCTTCTCCTAAGCGTTTTTTCCATTCTAAAGCGGTGGTGAGTGCCCAATTCCAGTAGGCTAACTCATAGGTTGGGTTAAACGTTTCCATTTTCGGGAAACGCTCTTGCGCCGGAATCACTCCCGGACCTAAATCGTAAGTTCCTTCTTCATTTAAATGGGCAAACGAAGCCATAAAATCGGCCGTGGCAAATACGCGTTCTTTATATTTCTCTAAAGTTGCTGAAGTTGAATCGGCACGATACATCAATTCCGCATAGGTAATAAAATGTGGTTGTTGCCATAGTAAAAATGCGCCGACAGAAGATGGACCTTCATCCCCATAAGGATCGGTCATTTTTTGCCATCTCGCTCCTTTAAAACCCTGTCGCTCTGCTAATTTTTTTGCTTTTTTAAAAACACGATCATACCAAGGTAAACTCTTCCCGAGCAATTCTGGTCTTCCCCATAACGGAAAATGAACTCCGTGCCACCAGTGCATTTCTAAATGCGGTTTTCCATACCAAGAATTATAGGTTAATCCGGTTTCCTGGGGTGGAATTTCTCCGGTACATTGCAATTTGGTCAGGTATTGAGATAACACCACCCGACGTTCCAATTCCGGGGCACGCTCATCGGTACATTCAGAAAAATCGACGATGCCACCGCTATTCCAAAATGCTGACCACCCGTTTTTACTGCTTTTTTCTACGGAAGTAAAATCAGCTTCTTTATTGATCGCTTCATTGCTAAACTGACACGTAAACGAGAAGTTGTTTTGCTGCGGAATCAATTCAAAATATTGATCCTCTTTTTTTTCGAATTTCGCTTCGCCCTTCCAGTTAAAACCGATGTCGTATTTGAGCGAATCCATCTGTCGAGTGACTACGGCGTGATTTTTTTCATCTGTTGAAATTTCACTGGGATAATTTAAATTTTCAGCTTCCCATTTTGTTCCCAAATCGGTCCAACCACCGGTAGGATACGGCAATCGAAGTCTTATTTTTAATTGTTCGTTTTCAATTAATTCAGAATTCACTTCAACTCCAATAATATCTTCTTCTTGATGACAAAGGGTTTTGACTTCCACCGGAATTCCTTCCACCTTAAATGTACTGGTAATTTCACCCGTCCATACGTTTAGTTCTTGCTGAATATCGGTAATATCTTGCGGCTGCACTTTTTCTCCATTTTTCTTGATCAAATCAAAACCGAGATTCCCTAATTGTACACGATGCGGATTCGACCTAAAATAATCCACCGCTTTTTTGGCTCTTGGTCCTTTCCGCTGTACCGAATAGCTGACTTTACGTCCATTTTGGTCATAATTTTCAATGGTTTCTTCAAACTTGTAATTTTCGGTATTCGGGAACGAATCCCAACCCCATTCCGATTCCGTTCCTAATGGAACGCCATATTGATACATATCCGGGAAAGTTTGCAATCCCGTACCATCAACGGTAAACGCAAAACTTCCATTTCCAACACTTAACGAGGCTAACGTATCTAATTGATTCACGTGTACACTATTTCGGGTAATCACGGCCTTTCGGTCGATTTTAGAGGGTTGTTCCTCCGAAGATGCTTCTTCTGTTTTTTGTTCTTCAGCACAACTAAAGAACAACAGACTTAAACAAAATAAAGAGATATATTTTTTCATAGAGAGAAGGTTATTAGGTTTTTATTTTCGGCTCATTTATATAATTTCATCATTTTCGGCCTACTTAAAGGCAGTTGTCTTGTTTCTTATTTCCTTATTCGAGCTTCCTATCTATTCTCCAACTTCCCGCCAGCTCAAGTGAGTTTCAATTTTTAAATTGACTTCTCGATACGATTTTATTTATGCTATTGCTTCAACAAAATCACTCGAAGTAACTTTTCGTTCGTCATTCCGTGCCTGACACGGAATCTCATCCTGCTAGATTTTCGTGATGTAATCCTGGGTCACGCGTTTTGCTTTTATCATTTATTTTATAATTTATAGTTTCCAGTCAGATCGAGTGAATTTCAATTCCTGAATTGAAATTTGTATCGAGATCTTCTTCCTCATGCTTCTCGATACGATGTTATTTCACTATCGCTTCAACAACATCACTCGAAGTGACTTTTACTAAATACGGCCAACTGTTTACTGCTAACTATTTTAATCAATTTTAAAAATAAAAGAGGAAGCGGTTTCATATTTCCCACCTTGTGAAGCGGTAAACAGATACGTTGGTTTTCCATTCTGAAATAAGATTTGCGGTCGCTCTGCCCTACCATATCTATTTAAATGTTTAGGAGCAGGTGGCTGCTTCACATATTTGTCTAAAGGTTGGTATCCTATTTTTGGATCGTTCCAATGCTTACCATCTTCAGATTCCATATACAAACCATTATCAATTCCAAAAGTTCCTAAATCGCGTGCGAGCATTTTAAATTTACCATTTTCACGCCAGACAAAAGCATCTTCACATTGTTCGTTATTTCCCATTCCTGAAAAATCGATGACCGGATTGCCTTCATATTTTTTATACGGTCCTTCTAATCGATCGGCCACCGCCAACCCGTATTTTCGGTTACCCCGAATACTGAATTTTGGATATAAATAACCTTCTGAATCAAAAGATTTATAATACAACCAATATTTATCTTCAAACTTTAAAAAGGAAGGATTGGTTGTACAGTGATCGTCCCAACTTCCAGCTTTCCCAGGAAATAAAAGTGGCTTATCCGGTCGTTCCCAAGGACCGTAAAGTGAATCTGCTGTTGCCAAACCAATGCGTTGCGTGTTCAATTTACCATTCGAATTCCCCATAAAAAACAAAGCATATTTCCCGTCTACAAAATGAATGCTTGGGTTATGGCAAGTTGTCGCATCCCAAAAACCTTTGCCTCGCGGATACAAAACTGTATCAACATATTCGTAAGGGCCTTCCGGTTTTTCGGCTACTGCGTGAGCGATTTCCGATTTGTGTGTCCATCCACTCATCGATTCGCTTTTTGGCCAACAAGAATAAAATACGTGAATTTTTCCATCGGGTCCTTCTATCGGGCTATTGCACCAAACATATTGATCTTCAAACTCTAAAGCTCTTCCTACCGGACTTAACCGCTTTTCGAAAGTCGATAACTCAGGATCGTTGCCATAACTCAACATCGACTGCCAAGGCAAACAACTTGCAATAGCCGCTAAACTACTTTGCTGTACAAAAGTTCTTCTTTTCATTACTTCCGTTTTAAACTTAAACTCATTAAGCCAATTACCACATCATTCGCTTTTGCTCTAAAAGAGAGACTTTTCAACTTTTTTTTCGGGTTAAGTGGAAGGTCTAAAATCGTAGCTGCGCCGCCATCAATTCCTTTGTCAGAATAGCCGTGAATGTTGTGATAATCTTTAAAATCACGCGTAATTTCTCCAGTTTTTAGGTAAACACGCGGTGGTCTGGGCGCATCGGTGGTGAACGCGTAATCATCTACAAAATAATCCTGCTCTATTGGCCACCAATTCTCCGGATTTTTGAGTTTCAGAATTTCTGTTGAACCGTCTTGATAAGTGACAATTACTTCCCCATTTACAAACCTGCTTTGCATCGGATTGGTACTTCCTGCCATCATCAAATAGGCGTGTGAAGCTTTCCCTGAAAGCAGAATTTCAAGTTCTTTGGGATAAACTTCCCATTGGGATACGAAAGCAATATTCTGTTTATTTTCTGCGGAAGGGGTTTTGAACGGAATACCTTGCGGAGTCGATAGTTGCTGTTTTTCGCCTGCTTTTTTACGCAAACCGGAATCGTCGATATGCACTTCTTCAGCGATCCACGGGTAACACCAGTTGCCAATTCCTGTGGTGGGTAATTGCAAGGTTGGTCGTAAGGGTCGCGGCTCCTGGTATTGATCGGTAAAAATATCACTAACGTTACTATTAAAAACGGAACTTAAATCAACCATTTCAAACTTAGCTTTTGCTGAAGTTTTTACTTCCCAATTTTGAATAGCTAAGTGATAAGTTTCGCTTTTTGATACTAATTGAAGCTGATTGCTTCCTGAAACTGCATAGGCTAACGGAACTTCAACAATAGCTGTTGATTGAGCTTTAAGTTTCAAATCTTGCTGACTCTTTTTCGCGGAATTCAGTATTAATTGAGCATCAATAGTTTTTGAAGTATGATTTTGTAAACTCAGCTGCAATTGATTTCCTGTAATTCTTTGTTCAATGACCTCTAATTTTGGTAAGATCTCTATAGGAATTATCTTCCACCAGCGTTGTTCACCTTGTTGTAATTGCACAAAAAAGCTTTTATTCCCGGTAACAGAATTGAGCTGAAATTCATCCGAATTTAAATCATAGTCTTTAATGATCTCTTGCGGATCGTCAACGGCAATAATTTTAGCTTTATTCAGCTTTAATTCTAAAGTTTCTTCGGAAGCGACTTTGTCAGGAAATTCAGGTTTTTCTAAGTTATTTCCGCTTTGCTTGATTTCAATGGTATAATTTTCAGCATAAGGAACTTCAATGATTAATTTTGGTGAATTATAGGCTTCTTTTTTCCAGTTGAGCGGAATTGATTTTCCGTTGACCAACACTTCTTCCACTTTTTCTGAAGTAATTCCCACTTCCATTTTTAGAGCCAATTCCTTCGTAAAATCTTGTTGAATTTTATAGATTTTCGACTTCCCATTCTGCTGAAATTCCACCGAAATATTAGGCAATTGCAAAGAGGCTTCATTCCAATCTTCAGGAAAACCGGGAGTAATTTTCAATTCATTTTCTAGGGCATCAGGGTGAATTCCGAATAAACCTTCCACCAAACTGCGAGCCGCCATCCCGATTGGATCGGCAAAATCACGGTACAATTCTCCACGAATCGCATCGTAAAAAGAAAGCTGCTGAAATCCTCCCGGAGAAGCGCCTAAATACATACTTTCCACCAGCGCACTTTGCCAAAGATCATAAGCTTTTTCGGGATTTTCGCCTTGCCAATAGGCCAAAGCCATATGTAGGTTTTCAGCTAGCGCCACATTGTTCACTGACCAAGTATAAGGTTGCCAATTGGTAGTAGAAATAAGTTCTAATTCTCGATCTAAACCTTCAGCTTTTACAGGAATGTGTGGGATTTCAGTCGAAACATAATTCAGCATTTGCAAAGCTTGTTTTTGGGAAGGAACTGCTTCATCGATGGTGTGATAAATACTCCAAATTCCGGGTTGTTCGTGTAGGTTTTGTTCGCCTAGTAGATCTTTATATTCCGCGAAAATTCCTTTTTCCTTGATCCACAATTTTTGCTGAAGTGCATTCATAATTTTTTCAGCTTCCTCATCATAAGCTTGTGAATTCTCACCAACAATTTTCGCCAGTTTCGCAGCCATTTTGTTGGCGCTATAATTATAAGCCGACGTGTAGACCACGCCACCACCAGCATATTGCAAGGCATCGCTCGCCCAAATAGCGGCGTAAGCATCGTAAAGTCCGTCGCCATCGGTATCAAAATTTCGCTTTTCCCAAGCAAGATGCCGTTTTAAAGTCGGCCACATTTCCTTGATATATTCTTTATCGCCACTCCATTGAAAATGCTTAAGTAACTGATCGAAAAACACCAAATTCATATCGTAATGATGCGCTATGGTGTTGTTATTAGGTCTTCTGGAAATATAGCCACGACTAAACATCGAAGTCCCAATTTTCTCTTTTTGCCGAGCAAAATGTCTCGACGTATCGGGAACTACCGGACCGGTTTCAGGTTGTAAAACCTGTGAATTGGCATAGCTTGAAAAATGTGTTTTCGCTCGATCGTGCCAACCTAGCGGATCGGCTACATACGCGCCACGCCAGGCGTTGAGGTGCATTCGCCAGGCCACCGAACCGTGTAAAAAAGCAGGATCTTCCCAAATACCATCGGCAGCAGTAGCTAAAGCTCCGCCCAAAGTATTCAAATAAGGATCAGGTGTCTTTAGTTGTACTCGATTGGCTAATTCTTCTGCCTTCGATAAAGCCTTTTCAAAATCCTGTTGAAGATCGGCTTGCGAGTTATTTCCAACCTGCAATTGATTCCCGATTTCCCAATAAAGTTCAGTTTCTAAATTGGAAATTTTTCCTGCCAACACTGGTAAATCTTCCGCAGTGGAATTCCATAAATTGATAGGATTTTCCAAATGATTTACATTGGCTAATTTTACTTCCGAATCAGGAAAGACGCCCTTCATTACTTTTTGGGTTTCGTTTTTTTTGCTATCCCAGGCGTAATCTAAGTGAAACGAATTTTCAGCAATTTTAAAAGAATTATGCTCGCAATAATCGGGTTGCAAGTAAAAAACAGATTCAGGATCGGCGCCAATATCGCCATCTCGATGAAATTTCTTTCCGCTAGCGCCTCCATAGAACCAAACCAAATTGACTTCCGTAGGAATATTTTCAGGAATTACTTTTAAAATAAAACCTTCCGCATCGGCTAAAGCGAGGATTTGTAATTGAAGTTTTCCGCCTTTCAAGATTTCGTCTTCAATCGTATATTCCATTCTTCCGGGAATATAGGATGTCTTTATCTTATCGGCTTCGGTGATCCATTTGCTATTTTCCGCAGCAAAAATTCCCAATTGAAAATTACCGCCCATTCCCGGCATATACATCGCAAACTCTGGTAAATCACCGGCTTCTACCCGAAATCCGGTATTGGTTCCATAAAGTGCCCGATTAAATTTTCGAGTGCCGTTGACCAACTCGAAAGCCTTTCCGTTGGGTTGGTAATGGATTTTTCGAGGTTGGTTGTGCCAATAATTTTCTTGTGCAACAACTCCTATTGAAAAAACAAAAAGTATAAATAAGCTAATGTTTCTTAGAACACTCCGCATAAAAAAAGTATCTGAGATTATTGAATATAAAGCGAATCTGGTAATTTTACGCCCGGCGAATGCTCTATTTTCACCTTAGAATTATCTTCGGTTTTTAGGCTTACATTTTCTAAATTCCAATTTTCACTGTAATTAATTTGTCCGGCGGTAGCTGCTTGAATGTGGACATCTTTTAAATTAAAATTGGTGATGTAAGAATTTTCCAAACCATTCACATTAATCGCCCGTTTAGCTCTTCTAACGTTAATATTATGCAATGAAATATCCTTAAAGGTCGGAATTCCTTTTGAGGCAGGTTTTACTTCTTTCAGTAAAGTTCGCCAACGTTGTGGTACCGAATCGATATCATAGCCTTCTGGTAATTTAGAGTAACTGTAACTCGGGTTCCAATTCATCGAAACCTCAATAAACGTACGCACGCTATCCATCTCGATATTTTCTAAATACACATCTTCCACCGTTCCGCCACGGGTAATGGCCGATTTGACGTTAAGTCCGTTTTTAGTCCCTAAACCTTTAATATTTGAAGCATAGACGTGACGAACATCTCCGGCGGTTTCGCTCCCAATGGTAAAAAGTCCGGAACCGGCGCGAGCGATACAATCACGAATCACTACATATTCAGTAGGCCTATCCACACGCTGCCCATCCCAATCGCGTCCCGCTTTTAAGCAGAAATTATCATCATTACAATCGATATCACAATTTTGCACTAAAATCCATTGAGAAGAATCGATATCGACACCATCGGTACTCGGGCCGTGGCCGCCAATATTATTTCTGATTGTTAATCCATCTACAGTGATATATTTTGAATAGAGCACCTGTACCGTCCAAAAACCGGCTTTCTGAATGTTCAAATCTTCTAAAAAGACATTTTCAGAATTAGCGATTAAAAAGGTCCGCGGACGTTTCGCATCGTAATCTACAATCCAGCGTAAACCTTTTGGTTCATATTCTTTACGTAAGTTCCAGTAGTAATCCCAAAACACCTTTCCTTGTCCGTTAACCAAACCTTCCCCATCTATCTTTACATTTTTTTGGTTTCGTACATTTATCAAAGCCGCTGGCCATTTCATCTCGATGCCGGCTATACGGGTATCGATTTCAGGATAATCTTCGATATTTTCACTTCCGCGAATTTCAACATTTTTCGGGATTTCTAAATGCACGCCTTCTTTTACAAAAATAGAACCCGACAGATAAACTCCCGGTTGAAAACTCACCGTTCCTCCCCCATTTTTAGCACAATCGTCAATTGCTGTTTGAATAGCTGTGGTATTTAAAACGGTAGTATCGTTCTTAACGCCATAATCGTTTACCCAATAGGTTTTTTCTTTCACCTGAAAAGCTTTAGCCCCTACCTTAGCAATCCAATCTGGTTCAAAACTTGCTGTTGAAATTTTCCCTGAATTAGGTTTATCTACCCTCGTATTTTCTTTACAGGAAACCAGTACTATAATTAGGATAAAGATCGTTAAAATTTGATTTTTCATGAATGAAATTAGTTTTACGCTAAGATCTAAGAAATCAAGTAAAATTCTATCCTGTACATACCTGAATAAAAAAACCATCACACCAAGTGATGGTTTAAGACTAAAACCGTAATTCTGAAAAGTTTTAGTTAAAATGAGAAAAAATATAATTGAATAAAACAATATTAGCATCAATGATTTTTAAATACATCCTGTACTTACCTGTTAAAGTTGTAATCTACCTTTTCTTCTTCTGCATAACTTTACTAAACACCAAATACAAAACGCCACACAATAGCCAAGCAGGCAGCGTTACAAAAGACAAGAAAACATCAAATTGAACGGAGATGAAGTAAAAAACACCGAAGCTAATTACCCAAGCCCAAAAGACAGCCTGATTAAATTTAGTACCCGATTTTTCAGCGTAGAAAGATTGGATGCCGAATTTTTTTCCGAAGAAGTATTCAAAAACAATAATGGCGCCAATGGGGGCTAATATAAATCCGTAAAGGGCTACGAAACCTAATAATTTCATTGCAAAAGCAGGGAATAATCCGGCGATGGTGGCGACGGTTCCGGCGATAATGGTGACCCAGGCGGTAGAGACTTTCGGAATAATGGCCTGAAAAGCCAATCCGGCTCGGTAAATGGTGGGGTTGGCTGTGGTCCATCCGGCAAGAATGACCGCGATAATTCCGAAGACACCAATCGCATTATAAGCTAAAGGTCCGGGCGCTACCGAAGGTGCTTCACCGCTGGCTAAAACAGCTTGGGCTTCGGGAGATTTTAAATATACCGCATACAATAAGGCTGCGGCAATCCACGCGATATAATGACCAATGTAAATTCCGGCAGCGGTAGTCCAACCTGAACTTGCCTTTTTAGCGAATCGAAACACGGAAAGGTCTGACATCCCAATATGCATCGCGGCATTGGCAAACCAAGACCATAAAAACACGTGCCAGAACGTATATTTTATTTGTCCGGGGAAAGGCTCGCTTCCTTCGCCCCAAATATTCCAAAAATCGGAAAAGCTATGTACGTCTAAATTCACCAAGGAAACTACTCCGCAGATCACAAAAGCAGCTACAATAATCGGACTCATCCAATTGGCAGCTTTGGCCACCGTACTGTAACCTTTTGCTGCCACAATAGATATAACGCCACCAATGGCTAATACAATAATTACCCAAGTCGCACTATTAGGCATAGTATCGGTGAGTTTGGGCATTTCCATATCAAAAGGAACACCAACTGCCGTTGCAGAAACAGTGATCATTGCTCCAGCTAAAAAGCAGAATAAAATTCCGTTGGCCAAATTATAAACCGTAACCAAACGTTTTCCGCAGATTTTTTCTAGATGGTAGTAAAGTGTATATCTAAACTTGGTACCAATTTCTGCCGTAAGAAAACGCCAGCTTAACACGGCCATTAAATTTCCTAAAAGCAATCCGATAATTAAGTCGAAAGCACTTACGCCGGTGGTTAAAAAAAGCGGACCAATGACAAATTCGGTTCCTGCGGCGTGTTCGCCGGCATACATTCCTAAAAAGCTTTTCCAGCTTTTTAGCTTGGATTCTGGTACACGTTCGCGTTCAAATTCTCCCGAAATTTCTTCGGTTAATACTTCTTCTTCAATTTGTGCCTGACTCATTTTTTCTATTTTAAGCTTTTAGCTATCAGCTTGTAGCTGTTGTTTTTCTAATATTTTTTTTTAATCGTTTTCGTAAAAGTGGGTAGGTTTTAAAACTGTTATCTCATTCAATGATCGAGATGACAGTTGTCTTGGTTCCTTATTTTTAGTTTTTCATTCTACATCCTCAATTCTAATCTTATTATCCCTACTTTTTTTCATTGCCAAAAAAAGTAGCAAAAAAGTCTAGTCTTATTTTTATTTCCTTGAATTGTTAGAAAAATAGTTTATCCTGCGCAAGGGAAACCGTTGCACTAGTCCCTTGCTCCTCCATCCATCGCTGCACTATTTCCCTACAATTACTACGGAATTAAAAAGTAGGACCTTGTTTATTCACTTTCAAATCAACACATTTTCAAATCAACACATTTTCAAATTATCTCATTTCTATAGTCTATTTTCTCTTCTCTCTTTTCTCACTTCAATTTCCGCTTTGGTTTCGATACAATTGCTCCTACCTCGCAATCACTCAGCCGCTGTTACTGTTTAGTTTTCAATATATATTGTCCTGTTTCTTAGCTCTTGACGCTTTCTTTTCTAACTTCTCACTACTAGTAGTTACTTCTTCACCAAATACTTCGGCAAATCGGTTACTTTTTCGCAGCAGACTTGTTCTAATACTTGTTGTAGTTGCATTTTTAGCATTGCGATGGTATGGTCGCCACCTTCATCACCTAACGCGCCAACGCCGTACATAAACGATCGTCCTAAAAAGCTAAAATCGGCTCCGCTGCTCATTACACGAGCAATATCGGGACCAGAACGGATTCCGCTATCCATCATTACAGTGATGCGATCTTTGTATTTTTCAGCGATATGAGCAAGGGGTTTAATAGTCGATTCGCCGGCATCTAATTGGCGACCGCCGTGGTTAGAAACGATAATTCCGTCGAAACCTAAACGAATGGCTTCTTCAGCATCTTCATAGGAAACGACACCTTTTAATACTAATTTACCTTTCCAAAGATCGCGGAGTGGTTTTATTTTTTCTTCGTTTAACCGACCGGAAAAAGTAGCATTCATCCAAGCACCAAGCTGTTTAATGCTCATTCCTTTTTCCATATATTTTTTCATCGTGGCAAAGTTGGGGGCACCGTGTTTTAGGGTTTGCATTGCCCAAGCTGGTTTTCCCATTACTTGCAATACATTTCTAAAATTCATTTGTGGCGGCATTGCGAGTCCGTTTCTAATTTCTTTAGGACGATAACCAAACGTGGGAACATCACATAAAATCACCAAAACCGGAACTTCAGCCGCTTCAGCTCGTTTCAAAATATCGTCACGCAACCAATCTTCGGTAGGATGATATAACTGAAACCAGGCGCGACCTTCGGTGAGTTCGCTGGCACGCTCGATGCTAGTGGTGGTTACGGTACTTAAGATAAAAGGAATGTTATGTTTTAAAGAGGCTTTGGCTAAAATTTCCGGGGCATTGGGCCACATTAAGCCTTGCAAACCGATGGGCGAAATGCCAAAAGGGGCATCGTATTTTACACCGAACAGCTCGGTTTCTAATTTTGAATTACTGTAGTTTTTGAGGTATCTGGGTTTTAGCTGAATTTCCCTAATTTCATCGGTATTTCTTTTGATATTGATATTCTCGTTACAGCCTCCGTCCAGATATTCAAAAGCAAAACGCGGCATACGCTGTTGAGCGCGCTCACGTAAAGACTCAATCGACGGATATTCGGTATTAAAAGGAAAGGCCATAGGGTTGTTTTTTATAACTTAAAGCATTTAGCTATTAGCTTTTGTTTTATTCTACTATTGTTATTCTGAACTTGTTTCAGAATCTTATCCTGCGCTTGATTGATGAGATTACACTTAGTCCGGTATGACGAACTTGATTTTTAATTTAGATGTTTCCTGATTCTTGCTTCTATAATCTCTCGTCTATTTTCTATATTCTATAATCTCAATTCTAACTACTCAATACTAAGAACTACTTCGTTAACAATAGCGGAACTAATTTTTTCATTCGATAGTTTTCTTTTAAAAATTTAGCATCTACCTTTTTGTTGGAAATCACCATCGCCGCACCTAAGGCTGAACCTAAAGGTGAATGCGTCGATAGAACCTTAAATTCACTAAAATGATGTGCCATTAATTTCATAAACACATCATTATCGGTAAAACCACCATCGATATAAATTTTATAGATGGGTGAATTTCCGATAGCATTTTTAATCGTATGAATCTGTAACTCCATCAACTCAATCATTAATTGATGATAGGCTTTTTCAAAAGTAGGGAAAGGCTTTAAATCGGTTTGGTGTAATTCTTTTCGTTGTAAGGATATTCCTTCAAATTTGAAATAAATCGAAGGCTTTTCTATCAACCGTATATACAACTCCTGATCAAATTTCACTTCGCGGTGATAACCATATTCCTTTCCGTAGTATTCGCCTAGTTTCTCCACCTGAATTCGATATTCATTCCCCATAAAAAAACGAGAAGCTTTTACACGCTTTCCATCGACACGCAGGTAATTCAGGCAATTATTTTTAATATCTTGTTCTCCTAAACTCTCTTCATTAAACGGATTCAACGAAATACTCCAGGTTCCGGTAGAAAGCAGTAAAAACGGTTTTTTCTTACTTAAAATATAGGGTAATAATGCCGAAGAACTATCGTGAATCCCAACACCAATTTTTATCTTTTTCCCTTTGTAAGAAGTGTTAATACTACTCGCGGTTGGAACTATAGGACCAAATAATTGATCGAAACCTTCCGTATAAACCCAATCGTGATAATCTTCCTTATCGAAATTCCACAAATTGGTGTGGCAACCAATCGAGGTATATTCGCTTACCGGAATACCAGTAAATAAAAACGATAAATACTGCGGAAGATGCAGCGTATACTTGATTTTATTAAAAATCTCAGGATATTTTTTCTTCAACCAAAATAATTGCAGTCCAGAATTCAACATTCCCGATTGTGGTGATGCTGTTTCTACCGCAATTTTCAATTCGCCACCGTATTTCGCATAAAATTCATCGGTAATTTCCTTCTCAATCGGTTTCGTGTAGTTATATAAAGGCGTCAACACATTTCCGTGATGATCTAAATGCACCAAACTCGCCCCATACGTCGAGAAATTGATCGATTTTACTTCATATTCTTCACTTTCTAAAATCGAATGAAATGTATCTTTAATCCACTGCCGTAAAAGCGTAATATCTTCGGTAGGATAACCATCCTCATCTACCGTTAGCGGCAAACGCGTATAATCCCGAAAAACTTCCTGATAATCTTTATTGAACAGGAAAAATTTCTTGTTGGTTTTCCCAATATCAAAAACAGCCGTTACTTTCTTTTTATTCATCTCGATCATCGAGAATTTAAAACTTCTTTTTCATTTCAATGCTGAAACTATTCGAAGTTAAATTAGTAGTATTTAATCTCTCGGACTTTCCCAGAGAAAACTTTTAGTTTTTTTGGGCGCCACCTTTCAGGTCGGGCTTTACGCTACAATTCCGTTTGCTTCCTACGGTCGCAATCCGGGATTTTCGCTTCAATCCCTCGCGCATTTTAGATACTAGAGTTTAGATCGCTTCGCTGTTAGAATTTAGATTTTCTTTCGTCATTTCGTGCTTGACACGGAATCTCATCACGTTCTTAATTGGATGAGATCCTAAAAGAAGTTCAGGATGACGATTGTCTTTTTTCCAACGTCTTGATTCCTGATTCTAATTTCTCCAAGTCTAATTTCTAAAATTTCATTCCTAATTACTTCTCGATACAATTTTATTTCCGCTTGCGCTTCAATAAAATCAATCGAAGTGACAGTTCGCCTTCATTTTCAAATCAACACATTTTCAAGTTTCAAATTTCTCTACTCTATTTTCTACATTCTAGCATCTAAGCTCTAATATCTCAAATCTCATTACTCAATACTAACTAAAGTCTAAAGTCCCGTTGCAACCGTTTTCAGTCCGCGAGCTTCAATAAGCGTATTACGAACATCAAACGCACGATAAGCGTCAATTGGATTTACCGCTGCACCGCTTTTCGCTCTTGCTGCTTTTACTATCGGTCGAACATCAGTTCTATAGGCGTCTTGCAAAATTTCCTGACATTTAGTAACATCATTATTTTGCTGCGCTTCTTTTAATGCTTTTTGATCGACTAACAGCGCCTGAGCGTAAGCAATCAAAATAGCTTCCAGTGATTGTAATAAATCTTCCAACGGATCTTTAATATTATGACTGGCATCGATCATCCAGGCGGGATATGGATTTTGCGGATTGTTTTCCATTCCGTACACCAATTCATTAAAAATTAAAAATAACGCATAAGGTTTGATGGAACCAACCGTTAAATCATCATCTCCGTATTTGCTATCGTTAAAATGGAATCCACCTAACTTTCCTTTATACATTAGAGTCGCTACGATTTGCTCGATATTGGTATTTGGTAAATGATGACCTAGATCGACCAACGTGAAAGCACGATCTCCACAAGCATTGGCTAGCATAAATGAAGTTCCCCAATCCTGAATGGTCGTGCTATAAAAGTTAGGTTCGTAAGGTTTGTATTCGATAAAAAGCTTCCAGTCTTCCGGCATTGAAACGTAGATTTCTTTCAGGCTTTTTTCGGTATTTTGCAAAGCCTTTTGAAAATTCAATTGCCCCGGAAAACTTGCTCCGTCAGCTAACCAAACGGTTAAGCTTTTAGAACCCAATTGTTGTCCAATGCGAATCACCTCTTTATTATGTTTCACCGCATATTCACGAGAAGCTTTATTAATGCTGTTGAGTGAACCGAATTTATAACTTTCTTTCGCATCAGGTTGATCCTGAAAGGTATTCGAATTCATCGCATCAAAAACAATATCGTGACTTTTAGCAATATCTTTAATCGCATTTACATCTTCAGGAATATCCCACGGAATATGTAATGAAACCGCGCCTGCCGTTTTGGTGAGCGCGTGTAAAATGCCAATATCGTCTAACTTTTGCTCTAAAGAAGAAGGTTCTCCTCCGTAAGAAAAACGACCAAATCGCGTACCACCGGCACCTAAAGCCCAACTCGGTATCGCCACCTGAAAATCGGCTAATTTTTGTATTATTTTAGCTATCGAGATTCCTTTTTTGGCAAACTTATTTTCTAAGAAATCGATTTCGTTTTCAAACGAATCGTTTTGCTTTTTATTGAATTCTGATAGTTGATCAGTATTTATTTTCATCTTTATTATTTTAAGATTTTAGATCGCTTCGCCTTTTAGAATTTAGATTTTTTTGTAAACCTCACAGGTTTCTAAAAACTGTGAGGTTTATTGATTTCTTATTCAATTCAATTTACTTTTCCCTACTTTTTTTCATTGCCCAAAAAAAGTAACAAAAAAGTAGGACAATATTATCAATTTAAAGCTTTTTCTTTTGTCATTCCGTGCTTGACACGGAACCTCATCACGATCTCAGCTGGATGAGATCCTTAAATAAATTCAGGATGAAACAAAAATCTTGTTTCTTACTTCTCTTGTCTATTCTCTAAGTTCTAAAATCTATATTCTAGCATCTATACTCTAAAATCCAATTACTCTCTTCTAAATCTTATCTCACAAACGCATTTGCCATACCACCATCAACGTTAATGGTGTTTCCGGTACTTTTGTCCAGAATACCCACGCAGGCGAATACGCCGTTAGCGATATCTTCTGGTAAGATAATTTCATTTAATAAATTTCTTTTAGCGTAATGCGCCGGAAGATCTTCCACTTTAATTCCGTGAGCTTTTGCTCGACCTTCAGCCCAATCGCCTTCCCATATTTTACTACCTACGATTACTCCATCTGGATTCACGGTATTCACACGAATATGATCGCCACCTAATTCCGCAGCTAATAAGCGCGTCATATGTTGTTGCGCCGCTTTTGCCGTTCCGTAGCCTACATTGTTAGGTCCAGAAACGAGTCCGTTTTTACTGGCAATATTTACGATATCGCCACCTAAACCTTGCTTGCGCATAATTTCAACGCCTTTTTGCGCCATTAAGAATTGCCCTTTTACCAATACGTTTTGTAATAGTTCCCAATCTTTCAGTGTTGTGTCCAGTAAGGATTTTGAAATCGCTAATCCTGCTGAATGCACCACGATGTCTACCCCTCCAAAGGCAAGATTTGCTTCTTTGTAGGCCTTTTCTATTGAATCTTCATTGGTAACATCGCAAATGGCAATCGCAGCTTCGTCACGTTTGTAAGTCGATAAAGCTTCCTCTAAATTCTCCTGACTAATATCGGTGAGCACTACGTTAGCTCCTTCGAGAATTAATTTATCGGCAATTGCTTTACCAATTCCACCGGCGGCACCTGTAACAACGGCTACTTTACGTGAAAGTGGTTTTTCCGCAGGCATTCGTTGTAATTTAGCCTCTTCTAACAACCAATATTCGATATCAAAAGCCTCTTGTCTTGGTAAAGAAGTATATTCAGTAATCGCTTCAGCACCACGCATTACGTTGATGGCATTTACATAAAATTCACTAGCTACACGGGTGGTTTGCTTGTTCTTGGCAAAACTGAACATTCCTACGCCGGGATAAATGATAATCACCGGATTAGGATCACGCATTGCCGGACTATTATCGTGTTTATGATTTTCGTAATATTGACGGTATTCTTCACGATATTGTTCAAAAGAAGGCTCTAATTTTTTCAGCGTAGCTTCGGTATCGGTCACCTCATCTGATGGATCTAAGCTTAGGATGAGCGGCTGAATTTTTGTGCGCAGAAAATGATCGGGGCAGGAAGTTCCCATTGGTGCTAATCGGTCCAGATCATTACTATTAATAAAATGTAAGACAGTATCGCTATCGGTAAAATGGCCGATCATTTGATTTTCTGAAGAAGCCAGTCCACGTAGTAACGGCATTAACTCGGCAGCCTTTTCTTTACGTTCTTCCGCAGGTAAAGATTTTAGTTTTTGTCCGCCAAAAACTTCTCCGTTTTCTTTGATTTTCTTTTCAATATATTCAGAAGCCATTTCAATAACCTCCAGACTATTTATGTAGCAATCGTAAGAAGTATCGCCCCAAGTAAATAAACCGTGGCTACCCAATACGATTCCACGAATTCCGGGATTTTCTTCCAAACATTTTTCTAGCTGAAGCCCTAAATCGAAACCAGGACGCTGCCAGGGTACCCAACCCATGGTATCTCCCCAAATTTCTTTGGTCACCTGTTCACTATCTTTTGCAGCTGCAACCGCGATAAGCGCATCGGGGTGTAGGTGATCGATATGTTTAAAAGGCAATAAACCGTGCAAGGGTGTATCGATGGAAGGTGCTTTACTATCCAGATCGTAGATACAGTGATTAAAAAGTCCTACCATTCGGTCTTCATCTTCTAAACCACCGTAAACATTTTTCAAGTTTCTAAGGCGTTCCGTATATAAACCGGCAATTCCTTTTCGGGTAAGCGTACCAATATCACCACCAGAGCCTTTAACCCACATCACCTCGACATCTTCATTGGTAAGTGGATCTTTTTCGATGGTTTTACAGCTGGTATTTCCACCGCCATAATTGGTGATTCTTAGATCGGCACCTAATATATTCGATCGGTATAAAAATAAAGCTACCTGATCGTCACCCAATTCGGCAGCTTTCGCTTCATCCCAGAGATAGTCTACGTACTGAAAAGTTTTTTCCATTTTAAATTTTGTTACATCTATTAAAGCTTTTCAAATGTAATTTTTAAGAGAAAGTCTTCCATCCTGTAGTGTACTGCCAGCCATCTTAATTTGGAGGTATAAAAGAGAGGAAGACACCAATAAGAAACTAGCCTTGATAGCAGTAGCCAACAAGTTTTTAAAAAAAGCCTTCGCTATTGCTAAATCAGGATTGCCTTATGATGAAAACTATGTATCTGTTCTAACAAAAGGGTAGATCAAGAAATAGATGTACAGTTAAAATCTGTTTATAAAGATTTTGACATAGGTAATTTATGTCTCAAATTTATTGTAGAAAAAAGTTGGTTTTCACCTCAGTTCTTTGTTAGCTGTAGTTTTTTTAAGTACTAAATTTGTCTAAATTTTCACGTCATTGTTGAAAAATAGAATATAAAACTGATTTTTTATTACCTAAAAATGATTTTTTGGTGGGTATGGGAAGTGTTTTAAATATTGCGGGTTCTTATTTTGACTATAACTATTCTAAATCAGCAGCGGATGCTGATAAGAAGGCTTTAATTTCAGATTGGATGAATGTTGGTGATGATTTCAAATCCGCAAAAAAAGTATTTAAAAAAAAGAATTCCAACAAACTTTGTCTAAAGTAACTTTAAATTGAGCAATAAACAACAGAATAATAAGCCGACGAAAGTAAAAATCCCAGAAGAATTACAGGAATTAGAAGAAGAAGCTTAAAAACATTAATCCAAAAGTTTTTGAAGGCTTACCAAAAAATTAAAAACTTGAAATTTTACAAAGTTTATCTTTCACTTTAATTCAAGAAAATCTCATTCAGGTCCTTTGCCAGATGCGGAAACACTTATTAGATACGATTCCGTTATTCCAGAAGGAGCAGACCGAATTATGAAAATGGCTGAAAATCAGCAAAATCATAGAATTTCAATTGAAAGTAATTTAGTTTCAAGTCAATCATCTCAAAGTAAATTAGGTCAAGTTTTTGGGCTGATTATTGGATTGGCGGGAATAGGATGTGGAACTTATCTTGCTTCAATAGGTCAAGATGTGGTTGGAGGCATAATAGCAGGAGGAACAGTTGTAAATTTAGTTTCAGTTTTCGTTTTAGGGAAAAAATCTCAAAAAAAGAACTCCGAAGATTAGTTAAATTACAGCTAACTGTTTCAGCTATGAGTAGTTGCGGGATTTAGTAGTTAACTTAACAAGTACACACCAAACTGAAAACCTCAAGGATTTTCAGAAGTAGGCGAGAACAAGCAATTACTTATAGCCATTGTGCCTGTTGCACAATTTACTAAAAAAGATTAATTTCATGATATGCAAGGCAAAAAAGTATAGCAAGAGCAGTTATTCAACAGTTTTCGGTTGAGTGACCGCGTACCGCCCACAAATTTCTACCGCCGATTGAAAGAAGCCTTAAACTTAGATTTTCTCTATGATCTTACTCGAGGTTTTTACGGCAGCA
>NZ_JAHWDF010000013.1 GCF_019311235.1 Mesonia aestuariivivens | reverse complement strand
GGTAGAAATTTGTGGGCGGTACGCGGTCACTCAACCGAAAACTGTTGAATAACTGCTCTTGATATACTTTTTTGCCTTGCATATCATGAAATTAATCTTTTTTAGTAAATTGTGCAACAGGCACACCATATAACAAAAATAAGGGCTAAACGACAATCCCAAAAGTAGTCGAATAAAATTTCACAACGTAATTAACTGAAAACCAAGGTACTTTAACCCCTTACTTCTGTTATACAAAACAGTTATATGGCATTTTCTATATGATGATTCGATGAAAAAAATAATTATAATTCTGACTTTAATATTTTCTATTTCTTCATTTGCTCAAGAAAATGGACAAGAAGAAATTGTTTTTTCAAGAATTGGAAATTTAACTGACGAACAAATTAATTCGAGCGGTCCAGCAAAATTATTATTTACTAAAAAGTCAGAAATAAGTAACTTAGCAAAACAAGATATAGAAAATGGAAATCCATTTTTGCTTCTACAAGGAGGAATTGCACCAGTAATAATAGCTACTGATCCACAGTTTGAGGATAAGTATAAAATATATTTTTACGAATATGGTTGTACGGGTCCTGATCAAAGTTTAATAGAAGATTACAACAAAGAAATATTCAGTTATTTGACAGATCAGTATGGCAAAAAATGGATTAAAGAAGTTAGAGATGATGTTGTAGGATTAAATGAGTGGAAAAAATTAAAGAGATAAATTAAGATGAAAAAGCCTAAAATTATCGGATTATACTTACTAAGCGTAATCTGTATTTTCACATTTTTCTACCTTCATAATTCGGATTATTTATCATCATTGATTGAAAAAGCTGACAATTTTAGAATTCAGAACGGATTTTTTATCTTCTTAATTTCAGGATTAATAGAATATGGATTACTCCTAATAGGAATATTTATAATCGCAGTCTTAACATATTTATTAGTTCAAAAAAACGCCACATAACAACGGTTCATCGCCAATAAGCGGCAGCGTTAGAAAGAAAATAATTAACTTGACCAACAAACCAAATACTAAGCCGACAGTTCCGCGTCCCCTACTCCGCCAACTGGCGATAACCGAGACCGTCAGACTGTCTCAAAACCTAAGAATTTTGTATTTTTAGGATATGGAATACCAACAAGGACAAGACCGCGAACAGCTCAGCCTTTATTCGACCTGTTTGGATGATATGATCCCAGAGGATAACAGCGTACGACTCATTGATCAATTTGTAAACTTGCTCGATTTATCAAAAATGGGCTTTCAAACCATAGCTACTCAAGGGAGGCCGCCCTATGATCCGGCTGATCTGCTCAAGCTCTTTATCTATGGCTATATGAACCAGATGCGATCTTCCCGAAGATTGGAGAAAGAGGCTTATCGTAACATTGAAGTGATCTGGCTGATTAAAAACTTAAAACCCGATCACAATACCATTGCCCGGTTTAGAAAAGAAAACCCAAAAGCCATCCGAAAGGTGTTCCGGCAAAGTGTGGCCATCGCCCGTAACTTCAACCTGATCGGGGGAACACTTATTGCCGGGGATTCTACCAAGCTAAGGGCGCAAAACAGCAAAAAAAATAACTACAACAAAAAGAAAATACAGCGGCATTTAGAGTACATCGATAAAAAGCTCGAAGAGCATAACCAAGAACTGGCCAAGGCTGATGGCGATCAGAAAAAAACCGAAGAAATTAAAGAGCAAATTAAAGGGCGCAAACAGCAAAAAAACAAATACAAAGCGATACAAAAACAATTAGACAAGGATGCTTCTTCTGAAAACCCACAACGATCGACCTCTGATCCTGATAGCAGACATCAAATTGTAAGGGGAACCGTTACCGAGGTCTGCTACACCGCGCAAACTACCGTAGATGCCAAACATAAGTTACTGATCGATTATAAACTCACCAATCAGAATGATAAAAAAGCAATGGGCTTCATGCTCAGAAGGGCCAAGTCCATTTTACGATCAAACTCCTTTACTGCACTCTATGATAAAGGCTATCATACCGGGAGCGAGTTCCATATTGCCGATAGTCTAGGTATCAATACCCTGGTGGCCATCCCAGCCATTGGCCGTAAAAGCCAGGCTCCAGATCCCAAATACAATGCTGAAAATTTTGATTACAATACTGATGATGATACTTATACCTGCCCCCAGGGAAATACTTTATACAGCAATGGCTCCTGGTACAAAGCCCGAAACTATACGTTTAAACAATACAAGACCAAGGCCTGTAAGGAATGCCCGGTACGCAGCAAGTGTACCACGGCCAAAGCTAACGGTAAGATTATACAGCGCACCCAATTTACCCAGAACATCCAAGGCAACGCCAAGCGGGTCGAACAAAGCGGAGAGCTTTATAAAAAGAGGCAGGCGCTGGTCGAGCATCCCTACGGCACTATGAAGCGGCAATGGGGCTTTGATCATATCATGACCAAAAGGGGCATCAAAGCAGCTTCTGCAGATTTTGGACTCATCGCTCTGGCTTATAATTTAAGAAGATTATTCAATAGTAAAATCGCCTTACAGCAACTCATCGTAGCCCTGTTTTTAACCTTCAAGAAGTGTATACAAGCCTCTATAAGACGGAATAAAGCTTTTACCGAATGCACAACAAAAAATACTGATCAGAGTATAAATTTTGTTTTCAATCCTAATTTCAACTATTTTTAAAACCAAATATGGTAGTTTTGAGACAGACTGCCGTTGGCAACTATAATGAAAAAAATACTACTACTAACAATAATACTTTTTTTAAATCAAATTCTATTTTCTCAAATTGAAGAGAATACCTACGAATTAAACTCATTAAATAATCTACTAACAGAAGACGTTAAAAAAATTATCAGTCCAAACATTAATGAAAAGCAAACTGTTTTTTTGGGAGAATCTGTTCATTATAGTGGTTCTGATTTTATAGCCAAAACAGAATTTATAAAATATTTAGTTAGTGAACACGGTTTTAAGGATATTATCTTTGAAAGTGATTTTTTTGCTTTGTTATTTGACCATAATAAACGGAATTTATATACAATGTGGAGTAAATCTAAACAATGCGAAGAACTTTTTGATTTTTTGGAAAAAAACAAAGTTACCATCTGGGGTTTTGATAGTAGAATTCCTACTGCTTATTCTCATAAATATTTCACTATAAAATTATCAGAGTTTTTAAAAACAAATGATATCAAACTCGATCAAGAGTTTTCAAAACATGCAAAAACAATTATAAAAGATGAATATGAGGTAATCAATATAATATCAAAAGAAGAAATTGAATATATTAATGATTATCTCGATAAACTTTTATCAAATGAATTAATCAAGAAAAATCAAAAATGGGTTCAAATTCTTGAAAGTTTCAAAAGTTCTGTAAAGCTTTACACTGTTAAAGATAACAATTCAGATAACAACAGAATAAAGATTCGAGACAAACAAATGGCTGAAAATCTTGCTTTTTTAGTGAAAAAATATCCTGATAAAAAGTTTATTATTTGGTTAGCAAACGGACACATGTCAAAATCTAACTCTGAAATAATGAATGGACAAACTATGGGTCATCAATTTAGACAGTTAAATCCAAAAACTTCTTATCATATAGCTTTTGGCTCTATTGAATTACCTCCTACCAGAACTAAAGATGAAACTGAAAGAGCTTCGAGAAAAAATAAGTCCATTTTACACTACTTACCATCAATAAAGAAAAATTATTTTGTAGATTCAAAAAAAATAATTTCAACAAATAAAGAATTGAAAAATAAGAAGTTTGATGATTTATATATATTCAATTTAACTAAAAGGAAAACAAAATTGTTAAGCCATTTTGATGCCCTTGTATTTATAGCTAACGGTGAAGAAGTTGAATATTAAGAATAAATTACAGTTGCCAACAAAGAACTGAGGTAAAAACCAACTTTTTTTTACATTAAATTTGAGACATAATTAACCTGTACTAAAATCTATACGAATAGATCTTAGCTGTAATATTTACTTCTTTTTTTTTCTATCTATCCTTTTGCTAGAACAGATACATAGTTTTCATCGTAGGGTAATCCAGATTTAGCAATGGCAAAAGCCTGTTTCAACAGCTTATTGGCCACTGCAATCAACGCCAGTTTCTTACTCCTGTCTTCCTCTCTTTCGTGCCTCATTCGTCGGAGACAAGTGGCTACAATTCGCTCATAAATTGCCCTGCAACCCTTATTGTGTTTACAAGCGTTGAAAGCGCACAAAGAAATAATAGATTCCGAAGCTTTTATTACTTTGCCTTCCTCTCGCTCATTCTTTACTCGTCGGAGGCAAGACTTATTCTACTTCTGCCTCTAACACTACTGCCTGATTCCCGTATCGTTGGCGTGATCCCTACGTAACTACACAGCTGCGAAGCCTTCTCAAACTTGGTAAATCCATCTGTTATTACCACTAAAAATAAGGCGGTTTTCATTCCGATTCCAGGAATGCTCGTTAGCAAGGTTAGTTGCTGTTGCTGTTCTTGTTTGACAAGCTCCAGTAAGCGAGCTTCAATTCCCCTGACCTCTTTGTCTAGATGTTTGAGATCACGCTTTAAAGACCTATAAACATACCTAGAGGGAATACCTAGAACTTCCTCACCGTGAAGTTTATTCTTGGTAGCCGTACGCTTCTTTAGATAACTATCCATAAGTCGAAAAAGCTGAAGGCATTCTGCCTGTACATCGTTGAGTGCATTGTACAGCGGTACTTCATTAGACAAACCATAATGGCAAATAGCCTTGGCATCGCTCTTATCGGTCTTTATTTTTGATAATGCCATCCTCTCGCTGTCCTCGTCGGTGGCAAGTGAATGAAACGCTTCACTGATAAAGGATTGACTACTGCTACGCTCACCCCTTTATTGCAAAGAAACTGTGCAAATCGATAATGGTAATAGCCTGTAGCCTCCATCAATACTAAGCTATCCTTAGGTATATAACCTAAAAAAGAGACAAACCCAGACTCATCATTGCTAAACTGGCGATGACCACTTTTACTTCCATAAACATCAAAAACATCTTTACTGATATCGATTCCAAAAGTTTCTTTATATTTATCCATAAGAACTGATTTTATGAAAGAGCATACTACCGTGATCACAACAACTTGAAAACGAGGTCTAAAGCCTCAAAGAACTGAACGTGATTAAAGTAGTTAAAGAGAGGGGATTATCAATGTTGTCGAAGTCTAACGCTTCACCGTATATCATAACCTTAATCCTCTCTTTGTTCTTTCTGATTTATTGTTTAAATTTAATAAGAATCAAACTTAAGACGTATAACAAAAATAGCGGCTGAATAGACTTGCCGCACAAAAAAGTCTAATAAATTTATTAATTTCACAACGGAAAGGAAGTTGCATAAAATCCGCTACTTCTGTTATACAAATTCGTTAGCATTAATATAAACCAACCAGCAAACTAATGGAAAATGAATTTAAGAAAGTGATGTCTGAAAGGACAGACCAAGAATTAATAAAAATAGTAACCGTAGAAAGAGAAAGATATAATCCGACCGCAATAGAAGCTGCTGACTTGGAAATTGAAAAGCGGAATATTGACACCGCTGAATTTGAAAAAATAAAGGAAAAAGCAACAGTTGACAAAGAACAAAAACAAAAAGTTGACTCAAATGTTGTTGGTTCGGGAACTAGATTTATCAACTTCTTAATAGACTTTTTTGTTTGGCTAGTTTTAGCATCTCTAATAATCTTTATAATCGGACTTTTTGTTCCAGTCATAACAGAAAATCAAGGTATTTTAACTTTGCTTGTTTACATTTTATTTTTTGGTTCATTTATAGGTTATTACGCGATTATGGAAATCAAATTCCAAAAAACCGTTGGCAAATTTGTAACTAAAACCAAAGTCGTAACAATGAACGGAGAAAAACCAGAAAATGGTGAAATTATTGCACGGACTTTTTGCAGGCTAATTCCATTTGACCGACTTTCATTCTTGGTTGTTAAAAACGGAATTCACGATTTTTTATCTAAAACTAAAGTTGTAAAAGATACAGCGGAATAAAAATACTAATGCTAATCGAGTAGACGGCTCCGCCAGTAACTGACGGAGTGCGCCTCTCACACCACCGTACATACGGGTCTCGTATACGGCGGTTCATAATCCATCTTTTCACTCGCTCTTTACACCAATTGAAACTATTTCGTACTTTATGAATAGGCTACAGATTTTCTTGGGATTCGCTCACCCAATGAATGAAAAACAATGCTCCTATTCTAATTTCCGAAAGGATTATGTTCAGTCCTTTCCCATTTGTGAGACCTATGCAGTTTGCTGCACCTCGTTCCCTATGGGTACTATGACCTCTGCTGACTTCTCCACCTAGCCATCTCGTGATATTCCCGCGCGACATGCTGGCCCGTTCGCTAAAAATGTCTACAAGACATTTTCTTTACGCTCCGTCCTCCAGGTAAGGACATCTTTTTTCCCCTGATTCCTGCCGGATCTACTACTTCGGTATTCATTTCCAAAGAAACGTTTAGGACATCACAATGATGTGCTTGCTCATCCAACCTTATAGCCTCTTATCCGGTTCCTGTTCGTCAGTACCAAGATTTGTAGTCCCGATTCCTTCACTTCCCACCTTACGATAGACAAGCTTGCAGCTTACTAATGGTGCTTTGCAACTTTATAGAATGAGAGGACTCGTACGTGTAAGGGATCACTAATCTAAAACACGTTATAGTTCTCCTCTTTTTCTATATAAAGTTATTTAATACAAACTAAAGAAACACGTTAGCAACAACTTGAAAAAATTGCAAATATCATATTTTGTACATATATTTGTACTTAAATAAATATTAAATTATGCAAATCACAACTGTTTCTGACTTTAGAAAAGATATCAAAACATATTTGGACAGAGTTATCAAAAACTTTGAAACCTTAATAATTAACCGCGGAAAAGATTCTGGAATTGTTGTTATGTCACTAGAAGAATATAATTCTTTAATGGCTACAAATCACGAATTATCTTCCCGAAAAAATGAATTACGATTAGATTCTGCTATCGATAAACTAAAAAATGGAAAATCATTTTCAAAAGACTTAATCGAAGACTAATATGAAATATACATTTGTTGACGAATCTTGGGAAGATTATTTATATTGGCAAAAAACAGATAAGAAAAAACTTAAAAAAATAAACGAAATTTTAAAGGATATATCAAGAAATCCATTTGACGGAATCGGAAAACCAGAACCTTTAAAACATAAATACGCTGGATTTTGGTCAAGAAGAATTGACAGTGAACATAGATTGATTTATCAATATAAAGAGGGGGAAATTTTAATTGCAAAATGCAGATTTCATTATGACTAAAAAAGTACAGCTGCCAACAATGGTAACCGTTGCACAAGTCTAAATTTCTAAGAAAAGAGGATTATTCTGATTTTTAGAAATAGTTAAATTTTTGATTTATAAGGGTATGGTATTATTGAAATCTACTATTAATTTAAAATTTGATTAAAAAAGAGGTTGTGCAACAAGCACAATTCGTATAGCTAATTGTGGCTAAATGCTTTATCGATATTCGATATTTTTAGCTATATTTATGTTTAACGGACAAAACCAGATTAACCAAACCACAACTAGCCATATTATAAACCGTTTTACAACATGCACCAACTTTCCTGAAATAGGTAGACTAAAAATTAAACCATTAATTATAGTCACTTATGAAACACCAAAAACAACACTGGCGAAAAAAATCCTATCAAAAAGTAACTTTAGAGACTAAACTTTTAGTCGTTGACCAAATCCTTACAGGACACATATCAAACAAACAAGCTTCAAAAAAATACGATGTCCCTAGAACAACTATTACCTATTGGTTAAGAAAATACAATACCTTAGTGCAACAAAATAATGGTATGAGTAAAAACGATGAAATTAAAAAGTTAAAAGAAAAGATTGAAGAACTGGAGTTTTAAAAAGATTTTCAACAAGACATAATCGCTGATATGGAACTGATTACAGGTGTCGATATGTCAAAAAAGTCATTACCCAAAACATTAGCAAAAGAGATAGAGTTAAAAAAGAAAAAACGTATAAAAGAAAATGGCTCTATGGATGTTTTGGGATATCTAAACAAGCCTTCTACAAAAGAATCAAAGCTCAACAAAAACAAGAAATAGACCAGCAAAAGCTTATTAAAATGGTCAAAGACTACCGTAAAAAAGTAGGATCTAAAACGGGTGGAATCAAACTCTATACGGAACTAAAACAGAATTTCATAAACGCTGATATTAAGATCGGTAGAGATAAATTCTACCGGTTCCTTAGGCTAAACAATCTTTTGATCCCTAAAACTAAAAATTACATCACAACGACAAACTCAAACCATATATACAAAAAATATAAGAACCTTGTAAAAGACCACGTACCTACCCGACCGGAACAACTATGGGTAAGTGATATTACCTACATTAAAACTGAAAACGGACACAACTATCTTGCTTTAGTTACAGATGCCTATTCTAAGCAAATTATGGGCTACAACCTCGATAACCATATGAGAACATCACTTTGTAAAAAAGCACTTGATATGGCTATTAAAAACAGAAAATATCCTCATTTAAAACTCATTCACCACTCTGATAGAGGCTTCCAGTACTGCAATCCTAAATACACGCAGTTTGCAGAAGATAATAATATTACAATGAGTATGACAGAACAATATGATCCTTACGAAAATGCAGTTGCTGAACGCATTAACAGAACACTAAAACACGAATATGGCTTAAAACAAACTATTAAAAACACTGAATTAGCTCAGAAATTAACTCAACAAGCAGTATATATCTATAATAACCTTAGAACACATTTTAGCCTTGACTTAAGAAAACCTGCAGAAGTTCATCTTAATCCGAACATCCAATACAGATCTTATCGAAAAAATAATGTAAATTTACACCAACTACATATCTAAATATTAAAATATACCTATCAAAAAAGAGTCAACCTATATCAGTATAATACAAGAAAGGTATTACTGAAAAAGAGACTTTAGATTTTATAATAATTTACTTACTGTTTTTTCTAAGTTTATTAATTATGGAGTTCTCCCAGTTCATCAGTCTCGACTTTTATCGTAACTTTTTCCTACCAAATGGTAGTTTTAGCAATGATATTCCGGCATACATTTGAACTATAAAAATTCAACAAATTCTAGGAAAGCCCAGAAGAAATGAACAGAAAAACTTTTTACAATTTAATGGCAAGCCTAAAGGTATTATCCCTATTGGGGTGCCAAAAAAATCTATAGTAATGAAAAAGAAAATTTTAATTGCCGGTGCTACCGGGATGCTTGGTGGTAAAATCGCTGACTATCTTTTACAACAAGGAGCTGAAGTCATCGCCATTGTTAGGGAGTCCAGCGATAAAGAAAAAATTACCCCTTTAAAAAATAGTGGGGTAACCGTGATACCTCTTCAAATGGATGATCGCCTGGCGCTCCAAAAGGCGTGCGAAGGAGTTTCTTGCGTAATTTCAGCTGTAGCCGGTTTACGGGAAAGCATTGTCGATTTTCAATCGCGCCTGGTAGATGCGGCCATTGCAGCTAAGGTTCCCCAGTTTATCCCTTCCGATTTTTCAACAGATTTTACGCAAATGGATAGAGGTTTCAATCGAAACTTCGATCTCAGGAAAGAATTTAAGGTCTATTTGGATAAGCAACCTATAGAGTCGACTTCTATTTTTAACGGGGCTTTTGCCTACCTCTTAAACTACAACCTGCCGTTATTCAATGTAAAGGAAGGAAAAGTACTTTTTTACGGGGAAAAACAGGATTTTTCAATCGATTTTACGACGGTAGAAGATACCGCCCAATACACCGCCAAAGTAGCTTTGGACGATAAGACTCCCCGAAACCTGCATATTGCCAGTTTTAGTCCGAGTCCGAAAGATTTTGTAGCGCTCGGAAAACAATTTTTTGATAAAAATTTTGAACTGATCAATCGCGGATCCTTAGAGGATTTCGCTGCTGTAATCCAGGAAAAGAGAAAAGCCAATCCGCAGGGCGAACAGGAACTGTATGCCGATTGGCAACAAATGCAATACCTGCACAGTATGTTTTTGGTGCATCATTTAAAACTGGACAACAACCGCTATCCAGACCTTAAATGGACATCTATAGCCCAAGTAATTAAAAAGTAAAAATCTATGGAAAATCAAGCGCAATATTCGGATAAGGAATTGGTCAAACAATTACCGGGATTTACCAGCCATCTGATCACGGTAAATAACATTCAGTTACATTATGTAGCAGGAGGTACGGGGCAACCGCTTATTTGCCTTCCCGGCTGGCCGCAAACCTGGTATTCTTTTCATAAGGTAATGCCGGAACTGGCAAAAAAATACAGGGTGATTGTAGTAGATATTCGGGGAATGGGCAGCTCAGATAAACCCTTTAATGGCTACGACAAAAAAACGATGGCCAAGGATATTTTTGAACTGATCCAAAAACTGGGGATCAAAAAAGCACACGTATTGGGACACGATATTGGTGGGATGCTGGCTTCAAGTCTTGCTTTTAATTATCCGAAGGCTGTGGATAAACTTATCCTGATGGATGGCGCCCACCCGAGCGAAGCAATACGGGAAATGCGCCTGCTCCCTATGCCGGGAACTTTTGGAGATAAAATAAATGATAAAATGCCATTTTTATGGTGGATGGCTTTTAATCAGGTAAAGGAATTACCAGAACAGCTATTGGAAGGCCGGTTTAGGTACCTATTAGATTGGCTGTTTGCTTACGTAATGTTGGATGATGCTAAAATGAGTGATTTTGACCGGGAAGTTGCCGCCTACCATTATAATCGGCCTGAAAATATTAGGGCATCTAATGCCTGGTACCAGGCTTTTGAACAGGACATCAAGGATATGAATACCTACGGCACACTGCAAATGCCCGTTTTGGGGATGGCCAGCGAAAGCAGCTACGGGTTTATGAAGCAGGGATTGCCCTATATTGCAAAAAATGTAGAGGTGATTAAGGTAGAAGGTTCTGGGCACTATTTTAATGAAGAAAATCCGCAGGCCGTCATTGATGCCGTGCTTCATTTTCTAAACTAACGTATTGAAAAGGGAGTATAAAAAATACTCCCTTCTTCTTTAGGTAAAAGGAAGCAGTGCTAAAAGTTTCTGTATGTTCCCAAGCAAACTCGATAAATGATTAGTTCCATAATTTCTTAAATGACCCTGAGTTATAAGTAAGTCTATCGGCTTTAGCGTATTTTAAACTAAACTTAGCATCACAAAAGACAATTGATTTCCCTATTTTTGAATACTAGGCAGATAAAATATCCCTCGACGTATTAAAAATGGAATAAAGCGGTTTTCACCTTATGAAATCATTTACTGAATTTATACAATCAAAAGTTTTTATTACAGAGGAAATATTACAGGAAGTACTTTCAAAATTTCAGGAAAAAGAATATGCGCCGCATCAGGTGTTGCTTAAACGGGGACAGATTGCCAATCAATATTATTTTATCATTTCCGGAGGATTACGCTTTTTTTCGGATGAAAATGAAAATGAACATACGGCCTGGGCTTTTTTTGAAGGGGAATTCATTACGGAGATTAGTAGTTTGGCTCCTAGAAAACCTACCCGTTTTACTATTGAGACGATTGATACAACCAGTTTACTAGTAATAGAGCGAGCTGATATGGAAGAACTCTATGAGCGTTTTCCTATCTGGCAAAAATTTGGTCGTAAAATGTGGGAAGATATTTGTATTCAGCAAATTGAACAAAATGTAAATTATCAGACCTTAACTGCAGAAGGTATTTATTTAAAACTAATGGAAAACAGGGAATTTATTCAAAAAATGCCGGTAAAACAACTGGCCAGTATTTTGGGGATTACCCCTAATGCATTAAGCAGGATTAGGAGGAATATTAAATAATGAAATTTCCATTTCTCCAGTATGCTAACAAAGGATAAGTAGTTAGCTCTCAAATTTACTCACTTATACATTACTTTTTTATCGAAAAAAAGACATTAGCAAAACGAGAGTATACATTTAGCTACAAAATTGCGTATATCAACTACTTTTTAGCATTTAATCATCGATAAGTTTGCAATGCATAATAAATTTATAAAGATGAAAACAGTATTTAAAACAGAAATATAATTTAAAAATTAATAACTTCATCAAGTGCATCATCCGCATCTCGATGAATAAAATTAGCTTGATAATTCAAAGTAGTTTTTAAATCACTATGCCGATAGAGCTTTTGTAACATTAAAGGATGAATGCGGACACTCGCTATATTACCGAAGCTATGCCTAGCAATGTGGTTAGATAAATTTTTTTCAATCCTACATTCTTTGGCAATTTGTTTTAGGCATTTATTAAAGACCTTAGTAACACTTTTTGTTCGTATATAGATTTGTTCAGCATCATTAGTATCAGTATTTCTAAGGAACCGAAAGACATAACCTTTATTGAGTTTTTTCTATTTTTTATAAAGTTCTAAAAAAAAATTTGCCTTGGCAGGAATTTAAAGGCTGAGTGCTTTTTCATTTTTATTCATTATATAATAAAGTCGATTATCCTTAAAATCTGACCATTTTATTTTGACAACATCAGAAATACGAATCCCAGCAAAATAAAAAGAAAATAGCCATACATTATGAGTGTGCCAAATAGAACTATTTTCCTCCAACTTCAGTTTTTCTATTTTTTCAATCTCTTCTGTGCTTAGTCCTATCTTATTACCAGAACCAATTCTAATTTTCTCCTTATCACCGGCAAAGGGATAAAATTTTCGTTCAATAATTCCTTCCTTAATAGCTAAATTGAAAAGAGTTCTAATTAAAATAAGTTGATTAGTAATAGTTCTGGTTTTTTGCCCTAAATAAGAATGACAAAATGTTTTATATTTATTAATGAAAACTTCATCAATATCCCGGAACGCTAGAGCCTTACTATTTCTAAAATAAGCAACACCATCTAACCAGCTATATTTGTTAAGTCTAGCTTCACTAATTCGGTGCAAGCGGCGCTCATTGATTGACTTAATAATGGCTGATTTATTCTTATTCCTTTTTAGATTTAAAAATTCCTCGAGGTTATAAAGAATAGATAATTCAGCTTTAGCGACGGAAAATGTTCCTCCTTCATATTTTTCTATTATACGCTCTGCGGCTAGTTCAAAAAAGGATTTCTGTCCGTAGGTTCCTTTTAACTTTTGCTTTACCTGTTTCGGGCTAACCTGATCTTTAGATTCAAAAAATATGTCATTCACTTCACTCAATTTCTTCATTAAAAAATTGTTCAGCCTTTGTGAATTTGGATGACTCCTCTTCGCCTTTCCTGCATTTTTATCCCAATCCTTCTCGAAAACATATTATCCAAGCCACTTGTAATTGGTTTTGTAATTTTCACTAATTCTTAAAGCAAGAGGAATTCTACCATCCTTTCTCATCATATTCTTCCTTAAAACAATCTTGACATTGGCCATAATCTTTCATTAAAAATCTATATAAATAATCAATTTAAAAACTAGTACAGAATAATTTGATTTTAGCACTATTTGAATAAAACCATAAAATATGTAATTAACTAATAATCATATTGTTTAATATATTTTAGTTTGTTTTATATAGCTATTTGAATAGGTTCATAACCCGGAGGTCCCGAGTTCAAATCTGGATCTCGCTACAACAAAAAACCACTCTAAAATTTAGAGTGGTTTTTGTATATAAAAGATTTTATTTTAACACCCTATTCTCACTTTCTTTTCCCTCTTGAAAATCTAGGATATTCTGAAAAGTTACCTTTGCTATTTCTTGTAATGCTTCTTTCGTTAAAAAGCCTTGATGAGCGGTAATTAGCACATTTGGAAAAGAAATGAGTCGAGCAATATGATCGTCTTGAATAATATTTTCAGATAAATCTCTAAAGAATAAATGCTCTTCTTGCTCATAAACATCAATACCCAAATAGCCCAATTTCCCTTCTTTTAAAGCCTCAATTGCATCACCAGTATGAATTAATGCTCCCCTACTCGTATTGATAAGCATACAGCCTTTTTTAATACCACGTAAACTCGCAGCATCAATTAAATATTTGGTTTCTGGCGTTAAGGGGCAATGCAACGAAATAATATCAGATTTTTCTAATAATACGTCTAAATCTACATATTTTACTCCCATATCGCTCACCTTCTCATTCTCATATTTGTCGAAAGCTAGTATAGAATCTGTAAAACCTTTCATGATTTTACAGAAAGAAGCCCCAATTCTACCCGTTCCTATAACACCTATCGTTTTATTTTGAAGATTGAAGCCCTGAAGACGATCTAACGAAAAATTACCATCTCTAACGCGATTGTAAGCTTTATGTGTTTTTCTATTTAAAGTTAAGATAAGTGCTAGCGCATGTTCTGCAACCGCTTGAGGAGAGTAAGCCGGAACCCGATATACTTTTATATCTAATTGCTCAGCAGCTTTTAAATTAACGTTATTAAAACCAGCACAACGTAAGACAACCAACCTTACTCCTATTTCTTTTAAATGCTGAAGTGTTTCTTCATCTAAATGATCATTTACAAAAACGCAAATTCCGTCATAACCACGTGCTAAAGCAGCAGTATCTTTGGTTAAGGATGCATTAAAATATTTAAAACTGACTTCTTGTTGATGATTGTAGGGTTCAAAAAAGTCTTTATCGTAAGATTTAGTACTAAAAAAAGCAATTTTCATAATTTAAAATTCAAGAGTTGAATCAAAATTATAAAAATTGCTTGATGAAATTAATGATTTATCTCAGTTTCTCTATAATTGCTTGTAAAGAAATCGTTTCTTGTTCACCACTATTCATATGCTTTATCGTATATTTTTCAGCTTCTATTTCTTCAGTTCCCGCAAGTACCACATAAGGTATATTTCTTCTATTGGCGTGCGTCATTTGTTTTTTCATCTTAGCGCTATCTGGGTAAACTTCTGCATTAATGCCAGCATCACGCAAGGCTCTTACAGATTTCATTGCATAAAGGGCTTCTTTTTGCCCAAAATTGATAAAAATAAGCTTCGTATTTTCTTCTACCGTCTCAGGGAAGAGGTTTAACTCTTCTAACACCAAATAAATTCTATCTAGACCAAACGAAATACCAATACCGCTCATGTTTTTTAACCCAAAAATTCCGGTTAAATCATCATAGCGTCCGCCCCCGCCAATAGAGCCCATTTTTACTCCTTCTGGAGCTGAAATTTCAAATATAGCGCCGGTATAATAATTAAGTCCACGAGCTAAGGTTACATCTAAATCTAAGGTTGCGGTTTTTAGAGGCATTGCTTCAACCGCTTGTTGAATAAACTCTAATTCTTCAATTCCTTTTTTCCCTATTTCTGAAGTGGAAAGAATACTTTTTAATCCTTGTATTTTTGCTGAAAAATCTCCGTTTAACTGAAAAATAGGATCTATTTTCTGAATAGCTTCATCAGAAATTCCTTTTTCTCTCATTTCTTTTACCACACCATCTTTACCAATTTTATCAAGCTTATCAAGTGCTACCGTAAAATCAATTAGTTTATCACTTTCTTCAATAACTTCAGCAAAACCAGATAAAATTTTTCGGTTATTTATTTTTATAGTTACAACGTTAAGTTTTAATGAAGTAAAAACAGCATCGTACAATTGCAGAAATTCTACTTCTTGCCAAAGGCTGTCACTCCCAACCACATCTGCATCGCACTGAAAAAATTCTCTGAACCTTCCTTTTTGCGGACGATCTGCTCGCCATACGGGCTGAATTTGATAGCGTTTAAAAGGAAATTCTATTTCATTTTGATGTTGCACCACATAACGGGCAAAAGGAACGGTTAAATCGTAACGAAGTGCCTTTTCAGAGATTTTTGAAGTGATTTTCAGACTGTCTTTTTCAGTATACAAGTCATCTTTAACTTTACTTAAAAAATCACCACTATTCAAAATTTTAAAAATAAGTCGATCCCCTTCTTCTCCATATTTCCCCATTAAGGTAGAAGAATTTTCAAAGCTTGGCGTTTCTATAGGTTGAAAGCCAAAATGCTGAAATTGCTTTTTAATGGTTGAAATTATGTAATTTCTTCTATTTACTTCTGCTGGAGAGAAATCTCGGGTTCCCTTAGGGATACTTGGTTTTTGTGCCATAACTTTTTTAAAAAATGCTAAGATAACTAAAGAAAATACAAAAATAAGAAGCTTTTGTTTTCTCTTTAAAAGCGTTTTAATTTTTTAATCTTCTACTTCAATAAGCTTTTCAAAATACTGAAATAACTCTCCTTGAGTAATACTTGCACCTTGTTGCATTAAAGCGAAAATATCTTTATTTCTATCGTCTGTAATAACTTTTGTAGAGGTATAAATTTGTACCGCTTCATTTAGCAAGTTGTCTTGAAGCCAACGATACCCATCTTTTGTTCTTATATCTATGGTTTCATTTTCTACTTTTACACCGACTAATGTCATTTTTACCTCTCCTATTTTAAATAAAAATAATTGCTGTTTAGAAAAGTGTTCTAAAAACTTTGCTTGGTTTAATACACCTTCCCAAACTAAATCACTAAAAACATCGAGTTCATCTTCGGCTACAGAAGGCTTATTTTTTTTTATGTCTTGCCATTCTTCTGCAGTAATAGATTGTGTAGCTAAAAAATTAATAAATTCTTGATGAAGTTCTTCTAATTGTTCTTTTGTTAATCTGGTGTATTTCATAATTAGGTAAATTTTGGTTATAAAAAAACCTACCCAAATTGGGTAGGTTCTATATATGATCTAGCATTGATTATGCTTCTCCTACAACATCAAAAGTAAGGCTAGCAATAACTTCTCTATGAAAACGAAGTTTTGCTTCATATTGACCTAATCTCTTAATATTACCTCCAAAAATAGAGATATATTTTTTGTCAATATCTACACCTTCTTTAGCTAGTACTTCACTTAAATTAGCAGAAGTAATACTTCCGAATAATTTATCTCCAGCACCAGATTTAGCAGTAATTTTAAGGTCTAAACCATTAATTTTCTCTGCTTGCTTTTCAGCTTCTTCGATGTGCTTCTTTTCTTTGTATGATCTTTGCTTAAGCGTTTCTTGCAACATTTTCTTTGCTGAAGGAGTCGCTAATTCTGCAAAGCCGTGAGGGATTAAATAATTTCTCCCGTAACCATTTTTTACAGTTACGACATCATCTATAAATCCTAAATTATCTACGTCTTTCTTTAATATTAATTCCATAATGTCGTTTCTTTTATTTTAATAAATCACCAACGTATGGCATTAAGGCTAAATGACGCGCACGTTTAACTGCTACAGCAACTTTTCTTTGGTATTTTAAAGAAGTTCCTGTTAATCTACGTGGCAAAATTTTACCTTGATCGTTAACGAATGCCATTAAAAAATCAGGATCTTTGTAGTCTATGTACTTAATTCCAGATCTTTTGAAACGACAATATCTTTTCTTCTTAGAAGTTTCAATATTAAGCGGAGTTAAATATCTAATTTCTCCGTCTTTTTTTCCTTTCGCTTGTTGTTCTATAGATGACATAACTTACGCTTTTTCTTTGTTTCGTTTAACTCTTTTTTCTGCCCAAGCAACCGCGTGTTTATCTAATTTCACAGTTAGGTATCTCATCATACGTTCTTCACGTCTAAATAATAACTCTAACTCATCGATAACTTCACCTTCTACTTGGAACTCAAATAAGTGATAAAATCCACTTTTTTTGTGCTGAATTGGATACGCTAATTTTTTTAAGCCCCAATTCTCTTTGTTAACCATCTTAGCCCCTTTGGAATTAAGAAAATCTTCATATTTCTTAACTGTCTCCTTTACCTGCTCATCAGATAAAACGGGATTCAAGATGAAAACAGTTTCATAATGATTCATAATGTTAATGTTTAAATTAAATTGCGTGCAAAAATAAGACTTTTTTTGTTTCTAGCAATTATTATTTTAGTTTTAAATAAACTATCTTCAGCATTAGCGAGTTTTAGTTGCAATTCATCATAATTATACGTAAGATTGTTGTTCGTTTTTTATAAAATATAATGATTCATACCAAACTTAAATGTGTTGTCGTAGACGATTCTAGTTTACAAAGGTTATCTATTACAAAATTGGTAAAAGATCATCCTTCTTTAATTTTAGTGGCCGAGCATAATAATGCTTTAGACACTAAAAGAGAATTAGAAAATACGAAGGTTGATTTAATATTTCTAGATATTGAAATGCCTATTTTATCTGGATTTGATCTATTAGACAACCTAAAAGAAAAACCTCAGATTGTCTTTGTTACCGGCAAAACTCAGTACGCTTTTCAAGCTTTTAATTACAGCGCTATAGATTATTTACAAAAGCCTGTAACTAAAGATAGATTTAATGTAGCTGTACAAAAAGCGTTAGAGTTTCATCAAGTAAATATAGACAAACAAATCCCTGTAGATGAAAATTATATTTTTATAAAAAGTAATCTTAAAAAACATAAGCTGTTTTTAAATCAGGTAAAATATGTAGAAGCTTTTGGAGATTACGTAAAAGTAATTACAGATAACGAAACCTATACCGTACTTTCTACTATGAAAGGTTTTGCTGAAGAATTACCAAAATCACAGTTTTTAAGAGTTCATAAATCCTATATCGTTAATCTTTTCCGTATTAAAAATTATAGCAGCAAGCTTGTTTTTCTTGAAGGTATAGAAATCCCTTTAAGCCGAAACAGAAAAAAAGATTTAGAAGAAAGCTTAGAAGGTATTGAAGATTAATAAGGATCTACATTTATAATCACTCTTATTTTTCTGTAATTACCTATAGAATCATAACTTTTTAGCACCCGCTCTATATATTCTTTTGTTTTTTGAATTGAGTTTTTAGGAGGAATCTTAACAATAATATTCTTATAATATTCATTTCTTATTCTAGCTACCGGAGGGAATTCTGGTCCCAATACATGAGGATGAAATGCTTGCGATAAAGCTTTAGCTAACCAAGAAGATGCTTCATTTAATACATTATAATCTTTTCCTTTTAAAGTAAGCTTTATCAATCTATAATAAGGAGGGTATTTAAAATTATAACGATCTTCCATTTGCTCTTCGTACATTGCTGTATAATTATTAGAAGAAACCTGTTGAAGAATTTGATGGTAAGGGTTATAAGTTTGTATCAACACCTTTCCTCTATCTTTGGTTCTACCTGCTCTACCGGCAACCTGCAAAAGCAACTGAAAACTTCTTTCGTGAGCTCTAAAATCTGGGAAATTTAACAAACTATCTGCATTCATCACTCCCACCAAATCTACATTTCTAAAATCTAAACCTTTCGTAAGCATCTGGGTACCTACCAAAATATCTATTTGCCGCTGCTCAAAAGCATTTATAATTTTTTCATAACCATATTTTCCTCGCGTAGTATCTAAATCCATACGGCCAATGTTATGATCAGGAAATAATGAACTCAATTCAGTTTCTACCTGCTCTGTTCCAAAACCTTTAGTAGACAAATCTGTACTACCACAAGCTAAACATTGTTTTTGCATAGCCATATGATAACCGCAATAATGACAGCGTAAAGAATTATTATGCTGATGATAGGTAAGACTCACATCACAATTAGGACATTGTGGAGAATTACCACAAGTATTACACTCTAAAATAGGAGAAAACCCTCTCCTGTTCTGAAAAAGAATCACTTGTTTACCTTCGCCTAAGGTCACTCGCATTTCTTCTAATAAACGATCTGAAAAATGCCCCGTCATTTTCTTTTTCTTATGCTTATCTTTAATATCTACCAACTCTATTTCTGGCGGAAGCACATTACCATATCGTTTAGTTAACTCTACCAGCTCATATTTCTGTGAACTACTATTGTGATAACTTTCTAAACTAGGCGTAGCAGAACCTAGTAATAACTGACTTTTAAAAAAAGAGGCCAGCACTACCGCTGCATCTCTAGCTTGGTAACGAGGCGCAGGATCATATTGTTTAAACGTAGCCTCATGAGATTCATCTACAATCACTAAACCTAACTTCTGAAAAGGTAAGAAAATAGATGATCTTGCCCCAATTACAATTTTACCTTTCGTATTATTAAGCACATGGTTATAAACTTCTACTCGTTCATTTACAGAATATTTACTATGGTAAATTAAAACTTGATCTCCAAAATATTTTTGAAGCCTACCTATTAACTGAGTTGTTAGAGCTATTTCTGGCAATAAATACAACACTTGTTTATTTTGGGCTATACATTCTTGAATAAGTTTAATATAAATTTCTGTTTTACCAGAAGAAGTAATTCCATGTAAAAGTGTAACTTTATTATTTTTGAAATGAGAAGTTATCTCTTGATAAGCTTGCTGTTGTGATTGATTAAGTTCTATATTAAAATCTTTAACTTCTCCCTCAAAATTCACTCGGTCTTTTTGAAGATGATAACTCTTCAAAACACCTTTATCTAATAACGATTTTACCGTTGAAGCCGATGCAGAACTTTCTTTTGCTAATAGCTTTTTCTCTATTGGTTTCTTAAGCTTAGCTTCTAAAGAAAATAAGGTAAAAACAACCTCTCGTTGTTTAGGTGCGTTTTTAAGTTCTTCTAATAATTCATTTAATTTCGCTTCTTCTTTAAATTCTGAAGTTAATTTTACATACGTAATTAATTTAGGTTTATACTGTTTGTATAATTCTTGATTAACAACAATAGCCTGCTTCTTCACTAACCTATTAATAACTGGCAAGACGGCTTTCTTCTCTAAAATCTGCATTACCTCCTGAATTTTTAGCAAACTCTGATTTTGTAACGCTTCAACAATCAAAAACTCTTCATCATCTAATGTATGCTCATCAATAGATGAAGACTTGTCTAACTCAATAACAGTTTCACTTTCCAACAAAAAAGCACTCGGCAAAGCTGCTTTTAACACTTCACCTTCTGCACACATATAATAAGAAGCGATCCATGACCAAAATTTTAATTGATAAGAAGTTACTAACAGACTTTGATCTAACACTTCTTCAATTAATTTAGCTTCATATTGGGTAGGACGTTCTTCATGAATCTTCGCCACCACTCCTGTATAAACTTTAGATTTCCCAAAAGGCACCGCAACTCTCATTCCTACTTCAAGTACAGACACATCTTTATCTTCTACTTGATAAGTAAAATGTTTTGGTAAAGGAAGAGGTAAAATTACATTAGCAAATTTATGCATAAATAGAAGTAAAATATTTCTTATTGAACATAGAAAACAAATGTAAAATTTAATTTGTAAGCTTAGCCTATGGTTAAGATTTTTATAATAATTCTTTACCCTAATATATCTTTCTTAGCTTTAAATAAAAAATTATGATTAGAAAAGCAACAGCGGTTTGGAAAGGAAACCTAAAAGAAGGTAAAGGAAATTTATCTACAGAAAGTGGAATTTTAGATAAGACTCAATATTCTTATAAAACAAGATTTGAAAATGGTAAAGGAACAAATCCTGAAGAATTAATAGGTGCAGCTCATTCAGGATGTTTCACCATGCAACTTTCTGCTTTTTTAGCTGAACAAAATTTTCCGGCAGATCTATTAGAAACTAAAGCTGAAGTTACTTTTGAAGATGGTGCGGTAAGCAAATCTCATTTAATTTTAGTAGCCGAAGTACCTCATATTACTGAAGAAAAGTTTAATGAAATTGCAAACAAAGCCAAAGAGAGTTGCCCAATTTCAAAATTATTAAACACAGAAATTACATTAGACAGTACGTTAAAGTAAATCTTAAACAAAAAAAAGCGCTTGAATATTCAAGCGCTTTTTTTGTTATAATCGTTGCCATTGCATGGTTTTGTAGAAGAAACTTATATAGCCCCTCACATTTAAAAGATCTGGATTATCTTCATCTAACCAAATTTTAGATTTATAAACCTTACCATCGTCTGGATTGGTGATAGTACCATCTACATAACGATCACCATCTTTATGAAAATGTTTCATCAAAACAAGTCCATGAATTTTCATGTCTTTATCTTCTCCCTCGCATTTCACGCAAAGCCTATCGCGCTTATCTTCGTTAACAATCTTAATTACCTTACCATAGACTAATCCATCTTCAGCTTCGTAAATTTTTACAATAGAGCGAGTCTCCCCCGTTTCTTCATTTATAATTTTCCAATCATCTAAAATACTTTGACTTAAAAGTATGGTTGGAAATAATAAAAATAGCAGTAAAGTTTTTAAGTTTTTCATAAATATTAATCTAGACCTAACATTGCTTCTTTTAAGTCGTCATCTGCAGGTTTGTTAGAAAGCCAAATACCAAATAAGGCTTTTTTAAATTCCATTCCTTCAATAGTTCCTTTTTCCTTTCCGTTTTTATAAGATACTACTCCCTTTTCTGGTTGATATGTAATATCAAAAACATCTCCTTTATTGATTTCTTCCTTAAAAAAAGTAATAAATTTTTCAATCTTACTTTTTAAGGGAGCAGTATTTCCATTGGTAGAGTTTTCAAACCCCTCTTCTACCGCATCAATCATCTTTTTACTACTAATAAGGTTAGAAACAATATGTAATTTTACAGCCATTGCTTCTTCTGAATTTAATATTTTATTAGCATCAGATGATGCTGAAGAAAGGTATAATGCTCCTGCATATAAATCTATCCATAACTTTTCTCTTACTCCAGCTCCATTTAACGTTAAGTTATATTCACCAAAATTCTCTTGAACTGGAATCGTAATTCCTGCTACTTCTTTTTGTGCCTGCGTAAAACCGATTACACAAAATACCATTAAAACTAACAATACCTTTTTCATATTTCTAATTTTTAGACCTTTAAATTATTAAAAATTTTGTTTTAAACGGTTAATTGATGCATTTAATTCAAAACCAAGTAATAAGATATTTGCATTTAACCAGATGTAAACCATCATAATAAGCAAAGCACCTATCGATCCATAAAGCTTATTATAAGTGCTAAAATTTTCAATATAAATTGAAAACAAGAACGTAGTAAGCATTATTAAAAGAGTGGTAAAAAGTGCACCAACAGAAAAATACCTTGAATTTCTGCCTTCTTTGGTACCAAAATAATAAAGCGTTGCAACTGCATTATATATTAAAAGTATAAAAACTGTATACCTTCCCATCTTTGCCCAATATAAGTTATCAGAAAATATGCCAATCGCCTTTAAGTCTTCAATAATATATGTTAAATATACCAGAGAGATCACTGCAATAAGCAACATTAATGCTACAATTATAGAAGTCCCTAAGGCTACAATATATTGTTTAATAATAGATCTATTGATAGTGGTATGATAAGAAAACTCAAACCCTGTAAAAATAGCATTAATACCATTAGTCATTAAAAAAATAGACAGTAAAAATGTGAACGAAAGTAAACCAGCACGCGGTGTGTTTACAATATCTGCAAAAACTTCATTAAAAAAACTAGAAGTTTGTGGAGGCAAAAGCGTATCCATAAAAGCTAAAACCTCTAATTGAAAATCATCAATAAACCAGATGTATGGAATTAAATTTAGAGTGAAAAGCAAAAAAGGGAAAATAGCCATAAAAAAACTAAAAGCTATAGAACTTGCCCGTGTAGAAAATGTGCCTTTAATAATCCCAACCGAGTAAATTTCCCACAGATCATAAAGAGACAACCCCTCCAAACCCGGTAAAATAATTGCCTTTGCTTTTTTTACTAACCAGCCAACACCTGGAATTTTTTTTAATTTTTTCTCTACTTCTTCAGACATTTATATTGCCTTTAAACTCAAATCTAAATTATAAACCGAATGTGTTAATGCGCCACTAGATATAAAATCTACTCCGCATTCTGCGTATTTTCGAGCAGTTTCTAAGGTTATACCACCACTAGACTCGGTCTGACATTGCTCTCCAATCATGTGTACTGCTTTTTTGGTGTCTTCATAATTAAAGTTATCAATTAAAATACGATGCACCCCTGTGTTCTTTAAAATTTCTTGAATTTCTGTAAGGTTTCGCGCTTCTACAATAATTTTAAGATCAAGATTATTTTCTTTTAAATAAAGTTTTGTTTTATCAATAGCTTTGGTAATTCCGCCAGCAAAATCTATATGATTATCTTTTAGCATAATCATATCATACAAGGCAAACCTATGATTTTCTCCTCCTCCAATTTTCACAGCCCATTTTTCTAAAGCTCTTAAACCTGGTGTGGTTTTACGCGTATCTAAAATTTTTGTATTAGTACCTTTTAAGAGTTTTGCAAATTCATGCGTTTTTGTAGCGATAGCACTCATACGCTGCATAGCATTTAAAACCAAACGCTCTGCTTTTAAAATAGATTGACTATTACCTGATACATAAAATGCGATGTCTCCATTTACAATCTGCTCTCCATCATCAATTAATTTTTCAACTATTAAATTTTTATCTACATATTGAAAAACTTGATATGCAAAATTCACACCTGCTAAAATTCCGTTATCTTTTACTAGCAGTTTTGCTTTTCCTTTGGCGTATCCCGGAATGCAGGCTAATGAACTATGATCGCCATCACCTACGTCTTCTCGAATAGCATTTTTTATAATTAAATCTACTTCTTTTTGAAATTGTTCTTGACTAATCATAATATCAGGTTATTTTTGCTAATGTAACAAAGTAATTCCTAACTTAAAAAATGACTATAAAATTACTCGCTGTAGGAAAAACAGATCACAAAGATTTACAAAAACTTATAGACCAATACATTAAGCGACTCAAACACTATTGTAAGTTTGAAATTGAGATAATTCCTGATATAAAAAAAGTTAAAAATATGGATGAGAACCTTCAAAAACAAAAAGAAGGTGAACTCATTTTAGCTAAAACCCAAACTTCAGACCTGTTAGTTTTATTAGATGAAAACGGCAAAAATTTTTCTTCCCTAGACTTCTCTAATTGGTTACAAAAACAAATGAATACCGGTATGAAACAACTCATTTTTGTAATTGGCGGTCCTTATGGCTTTTCTGAAGAGGTTTATAAACGAGCAAATCAAAAAATTGCCTTATCTAAAATGACATTTTCTCACCAAATGGTACGTTTATTTTTTACAGAACAATTATACCGCGGATTCACAATTTTAAAAAACGAACCCTATCACCATCAATAAATCTAACCTATACACAAAACTATGCGACTCGTATTTGCTACTCATAATAAAAATAAATTTAAAGAAATTAAGAGCTTACTCCCTAATTTTATAGAACTACTATCCTTAGATGATATTGGTTGCACAGAAGATATAGAAGAAACCGGAAAAACTATAGATGAAAATGCCATCATCAAAGCAAAATATGTAAAAGAAAAATATAAATACAATTGCTTTGCAGATGATACCGGATTAGAAGTAGATGAATTAGGCGGAGAGCCAGGTGTTTATTCGGCTAGGTATGCAGGAGAACAAAAAGACGATCAAGCCAATATAAATAAATTATTAACTCAGCTCGAAGGAAAACAAAATCGAAAAGCAAGGTTTAAAACCGTTATAGCTTTAACCTTAAATAACAAAGAAACATTATTCACTGGAAATTGTGAAGGAGAAATTTTAAAAGATAAAAAAGGAGATCAAGGTTTTGGTTACGACCCTATTTTTAAACCTAAAGGTTATGAAAAAACTTTTGCTGAGATGAATTTAACAGAGAAAAGTACTATTAGTCACCGTGCTAAAGCATTTAACCAATTAAAAAATTACCTTTCAGAATAAATTATATTTAATAGTTAACTAATTATAGCATAAGCTGTAAAGGATTGATTACCTTTGCCCCTTATTTTATTTTTTATATGAACAAATTTGAACAATTAGGGCTTAATGCCGAAATCGTGAATGCTATAAATGATATGGGGTTTGAATCTCCTAGTGGCGTACAAGAGCAAGCGATACCAATTTTACTAGAAAAAGAAACCGATTTGGTGGCTTTAGCACAAACCGGTACAGGAAAAACCGCAGCATTTGGTTTTCCATTAATTCAAAAAATTAATGCAGTCAGTAAAAAAACACAAGGATTAATCTTATCTCCAACAAGAGAATTGTGTTTACAAATTACCAATGAGTTAAAAAACTATTCAAAATATATTCCTCAATTAAATACGGTTGCTATTTATGGAGGCTCTAGCATCACAGATCAAGAGCGTCAAATAAAAAGAGGGGCTCAAATTATTGTAGCTACTCCAGGCCGTATGAAAGATATGGTAGGACGAGGAATGATAGACATCTCTGAGATTAGCTACTGTGTTTTAGATGAAGCTGATGAGATGCTTAATATGGGATTCTTTGAAGATATTACTGCTATTTTATCTCACACTCCACAAGAGAAAAAAACTTGGCTTTTTAGCGCGACCATGCCAAAAGAGGTTGCCGTTATCGCTAAAAAATTCATGAAAAACCCTGAAGAGATTACTGTAGGGTCTAAAAATGAAGGTACTAAAAACGTTTCACACGAATATTATGTAAGTCCGGGTAGAGATCGCTACCAAGCTTTAAAACGTTTAGCCGATGCTAATCCAGATATTTTTTCTGTAATTTTCTGTAGAACAAAACGTGATACACAAAAAGTTGCTGAAAAATTAATAGAAGATGGGTATAGCGCAGGAGCAATCCACGGAGATTTAAGTCAAAACCAACGTGACTTAGTCATGAAAAGTTTTAGAGCTCGTCAAATACAAATGTTAGTTGCTACAGATGTAGCCGCACGTGGTATAGATGTAGATGATATTACTCACGTTATCAATTACCAATTACCAGATGAAATTGAAACTTATACTCACCGAAGCGGTCGTACAGGTCGTGCAGGAAAAAGTGGAGTTTCAATGGTGATTGTTAGTAAAAGTGAAGTTCGAAAAATTAAAAGTATCGAACGTATCATAAAACAATCTTTTGAACAAAAAGATATTCCTAGCGGAGAAGAAATTTGCCAAGTGCAGCTTTTTCACTTAGCTAACGACATTAAAGATACAAAGATCAATCATGAGATTGATCCATTTCTTCCGCAGTTAGAAGAAATACTTAAAGACTTTACCAAAGAAGAGTTAATTCAAAAATTCTTTTCTGTTGAATTTACACGTTTCTTTAATTATTATAAAAATGCTTCAGATTTAAACTCTAAAGTACAAAATGATAACTATAGTGATAACGGAGATTCTACAAGATTCTTTATTAACGTTGGAGCTAAAGATGGTTTTGATTGGATGTCTTTAAAAGATTTCTTAAAAGAACATTTAGACTTAGGCAGAGATGGCGTTTCTCGCGTAGATGTTAAAGATAGTTTCTCTTTCTTTAATACAGATACCGTAGAAAAAGATAAAGTAATCGCTGCTTTCGAAAATTACCAACACGAAGGTAGATCTGTTAACGTTGAAATTACCAAAGGTAATTCTGGCGGTGGCGGCGGAAGAAACCGTGGAGGCAGAAAAGGCGGCGGTGGTCGTGGAAGGAGAAATGATGATTTCTCAAGCAAAAATTCTGGTGGCGGAAGAAGGTCTTCTTCTAGAAGAAGCGGTTCTGACGGCAACAAAGGTGGCGGCGCTAGAAAATCTAATATCAAAAGTTCTATTAGTAGACGAAAAAATAAAAAATCTTAAGATTGATGTAATTTTTGATAAAATTGTTAGTCTATTGATTAAATTATTTTATTTTTCTTCTCAAGAAACAAACGATGCAAAAATTTTTCTTCCTTTTTTTATTTACTCTCTTTAGTTTCGTTACTGTAGCTCAAGAAACAGATTCTACCTTATATGTTAAAGGTAGAGTTTTAAATGCCGCAGACGACACTTCTATCGAAGATGTTAATATCGTTAATTTAAATGAAGTTATCGGTACGTCTACCAATGAGAAAGGAGAGTTTAAAATTAAAGCAAGCATTAATGATACCTTATTTTTCTCTTACCTCGGTTATAAATCTATCGAGGTAAGAGTTACTAATGACTGGAAAAAGTTTGGTGAAGTAAAAATTAAAATGACTGAAATAGGTATAGCCTTAGAAGAGGTCACTTTAAAACCATTAAAGCTTACCGGTTACCTAGAAATAGATGCCAAAAACATTCCTATCTACGAGAATCACAGGTACAGTATTTCTGGTTTAAATTATGGTTATGAAGCTGGTGATAGTCAACCTGGCGCATTTACCAGAGCTATGGAATCTATTTTCAACCCAGTAGATTTTCTCTATAATATTTTCGGAAAAAAACCGCGACAAATGAAAAAGTTGCGAAAGATGAAAGAAGATGATGAAATTAGAAACCTTCTAGCTAAAAAATTCAACAGAGAAACTCTTAGCGCATTACTTCAAGTTACTCGTGTAGATATCGATGAGATTTTACGTAATTGCAATTACTCAGATAGTTTTATAAAATCTGCTAACGACCTACAAATCTTAGACGCTATAAGCAACTGTTACGAAGAATACAAAGTACTTAAAAGAAAATAAAAAAACCTACTCCCTTCTATTTCATTTCCATTTTAAGAAACTTTATCAATAACTTATCATTATTTTCTTTGGTAAAACTTCTCTTTTTGTTTTTTTTGATAAAAAAAATGTCATGAAAAAGATAGTTTTTCTTCTATTTATTTGCGGAAGTATTGCATTTGCGCAAAAAAATCAACTTAAAGAAATAAAACACCTCTCCAAAAAACTTACCGAAATTAGTGGTATTGAAACCTTAAAGGGTTCTCCACTCATTTGGGGCATCAACGACTCTAGCAATCCAAACATCGTGTACGGATTTACACAAAAAGGAGAAATAAAAAGAGAGATTGAAATTGAAAACGCTGAAAATGTAGATTGGGAAGACCTTGCTAAAGATAACAAGGGAAATTTATATATTGGAGACACCGGTAATAATGATAACGACCGTGAAGATTTAGCGATTTATATTGTTGAAGATTTTATCAATCAGCACAAAAAAGCAACAGCTAAAAAAATTGAATTTTCATTTGAAGATCAAACCGATTTTCCCGCAGATGATGACAATATGAATTTTGGTTCTGAAGCGCTCATTTACAAAAATGGTAATTTATATATGTTTACTAAAAATAGAAGCGAGACCCCTGACGGAACAGTTAATGTCTATAAAATTCCTGCAGTTCCAGGAAAATACAAAGCAAAAAAAATAGGTTCTTATCAAACTTGTGAAGGTAAAAGAGAATGTTGGATCACCGCAGCAAGTATTAATGATGAAGAAAATGAAGTTATTCTTTTAAGCGAAGAACATGTTTGGAAACTCAATAATTTTGAAGAAGACGATTTCTTCGGAGGAAAAATCAAGCAATACGATATATCAGGTAAACGTACTCAAAAAGAAAGCATTTGCTATAAAAACCAAAATACTGTGTTTATAGCAGATGAAAAAGAAAGCAAAAAAAAGGGAAGATATCTTTATGAATTTTCTTTATAATAACGTTCTATAATTTCTTTACTACTTTTTATGCAACTAGTTGCCCAATGCATTCTAATATCATATTGTTCCTCTTGGCTTAGCTGCCAACCCACCTCACTTCGTTTTAACCGAGAAGTTAAATTTTGAAGAATAATAGCCGCAGAAACTGAAATATTTAAGCTTTCAGTAAAACCAGACATTGGTATTTTTAAAAAACCATCTGCTTTTTGCATAAGTTCTTCACTCAAGCCATCTTTTTCTGTACCAAAAAATATAGCCGAAGGTTTTTCTATATCAAAATCATCTAACACACAAGCATTGTTATGAGGAGTAGTAGCTATTATTTGATATCCTTTTCCTTTTAGTTTATCTACCGCATCTTTAACCGTATGGTAACGATTTACATCTACCCATTTTTGTGCTCCCATCGCAATTTCTCTATCAATCTTGCGCACATTTTTTTCTTCAGTAATGTGAACATTTTGCACCCCAAAAACATCACAGCTTCTAATCACAGCACTCGTATTATGCAATTGGTAAACATCTTCTGTAGCGACTGTAAAGTGATTGGTACGTTGAGCGATAACCTTATCGAACAATCCTTTTCTTCTAGGCGTTAAATAAGATTCTAAATAATCTAAAAGCTTCTGGTCTCTCATAATGCGAAAGTAGAATTTTTTAGTTAAAAAATTAAGTTTTAAATTAGTCATTCATCACAAAAATAAAGTTGAAATGAAAAATGTAGCGGTATTAACTGGAGCTGGAATAAGTGCAGAAAGTGGTATTAAAACTTTTCGTGATGATAACGGTTTATGGGAAGGCCATAATGTGATGGAAGTAGCTTCACCACAAGGTTGGAGAAATAATCAAGAACTTGTTTTAGATTTTTACAATAAACGAAGAAGACAATTAAAACAAGTAAAACCTAATGCTGCTCATTTAGCATTATGCAAATTAGAAAAAAAATACAATGTAAATATTATCACTCAAAACGTAGATGACTTACACGAACGTGCCGGAAGCGCTCAAGTTACGCACTTACACGGCGAACTTTTTAAAGTAAGAAGCACTTTTGATGAAAATTTAATCTTAGACTGGAAAGACGATTTAAAAACTGGCGATTTTTGTGAGCTTAATCATCAATTACGACCACATATTGTTTGGTTTGGAGAGCAAGTACCTATGTTAGATGTTGCTTTGGAGATTGTTGAAAAGGCAGACATTCTCATCATCATTGGTACATCAATGCAAGTCTATCCTGCAGCCAGTTTAATGCATTATGCACCAGAAAATACCCCTGTTTATTTTATAGATCCCAATCCGTCTATAAGTTCTTCAGAATGTATTGAAGTCATTGCAAAAAATGCTTCTATAGGTGTTCCCATACTGGTAGAAAAACTACTCAAAAATAAATAATACGTCAAATTACCTACATCTTAAACCACTTTTCTATTTCTGTATCTAATTCTTTTACAGGTATAGCTCCCAATCCGTTGATATAAGTATGCTCCCGTTGTCTTTTTTCTAAAACGATAAGTTTACCCACCAATTCATCGATTGTAAAGTGATCAGGAAAATTTTGCAATTCCTTTTCTAAAACTTTTTTACTAATCATGGCATTATTTTAAAGTTACACCAATATACATATTTTACATATCAATCTTATATTCCATATAAAGATTTAATTGTTGAAATAAGTTCTGCATTCTGTTTTATAGGTGGCGCTTAAGCTTTATCTTTATCGCTTTAATTTTTTAACGTAAACCCTATGAATCCGCTTCAGGCCATTTCACCCATAGACGGCAGATATGCTTCTAAAACTAAAAATTTAATACCCTATTTTAGTGAAGAAGCATTAATTAAATACCGTGTAAAAGTAGAAATAGAATATTTTATTGCACTTTGTGAGCTACCTTTACCGCAACTACAAAAAGTAGACGCATCTTATTTCCCAAAACTTCGAAAAATTTATGAAGATTTTTCTACCGAAGATGCACAAGCCGTGAAAGAGATAGAGTCTGTCACCAATCACGATGTGAAAGCGGTTGAATACTTTATCAAAAAAGAAATGGACAATTTAGGTTTAAATGAATCTAAAGAATTTATACATTTTGGGCTTACTTCTCAAGATATTAATAACACTTCTGTTCCGTTAAGTTTAAAAGACGCTATTGAGCAGGTTTATTACCCACTATTAAACGAGGTTTTAGATAAATTGAAAGAAATGGCTGAAGATTGGAAAGAAATTCCGCTTTTAGCCAGAACTCACGGGCAACCCGCATCCCCTACCCGTTTAGGAAAAGAAATAGATGTGTTTGTAACTCGTATTGAAGAACAAATTAAAACCTTAGTACAAACACCAACAGCAGCAAAATTTGGTGGCGCAACCGGAAATTACAATGCGCACAAAGTTGCTTACCCATCGATTGATTGGAAAGCTTTTGGAACTGATTTTGTAGAAGGTTTAGGAATGAAACATTCTTTCCCAACCACACAAATCGAGCATTACGATTATATGGCAGCGACTTTTGACGCCTTAAAACGCATCAATACCATTTTAATTGACTTAGACCGCGATGTATGGACCTATGTTTCTATGGATTATTTCAAGCAAAAAATAAAGAAAGGCGAAGTTGGTTCTTCTGCAATGCCACATAAAGTAAACCCGATTGACTTTGAAAATAGTGAAGGAAATTTAGGAGTTGCCAATGCATTATTTGAGCATTTAGCAGCAAAACTCCCGTTAAGCCGTCTACAGCGTGATTTAACTGATAGCACGGTTTTAAGAACGATTGGAATGCCAATGGGTCATACTTTAATTGCATTACAATCTACTTTAAAAGGATTGAATAAATTATTGCTAAATGAATACAAGCTGAATGAAGATCTAGAGAATAACTGGGCTGTTGTTGCTGAAGCGATACAAACTATTCTTCGTCGTGAAGCTTACCCAAATCCTTATGAAGCCCTAAAAGGTTTAACCAGAACTAACGAGAAAATCACCGCAAAAAGTATTGCAGATTTTATTGAAACACTTGATGTTTCCTCAGAAATTAAAAAGGAACTAAAAGTGATTACTCCACAAAATTATACTGGAATATAGTTTATAATCTTAAAGGCTTATTTGAAATGCTTTATCAATCATCTAGCTGAGTTAAGTTCAGCATGATGTTCTAAGCTTTTCAAATAGCCTTTTTTATTTTTAATGATGAAATATTACCAAGACGAAACTTTTAAAAATGTAGATTTTAAACTTCAACAAGAAATTGCTGAATTTGACAACTGTATTTTTAAGAACTGTCAGTTTCAAAATTTAAAACTTTCAGGGTTTAATTTTACAGATTGCGAGTTTTATAGTTGTGATTTTAGCTCAGCCAACCTCAACAATTGTAGTTTAAACGAATGTACCTTTGAAGAATGTAAACTTTTAGGTTTACGATTTGATGCTTGCAACCAATTTTTACTGGGAGTGAATTTTCATTATTGTCAGCTTAACTTTTCGTCTTTTTTTCAATGCAAACTAAAGAAAACCAGTTTTGATCACTGCAGTTTAAAAGAGGTAGATTTTACAGAAACTGATTTGGAAGCGAGTAGCTTTGACCATAGCATTTTAAACGGAGCTGTTTTTGACAGAAGTAATTTAACAAAATGTAATTTTATGACCGCTCAAAACTTCAGTATTAATCCAGAAGTAAATAATATAAAAGCAGCGCACTTTAGTAAAGATAACCTTAGCGGACTGCTTTTACATTATGGTATTAAAATTAAATAATTTGGATATTATTTTAACCTCTTCTAAATTTAGAGGTTTCTTCAAAAACGTGTTCTAAAATTGCTCTGTCTTCTTCAGAAAAATCGATTTCACGTCTTGACATTACTTTTTCTGCAACTTCAAAAGCTTTATTGGTTTTGTAAGTCGTAGTTCCACTACTGCCGCCCCAACTAAAACTAGGGACAAAATTTCTTGGGAAACCAGCACCAAAAATGTTAGCACTTACCCCTACTACCGTTCCAGTATTAAACATGGTATTAATTCCGCATTTAGAATGATCACCCATCATTAAACCACAAAACTGCAATCCGGTTTTGGCAAAACCTTCAGTTTCGTAGCACCACAGTCTTACTTCAGCATAATTATTTTTTAAATTCGAGTTATTGGTATCTGCCCCTAAATTACACCATTCGCCTAAAACAGAATTTCCTAAAAAGCCATCGTGCCCTTTATTAGAATATCCCATAAGAATAGAGTTACTTACTTCTCCACCAACTTTACTGTAAGGTCCCACGGTGGTTGGTCCATAAATTTTAGCCCCCATTTTTAAAGTAGCGTGTTCACAAAGAGCAAAAGGTCCGCGAATGCTACAAGATTCCATCACCTCAGCATCTTTACCGATATAAATTGGACCATTCGCTGCATTTAAACTCGCCATAGTTAACTTTGCACCTTCTTCTACAAAAATTCGTTCTTTATTCACGCAAAATACAGAACCTGGAATTTCTTTAGAAGTTTTATCTTTTGTCAACCAATAAAAATCACGCTCAATTGCTTCTCCGTTTTTAGAGAAAATATCCCAAGTGTTTTCTATATAAAGTGGTTCTTCTTCAAGATCAATAGCTTCAAAACTTTCTAAATCTATTTCTTCATCTTCTGCAGCTTTAAAAGCTACATAAGTATCTTGATGAACAAGCACCTGATTAGCTTGTAAATTTTCTAATTGATGTAATAAGCTTTCCGAAGGAAAATAAGCACCGTTAATCATTACATTTTCTTCCATCTCGACCATTGGCCATTTTTCAGAAAGGTAAGCTTCTGTAATTGTAGTGGTGGTCGTTTCTAATAAAAGCTCCCATTTTTCACGAATGGTTAATATTCCGACTCGAATATCGGCGACCGGACGTGTATAAGTAAAGGGTAATAATTTATTTCTAGCATCTCCATCAAAGAGTATGTAATTCATAATAGTAAGTTTTAATGACGAATTTAAAAAGTATAAAGAAAGTTTAGTACTTACAAGCCTGTTTTTTTCGAGTATCAAAAAGAGAAATAATTTTCCACCCTTTTTGGGTATATATTAACTGAAAAATATTCACCCCGCAGTGGCTTAACTCTTCATTTAAATAAAACTCATAAGGCACCCACACACTTGCCAAATAACCATCCGTTTTTATTTCAACTATTCCTAAACGTTCTTCAAAATTAACTTCTCGAGGAATATTTACAATATTGCTTATAAAATTATCATAAGTATCGGTATGGACAACCATTTTACCTTGATCATTTTTCACAATAGACTTAAGCTCTACCTCCTCGAATGCAAATGATTTTAACTTCACACTATCTTGTTGATTAAAAGCTTTAAAAAACTCTTTCACCATAGTGTTTGCACTTTCTTCTTTAGTCTGAGAAAATCCCGTAAAGGCAAAAGAAAACATTATAAAAAAGTATAAAAATCGCATGACGTTAATATTTTGATGTTCGCGTACGAATTTAGTACTTTTACTTCAACAAAAAACAAGAAAATGTCAGTTGCAAAAAAACAATATAAAAGAGTTACCGTAAAGTCATTGGTAGAAATGAAAGCCAACAACGAAAAAATCTCTATGCTTACGGCTTATGATTATACGATGGCAAGCATTGTAGATGGTGCTGGGATTGATACTATCTTAGTTGGAGATTCTGCTGCTAACACTATGGCAGGATATGAAACTACTTTACCCATGACATTAGACCATATGATTTACCATGCGTCGTCTGTAGTAAGAGCTATTAAAAGAGCTTTGGTTGTGGTAGATTTACCTTTTGGCACTTACCAAAGTGATCCTAAAGAAGCCTTACGTTCTGCCATAAGAATTATGAAAGAAAGTGGCGCTCACGCTTTAAAATTAGAAGGTGGTAAAGAAATAAAAGAATCGATTAAGCGTATTTTAAATGCAGGTATTCCTGTGATGGGACATTTAGGACTTACGCCGCAATCTATTTATAAATTTGGAACATACACGGTAAGAGCTAAAGAAGAAGAAGAAGCAGAAAAATTAAAAGCCGATGCTAAGATGCTTGAGAAAATAGGCTGCTTTGCGGTAGTTTTAGAAAAAGTTCCAGCAAAATTAGCAAAAGAAGTGGCAGAAAGCATTTCTATTCCTGTTATTGGAATTGGCGCAGGTAACGGCGTAGATGGTCAGGTACTTGTTGTTCATGATATGTTAGGAATGACTCATGAGTTTAATCCTCGTTTTTTAAGACGTTATCTCGATTTACATACCGAAATGACCAGCGCCTTTCAAGCTTATCATAAAGATGTAAAAGCAGGAGAATTTCCTAATGAAAACGAGCAATACTAAGACTATGAAAAATAACCTAACAAATATGATGGGGCTAGACTTCTATCTATCTTCAATTTCTGTAAAAAAATATAAAGAGGTAAAAGAACAAATTGAACCCTCTTCCATTAAAACCACACCGTTACTAAGTTGGGATATTTTTAGTGAGTCTGCTTCAGAACAAATCATAAAAATTAGAAAAGAAAGAGAATACCAATCTTTCTTAGCTTTTACAGAAAAGTATAGCTTTCAAAATAATTTTAATGAGATTTTCTCTGCTCACGATTTTGAAGCTTTAGTAATGACTAATTTAGAAAAACAAATTGTTTGGGTTTCTAAAGGTTTTAAAGAGATGACAGGTTACCATCAAAAATTTGCAACCACGCAAACACCTGCATTCTTACAAGGAAAGAAAACATCTGCTGCTGCAAAATCAAGAATAAGAAAGCGTATCTTGGCTAGACAAGCTTTTTCTGAAACGGTTATTAATTATAAAAAAGACAACACCCCATATACGTGTGAAATTCACGTTTATCCGTTATTTAATGAAACTACAACACATTTCTTAGCGCTTGAAAAACAAATTGCATGAATAAAGAAAAACGAATAGAAGATTCTAAAACCACCATTTTTAAAGCGGTTTTCCCAAACACGACTAACCATTATGATACCTTATTTGGGGGTACAGCCATGCAACTCATGGATGAAACTGCTTTTATCACCGCTACTCGCTTTAGCAGGCAACAAATGGTAACAGTAAGCAGTGATAAAATAGATTTTAAAAAGCCTATTCCCGCAGGCACAATTATAGAACTTACTGGTAAAGTAACTCATGTAGGAAGTACAAGTTTAAAAGTAATTGTAGAAATTTTTGTAGAAGAAATGTATTCTGAAAGTAGAGAAAAAGCCGTTTCAGGAGAATTTACTTTTGTAGCTATTGATGAAAACAAAAAGCCTATTAAAATAGCTTAAGCTTAATATATCAGATAGACTTTGAGCCTGAATTAATACTTCTTAGTTTCATTTTTTTTATCATAATTATTTCATTTCTAAACCTTAAAAAGTCATTAAATTAATTTGAATAAATTGAAAGGAACACATAGCCATAAAGACAATTTAAACGTTATTTACGAAGACAATCATTTAATTGTAATTAATAAGCGTGCAGGAGATATCGTGCAAGGTGATAAAACCGGAGATAAACCTTTAAGCGAAGTTGTAAAATCTTATTTAAAAGAAAAATACAATAAACCAGGAAACGTTTATTTAGGAGTGGTTCATCGTTTAGACCGACCTACCACTGGAATTGTGATTTTTTCTAAAACCTCTAAGGCGCTACCTAGGCTTAATAAGTTATTTGCTGAAAAGAAAACCGCGAAAACCTATTGGGCGTTAGTAAAAAATGAACCTCCTCAAAAAAAAGACACGCTCGTACATTACTTAAAACGAAACCAAAAGCAAAATAAATCTTATGCTCATAAGAATGAAGTTCCCGATAGCAAAAAAGCAATTCTTCATTATCAAGTGCTTAAAAAACTAGATAATTATTTTCTTTTAGAGATAGCTCTAGAAACCGGTAGACATCATCAAATTAGAAGTCAGCTGTCTGCTATTGGCTGCCCTATTAAAGGCGATTTAAAATATGGTTTTGACAGAAGTAATAAAGATGCAAGTATTAGTTTACATGCTAGAAAACTAAATTTAATTCATCCTGTACTTAAAGAAGAAATGAATTTTGAAGCCCCAGTACCCGAAGATCCACTTTGGAAAGTTTGTGAATAGAGTTTAATTTTCTGATATTATAAAATCTGGAAGTTTTTCTAAATGCTTCTTCGTTATTTTACCATTTAAAAACGCTTCTAATTCATAAAATTTTATGCGATTATTGGTTAACACTCCAATAGCACCAAAACCTACAGAAACAATTTCTTTTTCATCAGAAAGGGTAAATTTAAGATCACTTTGCTCCCAAGTTTTTGTATCTATATGGTAATGATATAGGTTTAAATTTCCTTTATTTATAATACCAATAGAAGAAATACCTAAAGGATCAAGCATTAATGTGATAATTTTTTCGTGAGGCGGAAGTTTAAAAGTAGTTATTTTGTCTTTTATTAATTGCCAATTACCATCACGCTCTCCGTAAAAATTAATGGTTCCGTCGTTAACAACACCTATAGTTCCTAAACTTAACGAAACCAACTGCTGGTACGCAGGTAATTCAAAATCTGGATATTTCAATTTTCCCCAACCCTGCTCTTTATCATAAGAATAAAATTGAATAACCTCTTTATTAATCACTCCAATACTTCCTAGTCCTATCGGAAGTAATCCCTCATTTTTAGGGATCTCAAACTCTGTTATAGAAATAGATTTCCATTGTTGATCTTTAATCTCGTAAAAATTAATTTCATTTTGATCAATGACACCTAACGTTCCCCATCTCAAACTCATTATTTTTTTTGACGAAGCAGAAGGTGGTAAAGATTTACATCCTGAGAAAGTAACAGAAAGTACCAAAATGGTTGTAATCAATTTTATAGACATAAACACTATTGATTTTTTTACAGATTTCAAATTAAGTCGTTTTTAATACTATAAAATATCAAATTGTAAAAAATTAATTTGCAGAAAGTTTTTCTATTTCTGCATTTACAAGTGGCTCCATCACTAAATATCCTTCTCGGTTAGGATGAACACCATCATTCGCATAAACAGGATTAATAGCTTTATCTTTCATCACCATGGCTTCATAATAATTTACGTAAGGTAAATTATGTGTTTCTGCATAAGTAGAAATTAAATTATTGAGCTGAATAATTTTTTCAATAGGATTAATAGTAGATTCCCAAGGAAATTTTGATGCTGGTAAAACTGAACATAAAATCACCTGAATATCATTTGCCTGAGCCAATTCTACCATAGATACAATATTTCCGAAGATATTTTCTACCGTGATTGGTCCTGTATTTTGAGCAATATCATTAATACCTGCTAAAATCACCACTGCTTTAGGCTTCAAATCGATCACATCTCTACGAAAACGCAATAACATTTGCGAAGAAGTTTGTCCACTAATTCCTCGATCGACATATAGATTATCTTTAAAAAATTCTGGATGCTTATCTTTCCAAAATTGTGTGATTGAATTACCCATAAAAACCACGTGATCCCGCATAGGTAGTTGATCTTTTAATGCTGAATTTTGGTCGTGATAAAATTTAAAATTAGCCAAGTCTTTCTTCTGTGCATTTGCCATAGTACAAATAACTACTAAAATGAATAAAATTTTATTTTTCATAAGGTTTTATTTGAAATTGAATAGCATCCCCTTGTTTTTTTTGAGCCAAAAGATTTATACTTTCTTCGGTTAATTGAAAAATTCTTGGATAGCCGCCTGTTGTTTGTGCATCTCGCATTAAGATCATAAGATTGCCTGCAGGAGTAAATTGAACCGTACCTGGCAACACAGGCTGTGTTACTATTGACTGAAGGTTATTTTGAATCTTTTCTTGTAATTGATAAGCCATTCGGCTATAATTTTTAGATATGCTAAACCTCTTCTCCTGAAGTTCTTTTTTCAATTCATCTGATAATAAATCATATTCTGGACCTGGGTAAACTTTTAGGAATACCGTATCATATTTTTCAGCTTCATAATTAATATGCGCAAAATCTTGCTGTTTAGTTTTGTTATACTCAGCAATATTAAGATGATCTCCTTGTTGCAACTGACTGTTTTTTGTAATTGGAAAATACATACTTCGACTTCCTAATTTCAATTCAGACTGAAAACCGCCATTTATAGCCAAATACAACCTTATTCCTTTTGTTATTTGCTTAATCTGAAGTATATCTCCAACACTAACTTCAAAAGGCCTTAAAAGCGATTTTTTTTGGGTATTTAAAATAGCAACTGCACCCAACCCCACTAAAACGACTAACATTTCTTTCTCAAAAATTATGGTAGGCCCTAACATTGTAATTTCCATCACCGCTTCATACTCGGTGTTTCCTACTAACAAATTAGCTATTTTAGCAGAATAACGATCCATCACGCCACTTTCTGGTACTCCATAACCTGCAACACCAATTCGTCCAAAATCTTGAATACTGGTAAATAATCCCGCTTGTACTATTTTAATACTCATAAACTTCTTTTTTAAGCAAAAAATTACCTCGTTTAATTTCTTGCTTAATGGTGTTATATTTTTCTAAACTTACCGCTTCAAATTTTAATTTATCGCCAGGTTGAAACGGAGATGGTTTTTCATTTTCAACATCAAAAATTGGGACTGGACAATTGCCAATAATTTGCCAACCTCCAGCAGAATTTTGAGGATAAACTCCAGTCTGTTTTTCACCGATTCCCACCGCACCTTTTTCAACCTTTAATCGGGGAGATTCTTTTCTAGAAATATATAGCTTTTCATCAAGTCCGCCCAAGTATAAAAATCCGGGTAAAAAACCAGTAAAATAAATGGTGTAATTAGATTGAGTATGTAACTGAATTATTTCTGAAATACTACGTTTATTTTGCTTGCTTACAATTGCTAGATCTAGTCCAAATTCTTCATCATAACATACTGGAAGAGTATATTGTTGTAAGTGTAATTTCTGCCCTTTAAAATTAGCTGAAACGATGGTTTCAAGTACTGAAAATTCACTATAGATATTATTTATATAAGATATATATTTAATTAATAATGAATTATATGTATTAATTACTTCAACCTTTACTTTAGTATAATAATTTTGAATTTCTTTCTTCAGATAAAGTAAAAAATACAGTAGATCTTCATCTATTTTTTCTTCCCAAGACAACAAAATTGCCTGTTCGCCTAAAGCTTGAATTTTAGGTTTTTTATACTCCATTAACTATGCTATTTTTATATTTTTTCTTTCTAAATTTTCTCGCAAATACCTTAATATTTCGACAGAATTTTGGGTGTCGCTATGTACACAAATAGTGTCAAATTTTGCTTCTAAAAACTTCTTATTTTGAAGCTGAATTTTACCTTCTGAAACCATTAAAAAAACATGATTAAAAACGCTGCTTTTATCGTGTAAAATAGCATTATTTTTTAACCTAGACACTAAACTAAAATCGGCTTCATAATTTCGGTCTGCGAAGCCTTCTTTCCAAGTGTTTAGTTTAGCTTTTGCTAAGCTTTCTACCGCTGAGTTTGGGGGTACAAATAGAATAAGTTCTTCATCTATTTCTTTAACCATTTTAATCACCAAGTTTGCCTTTTCTACATCTTTAACTATTTCATTGTAAAGAGCGCCATGGGGTTTTACATGATGTAACTTCCCTCCTAGCCTTTCAGTAATAGATTTAACTTGTAGAATTTGATCCCTAAGTGTATTTTCTAGCGCTTCTAAAGAGATGTTCATTGTTTTTCTACCAAAATTCTCTTGATCTAGATAAGAAGGATGAGCGCCAATATTAACTTTATTCTCAAGGGCGAGTTCAACTGCTTTTGTGATCGTTGCTTTAGTTCCAAAATGACCACCGCAAGCAATATTACATGAAGAAATTAATGGCATAAGAGCAGCATCAAAAGCTCCGCCCTCAGCCAAGTCACAATTTAAATCTATTCTATTCATAAATAATTAGTTATCTACGCTGACTTAATGCATAAATTGAAAAGGTTCCTAACCAATGTCCGCCCTCATAAGAATCTTCAAAAAGGTTTTTAATAGAATGAGAAACGTGCTGATTTCCTATGTTTTTTAAGTGCTTAAAATCATCTGGATATTTATTAGCAAGGTGATAAAAAACCCAAGCACGACTATAATTTAACCCATCTAAATGCACCAATTTACCATCGGTTCTATCAGAAACTTCTCCAGGTGTTAATTCAAAATTTTTATTTAAAAGCTGAGGCATAAAATCTTTTAGCCACAGTTTAAAAGTTTGTTCTGCCAAAACGCGTTGCATTAAATCTACTTCTGCTAAACAAGGAGATAAAAAATCAAAACCACTTGGTTCCCACCCCATCGGGCAATTATCATCACCTAAATAAAAATCTTTAGCACGAGAGGTGATTAAATTTTGTAGTTTTTCATGATTGGTAGTCTTAGCATAATCATAAGCAAAAGACATCCCAAAAGCCGTATTTTCATGCTCTCCAACACGAATTGGGTAATTGAGCTTTGGAAGAAACTCTATATAATTTACTACTATCTGGTTGGTTAAAGGTTGAAGGTTTTGTTCTAATGGCTTAGCCAATGAATCATCCCAAGTATGAAGCTCCTCTGAAAGTTTTAATAACCAAGCCCAGCCATAAGTACGCTCGAAAGACTTGTTTTCTTTCTTCTTAAAATATTTTAATTCTTGTTGAATATTTTCTTTAGAAAGGTGTGCTGTGAGTTGTTTTTTTATTTCTTCAGCTTTTTTTAAGTCAGGAAATCTTTTTAGTAAACTCACTAACGACCAATGTGCGTGCACAGAAGAATGCCAGTCAAAACAACCGTAAAACGCAGGGTGAAACTCTTGTGGTTCTTTTAAATCTTTTTTTGAAGTAAGTGTTTGTCCAGATTTATAGGGATATTTCACACTAATACATGCTAAGGGCAAGTCTACTAATTTATTAGCTTGACTCAAAGTTAATTCTAAATTCTCCATAGGAACCAACTCAGCCTTTATCTCTTCAACAATACTGGTATCTTCTTCATGAAGTTCATTTACAGGTTCAACATGACTCTCTTGCTTATTTTTACATGAAAATAAGGCGATCCCTAAACTTAAAAGTATAATTTTTTTCATAATTTTTCTATCCTAACCAGCCCTCACGATCTAAACTGCGATATTGAATGGCTTCACTGATGTGTTTTCCTGTTATTTGTTCAGAATTTTCTAAATCTGCAATCGTTCTAGAAACCTTTAGAATACGGTCATAAGCTCTTGCAGAAAGGTTTAAACGCTCCATTGCTGTTTTAAGTAATTTTTTTGAATTTTCATCAAGTTTACAAAATTCTCGTATTTGTTTAACACCCATCTGAGCATTATAATGTACATTTTTAAAATCGTTAAATCTTTGAGTCTGTAGCTGCCTAGCTTGAGTCACACGCTTTCTAATTACTACACTACTTTCTCCTTTTCGCTCTTCACTTAACTTATCAAAAGGTACTGGGGTAACCTCTATATGAATATCGATACGATCTAATAAGGGTCCGCTAATTTTGCTTAAATAACGTTGCATTTCTGCTGGAGAAGAAGTTACCGGTGCATCGGGATCATTAAAATAACCACCCGGACTAGGATTCATACTTGCCACCAACATAAAACTTGACGGATAAGTTACCGTAAACCTTGCTCTAGAAATAGTAACTTCTCGATCTTCTAAAGGTTGTCGCATCACTTCTAGTACAGAACGTTTAAATTCAGGAAGTTCATCTAAGAATAATACTCCGTTATGAGATAAAGAGATTTCTCCTGGTTGCGGATATTGACCTCCACCTACTAAAGCCACATCTGAAATGGTATGGTGCGGACTTCTAAATGGTCGTTCTGCCATTAAACCTCCCAAGTTAGAAGTTCTTCCTACGACACTATGTATTTTTGTAGTCTCTAAAGCTTCGTATAAAGTCATCGGTGGCAAAATACTTGGTAATCGTTTAGCAAGCATGGTTTTACCAGATCCTGGAGGACCTACAAGTATAATATTATGCCCTCCAGCAGCGGCAATTTCCATACAGCGTTTTATGGATTCTTGACCTTTAACATCGGCAAAATCAAATTCTGGATGTTCTAAGTTTTCATAAAACTGTTTACGAGTATCAATTACTGTAGGTGTTAAAGCTTCATCTTTATCGAAAAAATTAATAACTTCTGTAATATTTTCTACTCCATAAATCTCCAAACCTTTAACGATAGCAGCTTCTGTAGCATTTTGCTTAGGCAAGATAAATCCTTTATAACCTTCTTCTTGCGCTTTAATAGCAATTGGCAAAGCCCCTTTAATAGGCTGTAAGCTTCCGTCAAGAGATAGCTCCCCCATAATTAAATAGTCACCAATATTTTCAGCTTTAATTTGAGAAGATGCACTTAAAATACCCAGTGCTAAGGTTAAATCATAAGCAGAACCTTCTTTTCGTAAATCTGCTGGAGCCATGTTAATGGTAATTTTTTTACCTGGTAACTTAAATCCGTTATTCTGTAAAGCTGCAGCAATACGGTAACTACTTTCTCGAATAGCATTATCGGGTAAACCCACCAAGTGATAACCAATACCTTTATCGATATTGACTTCTACTGTGATGGTGGTGGCTTCTACCCCAAAAACCGCACTACCAAAAACCTTTACAAGCATTAAATTTGTTATTTTATTAAAAATAGAAATTTATTCTTTATCATTTAACTTCTTATAAAAGTATTATGAAAATTCATTTAAATTTAGCTGAATTAAATAGATCTATAACTATTATTTAAAATGACTAAAACTGCCTATAATTAGTAAAATTACAATTCATTAGTAACTCTTAAATTTAAGTCAAATTTAGAGTAATATGATATCCCATCAACTCACATTAATTAACTTTAATCGAAAAGGAAAATGACTTCTCAACAACATCCTGAAAAATACGATCTTATTTGTGTAGGTGGTGGTATTATGAGCGCAACGCTTTCATTAATGCTAAAATTAATTGATCCTTCCCTAAAAATTGGGATATTTGAACGCTTAGATAAAGTAGCTCAAGAAAGCTCTGAAGCTTGGAATAATAGCGGTACGGGGCATTCAGCATTCTGTGAGCTTAATTATACTCCTGAAAATAAAAATGGTGCTATAGATATTTCTAAAGCAATTCAAATTTTTGATCAATTTGAAAAATCTAAACAATTTTGGGCATATTTAATTGAAGAAAACTTACTTAAAAAACAAAAAGACTTCATACATAAAACACCACACCATAGTTGGGTAACTGGAAAAGAGAATGTAGAATTTCTCAAAAAACGTTACCAAGCCATGAGTAAAGAATTTGCTTTTCAAGAAATGGAATTTTCAGAAGATAATTCTACTTTAGAAAATTGGTTTCCGTTAATTATGAAAAATCGAGAACAACAAAAAGAGCCTATGGCGGCTACTCAAATGAAATTAGGAACAGAAGTGAATTTTGGAAATATTACAGAACAGTTCTTTACTATTTTAGAAGAAAAGTTTGATACTCCCGTTCACCGTAACCACGAAGTTTTAGATATAGATCCTGATCATCAAGACTGGCTCGTCGAAATAAAAGACACAGAAAAAAATATAAAAAAATATTATGATGCAGATCATGTATTTATTGGTGCCGGTGGAGGAGCCCTACCCTTATTACAAAAAGTTGAAATTGAAGAAAAAAAAGGTTACGGAGGTTTTCCAGTAAGTGGTCAATGGTTAGTTTGTAAAAACCCAGAAGTGATTAAACAACATCACGCAAAAGTGTACAGTAAAGCAGGACCAGATACACCACCAATGTCTACTCCGCATTTAGATACGCGTTTTATCAACGGAAAACAAGAACTAATGTTTGGACCTTTTGCTGGTTTTAATACAAAATTTTTAAAAGAAGGAAGCTATACCGATTTAATAAAATCTATTAAGCTAGATAATATTCCTTCAATGTTAGGCGCTTTTTGGCACAATTTACCGCTAACTGAATATTTGATTACGCAGGTAAGCAAAAGTCACGAAGACCGTATGGATGATTTGAGAACATTTGTAAAAGATGCAAAATCTGAAGATTGGAAATTAAAAGTAGCTGGACAACGTGTACAAATTATTAAAAAAGATGAAAAACAAGGGGGTACTTTAGAGTTTGGTACCGATGTGGTTCATGATAAAGGAGGAAGTATTACCGCGCTTTTAGGAGCTTCTCCCGGTGCTTCTACCGCAGTTCATATTATGATCGATGTCATAAAGTTAGCCTTTCCCGAATTACTTGAAGATGAAGAAAAAGTAAAAACACTTTCTAAAATGATTCCGTTTTGGAATAAAGATATTACGAAAAACCAACAAGAATTTAAAGAAGTTCAGACACATTGTATGAAAATTTTGAAAGTAGACTAAATTTCAAAATTTAATAAAAAATTAAAATGAAACCTTTATAAAAACAAATACATTTACATCGTTTACGATTTAATCTTAAAAGATTTATTATGACTTTATCAACTTCAACAACACAAAAAGTATTTAGAATAATTTTAGGTGGTTTTATGATTATGGCCAGTATTGGGCATTTAACTTTTCAACGCGAAGAATTTCAGGCTCAAGTACCAGATTGGATTCCAATTACCAAAGATATTATAGTAATAGGTTCTGGTATTTTAGAATTTGCTTTAGGGGCAGCTATGATTTTTCTGAAAAAATTTAGAATAGAAACAGGAATAGCTTTAGCCATATTTTATGTTTTGATCTTTCCTGGAAATATCGCTCAGTATGTAAATGAAATTAATGCTTTTGGATTAGATACAGACCGAAAAAGATTAATTCGGTTATTTTTTCAACCTATTTTAATTTTATGGGCACTTTGGTCTACAGGAGCTTTAAAATATTTGCTTAAAAAGAATAAATAAGTTTATAAAACAAAAAAAGCCAAGTTTAAGAACTTGGCTTTTTTTAAAAATAAATCTTCTCTAAATTTAAGAAAGATATGCTTTTAATAAACTTTTGGTGGAAGCATCTTGATCTTTAGAAAAATCTTTAGTTTCGATTTGTTCTAAAATACCGTTAGCTAATTGTTTACCAAGCTCTACCCCCCATTGATCGTAGCTAAAAATATTCCAAATAACACCTTGAACAAATAGTTTATGCTCATAAAGTGCTACTAAACTACCTAAACTTTCAGGCGTTAACTGGTCGATTAATAACGTATTTGTAGGTTTATTTCCTTCAAATACTTTAAATGGTTTTAAGGTTGAAGCTTTTTCGGCATCTGTTCCTTTTATCTCTTCTTCTACTTGCTCAAGCGTTTTCCCTTTTAGTAAAGCTTCGGTTTGAGCGAAAAAATTAGCCATTAATTTATCTTGGTGTTCTTGATTACCGTGTAATGATTTTTTAAACCCAATAAAATCACAAGGAATTAATTTTGTACCCTGGTGTATGAGCTGAAAAAATGCATGTTGAGAGTTGGTACCAGGTTCACCCCAAACAATTGTTCCTGTTTGGTAAGGTATTTTATTCCCATCGCGAGAAACACTTTTTCCGTTACTTTCCATAATACCTTGTTGTAAATAAGGTACTAATTTTTGCAAATACTGAGAATAAGGAATAATCGCTTCTGTTTCGGCATCAAAAAAGTTATTATACCAAATGCTTAAAAGTGCTAGTGTTACAGGAATATTGTCTTTAAAATCTGTTGTTTTAAAGTGCTCATCCATTTTTCCTGCTCCGTCTAATAAGCCTTGATAATTATCAAAACCTACGGCGCAAGCTATAGATAGGCCTACAGCACTCCAAAGTGAAAAACGACCACCAACCCAATTCCACATAGGAAAAATGTTTTGATCTGCAATTCCAAAGTCTTTTACACTTTCTAAGTTGGTAGAAACTGCTACGAAGTGTTTTGCAACCTCTTCTCTTGGAGCAGATTTCAAAAACCAATCTCTTATTGTGTTTGCATTTGTAATGGTTTCTTGAGTAGTAAAACTTTTAGAAACAATAATAAAAAGTGTGGTTTCTGGATCTAGATCTTTAATAGTTTCCATCACGTGATCTCCATCTATGTTAGAGATGAAGTGAACCCCTAAATGATTTCTGTAGTATTTTAATGAATCTACAATCATTTGTGGCCCTAAGTCACTACCACCAATCCCTATGTTTACCACATCGGTAATGGCTTTTCCGGTATAACCTTTCCACTCTCCTGAAATAACTTCTTGAGAGAATTTTTCAATTTTATGAAGGGTTTCTTTTACTTCTACTGGTTTTTCTTGACCACGAAGTGCTGTGTGTAGTACAGCTCGACCTTCAGTTTGATTAATTTTATCTCCGTTGAATTGCTTATCAATTGCATCTTTCAATTCAACTTCGTTTGCCAATTCTAGCAATAAATCTTTGGTTGTACTAGTGATTCTATTTTTAGAATAGTCTACGAAAAAGTTATTCCATTTCAATTGAAATTTTTCTGATCTAGACGCATCTTCGGCAAAAAGATGAACCATTTTCTGGTCTTTAATTTCCTGATAATGTTTTGCTAACTTTTCCCAGGCTTTAGTAGCGGTTGGATTTATTGTTTTAAGAGGCATTGTTTATTAATTTTTTTCTATAATGTTCTATTAAACCATCGATTGGTCTTCTTACAATGTTCCCCAGTTCTAAGCTGTAAGGTTTCATTGCGTCTGCAATAATTTCTGAAGAAAAATGCGCTATAGATCCTACAAAGTGAATAGGTACATTTTGAGATTCTCTAAAGCATAAGATACGATTTTCTATAAACTTTTTCATCCCTTCAGAGATCAATTTATAAAAATAGCCGTTTACTTCTTTACTTGTAAAGATAAATTCTGCAAAATGAGCAAGATAAGTATTAGGGTTATCTTCTTTATATAGGTTACGCTTAATCTCGTCTGCATCTAAGTTGAAACGCTCTTCAAATTCTTTAGCAAGTGCTATAGGCATGCGCTTATAGTAATAGTCTCTAATTAAGCGTTTTCCAAAGTAGTTTCCGCTAGCTTCATCCATAAGTACATAGCCTAAAGAATCTACCGCCATTCTTACACTTTCATCACCATCAAAAAAACAACTGTTAGAACCTGTACCTAAAATACAAACAATACCAGGTTCTGAGGTAACTGCGTAAGAAGCAGCAACCATATCTTCACGAACATCTACTTTAGCATTGGTAAAGTATTCACCAATTATTCTCGATAAGTTTTCTGTAGGTCGCTTAGTACCACAACCGGCACCATAAAAACCTACAAGGGTAACTTCATCTTTTACTCGGGCAAGATCATCATTATCCCGAAGTCGGCTTTCAAGAACTTCTGTCTTGAAAACCGCCGGGTTTAGTCCTTGTGTACGTGTTTTAAATACTTGTTCGCCGTTATCGTCTAAAAGTATCCAATCACATTTAGTTGAACCGCCATCTGCTATTAATAACATAGACGACTTATTTAAGTGAATTCACGTGTAAAGCTAAATCAACTAACTTAGTTGAATAACCATACTCGTTATCATACCAAGATACAAGTTTAAAAAAGTTATCGTTAAGAGCGATACTAGAACCTGCATCAAATACGCTAGTTTGGCCTTCACCAACGAAGTCTTGAGAAACTACATCTTCTTCTGTGTAACCTAAAATTCCTTTTAAATCACCTTCTGATGCTGCTTTTAATGCTTTCTTAACTTCAGCTAAAGAAGCACTTTTTTCTGTTCTTACGGTTAAATCTACTACAGATACATCTGGAGTTGGAACTCTAAAAGCCATTCCTGTAAGTTTTCCGTCTAATGCTGGAATTACTACACCTACTGCTTTTGCTGCTCCTGTAGAAGCTGGTATAATGTTAGAAATCGCACTACGTCCTAATCTAAAGTCTTTCTTGGATGGAGAATCTACTGTGAATTGAGTTGACGTACTTGCGTGAACAGTAGTCATTAAACCTTCTACAATACCAAATTCATCATCAATAACTTTAGCTAAAGGAGCTAAACAGTTAGTAGTACAAGATGCATTAGATACAATTTTATCTGCTGCAGTTGCTTTTGTATGGTTTACGCCCATTACAAACATTGGTACATCTTCTTTTGTTGGTGCAGAAATTACTACTTTCTTAGCTCCAGCATCTAAATGTCCTTTTGCAGTATCTTGAGTTTTGAAAATACCTGTACATTCTAAAACTACATCTACATTTAAAGCATCCCACTTAAGATCTGCAGGATTTTTTTCAGCAGAAACACGTATTTCATTTCCGTTTACCACAAGACTTCCGTCTTTAACTTCCACTTCACCGTTAAATTTACCGTGAGTTGAATCATATTTTAACATGTAAGCTAAGTGATCTACTTCTAATAAATCGTTAATACCTACAATATTAATATTAGGATTTTCGCTTGCTATTCTAAAAGCAATTCTACCAATACGTCCAAAACCATTGATAGCTACATTTACTTTACTCATAATATATTATTATTTAAATTGAAGTTATATCTGCTACCCTTCTTAAATCGATATCAATTTCATTTTCTCCTGAAATTGCTAAATCGAAAGGCACAAATGTTAATTTTTTATGTTTTATTCCTACCATCAAATCGCGCTTACCTTCTAGTAAAGCATCTACTGCTCCAATACCTAATCTACTGGCAAGCACACGATCGTAACAACTTGGAGAACCTCCTCGTTGAATATGACCTAAAACGGTAACTCTTACTTCGTAATCTTCTAAGTTGGTCTCAATAAATTCTGCCAACTCAAAAATATTTTTACCAATTTGGTCACCTTCAGCGACCACAATGATACTTGAAGTTTTTCCTGACTTTTTACTTCTTTTTAAAGATTCTAAAAGTCGATCAGTCCCTAAGTTTTCTTCTGGTATTAAAATCTCTTCTGCTCCTGCACCAATACCTGCATTTAATGCGATATCACCTGCATCTCTCCCCATGACTTCAACTAAAAATAATCGATTATGAGAATTGGCAGTATCTCTAATTTTATCGATAGCTTCTACTACCGTATTTAGTGCGGTATCGTAACCGATTGTGTAATCTGTACCACGAATATCATTATCGATAGTTCCTGGAATCCCCACTACTGGAAAATTATGTTCTTTGTTAAAAATAGAAGCTCCAGTAAAAGTACCATCACCGCCTATAACGACTAAAGCATCGATATCTTCTGATATTAAATTTTCGTATGCAGCAGTTCTACCTTCTGCGGTCATAAATTTTCTTGACCTTGCTGATTTTAAAAAAGTACCACCCCTGTTAATGATATTTCTTACAGACCTGGCGTTTAACTCTTCAAAGTCTTTTTCTATTAAACCTTGATAGCCTCTATAAATACCAGTACACTTTATCTTATGGTAGGCACAAGCACGAACTACGGCGCGTATCCCAGCGTTCATCCCCGGAGCATCACCTCCTGAAGTAAGAACACCAATATTCTTAATTTTCTGTTCCATATTCATCAAAAATATTTGAATTTTATCATAAAACCTAATAAACGATTCTTCTAAAACGTTTTCTGTTGATAACTACATTAAAAAAGCTCCAACAAATGGAGCTTTTTTTGTTAAATCATAATTTAACTTATTTTAAAATATGATATTCCCAAGGTTGCATGGTTATTTTTTCCTTTTTCTTAACTGTAAAGTTTTTGTTATTATTCATATAGTCTCTAAATTCGCCGTTAAAGTCAAAACTTACGTTTATCTGTTGATTGGTTACATTTGCGATATAAATAATAGATTGGTCGTCTTTTACTCTCTTAAACGCAATAGCTTTTTTAGGTAAAGAGTTTTGCAACAATTGATAATTTGCGGGATTTTTACCCCCACTTAATGCTAGATTTTTAGATTTAAGTTTTCCTAGTTTTTTATATACTGAAAACATTTTATTTGATTTCTGCTTAATAGTGTCTTTAGTAAAAAAACGAAGGCGTTTATTCATATCATATTCTTGACCTGAATAGATTAGTGGTATTCCTGGAGCTAAAAAACTCAACGCAGCAAAAGTTTCGACCCCTCCTTCTAACCTTTCTTTAACAGACCCATTCCAAGAATTTTCATCATGGTTAGAAGTAAAATTCATTAAAATATGATGGTCCTTATATTTATTTTGAACTTCTTCTATTTCCTCTTCCCAAGCTTCTGCCGTTAACTCTTTTTGAGCAATCTTATTCATGGTGTGATGCAAGTCCCATCCATAAACCATATCGAATAAATTATTATTCATTAATTCTGGCTCCCAAGCTTCTGCTAACATAAAAATGTTTTTCTCTTCTCTTAATTGAGGTATCGCTTGCTCCCAGAAGTTAATAGGTACATTATTGGCTACATCACAACGAAAACCATCTATATTTTCTTCTCTAATCCAGTATAGCATGTCGGCAATCATTTCTTTACGCATTTCTTGATTATCATAATTAAGATCGGCTACATCATCCCAACCCCAAGATTCTCCGGTTTCTGGATTAATGGGATCTATAACTTCTCCCTTTTCATTTTTCGTATAATAATCCGGATTTTCTTTTATCCAGACATGATCCCAACCTGTATGATTAGGTACCCAATCTAAAATCACATAAATATCATTTTCATGAGCGGTTTTCACTAATTCTCGAAAATCTTCTTTGCTACCAAATTCTGGGTTTACTTTTGTATAATCTGAAATGGCATAATAACTTCCTAAAATTTTTTCGCGTTCTTTTGGGTCTTCAATGTCTTCTGCAAACTTACCATTAGCAGATTTCTTTTTAACTTGAGAAATAGGATATATAGGCATTAACCATAGAATCTTAACTCCCATTTCTTTTAATTTAGGAATGTCTTTTGTAAACGCTTTAAAACTACCTTTGGGTGAATACTGGCGAATATTGGCTTCGTATATAACTGCATTATCTAGTATTTTATCTTGAAATGGTGAAATGCTATCTTTAGCCTCTGTTGTTTTTACTGCTGAATTTTCTTCAGGTGAAGCTTCTTTTTTATTGTCTTTACAGCTTATTAATAACGCCAACGTGCATACTAGGATAAAATATTTTTTCATTTAACTTTTAGTTTTTTATACTTTTAAGATTCTTGAAACCTTGCGGGAAATAGGTTACTTTCAATATCATCAAATGATTAGGTTGATGAGATGCTGAATTAAATTCAGCATGACGTTTTTATAATTGAATTACCATGGGTTTTTTACCGGCAATGCTTAGTTTTTCTTCTAGCTGAAGCTGTTTTCCGCTCAAGATGTCTTTTCCATTTGAAATTCTGCCTAGATTTTCTTGAAAACGGTTTAAGTCTAAAGTTTGCTCTTTTTCATTGTTATTTAATATCACCATTACTTTTTCATTTTCAAATTCACGGAAATAGACATACACATTATTTTCTGGTAAGTAATGTGTTAATTCCCCTTGATGAATGGCTTTAGAATTTTTTCTGAAATTCAAAAGTTTTTTTGTGAAGCTATGGAAGTTTTCTTGCAATTTGGTACGTTCTGATTTTTCAAAAGCATTTTGATTATCGCCTTCCCAACCACCGGGAAAATCTTGACGAATGTCGCCATCACCTTTACCTTTATCTCCTCGCATTCCAATTTCTGAACCGTAATATAATTGTGGTATCCCTCGAGTGGTTGCCATTAAAGTTAAGCCTAGTTGATAGCTGTTAAAATCTTGATTATAAATTTCATTAAATCTACCGGTATCGTGATTTTCTAGAAAAACTAATAGATTATTGGTATTTGGGTAAAGAAAATCGTTTACAAAATTACCATAGGCTTTTTGCATACCACTCCCCCAGCCTGCTGCTTCCTTAAACATACTACCAAGAGCGTCATGTAAAGTAAAATCCATCACGGAAGGACAATAGGAATTAAAATCTTGTAACGCCCCGATCTCGCTATCTTTTTGCCAGTATGAAATTTGTGCTTGATTATGCAACCAAACTTCACCTACGATATTAAAATTAGGATATTCATCCATAATGGCTTTGGTCCATTTAGAGATTCCTGCTTTATCATTATAACTATAAGTATCTACACGAAAACCATCTAAATCTGCAAACTCAATCCACCAGATGGCATTTTGGATTAAATAATTAAGTACTAATGGGTTACTTTGGTTTAAATCTGGCATAGTTTTTACAAACCAACCTTCTACACAATATTTTGTATCTATTGCTGAAGCGTGAGGATCGTATTGAGTTTCCATTCGATAATTAGAATTGGCATAACCTGGAAATTGATGAATCCAATCGTAAGTAGGTAAATCTTTGATCATCCAATGTTCGGCTCCCCAATGATTGGTCACATAATCCATAATTAATTTAAGATCACGATCGTGCATTTCTTTAGCTAAACGCTTATAATCTTCGTTACTCCCATAACGCGGATCGATTTTATATACATCACTCTGCGCGTAAGTATGGTAAGAATAAGCTTTGTCATTATCTTCTAATAATGGCGTACTCCAAATGGAGGTCGCGCCTAAATCTTTGATATAATCTAAATGATCGATAATTCCTTGAATATCACCACCGTGTCTTCCTCCGCTTTCACTTCGATTTAATTTATCCATTAAACCATCTACCGAATCATTATCTGGATTTCCATTAGCAAAACGATCGGGCATTAATAAATACATCACATCTGCACTAGAAAAACCTTCTCTTAAAGCTGAATTTTCTTTGCGTTCTTTCAACTCATATTCCTGCGTGAATTTTACACGTTTCTTTTTTGAAAAGTTGAAATGTAAAGTTTGCGGTTGAAGATTTTTGGTTTCAATTGTTATAAACAGATAATTAGGATTCTCGGTTTTTAAAACTCCGTTAATAACTACATCTTCTTCTGTTGAAACATTATATTCCGCAATATCTTTTCCGTAAAAAAGAATTTCAATTTCTGAAGTTTCCATACCTGCCCACCAAAATGGCGGCTCTATACGTTCTATTTGCGCATAAACTTCCGCAGAAAAAATATTCAGCAATAAGAATAAACTGAACACAACAGGAGCTTTTTGAAAAAATGAATTGGTTTTCATGAATTAGTTTTCATTATGGTTATAATTTTAGTCACAACCTCTGTAAATTATTAAATTGATGAGATGCAGAAACAAGTTCAGGATAACGTTGATCGTATAATTACTATTGTCACTTGGAGCGGAGTCGAGAGTTTTTCAATGAAATTAAAAATTTCTCAAATCCGCTCAAACTGACTTTAATATAGAAAAAATTATCTATTTCTTCTCGATAATGCTTATGGCAAAACCACCGCCAGGAGCAGAATCTAATTTTAATTTGGTTCTTCTGGTTACCGTTTTGGTAGTAATTTTATAAGCCTGCGGATTCGTTTTGTAATGCGCATCTTCTGCATCTGCATAAATTGTCGCCGTATATTTTTTTCCTTTTTCTAAGAAATCTAACTTGATTTTTGTAGTTCTCGGTGTTGTTCCATTTACATTTCCTACAAACCAATTATTGGTTCCTTTAGCTTTACGAGCTACAGTAATGTACTGACCCGGTTCTGCCTCTAGGTATTTACTTTCTTCCCAATCTATAGCTACATCTTTAATAAACTGAAATGCATCTGGGAATCTTTTGTAGTTTTCAATTAAATCTGCAGCCATTTGTAACGGACTGTACATCGTCACATATAAAGCTAATTGATTAGCTATTGTTGAATTTACATGTGAATTATTATCTGGATTCAATTTACTAATATCCATTTCGAAAATACCAGGCGTATAATCCATAGGACCACCTATTAAACGTGTAAAGGGTAAAATAGTAACGTGATTTGGTTTGTTACCTCCAAATGCCTGAAACTCGGTTCCTCTAGCAGATTCATTTGCTATTAAATTAGGATAAGTTCTTCTTAATCCTGTAGGTCGTACAGCTTCGTGTGCGTTTACCATCACTTTATAATCTGCCGCTTTTTTTACCGCATATAAAAAATGATTGATGGCCCACTGACCATAATGATGCTCTCCTCTTGGAATAATATTACCAACATAACCACTTTTCACTGCTGGATAATCATATTTATTCATAAATGCATAAGCACTATCCATATGGCGTTCGTAATTACGAATAGCTCCCGATGTTTCATGATGCATAATCATCTTCACATTTTTTGAGGCTGCGTAATCGTGAATTTCTTCCACATCAAAATCTGGATAAGGAGTAACGAAATCGAATACAAAATCTTTAGAATGGCCGTACCAATCTTCCCAACCTTGATTCCAACCTTCTACTAGAACTCCGTCAAAACCATGTTCTGAAGCAAAATCGATGTATTCTTTTACGTGTTCGGTGTTTGCGGCGTGTCTTCCGTTGGGTTTAGCTTTTGTGAAATCTGTTTCACCAACTTTAACTGAAGGAAGATCGTCTGTATAATTCCAAGCGCTTTTTCCTGTTATCATTTCCCACCAGACGCCTACATATTTCATTGGTTTAATGAAGGAAGTATCTTCTATGACATTGGGTTCATTTAAATTCAGCGTCATATTAGAAGCTAAAATATCGGTCGCATCGTCACTTACCATAATCGTTCTCCAAGGAGAAGTATTCGGAGCTTGCAAGAAACCTTTATTTCCTAGAACATCTGGAGTTAGCCAAGATTCAAAAACAAAGTTTTTTTCATTCAGATTTAAATTCATCAATGAATATTCCTTTAATGCTGCTTCGTGAAGATTGATAAATAAACCATCTTCAGTTTTCATCATTAAAGAAGTTTGCACTCCTGTTTTAGAAAATTGCTCTTGAGACTCGTTATGTGAAAGTGCTCCGTCAAATTTTGAGCTTATTTCAGATAATTTAGAAGTTGTATAATCGTATTCTTGAGAATCGTAATCTCCTGGAATCCAAAATGCGGTATGATCTCCTGTCATTGCAAATTGTGTATGTTCTTCTTTAATCACAAAATACACCAAGTTTTTTTGTTCTGGAAATTCATACCTAAATCCTAAACCTTCATTAAACATTCTAAAACGAATGATTATTTTACGGTCTTTTTCTGGCTGATTTAGAGTTACAGCTAATTCATTATAATGATTTCTAATTTCAGCTTGTTCTCCCCAAACTGGCTCCCAAGTATTATCGTAAGTAGAGGTGTTAGTATCTACAATTTTAAAACTATTCATTAAAGATAAATCATCATCTTTTAATTCTAAACCTAACTTACTCGGCTTAATAACTTCTTCGTTCTTGTAATATAATTGGTAAACTGGCGTTCCGTTTTCATCTAAAGAGAATTTCATTTTTAAATCTTGGTTGGGAGAGATTAACTCCTGAGCAAGTCCTGAAAAACTTAATAACCAGATCCCAATAAGGGCAAATGTATATTTCATGTTTTTGGTTTTTATTGAATTATATTTTTACTGCTGAATTAACTTCAACTTCTTTATCGTTTAAAGTTACCGTCATCGATCCATCGCCATCTAAAGTAAACTTGGTTTCTTCTTGGGTAACTTCGACTTTTAAAATTTGATTTCTAAAATTGATTTTGAAGGAATAGCCTTTCCATTCTTTTGGAAGCTGTGGTGTAAAAGAAAGTTTATCTTCGTGAACACGCATCCCTGCAAAACCTTCTACAATACTCATCCACGTTCCCGCCATACTAGTAATATGACAACCTTCTTCAACCTCTTTATTATAATCGTCTAAATCTAAACGAGAAGTTCTTAGATAGAATTGGTAAGCCTGCTCCATTCTTCCCAATTTAGCAGCCTGAATACTATGAACACATGGCGAAAGCGAAGACTCATGAACAGTAAATGGCTCATAAAAATCGAAATGCTTCTCTAATTCTTCTTTGCTGAAATCTTCTTCGAAAAAATAGAAACCTTGTAATGTATCAGCTTGCTTAATAAATGGCGATCTTAAAATTCGATCCCAACTCCAATACTGGTTAATAGGTCGTAATTGCTGATCTAAATCTGAAACTTTAGTTTGCTCTTTATCTAAGAAACCATCTTGTTGAAGATAAACTCCATGTTCTTCAGAATATGGAAAATACATATTGTCGGCAACCGCTTTCCATTTTTCTAATTCTTCTGAAGTAATATTTGTTTTAGCTGAAATACGTTCGTAATCAGAAGAAAATTCAGCTTTTATTTTTTCAATATTTTCTAAAGCATAATCAATACACCATTTAGCGATATAATTGGTATACCAGTTATTATTGACGTTATTTTCGTATTCATTAGGTCCAGTTACGCCAAGAATTACATATTTGCTTTTTTGAGTTGAAAAAGTCACTCTTTGTTGCCAAAAACGAGCGATAGCTATTAATACTTCTAAACCTTTCTCTGGAATGTACGAATAATCGCCAGTGAAACGATGGTAGTTATAAATGGCGTAAGCGATAGCTCCGTTACGGTGAATCTCTTCAAAAGTAATTTCCCATTCGTTGTGACTTTCTTCTCCGTTCATGGTTACCATTGGATAAAGCGCTGCACCATTAGTGAATCCTAATTTTTCTGCATTTTCTATAGCTTTATCTAATTGATTATAGCGATAAGCCAGTAAATTTTTAGCAATTCCTTGATCTTTGGTTGCCATATAAAAAGGAAGACAATATGCCTCGGTATCCCAATAAGTACTTCCTCCGTATTTTTCACCAGTAAATCCTTTTGGACCAATATTTAGTCGGGCATCTTTACCTGAATACGTCTGATTAAGCTGAAAAATATTGAAACGGATTCCTTGCTGGGCTTTTACATCGCCATCGATCGTAATGTCTGACATGTTCCAAACCTCTGCCCAAGCATTGGCTTGTTGTTGCAATAATTCTTCCACTGAAAATGTTTCTACTTCATTTAAAAGATTATGAGTAGCTTCTACGAGATTTTCATTAGAATGATTCATTCCCTTAACGTAACCTCCTAATTTTTTCAGCGTTACTTTTTCTTCTTTACTTACTGAAAAGTTGTAAGTAAACGTTAATTTCTGCGCTTCTTTTTCCGTAGAAAAATCTACATTTTGCAATTCATTATTCAGCAATAACTCGGTATGCATAAAAGTACATACGTGAAATTCTGTTTTTAATGTTTTTGAAGTGATAAAACCACGATTTTTTTCTGCTTGTACTTCTAAAGTTTCCCAAAATTGATCTTCCCAGTTGGTATCTTCATTGGTGATCCCGCTATCTAAATATGGAGAAAACTCTACCTCAACATCTGCATTTAATGGTTTAACCTCATAATTAATAACTCCTAATTCATCTTTTACTAAACTAAGAAAACGCGTAGCTTTTACTTCAACTTGAATATCATTAGGCATTGTTGCCACAAAAGAACGTTGATACCAACCTTCTTTCATATTAAGTTCCCGCTGAAAATTTTCTACTTTATTACACGTAAAAAGATCGAGTTGTTCTCCGTTAATTTTCACATCAATACCAATCCAATTTGGCGAGTTTAATACTTTTGCAAAATATTCTGGATACCCGTTTTTCCACCAGCCTACACGAGTTTTATCGGGATAATAAACACCGCCAATATAACTTCCTTGAAAGGTTGGACCAGAATAATATTCTTCAAAGTTATTACGTTGCCCCATGGCCCCGTTTCCTAAACTAAAAAGACTTTCTGAAGATTTAACACGGTCGATATCGAAACCTTTCTCAATAATAGACCAGTCTGCAGGTTGTATATAATCTTGATTCATTTGTTTAAATTCTTGCTAACTTGATTAAAAATTCGTCGCTTATCTCTGTGAAATCTTGAAAGGTATGATTGGCTTCGTGTAAAACCGTTTTTTCACCAATACCAATACTCGTCATTTGTGCATGATTAGCCGCTTGAATACCTGCAATCGAGTCTTCAAACACCACACAATCTTTTGGTTTTGCTCCTAGTTTTTCGGCCCCGACCAAGAAAACTTCTGGGTTTGGTTTGGCTTTGGTCACATTGGTACCATCGACTATCTCGTCGAAAAACGGAGTTAAATTTATTTTATCTAAAATCCTACGTGCATTTTTACTAGCAGAACCCAGCGCGATAGGAATATTATTATCTTTTAATAATTGTAATTTTTCTTTTACCTGCGGAAGAATTTCAGATTCATCCATTGCATCTACATAGGTGAGGTAATCTTTATTCTTTTTATCCATTAGTTGAACAAATTTTTTTTCTGAAACAGAAGTATTACCCCACTCTAGTATCTTTTTTAGGGAATTCACTCTACTTACTCCTTTTAATTGCTCGTTTTGTTCGTGATTAAAATCAATTCCAAGATCATTTGCTAAACGTTTCCAGGCTTGAAAATGAAATTTAGCCGTGTCTACAATCACACCATCCAAATCGAAAATAAATGCTTTAGTGTTAATTTTCATCAATTATAAGTTTTTGTTTTGTTTTTACTCTTAGAGTGAGTAATCCTGATAAGATCATTACAAAGCCACCAACAATTAATGCATATACAGGTTCGTTATTAAATAATTCTTTTACAATAAAGCCTAAGATCGTAGCAGCTACAATTTGTGGGAGCACAACAAAGAAATTAAAAACGCCCATATAATATCCCATTTTGGATGCTGGCAAGCTGTTAGAAAGCATAGCATAAGGAATAGACAAAATACTTGCCCAAGCCACTCCTACTCCTATCATTGCAAATAAAAGTTGAATTTTACTCGTTAAGAAATAAATAGAAATCAAGCTTATCCCTCCCACAAACAAGGCTAACATGTGTGTTATTTTATTGCTTGTTTTTTTCGCTATTAAAGGAAGTAAAAAGGCTACTGCAGCGGCAACACCATTATAAACGGTAAACATTACAGGAACCCAATCTGCTGCATCATTATATAATTTAGAAGTGGTATCTGTGGTATTAAAAATGTGACCTGTCACGGCTTGAGTAGTATAAATCCACATACTGAAAAGAGCAAACCAAGAAAAGAATTGAACCCAAGCCAATTGTTTCATTGCTTGAGGCATGTTTAACATATCGGTAACAATAATGGTATAACCGTTTCTAAAGTTTCTCTTTCTTAATAAGGCGACTGATATAAATAATAAACCAACTATGATTAACCCAATAAACAAAATATATAATTCTTTTGTTAGCTCATTAACATAAATGATATAAGAAATAATAGCCCCTACTAGAAACATGATAAAACCAACTCTTAATTGTTTGGCAATATTTTTAGATTTATCAACAACTTCTATCCTTTCTGGCTGCTTTTCTTTATCTCTAGCTTCTATGGCTGCAAGCTCTTCTGGAGAATATTCTTTTGAATTAAAAACCGTCCATAATACTGCCGAGATAAAAACAACGCCACCAACATAAAATGACCATTTTACAGAATCTGGAATGATACCTTCTGGTGCTGTATTTGAAATGCCAAAAACATTAGCAAATAAATAGGGCAATAAAGAACCTAAAACAGCTCCTAAACCTATAAAAAAACTTTGCATAGCAAAGCCTTGTGTGCGCTGCTCTTCGTCTAAATTGTCTCCAACAAAGGCTCGAAAAGGCTCCATAGAAATATTAATGGAAGCATCCATAATCCATAGTGTACCTGCTGCAATCCAAAGTGTAGGAGAATTGGGCATTAAAAATAGACAGATAGATGAAAGAATAGCTCCAATTAAAAAAAAAGGTTTCCTTCTTCCTAGTTTAGTCCATGTTTTATCAGAAAAATAACCAATAATAGGTTGTATTACTAACCCCGTAACTGGCGCAGCAATCCATAATATAGGTATGTTTTCTACACTCGCTCCAAGTGTTTCAAAAATTCTTGAGGTATTGGCATTTTGAAGTGCGAACCCAAATTGTATTCCTAAGAAACCGAAACTCATGTTCCAAATTTCCCAGAAACTTAGCTTGCGCTTTTGCATATCGTAACTTATTTATTAATAATACGATAAGCACTATGACTTATCATTACTTTAGGTGGAAAGTGAAAATATAAGTAATGATAATTATCGTACAAATATATAGAATATATATTAAATACAGAATGTAAATTTCTAAAACTTAAATTATCGATTTACAATGAATCTGTTTTTCTCTTCACTGAATCTCGAATAATTAAACTTGTATTTAATACAGTAGTTTGAAAGCTTTGCTCGTGAACTTTATCTTCTAATCTGTCAATTAGCAAACTAGCAGCCTTAGCCCCCATTTCTTCTCCGTGTTGGTTAACAGTAGAGAGACTTGGAATAAAACTTTTTGACACTACTCCGTCGGTAAAACCGATCACAGAAATATCATCTGGAATTTTTTTACCCAATTTAGTAAGTGCTTTAATAGCATTAACTGCAAACTTTTCATTTACCGCAAAAACAGCATCTATATCTTTATCACTAAAAAAAGCTTCAATTCTTTCTTCTGAATGATCTACATCCTCGATTTTTAAAATTAATTCTGGATTTATTGGTATATCGTTGGTTATTAACGCCTCTTGGTAACCTTCTGTTCTTAACTTACCAACACTCACATAGTCTACGGTAGAAATTAATGCTATTTTTTTACAAGATTGATCTATTAAATACTGAACAGCCTCAAACGCTCCATGCTTGTCACTTATAATAACTTTATCACAAATCACTTCATCAATCACACGATCAAACATAACCACAGGCATGCCTTGGCTAATCACTTCATTTATATGGTGATAATCCTCTTTTTGTTGTGTTTCTTTAGCCACAGACAAAATAAAACCATCTGTGCTCCCATTAGCTAGAAACTCTAAATTCAAAACCTCTTTATCAAAAGAATTATTAGATAAACATATTATAACATTGTAACCTTTTTCATTAGCTACGTGCTCAATCCCTTGAATTACGGTAGTGAAAAAATAATGCACAATTTCTGGAATAATAATACCTATTGTTTTTGTTTTTCTGTTTTTTAAGCTTAATGCAATATTATTAGGTTTATAATTATACAATTTAGCAAATGCTTTGACTTTATCTTTTGTATCAATACTAATCTCACGACTATCTTTTAAAGCTTTAGAAACAGTTGATACAGAGACATCTAACTCCTTTGCAATTTGCTTTAAGGTAATTTTCCTTTTCATAATTTATTAATATATACTCATTTTAATAGTTTAAAAATCTAATATTCTTAAAAATTAAATAGATTTTTTTTTAATATGTTAAATTTTAAGAAGTTTTCAACACGAAAACGTTAGAGTTGGTGTTTATTAAATTTCACTCCCTAGTTATCACATTAAATTTACATATTTTTAACATTGGAAAATGAAAATATAAGTTACAAACACAAATTTAAAACTATTATTCAATAATCTATGAGAACATTATACAAAGGGTTACTTTTATTACTATTTGCTGTTCCTGCAAACGTTTTAGCTCAGGATTCAGTTAGTGGTACTGTAACTGAAACTACTGGAATGCCTATTCCTGGTGTAAATATTATTATTAAAAACACCAATAAAGGTGCTGTAACAGATTTTGATGGGAATTATACAATTGAAAAGCTTCAAAAAAATGATACGCTTGTTTATTCCTATATTGGCTTTTCTACAAAAGAAATCGTTTTCGTAAATCAAGAAGTAATCGATGTTTCTCTAGAAACAGATTCATCAACTCTTGACGAAGTTGTTGTTGTCGGTTATGGATCTGCAGCTAAAAAAGATTTAACTGGAGCAGTTAATCAAATTACCACTGAAGATTTTAATAAAGGCCAAATGAATACCGCTAGCCAATTAATTACAGGTAAAGTTGCTGGTGTAAATGTAACCTCTGGAGGAGGTGCTCCAGGAGAAGGGAGCAGCATTACTATTAGAGGTTTGGGGTCTTTAAGCTTACAAAATAGTCCGCTATATGTAATTGATGGTCTTCCTATTTCAAACGATGCTGTGGGAGGTTCTAGAAATCCATTAGACTTTATTAACCCTAACGATATTGAAAGTATGACCGTGTTAAAAGACGCTTCTGCTACAGCTATCTATGGGTCTAGAGCTGCTAATGGTGTGATTATAATTACTACCAAAAAAGGAAAAGGTTTAGATTTTAAGTTTAATTATTCAACCGCTACCACTTTATATTCTCCATCTAATTATGTAGATGTTTTAAATGGAGATCAGTTTAGAACTTTAGTAAATGAAGTAGGAAATGAAGATGCTATATCTAGACTTGGATCTGCTAATACTAACTGGCAAGATTTAATATATAGAGACGCATTTGGGAAAGAACACAATTTTAGTACTACTGGAAATATTGGTGGTTTTATGCCCGTGAGAGCTTCTTTAGGTTACACAGATCAAGACGGTATATTACAAAATGATAATTTTACAAGAACAACGGGGTCGTTAAACTTAAAACCTAGTTTTTTTGAAGGTCATCTAAAGGTAGAATTAAACGGAAGAGGTATGTATACAGAAAATACTTTTGGCAATCGTGATGCTATTGGTAGCGCTGTAGACTTTGATCCTACACAAGCTGTCTATGCCCCTTCTTCTCCATACTCAAGATACTATACTTGGCTAACTTATAGCGAATCAGAAGATCGATATTCTCAATACAATTTAGCACCTACCAACCCAGTAGCTTTATTACAGGAAAAAGATGATACTGCTGAAGTAAGAAGATTTATTGGAAATGCTAAAGTTGATTATAAATTACATTTTTTTCCTGCTATCACAGCTACTATTAATGTTGGTTTAGATAAAACAAATAGCCACGGAAGAACATTTGTATCACAAGATATGCCATCATCCCAATTAGACTGGAATGGCTCTAACTCTAATTTCATTAATAGATCTACCAATAAACTTTTTGATTCTTATTTAACGTATACTAAAGATATTGAAGAGCACTCAATCACAGCAGTAGCGGGTTATTCTTATCAAAGTTTTGAAAATGATAATTATAGCTATGATAGTGAAGCTAAGAAAGAAGGAAACGAATATGAATTTATAGATAAATGGAAAAGTGTGTTGCTTTCTTACTTTGGTCGTTTAAACTATAATTTTGATGATCGTTATTTAGTAACGGCTTCTTTAAGAGCAGATGCTTCTTCTAAATTGAACCCAGATGATCAGTGGGGGTATTTCCCTTCAGCTGCTTTAGCTTGGAATATTAATAATGAAGATTTTTTTAAATCAGAAACCATTGATCAACTTAAATTAAGAGTTGGTTATGGTCAAATTGGTAACGTAAATGGGCTTACCGATTATAATTTCTTAACTCGCTATCAAAGAAGTAGAACTAACGCTAATTATCAATTTGGAAATACATTTTACCAAACTTATAGACCAGAGGGTATTAATGAGAATTTAAAATGGGAAATTGGTAAAACTTTAAATGTAGGCTTAGATTATGCACTATTTAATAATAGAATTTCCGGATCGGTTAACGCATATTTAAATAAAACAGAAGACTTAATTAGCTTCGTTACTGTATCACCGTTCACAAACTTCGCAAGTTCTATAAATAAGAATATTGGAGATATGGAAAACAAAGGAATAGAGTTTGAATTAAATTTAATTCCTATACAAACAGAGAATTTCACTTGGAGGGTAGGCTATAACGTTGCTTTTAACGATAATGAAATTACTAATTTACCAAGTGACATACCTGTGGGTGGTATTTCTGGAGGTACTGGTAACAATATTCAATTGCATAGAGAAGGAGAGTCTCCTTTTAGTTACTATGTCTATGAGCAAATCTATGATGAAGCCGGTAAACCAATTGAAGGAGCTTATGTTGATAGAAACGCCGATGGTGTAATTAATGATGATGATAAATATTTAGATGAAAATCCATACCCAGACATTACTATGGGTCTTAACACTAACCTTAACTATAAAAATTGGGATTTAGCAATTGTTTCTAGAGCGAGTTTAGGTAATTATAACTATAGTAATATGGCTTCTGCAAAATCATATCAAATCAAAGCTACAGAAAATGGTATTTTAAGTAACCTTCATGCAGATACTTTCAATTCAGGTTTTCAGAATATTACCAATACTAACCTAAAAAGTGACTACTATGTACAAGATGCTTCTTTCTTTAAATTAGACAATATCACTTTAGGTTATACTATCTCTAAAATTTTTAGTGAAGACAGTAACTTAAGAGTTTATGGTTCAGCTCAAAATATAGTAACTATTACAGATTATGATGGTCTTGATCCTGAAATTAACCAAGGTATAGATAATAACTTCTACCCTAGACCAAGATTATATACAATTGGATTTAACTTAAACTTTTAAAAAATGAAAATGAACTATATCAATAAACTAATATTAATTATACCGGCATTATTACTTATTTCATGCCACGATGATTTAGATCAAAAACCAATAGATCCAGATAGTTTTACAGAAACTGATGTTTTTGTAAATGCTACAGAAGCAAAAGGAGCGTTAGCCAAACTTTATGCTAGTTTAGCACTTACTGGACAACAGGGAGCTACAGGGCAACCCGATATAACAGGCATAGATGAAGGTACTTCTCAATATTCTAGAATGTTATTTAATTTAAATGAGTTAACTACAGATAATGCAGTAGTAGGATGGGGAGATCCTGGATTACCTAATCTTCATGCTCTAAGTTGGGGAGCTTCAAATGATTTTATAACAGCTATGTATTTTCGTTTAGGTCAAGAAGTTTCATTTTGTAACTCATTTATAGAAAATTCACAATCATTAACTGATGCTGAAGTTGAATTTTATATAGCAGAGGCTAGATTTTTAAGAGCTTTCACCTATTATAACCTAATTGATTTTTATGCAAATGTTCCACTTTCAACAAAAGTTTCTACTTCGCTTCCAGAACAAAGTACAAGAACAGAGTTGTTTAATTTTGTAGAAAGTGAACTTCTAGAAATTCAAGAAAGATTAAAAGAAAGCGGCACTAATGAATATGGCCGTGTAGATCGTGTAGCTGCTTGGGCATTGTTATCAAAATTATATCTCAACGCAGAAGTATGGACTGGAGAAAATCGTTATACCGATGCTGTAACGTATGCCAAAAAAACTATTAATTCAACCTATTCCATACATACTACAGATGCTAATGGTAACGGAAATGCTTATGATGATTTATTCTTAGCAGATAACGATGCAAACGGAGCGCAAGAAGAATTTATTTTTACCCTAAATTTTGATGGAAATAGTTCCAGAACCTACGGAGGAACTTCTTTTTTAATTCACGCTGCGATTGGTGGTTCTATGGACCCTTCTTTATATGGTATTAATGGCGGATGGGAAGGTTTAAGAACAACCAAGGCATTGGTTAATAAATTTGATTATGCTATAAGCAATTCAGAAAATGGAGATCCTATTGCTTGGGAAGATAATCGAGCTATGTTTTATACTCAAGATCAAAACTTAGAAATCAACACCATAGCTAATACATTTTCTGACGGTTATGCAGTTACCAAATTCACTAATATAGATTCTAATGGTGATGCCGGTAGTGATCAAGGTGGTGATTTTGCAGATACAGATTTACCCATAATTAGATTAGCAGAAATCTATCTAAATTATGCTGAAGCGGTATTAAGAGGAGGATCTGGCGGCGATCTACAAACGGCTACAGCTTACATCAACGAATTAAGAGAAAGAGCTTTTGGTGGTTCATCTAACGGAAATATAAGTAGTAGCGATTTAACATTAGATTTTATTATCGATGAAAGAGCCAGAGAACTCTACTGGGAAGGTCAACGAAGAACAGACTTAATAAGATACCAACTATTTACCACCAATACCTATCTATGGCCTTTTAAAGGAGATATTCAAAGTGGTACAGGCGTAGAAGCTTATAAAACTATTTTCCCTATCCCAAGTAATATCATTTTAACTAATGAAAACCTTACACAAAACACAGGTTATTAATTAACCAAAAAATTGAAGATCATGAAAAATTTTTATATCTATTTATTAATTAGCTGTCTGGGTTTTGTTTCTTGCTCAGATGATGATATTACAATTATCGATACTCAAGCAGAAAGTTTTGGTATTACAACTCCATCAGAAGATACATCTTTAATTTTATTACAAGAAAACGCTGAAGATGAGGCTCTAAATCTAGAATGGGAAGAAGCAAATTTTAAGGTAAACACTCCAATTAATTATCAAGTAGAACTCTCTACTGAATCAAATAACTTTTCAGAAGTTATTAAATTAGCAGAAGAACTAAAGAATACATCATTTCAATTAACTACAAGTGATTTTAACACTAAGCTAGCTGAAGTTGGTTTAGCACAAAACACTACAGAGACAATCTTAATTAGAATAAAATCTTATTTAGGAAGCTCTAATACAAATGCTGTTAAATTCTCTACTCCTGTTAGGTTAACAGTAACTACTTATGAACCATTTATAGACTTAAGTACTACTTGGGGAATCGTAGGTTCTGCTGCACCTAATGGTTGGGATGGTCCAGATGCTTCTTTTTGGAAAACCAATCAAAATGGTGTAGACAATCAAGAATACGTAGCCTATACAACATTAACAGACGGAGAAATTAAATTTAGAGAAAATAATGATTGGGCTAATAACTACGGAGGTAGTGATGGTCAATTAGTTGCTGGTGGAGATAATATTGCAGTTTCTGCAGGCACTTACAAGATTAATATTAATTTAAATGAATTAACCTATAACTTAGAAGAATATTCTTGGGGTATTGTAGGTTCTGCAACTCCAAACGGTTGGGATGGTCCAGATATTCAATTAAAATATGATGGTGTTAATAAAGTCTGGAGAGTTGAAAACATTAACCTTACAGATGGTGAAATTAAATTTAGATTTAACAATACTTGGGGTGGCGATTTTGGTGGCACAAATGGTGAACTTATTGAAGGTGGAGATAATATTACTGTTTCTGCGGGCACTTACACCATTATTGTAGACTTTAATAACAATACCTATTCTATTGAATAATTTCAAGTTAAGGCAAATAAATTAATACCCTTAACTATTTTATAAAACCCTGAATACACAAAATTGTTCTCATACAGTTATTCCTGCGTATTCAGGGTTTTTTACATTAAAAAACTTCTCATTATACTATCGATGAGGTAAACCAATAGCTAAACTTAAATACCTTTATTATGAAAAAATTCTTCATATTTGTTTTCATACTATTTTCTAATCTCTGCATTGCACAGCAACAAAATGTAAATTTTACAATTAATCCAACTCATTTCAACCCAGATGATCAAGTAACCCTTACTGTTACTAACATCGATTTATCCCAATGGGGCGTTTCAGATTTATACCTGTGGACTTGGTTTTACGATCTAAACGACCAAAATACACAAGACTCTCCAACTAACGGAACTTGGGGAAACTCTAACGATGCCCAGAAATTTACCGACAATGGTGACGGGACTTACTCATTCACGTTTATTCCACAAGATCTATATGGCAATTCTAACATCGGAAGTATAGGAATGTTAGCCAAAGCTAAAGATGGTTCAGGAGATAAGAAAACACAAGACCATATTACTGAAGTTGGTATTTTTCAATTCAATCTAAATAGTCCAACCAATAATGTGAGTATTTTAAATAGCGGAAGTACATTAACAATAGATGCTTCAACAGCAGTAAATGCTAATTTTGAGTTATTTGCAAATGGTACAAGTATACACACAAAACAATCAGCAATTGTATACCTATAATTATACACTAAATCAAGATACTAATTTTGAATTAATTGCCACAGACCCTTCTACATCGACTACCTTAACAGCAACTTTTCAAGCAATTATTACTCCAACCCCAACTCAAATTGCCATTCCTGCCGGGATGGAAGATGGGATAAATTTCAACCCTAATACTCCCAATACAGCAACTTTAGTATTATACGCTCCCAATAAAGATTTTGTACATGTGATAGGAAACTTTAATAATTGGAATATCGATAACGATTATTTAATGAATTACGATCCTGCTCAAGAAAAATATTGGATTACTATAAATAATTTAAACCAAACTGAAGACGATATTTTATTTCAATATTTAATCGATGCGCAAATTAATGTTGCAGACCCCTACTCTACTTTAATTTTATCTCCTTATGACGATACTTTTATAACAGACGATACTTTTGCTAATATTCCGTCATATCCAACAGGAATGACTACCGAAGCTATTTCTTGGATTAGAAAAAGTGCTCCATCATATATTTGGCAAAACACCAGTTTTACACCACCAGCAAAAGAAGATTTGATAATTTATGAATTACTAATTCGTGATTTTGATGATGTTCAAAACTTCAATGCAGTAAAAAACAAATTAGATTATCTTGAAAACCTAGGGATTAATGCTATCGAGTTGATGCCTGTTTCAGAATTTGATGGAAACTTAAGTTGGGGTTATAATCCTTCTTTTCATATGGCTTTAGATAAATATTATGGAAGCCCAGAAATGTTTAAAGAATTTATAGATGAATGTCATGCACGTGGTATCGCGGTAATTTTAGATGTAGTTTATAATCACGCCACAGGACAAAGTCCGCTTTACAGAATGTATAACAATTGCGATGGTTGTACTTCAGGTATAGTTGCTGCAGATAGCCCCTATTTTAATGTATCAGCTACTCATAGTTATGATGTATTTAATGATTTTAACCATCAATCTATAGCTACCCAAAACTACGTAAATAAAACTGCCAAATATTGGATTGAAGAATTTCATATTGATGGTTACCGTTGGGATTTAACTAAAGGTTTCACTCAAAATTGTAATGGTGATGAGGCATGTACCAATAGTTATCAAGCAGATCGTGTGCAAGTTTTAAAAGACTACGCCGATGTACAATGGGCTGTAGACTCAGATTTCATCATTATTTTTGAACATTTAGGAAATGGTACTTCTAGAAATGAAGAAATTGAATGGGCAAACTACCGTTTAGATGAAGGCAAAGGTATTATGTTCTGGAACATACAAAACTCTCCATATAACGAAGCCACCATGGGGTGGAACGCTAACTCAAATTTTGCAGACATTTCTTATGAAAATATCGGGCTTTCAACACCAAGAAACGTAGGCTTTATGGAAAGTCATGACGAAGAGCGTTTAATGTTTAAAAACTTAACTTACGGAAATGCCAATGGTTCTTACGATGCTACCAATCTTTCTACTGCTTTAGATCGTATGGAAACTGCTGGTGCTTTTTTCTTTACCGTTCCAGGTCCTAAAATGATCTGGCAGTTTGGAGAATTAGGCTATGACACTAGTATTTTTACTTGTACAGATGGTACCATTCCTAACGACGAAAGTTGTAAACTTTCTGAAAAACCAAGCGGTTGGAATTTTTTAAACGAAATAGATCGTACCGATTTATATGATGCCTATGCACAAATGATTGCCATAAAAAAAGCACATGAAATCTTTGCAACCGGAAGTATTGAAATGAGTGTTAACAATAATAACGGACTAAAATCCATTCACTTAGAAAATTCTAATGCTACTGGAAACGAAATTAAATATGTAACAATTACTGGTAATTTTGGAGTGACTACACAAACTATTAATCCAGAATTTCAAGAAACAGGAACTTGGTATAACTTAATGAATAATAATACTTACCAAGTGACTGATGTGAACGCTACTATTTCATTAGCTCCAGGTGAATATTTTATTTACGGTAATGAAGAAGCTAATTTAAATAATGAGATATTAAAAACTTCCAACCTTATTCTCTACCCTAACCCAACTAGCGAAAACATTTATTTATCTGAACAAGTAGAAAAAATAAAAATTTATGATCTTACTGGAAAGCAAATTCTGATAAAAAAGAACATTCGTCCTAACCAAGCGATTAATGTCTCACGTTTAACTCAAGGAATATATCTTCTTCAATTAGAACAAAACGGAAATAGAGTTCAAAAGAGATTAATAGTAAACTAAGTGCTAATGTTAATCAATAAAAAAGCTTCTCCCTTAATTTACTCTAATTTTTAGCTTTTAAAACTAAATTATTATGAACAAATTTTTATTAATAGGACTGCTTGTTGTTTATGTAAGTTGTAGTACTAATGCTTTTGAAAATTCATCAGTAAAAGAAAAAAATCAATCCCAAGCAACAGATTTATCATTGACTATAAACACAGGTTCTAAAGTTATGATGCAAGCTTTTTATTGGGATGTTCCTGCTGGCGGTACTTGGTGGAATACCATATCTACTAAATTAGAGTACTGGAGTAATGCCGGGATTGATGCTATTTGGTTACCACCTATATCGAAAGCTCAAAATGGTCCTTTTTCTATGAGTTATGACCCCTTCGATTATTTTGATTTTGGAGACTATGATCAAATGGGATCTACCGAGACCAGATTTGGAGCGAGACAAGAATTAGAATCCCTCATAAAAAATGCACATAACCATAATGTAGCTGTTATTGCTGATATTGTGATTAATCATAATAGTGGTGGCGATTTAGAAAGCAATATTTATACAGGTACAGATACTTATACAGATTTTAATCCCGCTTCAGGATTATTTCAGCGCTCTTCAACAGACTTTCATCCTAATGATAACCACTCTAACGATTCGGGTGTATTTGGTGGTTATCCAGATTTATGTCACGATAAAAGTTACGTACAAGATTGGTTATGGAAACAGCCTTATTCTGTCGCTAAGTATTATAAAAACACCTTAGGAGTTGATGGGTGGCGTTTCGATTATGTAAAAGGTTATAAACCTTGGGTAGTCAATGCCTGGATAGATGAAGTTAGTGGGTTTGCTGTTGGAGAATACTGGGATGCTAATGTAAACCTATTAGAGAACTGGACTCATAAAGCACAAGCTTCCGCTTTTGATTTTGCATGTTATTATAAAATGAAAGATGCTTTTGATGGAAATGATCTTACATATTTACAGGACGACATGTTATGGAAAAGAAATCCGATGCGAGCAGTAACTTTTGTGAGTAATCACGATACCAACGAAATTTTAGCTGGCAAAATACTTGCCTATGCTTACATTTTAACTCACGAAGGTTATCCTTGTATATTCTATCAAGATTATGAAGAATGGTTAGACAAAGATAAATTGAATAATTTAATATGGATACATAACAAAAAAGCTAGCGGGACGACCGATATTCTACATGTAGATCAAGATGAATATATTGCTCGAAGAAATGGTTCTCCAGGTTTAATAGTTTACCTTAACAATAGTAATAATTGGAAAGAACGTTGGGTCCAAACCAATTGGAACGGAACCCTAATCAAAGATTATACAGGAAATTCTAATTGGGAGCCATATACACAACCTAATGGTTGGATTAAAGTTCAAGCTCCTCCAAATTCTTATAGTATTTGGTCTCCTAAATAAAATTTATAATTTATAAAAAAAGAGAAGCTTATTATAATAAGCTTCTCTTTTTTATTTGTAATACTCAAAAAATTAAAAAGTATCAGCTTTCTTACGTTCGATATAATCTTCTATTAAAGTTTCTAATATATTTAAAGGTAATACACCATTGGTTAAAACAACTTCATGAAATTCTCGAATATCAAAATCTTCTCCTAAAGCTTTTTTAGCTTTAGCTCGTAAATTTAAAATTTTAATCATCCCGATTTTGTAAGAAGTGGCCTGTCCAGGCAATACAATATGCCTATCTACCATTTTAATACAATCACTTTCGGCATTTGGTGTATTGTCTTTATAGTATTGAATAGCTCGCTCTCGTGTCCATTTTTTAGCATGAATGCCCGTATCTACTACTAAACGGCAAGCTCTCCATAATTCTGCAGTTAACCGACCAAAATCTGAATAAGGGTCTTTATAGTATCCTATTTCTTTAGGTAAAAGCTCACTATACAACCCCCAACCTTCAATATAGGCTCCATAAAATAAATGTTTTCTAAACTCAGGAATACTATCTAATTCTTGGGCAATCGCAATTTGCATATGATGCCCAGGAATCCCCTCGTGATAAGCTAAAGCTTCCATTTGATATTTAGAAGCGGCTTTCATATCATATAAATTCACATAATAAGTACCTGGTCGAGAACCGTCTAGTGCTGGTCGTTGATAAAATGCTAAGCCCGTACTTTTCTCTCGAAATGCTTCTACGGGTTTTACCACCAATTTAGCGGTAGGTTTTGTAATAAAAAGTTCATCTAAATGAGAACGCATCTCATCAATAATTGATGTTGCTTTATTCAAATAAGCAGCTTTTCCTTCTTCATTTTGTTCGTAGTAAAACTGGGGATTTTCTTGCATAAATTTAAAAAAATCTTTTAAAGATCCTTTAAAATTAACCTGCTGCATAATCGCTTTCATTTCGTTATGAATGCGAGCGACTTCTTCTAACCCAATAGCATGTATTTTGTCTGCTGAATAGTTGGTCGTGGTATATCGATTTAAGCGATTTTGATAGTATTCTTTTCCTTTAGGAAACTTCCAAACTCCATGATCTGAAGTAGCTCGTTGATCTTCATCTTCTAAGGTGTTGATTAAATTTTGGTAAGCAGGTTTTACCTTTTCAAGCAAGACTAATTTTGCTTGAACTAATAATTCTTGCTTTCTTTTTTTAGGAATTGATAATTCTTCAATTTTATCTGAAAAATCTTGCAACAAGACGCTATTTTCTTTAGAATTACTAAAAGGTTTTCCAGTAATTACATTTTTAGCATCTTCTAAGACTTTCGTAAATACAAATTTTGGAGGTAAAATTCCGTTTTTCTCTCGTATTTGCATCGTATTAATCACATCTTCAAAAACTTTTTTTAATCCGTTTAATCTTTCAATATAAGCAATGGCATCAATTACAGAATCTACTTGGTGCTGATTAATAAGAAAAGCTGGCAAACTTGTATGGTAACCTCCCATCTGATTAATTGGGTAGTTATAAAATCTATACTGATAATCATCTATTTGATGCTGGAGTTCTCCTTTCATCAATTGATAGCTTAGTTGATCTGCAGCTGAAAGCGCATTGGTATTAATACTATCATTCATGTAAGCTAACCTTATTTTTGCTTTTTCTAAATCTTTAGGGTATTTAGTGTGTGAAAAATCATCCCATTTTCCATAATTAGTTTTTAAGCCTATTTGCGTTTGCATCATAGGAGAATCTGCTAAATCTTCTTCGTAGGTCTTTTTAAAAAATGTATGTAGCTGTTCGGCTTCTTGTTCTATTTCAGCTTTATTCATTTCACTTTTCTTAGGCTTATCTTTACAAGAAAGAAGAAGCCCAAAAACAGCTAAAATCAATATATCTTTCAACTTTAATTTCATCTAGTTTTATTTTTCTAACATCATAAATTCTATAGAAGAATCACCATAAACAGTATGTGTTTGCTTTTTATAATCTGTTTTTTCAGCTTCAAATATATTGGGCACAAAAGTTTGTGGATTTAAATTGATTAAAGGGAACCAAGTACTCTGCACCTGAATTTGAATTTTATGTCCTTTTTTAAAGGTATGATAAATGCCTTGTAATGTAAAATCGATAGCTGTTTTCTGATTAGGAATACTAGCTTCAGCTTTCTCAAAACTATTTCTAAATCTTGCTGGTAAAACTTCACTTCTCACCATCATGTGGTAATTAGACATTTTTAAATGATCTTGTACTTCTTCGGTATCTTGAGCATCTGCAGGATAAACATCGATCACTTTCACCACCCAATCGGCATCGGTTCCGGTGGTGGCAACATTTAATTTCGCTTCAATTTCTCCTGCCATCGTCATATCGTTTTCTAAAACTTCTGTTTCATAAACCAATACATCGGGTCTTCTTGCTGCAAAACGTTGATCGTCGGTCATGTATTTTCTAGGGGTAAATACAATTTTTATATCTTCTGAATACGGAACCGGTTTCTGAGGATCACTTATAAATTTATTTTCGTAAGCTTTATTAGGTAACGATTTTAGCTGTTGATGATCGCCTAAGTAATAAGTTTTCTTTTTTACTGCCTTCGGTGGCCATGCCTCAAAAGAAGTCCACTCGTGGCTTCCGGTATCAAACATCATCGCTTCTGATAATGGTGAATTCTTAGGTTTTCCTTCTTCTTTCAAAAAATAATTAAAGAACTTGGTCTCCACATCACGCTGATAATTTTCTGAAATATCGTCTCCAAAATAAACATTTCCTACCGCTTGACGTTTTTTACTTCCTGCCCAGTCTCCGTGACTCCAAGGCCCATAGACTATGGTATTGTAATTATTGCTATTTTCTTCAATAGCTTTGTAGCTCTGGAATGGACCGTATAAATCTTCAGCATCAAAAAAACCACCTACATACATCACGGCTGTTTTAATATTCGTTTCTTTTAAATGCTGAATGAGTCCGCGGTCTTGCCAAAACTTATCGTAACTAGGATGATCACTCAACTGATCCCAGAAAAAATTATCGAGATAGTATTCATCTAATTGGTTAATTGGTGTATGATCTAAAAAAAATTGGTATTGATCTTTACTAGGAAGTTTAGGAAAAGTATACCAAGACTCTGTGGTTGGTGCTTGGGTTTGATTTCCAAATAAGGCGGTTGCCATAAAGTAACTCAATAAATAAGCGCCATTATGATGAAAATCATCGAAAAAGAAATCAGAAATACTAGCTTGTGGTGAAGCTGCTTTTAAGGCAGGATGTCCCGATAATAACGAATAAGAAGTGTAAAAACCAGGATAAGAAATTCCCCAAGTACCTACATTACCGTTATTGTTTTCGACATTATTAATTAACCATTCGATGGTATCGTAAGTATCGCTGGCTTCGTCGATCTCTTTTCCTTTTTTATTTGGTATATAAGGTCGCATATTATCGTAATCGCCTTCACTCATCCAACGTCCACGAACATCTTGGTAAACGATAATATTACCTTCTTTCATTAAAAATTGATTAGGACCTATTTTAGAGCGAAACTCTTCTTTACCGTAAGGTTTAGAACTATATGGTGTTCTCTGCATTAATATAGGATATTTTTTCGAGGTGTCTTTTGGTGAGTATATGGTCGTATGTAATTTAATACCGTCACGCATTTCTATATCTACCGCTTGCTTGGTATAATGTTCTTTAACTTTATAATCGCTTTGCGCAACAATTTGAAGTGAAAAAAATGTGATTATTAGTAGGATTAAATTTTTTAAGTGGATGTTCATTCAATTTATTTTTAAAAATCGCTTAAATATAGTACAAATTCAATTCAGAAAAAATCTTCAGAATTACCAATAAATCAATAAAAAACTATATATCAACTATTTAAAAATAAATTTTAGTCCTTAATTTTTATAAAATATTAATTACTTTAGAAGTGTTTAAATCATTAATCAAAAAATACTATGAAAAAACATTTTTCACTTTACGCTATTCTATTTTTAATTTCTATTACTGTAATAAGTTGTGGTCAAAAAGTTACTCGTGTGAGTGAAGATACCGTAACCGATCTTAGTGGTAGATGGAACGATACCGATTCTCGATTAACTGCGGAAGAAATCACTAGCGAAATGATGGCTCACCCTTGGCATAATTCTTTTATCTCGCAAAATGGCGGTGAAGCTCCCGTACTTATTGTTGGCATGATTACTAATAAATCTCACGAACATATCGCTACAGAAACCTTTTCAAAAGATATTGAAAAAGCCATTATCAATAGTAGTAAAATGCGTCTAGTACAAGCCGGACCTATGCGTGAAGAGATTAGAGCGGAACGTGCAGACCAACAAAACTATTCTTCTGCTTCAAGTATGAAAAAATTTGGATTAGAGCAGGGAGCAGATTTTATGCTGCAAGGAACTGTTAATTCAATTGTAGATCAATACAAAAAAGACAAAGCTATTTATTACCAAGTAGATTTAGAGTTAACCAATTTAGAAACCAACGAGAAAGTTTGGATTGGTGATAAAAAAATTAAAAAGCTGGTTAACTAAGTAAATTCATTTATGCCTATACCAACCAAATTTTGGTTAAAAAGTATTTCCGTAGGAGTTTTTGTATGCTTACTAAATTCTTGCGGAATTACTTATAATGATCGCTCTCTTGAATTTCAGAATGAAGTTTACCATAGAAATTTCACTAAAGCCGTCACCTTAATAGAAGACAATAAATTTCTTTCTAAAAAAAGAAACCACCTGCTCTACCTCATGGAAAAAGGTAAAGTAGAACATATGAATGGTAAATTTAAAGAAAGTAATCAGCTCTTCGAGCAGGCCTATGTTTTAATCGATGATAATATTAAAACAAATGCTGGTCAAGCGATTGCCGCAAAACTCACCAATCCCATGGCGGCACCTTACAAAGGTGAAGATTTTGAGAAGGTGATGATTCATTATTATATGGCGCTCAATTATTTTCAATTGGGAATGCCTAACGAAGCTTTAGTTGAAGCTAAACGTATAAATATTAAGCTGCAACAACTTAACCAAAAATACAAAAAGAATAAAAATAAATACACTGAAGACGCTTTTGCACAAATCTTACAAGGACTTTTATATGAAGCTACTGGTGATGTTAACAATGCATTTATTGCTTACCGAAATGCCGAAGAACTGTATGCGGCAAATAACAATTCATATTATGGAGTTTCATTACCGCTTCAACTGCAAAAAGACCTCGTAAGAACTTCTAAACAATTAGGGTTTACGCAAGAATACAAATCTTATACAAAGCAATTTAATTTAACGGATGCTGATATTCAACCTCATCCTGCAGAAGCTATTATTTTCTGGGAAAATGGTTTAGGGCCGGCAAAAGATCAAACGCAAATCACGGCTGTTGACGGAGCTTTTATTGCTGTAGACGATCCAGATTTCCCTATTTTTATTCCTATTCCACCAGGGACAAATTTGGGTATTACATCTATTGCTATTCCTAAATACGTTCAGCGCGAAAGCTTTTACAAAGGCGCGCATATAACATTTAACAATCAGCAAAAATCTTTTGAATTGGTAGAAGATTTTTATCCTATTGCCAGACAAACCCTTCACGATAGAATGTTGCGTGAAGCTGTAGATATTGCTTTAAGAGTTGGAGCTAAAAAGGCAACGAGTGCAGGTTTGGGAGCAATTGCCAAACAATTATTGGGTGATGATGCCGAAGAACTTATAAAAGCAAGTGCAGATATTGCAGGTGCTGCTACCGAAAAAGCTGATACTCGAAACTGGCAAACGTTACCAGCCACTATTAGCTATGTCAGGGTTCCTCTTAAAGAACAAACTAAAAATACGTTTATTATTGAAAAATATGGAAATGCTACCGATAGAGATACCATTAGTATTCCGTATAAAAAAGGCTTGCAACTGCAAAGTTATTATGATGTAGGAAGAGCTACCTCTAATTATGTTAAGCCTCAATTTAAGATTCAACAAGATGAACTAGAAAAGAAAGCTTCTTCATCAAAAGATTCTATTTCTACACTAAACGACAAGTAACTATTAAAATAATATTACGTGATTTTACAAGGTCTAGCGTCGTATTATTTTTAGGTTTTTTAGCATATTCTTCCAATAATAATAAGATTCCGCAGCAATGGTAATCTACCAAATGTGATCATAAAATACGATACAGAATTGATTCAATACATAAAAAAGGAAAGTGGTATTGTTGAAAACTTCACTTGAAGAGTGCTTACAACCCATTGGTAATTTTTAACTATGCGGTCACCGAAAATAAAAAAGATTACTTAACTAACTATCATAAAACATTACAGGCTCACCAAACGAGTGAACCTGTAGAAATATTTATACCGACAGTAAGCAATTCTATATGTAGATGAGCTAAGTTTTGAAATTAACAGTCAATCTACTTAACCTTGCGATCACCTGTAAATTATTCTTTATAATTGGTGATTCCTTTTTGCAACCAAGCCGAGTACGCTTCAACGTCTGGCGTATAGCCTACCGGCTCGTTTAAACGTTCCTCCTCATTATTCAACATAATATAATAAGGTTGTGCATTGGCTCCATATTTTCGTATTTGAAAATCACTCCATTTATTACCAACGGTGCGTATTCGTTTTCCGGTGGTTTCGCTAGTATACTGTTCATTTTCTGGTAAGTTCTTTTTTGAATCTACATAAAGAGAGATTAATACCATTTCATTTTTCAGTTTACTTAATACTTGTGGTTCACTCCACACACGCTCTTCCATTTTCCTACAATTAATACAAGCATAACCTGTAAAATCTAATAAAACCGGAAGGTTTTTTGCTTTGGCATAAGCCATACCTTGGTCGTAATCTTCAAAAGTAATAATATCTTGTGCGCCCAGTTTTGCGTGTTCTGGGAAATCTTTCATAGAAGTAGTAGCACCTCCACTAGCTTTAGAGTAACCCACACCGTAAGGAGCTTCACTATAATTCATAGGCGGTGCAAAACCACTAATAATTTTTAAAGGTGCTCCCCAAAGTCCCGGAATTAAATAAATAGTAAAAATTAATATCACCAAACCTAGACTTAATCTCCCAACAGAAATATGTGGAAGCTCAGAATCATGAGGTAATTTAATTTTTCCGAAGAGATAAAAAGCAAGAGTTCCGAATATTGCAATCCAAATGGCTAAGAAAATTTCACGCTCTAATACGTGAGCTTGTAGTACTAAATCTGCATTCGATAAAAATTTGAAAGCTAAGGCTAATTCTAAAAATCCTAAAAATACTTTCACGGTATTTAACCAACCTCCTGAACGTGGTAAGGTATTCATCCAAGCAGGAAACAAAGCGAATAACCCAAACGGTATTGCTATCGCTAAAGAAAAACCAAACATCCCGATAATAGGTGCTATTCCTCCTTTAGAAGCCGCCTGTACCAATAGCGTACCCACAATTGGTCCTGTACAGCTAAATGAAACAATAGCTAAAGCTAACGCCATAAAGAAAATACCCACAATACCACCACGATCTGCCTGTCGATCTACTTTGTTAGCCCATGAATTTGGTAACATTATTTCGAATGCTCCTAAAAAAGAGGCAGCAAAAATGATTAATAAAATAAAAAAGATGATATTAAAAGTGACATTGGTAGAAAGTGCATTTAAAGCGTCGGCTCCAAAAATTCCTACGACTAGCGTCCCTAACAACACATAAATTACGACAATAAAAAAACCATACAATAGCGCATTTTTAATTCCTTTACTTCTGGTTTTACTTTGTTTGGTAAAAAAACCTACAGTCATTGGAATCATAGGAAAAACACAAGGCGTAAGTAAAGCTAAGAAACCTGAGAAAAATGCTAAAAAGAAAATCGTTAAGGTACTTTTATCTTCATCATCATCAATATTGGTAACTATTGCTTCACCAGACTGTTTTACTTGACTCATATCTGATACTCCTTCTTCTGTTGAAGATTTAGCTGAAGTATTCCCATAGGCTTGAAATTCATCATAATTTTGAAGAAACTTTACTTTATCTTTTTTGAGATCAAAAACAACGTAGTATTCTTCACCAATACAGCTTTCTTTACAAACCTGATATTTTAGCTCCATTTTTACCACAGCAACATTATCATTGGTAAGCTTTATTTCTTGTGTAAAATTCGCTTTGTTTTCAAAATAGACTTCATTTACGCCAAAAATCTCACTAAATTGTGTTTCAGATTCACTTTCAACAGTTTTTCCTACGAGCTCATAGTCTTTCCCTGCATCTAAATAATTAAACCATAAAGGTAGCGGTCCGCCTTCTGGGGTATCTTGAGAATATACGTGCCAATGCTCTTCAATTTCTGCTTCTAATAAAAGTTGGTAGGTATTAGCTGAAGTTTCCTTAATGCTACCACTCCACTCTACGGGATTAATCACTTCTTGTGAAGTTCCAAATTGAGCATTTACAGAAGTAATAAATAAGGTAAGAAATAGGAATAATAAATTATTTCTCATGAGTAATATTTAGTTTAAGTATCGTTGTTGTATGGGGTTCTACTTTAAAGCGTTGATCGATTCTATAACCTACAACCCAGGCTATTTTTTCATCTGAAATTAACACCCAAGTATTTTCTTTTTCAAGAGGTGAAAGCTTTTCATCTTTTAGAAAGTCGCTTAACTTCTTGGTTCCTTTCATTCCAAAAGGAATAAAACGATCTCCTGCTTGCCATTTTCTTAAGGTTAAAGGGTATTTTATTTTTTGCGCAGAAAGATAAGCAATGTTTTGACCAAAGCCATTCATTTGAGATACATTTTCTATAGAAATTTGCTTGTGATCCCACTGAATATGAGCTTGTTCGTTTTCAATCGTTATGATTTGATCTTTAGTTTTTTCAATCGCACTCAAAATCAATACTTCACGATCTTTCACCAATTGATGAGTTTTTGAAAACACTTTTTTACCGGTTTGAGCAGCTAGTAAATCGTAAACATCATTCCACTCCGTAAATCCAAAAGACTGTAGCAATTGAAACAAAACGGCTTTGGTATGCGGAGTTTCTTTTACATCTTTCACATTTAAAAAATACTTGCCATTAATTTCTTTCACTAAGCGGCTAAATAAAATCGTCGTATAATCTTCTAATAAACTGGCAGTGTCTTTTAGATATTGTTGAGTTTGCTGAAAACTTTGCAAGAATTTTGGATTTTCTTCAGTTAATTGCGGAATTACATGATGTCTTATCTTATTGCGTACATATTTATCTGAAGCGTTTGAGCTATCTTCTCTCCAAGAAATCTCATTTTGCTTGGCAAATGCTTCAATCTGATTTCGACTAAAAACTAATAACGGACGCACAATTTTATCATTCCGCTCAGGAATACCGGTGAGACCATTTATTCCTGTCCCTCTAATCGTATTTATCAAATAGGTTTCTAAACTATCATTGGCGTGGTGAGCGGTTAAAATATAATCGAAATTATTTACTGCTGCCAGCTCATAAAACCACGAATAGCGCAGTTCTCTTGCCGCTAGTTGGGTAGAAAGCTGATGATCTTTCGCGTAAGCTTCGGTTTGAAAGGCTTGTGTAAAAACTTCTACTTCTAATTGTTTAGCTAAATTTTTAACAAAAACTTCATCTTGATTACTTTCTTCACCACGAAGATGAAAATTACAATGCGCCAAGCTAAAGTTAATCCCTATTTGTTTACATAAATGGGCTAAAACCACACTATCAATCCCGCCACTAATGGTAAGCAAAGATTTTCCATGGGTTATATCTGGAAATTTAAGATTGATATGTTGTTGAAATTCTTGAAGCATAGAAGTACCAAATATAGCAAGTTCTTAGCGATAATTGGTTAAACTTAATTAGAGGTATATAAATTGAATTGTCCTGAAAGTATGTTGCCATTTCATGACAATTTAATTTTACAATACCCGATGCATAGCTGCAGCTTTCGTAAGGCATTCTTCGTATTCTTTTTCAGGATCAGATTGAGCGGTAATCGCACTACCTACAGAAAAAGAAAGATATTTATTACTTGAATTATACAAAATACTACGAATAATGACATTAAAATCGAAATCGCCTTGCGGACTAAAATAGCCGACGCAACCACTGTATAAACCTCGTTTGGTCACTTCAAGCTCCTCGATAATTTTCATGGCAGAAATTTTTGGGGCTCCAGTCATACTTCCCATAGGAAAAGTAGAACGAATCACTTCTACTGGTGATATTCCATTAGCTATTTCCGCAGAAATCGTTGATATTAATTGATGTACCTGCTCAAAGCTATATAACTGACAAAGTTCTTCTACTTGAACACTTCCTTTTTTTGCCGTTTTTGATAAATCGTTTCGCACCAAATCGACAATCATTATATTTTCTGAAATTTCTTTGGGATCATTCCGTAATTTTTGTTTCAACGCTTCATCTTCTTCTACATTCGGTAAGCGTTTTGCGGTGCCTTTAATGGGTTGCGAGATCACTTTGCTCCCTGTTTTTTTTAAATAACGTTCAGGGCTGGCAGAAAGCAAATAAAAATCTTCTAACTTTAAAAAAGCCGCAAAAGGAGCTTTAGAAATTTTATTTAATTCGAAATAAGTCTCTAGCGGCAGCAGTGCGTAATTTTCAGCATAAAATTCTTGGCAAAAATTAGCTTCATAAATATCGCCTCGATGAAGGTAAGCTAACATTTTCTCTACGCGATTTACGTATTCTTCTTGGGTTAATCGTGACTGTACAGAAGCTGAATTTTGTACTGATTGCTCATTAACTTCATTAGAGGAAACCTTTAAAATCTCATCCCAATCGGTTTCTATTTCATCATCGACCATATCGAGGTAATGCATTTCTACCTCCTCATTTTTCAACAAGAATATTTTTTTAGGCTGAAAAAAATAAAGATCAGAAAAGGCTAGACCGTCATCATTTTTAGAACTTAATGGCTCTACATCATTTTTTAAATCATAACTTAAATAGCCAAAAATCCAGTCTTTTGTTTTCTGTTGGTATTCAGCTAATTGATCAAAGGCTTGAGAATAATCGGTTTTTAAAGCCGTAAACGCTTCCACAGCTAAAACAGCCTCATATTCAACGCTAGAAAATTCATAACTATTAGAATCTAACCAAACTACTTCTTCAAACTGGTTTGCCCAAGAAAGCAGTTGTTTTTTTAAATCTGTATTTACTGAAAATGAGATTTTTTTACAAGTTCGCATAAATAGGGTTTGATTGTGGTTAGCAGTTAGCAGTTAGCAGTTAGCAGTTAGCAGTTAGCAGTTAGCAGTTAGCAAAAAAAGGTTATTTTTTAATGACAAAATAAATTAGTTAAAAATTATTCTGTATTTCAATCTTCTAATTCTTGTTCAAAATTAGAAAGCACATCATTTAAGCCCAACAGTAAAATTTCATCGGTAATTTTTTGTTGTTCCACATCAAAATTTTGAGGAAATGATGGCAAGCTAAAACTCTCGACCACCTCAGCTCCAAACCTAGGAAGCACTTCTTTGTAATAGGCCAAAGCGGAAGCTCCTCCTCTACCTCCAGGAGCTGTACTCATAAGCAATACTTTTTTTCCTGCTAAAAATTTGAGTTCAACGCGTGACAGCCAGTCGGTGATATTTTTAAAGAAAACAGATGGTCCGCTATTGTGTTCATTTACAGAAATCACCAGCGCATCTACTTCACTAATCAACATGTTAACTACTTGCACATCGGCTGGAATGCCTTTTTCATGCTCATAGTCTGAACCATAGATGGGAAAATTGTAATTGGTAAGTTCTAGAAATTTAACTTCGTGGTTTTCAATTCTACTAATCACATAATGCAATAGCATTTTATTGATTGATTTTTTACCGTTAGAACCGGCAAGTGCAAGTATCTTTTTCATAGAAGTTTAAAATTAAAAACCCCACGAATGTATGATATCGTGAGGTTTATAAGCATATAATTTTTTAATTTATTAGATATGTAAAGCTCTATCTTCTGTAGCGGCTAAAGCGGCTTCTTTAACAGCTTCAGAATAAGTTGGATGTGCGTGACTCATACGAGCAATATCTTCTGCACTGGCTCTAAATTCCATTGCAGTTACCGCTTCAGAAATTAAATCTGCTGCACGTGCTCCTACGATGTGTACACCAAGTACCTCATCGGTTTCTTTATCTGATAAGATTTTCACAAAACCATCGGTATCTCCACTTGCACGAGAACGACCTAAAGCTCTCATCGGGAATTGCCCGCTCTTATATTCAACTTTATCTTCTTTTAATTGCTCTTCGGTTTTTCCAACAGAGGCAACTTCTGGCCAAGTATAAACCACCCCTGGAATTAGGTTGTAATCGATATGTGGTTTTTGACCGGCAATCGTTTCTGCAACAAACACCCCTTCTTCTTCCGCTTTATGGGCTAACATTGCTCCTTTAACCACATCACCAATTGCATAGATATTATCGGCAGAAGTTTTTAAATGTTTATCAACTTCTATTTGACCTCTATCATTCATTTTCACTCCAGCAGCATCGGTATTCAAACCTTTTGTAAATGGTCTTCTCCCGACAGAAACCAAACAGTAATCTCCTTTAAATTCTATTTCTTTATCCTTCTTGTCGGTTGCTTTAATCACCACTTCGTCACCAGTATTTTCTACAGAAGTAACTTTATGAGAAACGGCAAATTTAACTTTTTGCTTTTTCATCACTTTAGTTAATTCTTTACTTTGGGCTTTATCCATCGTTGGGATAATACGGTCCATATATTCGACTACGGTCACTTCAGCGCCTAATCTTTTATAAACTTGGCCAAGCTCTAAACCAATCACTCCACCACCAATAATCACTAAGTGTTTAGGGACTTCTTTAAGTTTTAAAGCTTCTGTTGAAGTGATAATTCTTTCTTTATCTATATCGATAAATGGAAGACTTGCAGGTTTACTACCCGTAGCTATTATGGTATGTTTAGCTTCGATAGTTGTATTGTCTTTACCTTCTATTTTAATGTGGGTGTTATCTTCAAATGATCCTACACCTTCGTAAGTATCAATTTTATTTTTATCCATTAAAAAATCAATCCCTTTGGTGGTTTGATCGACCACAGAAGCTTTACGCTCCATCATTTTTTCTAGGTTCAATTTTACATCACCAGTAAGTTCGATACCGTGTTCTTCAAAATGCTTAATGGCATCTTCATAATGATGAGAAGAGTCTAATAAAGCTTTTGATGGGATACAGCCTACATTAAGACATGTACCTCCTTTGGTAGAATATTTTTCTATGATTGCGGTTTTCATCCCTAGTTGCGCGCAACGAATAGCGGCTACGTAACCTCCGGGACCAGAACCAATGACTGCAACGTCGTAAGTGCTCATAATTTAGTTTTATTGATTTTTAAAACGATAACAAAAATACGATAAGTAATTCAATCAACAAGATTTAGAGCATAAAAACCTATTTAGTATTTATAGAAGTCTTGCGTAGTTTCTTTTTAACCTTACTTAATTCACTTTTATTATTTTGAAGTTTTAGCTATACTTTTCTTGCGCTTCACTATTAAAAATTGTAAAATTACGAATTGAACCAATTTATTACAGCAATATATAGCCTATGGATAGCCAATCTACAGATCCAAATAATCAAAAAGTTATTGAGAATAACATTACTATTATTCAAGCCTTAATACCGGTTTTTGCATTGGTAGGAATGTTAGCCTATAATGTATACGTATTTGGAGATACGGCACTCGATGGTTCTAATCAATTTATTTTAATTATCGGAGCGGCAATTGCAGCAATTGTAGGTCATTTTAATAAAATTACTTACGCTTCTATGGTAGAAGAGGTTGCCCAGAACATCAAATCTACGAGTGGACCTATTTTAATCTTGTTAATGGTAGGGGCGCTAGCAGGAACTTGGCTAGTGAGTGGTATTATCCCAACCATGATTTACTATGGACTACAAATTTTAAATCCAACAATATTTTTAGCGGCTTGTGTGGTAATATGCTCGGTTATCTCTATTGCTACCGGAAGTAGTTGGACCACCTCGGCAACCGTAGGGATTGCGCTTATAGGTATTGCTAACGCTTTAGGAATTCCGTTAGGGATGACGGCAGGTGCCATCTTATCTGGTGCTTATTTTGGCGATAAACTCTCGCCACTAAGCGACACGACCAACCTTGCTCCAGCAATGGCAGGAACTGATTTATTTACACATATTAGATACATGCTTTACACCACCGTGCCTACTATTATTGTCACTATTGTGGTGTTTATTATTATTGGTTTAAATATTGAAACTACAGGAGCTGCAGATACCGATACCATTTTAAAATCTATAGAAGATTCTTTTTACATTACCCCATGGTTGTTTACAGTACCAGTTATCGTTATCTTTTTAATTATTAGAAAAACTCCACCTTTAATTGCACTTCTATTAGGTACACTTTTAGGAGCTATATTTGCTTTAATTTTTCAACCCGAAATTATTGCCGCATTGGGTGACAGCACCCAACTTTCTTTTTATTCTGGCTATAAAGGAATTTTAAACGCTATTACGGTAGATACGGCCATAGAAACAACTAACGAATCTTTAAACGATTTGTTCTCTTCTGGCGGGATGAGCGGAATGCTAGGAACCATTTGGTTAATTATCTGTGCGATGGTTTTTGGAGGAATTATGGATGCCATTGGTGCCTTATCTAGAATTAGCAAGGCCTTATTAAATCTATTTCATTCTACCTTCGGATTGTTTAGCAGTACAGTGATTAGCTGTTTGGCATTAAATGCTACGGCATCAGATCAATATTTAGCCATTGTAGTACCTGGTAAAATGTTTGCCAAAGCATATCAAGATAAAGGCTTGGCTCCTGAAAATTTAAGTAGAACCCTAGAAGATTCTGGTACAGTAACTTCTGTATTAATTCCTTGGAACACTTGTGGCGCCTATCATAGTGGAGTTTTAGGCGTTCCTGTGGCTAGCTATTTTATGTATGCCATCTTTAATTATTTGAGTCCGTTTACCACTTTATTATTTGCCGCATTTCATATCAAAATTAGACAGTTAACTCAAAAACAACCTAAAGCTGCTCAACTTTAAGATATCAATAAGAAACATATCATGTTGGTTTCATTTCTAGTTTATATCTTTGCGATTGAGATAAAATAATAGAAATGAAATTAGATATACTTGCCATTGGCGCTCATCCCGATGATGTAGAATTGAGTTGCGGTGGCACCCTAGCCAAAGAAATTGCCAACGGGAAAAAAGTAGGAATTTTAGACTTAACCCGCGGTGAATTAGGAACACGTGGTTCTGCAGAGATTAGAGATCAAGAAGCACAAGAGGCTGCAGTTATTTTAGGCGTAGCCATGCGAAAGAATTTAGCTTTTAGTGATGCTTTTTTTATTAATAATACCGCCCATCAATTAGAGATCATTAAAGTGATTAGAAAATACCGCCCAGAAATAGTATTCTGCAATGCTATTGATGATCGGCACATCGATCACCCAAAAGGAAGTAAACTGGCAAGTGATGCCTGCTTTTTAAGCGGATTAAGAAAAATTGAAACGTACTGTGATGAAAATAAACAATATGCTTGGCGACCTAAACTGGTTTATCACTACATTCAATGGAAAGAAATACAACCGGATATCTCTGTCGATATAACCGGATTTATGGATAAGAAAATAGAGGCAGTGAATGCTTATCGTTCTCAGTTTTTTGATCCTGATAGTAAAGAGCCTACTACTCCTATCGCTAGCGTTAATTTTTTAGATAGTGTTACCTATCGCGCTCGCAATTTAGGAAGGCTAATTAATAAAGATTACGCCGAAGGCTTTACCGTAGAACGTTGTGCTGCAGTAGATTCTATATTTGATTTAATTTAATTGAAAAAATATTTTGCAGAATTGAAGATTTACATTAAATTTGCATCCGCAATTGCTAGACATTTGTTTAGTAATTGTTTTAAAACAAATGGTGGTTGTAGCTCAGCTGGTTAGAGCGCCTGATTGTGGTTCAGGAGGTCGTCGGTTCGAAACCGATCTTCCACCCTTTTTCAAGTCCTTACTTTATGGTAAGGACTTTTTTTTTGCTTTTATCTTTTTTACCACTGAAGCTAAATTCTAAATCTTTTTTACTTAATAATTAGCCTTTCTCTTTTTTTGTGAGGTCTAAATTGTTGAATTTTTCGACCAGGGATAGCAGTGAAAATCCCACAATGCAGCGCTAGCGAAATGAGGAATTGTAACGAATAGTCCGATATTATAAAAAAAGCAGCTCTTTCAAGCTGCTTTTTTTATAATAGGACGCCAACTACTATTAATTAACTTTATCAATGACTAAACGTTCATCACGGTTAGCAACTTCCCATGCGGTATAAAAAATAAGTTGTGCCCGACGTGCCATTAAATCGTATTCAATTTTATCTGGAGTATCTGTAATTTGATGATAATCTGAGTGTGTACCATTAAAATAAAAAATGACTGGAATATTATGTTTAGCAAAATTGTAATGATCACTGCGGTAATAAAAACGGTTAGGGTCATTCTCATCATTATAGGTATAATCTAAATCAAATTGCGTGTATTTGCTATTCATTTCTTCTGAAAGTTCGTGTAAATCTGTACTGAGTTTATCGCTACCGATTAAATAAATATAATTAGGGTCATCTTCGTGTTTGGGATCTATACGACCAATCATATCTGTATTTAGATCGGTTACCGTATTTTTTAGCGGAAAAATAGGATTCTTAGTATAGTAGTCTGAGCCTAATAAGCCTTTTTCTTCTCCCGTCACGTGCAAGAACAAAATAGAGCGTCTAGGTTGGTAGCCATCTTTTTGCGCTTCTTTAAAAGCTTCAGCTATTTCTAAAACGGCAACGGTACCAGAACCATCATCATCTGCGCCATTAAACACATTTCCTTCGGCATCTATTCCTACATGATCGTAATGTGCAGAAACTACCACAACTTCATCTGGAAACTCGCTACCTTCAATATAAGCGACCACATTTTCTGAATCGTTATATTTATTATGAAAAAAACTAGAAGGAATGTGCTGAAAATAATTAGCTCCGCCTAAGGGTGAAGCGATCTCCATTTCTATATAATTATTTTTTAAGTAATTGGCGGCTTTTTTTTGACCAGGTTTCCCAGTATCTCTTCCTTGAAAATCATCAGATGCAAAAGTGTATAAATGATCTTTTAATTCAGAAGCGGTAATTGTACTAGCATATTCTTCTGGATTGACTTCTTTAATTGATTTTTTTGGGGTTTTACATGAAATAGCTATCGTTAAAACCGATAGACATAAAATTTTTTTAATCATTTTTTAGGGCTTAATTATTTGGTTGCCAAGTTATCAAAAAATGTGGAGACCACAGGAAAGGAAAATGAGAAAAAAAATCTTAAAATTTATTTTTGAGAATTGAAAAAAGGTCTTATATTTGCCACCGCATTCGGGCAATACCCGAAGACACTCAGGAGAAATGGCAGAGTGGTCGAATGCGGCAGTCTTGAAAACTGTTGAGGGTCACACCTCCGGGGGTTCGAATCCCTCTTTCTCCGCTAAAAAGCCCTGTATCGCAATGATAACGGGGCTTTTCGTTTTTAGGAAAATAGTAAGAAGTAAGTAAAGCTATTTTATGGATCATCCCTCAAAAGTTAGGGTTTAGGCAAAAATTCTAAGCAATTGCTTCACGATAGATTCTACCTTTGTTTCTACTATAATGGCAACGAGAGCAGCTTTCTTCCCCTTAACTTATTCTTTTTCTACATTATTTCTCTTCTTTGACCTGCTTTTTTAATGTTTTCTTCAAATTTTCAGGATAGTGTATACTATCAAAATCATCTTCAAGTACGGTCATTATTTGTTGAAATTTATAGTTATCACCATCAGGCATTAATTCAATCACCATCTCTAAGACCAAACGTATGCTCTCATCCCTACTTTTATTACTCAGCATTTTGGTGTAGAAATCTCGGATCAAGTCTAAAATCTGGGTTTTTACGATTTTAAGAATATAATGGATCAAGTCTAAAATCTGGGTTTTTACGATTTTAAGAATATAATTTAATCAATCGATATAAGAAGTATTCGGTATTCCTCA
>NZ_JAHWDF010000012.1 GCF_019311235.1 Mesonia aestuariivivens | reverse complement strand
GCTTAAAATGAGTAATTAATAATTCTGGTAATAAAATCTTAAGTAAGTCAATATAGGGCCTCCAATACTTTTAATTTAAGAAAACAAAAATCAACCTATTATTTCAATTCGCACACAACTTTTGAGATTTATCCCTAAAGACCGTATTTCTGCTGAAGATATTGTGCAACAGAGTTTTATCAAGCTTTGGGGAAAAAGAAAAGAATTGCCAAGTGATACTATTATTTCAGCATTTCTTTTTACTGTTTCTCGAAATCTATTTATAGATATTTATCGTAAAGAGCGTAGAAAAATTTCGATATCAGATGAAATTCATTTAGAAGCTGTTTTAGATGGAGAATCAGAAAGTAGCGAAACACTTAATATAAGACGACAAAAATTAAAAATTGCAGTTGAAAATCTGCCAGCTAAATGTAAAGAGGTATTTAAGCTGCGTCAAAAAGATAATCTTAAAATAAAGAAATTGCCTTATTTTCAGGTATTTCTGAAAAAACTGTTGAAGATCATATGTCAAGAGCATTACGATTGCTTAGGGAGCAACTTTTAATTGCTTTTATGTTCTTTGTTATGAATTAATTAGCGATTTGGCTAAATCTATATTTCATAACTTTTGCCTGTTAATTTACAGTAGTATTGAATGATATTTTAAAGCTAACCCTAAATTTAAAAACTTCGTTTTATCCCTATGATTTTTTTCAATAGCTATTTTAATTAACTCTTAATGAGTCTTAGTTAGATTTGAAAAGTATACTATTTTTTAATAGCTAAATTTCCATAAAATGAGAGTAGAGCGTAGAATGCTTTCTATAATTAATCAAGCATTATTCTAATTCGTACATAACCTTAGAGAATGATCCGCTTATATTGTAGAACATAAGCATATTTTGGTAAAAGCTTAAATTGCCTAAATCGTCTTCAAGACAAGATTTTAAAAATTCTTCAAAATTTTTATAGTTAACAATAACATTTGCGTATTGCGCTTTTTTAACCATAAGTTTTAAGTGAATTTCTTGATTAGGTTTGTCTATCTTTACTTCTACTGCTGCGAAATATTTTTTTATAAGAGCTTCTTGAAATTTTTCGAGTTGTTGATTATTTTCGGTACAACTAAAATGAATTAGGTTATTCATTTCTTGAATAATCTCTTGATTGTCGTAAGTAGTTTTCATGGTTAGAGAATTAATAATTCTTTTTAAATTTAAACTATAGTTTGTTAAATAAGTTATAATAAAATATTGATTAGTAAATAATTAACTTCTATTTTAGGAAAATTGGCTTAATTGGTGAAGTTTAGTGTTATAGGCATGTTAATGAAGTTTAGGTCTTTAAAAAAAGAAGTAGCATTAATGTAGGTAGTGTATTGAAGTTTTACTGTTCCGTAGTTTTCGTGCAAATGACCAAATACATGAACTTTTGGTTTTTTGTTCAAAATTTCTTTTGCTAATGCTGGACAACCAATTTCTACTTGACGATTGGTTTCATCTAAAATACCTTTAGGTGGGGTATGAGTGATGAGAATATCAACATTATCAGGAATTTTTTCCCAATGTGCTTCCATTTTATTTACTGGTTTGGTAAATGCCCATTTATCTTGAGACGGGATGTATGGTGATCCCCAAAATTTAACACCTTCTATCGTAATTCCGTTATCTTTAAGATAGGTTACGTTTTTAGGGATTAATCTGTGAAGTTCTGGGGCAGAAATGTTTTCTAGAAAAAAATCATGATTGCCAGCTATAAATATTTTGTGCTTAAATGGTAATGCAGAAAACCATTTCAGAAAATTTTTAAGTTCTCTTTTGGTTCCGCCTTCGGTGCTGTCTCCAGCATGAATAATTACATCTCCTTCAGTAGGTAGAATAATTTTTTCGTGAAGATTGTGAGTATCTGAGACACAGGTGATTTTCATAAATTAGCAGGAAATATGATCTATGGTGAATATACTTAATCTTATGCTTCTTTAATTTTAGATCTTCTTTTCACTATTTTATTTCTTTTATCATCCTCAGGAAGCAGTTTATTAGATATTTTTATAACTATCGTGCAAACAATAAATGCACTTAATATAAAAAATAAAAACCTAGCTAATAAACTCTCGCTAATAGCCAAGCTGTAAATGCCTAGGGTGATTTCGGCAATAATAAACAGAGAGAAAAGTAAAAACTTGGCGATCATATAATTTTTTGGTTTTCACAAATATAATATGAATGTCAAGTGAAATTTCTGCATTTATTATATTTAGCTAAAATTTAACCTCTGATCTTAAAATTTTGCTGTTTTTAAGTTAAAAACTCCTAAACAAAATGCCTTTATTGAAAAAGTATAATACATTACTCTTTTAAATATATTATAATGAAAAAAACTTTTATAGTTATCATTTGTTTTTTTGTTGTTTTAGTAGTGGGGTATTTTGTAGCCCAAGAAATCACTATAAATAAAATAGAAAATATATTAGCTTCAGAAATTAAATTTGAAGAAGTTGAGCTTAGTCTCATCTCTTGCTCTGCAAGTATAATTGAACCTATTTTCGATAAAAGAGGAAAGTTTTTTTCGGCAAAAAAAGTACAAATTTCAGGGATTAATTATTGGAAACTTTTGTGGAATGGTAAGGTTGAAATAAATAAAGCAGTTGTTAAAAATGCTAACGCTAGGTTAGAAAAGTTGTCTAATGGCCAAAACAAATCAAATCCACAATCTCCAAAAAAGAAATTTGATAAAGACATTCTGGTTAATAAAGTTGAATTGGACGGTAGTTTTGTTTTTGAGCAAGATTCGTTAAGAATATTAAAGTTAGAAAAGTTTAATATTGAAATAGATTCTGTTGGTGTTACTAGTAAAACCTTAACAAATAAAATACCTTTTGAGTATAAAAAATTTAATATTCAACTTTCGGGTATTTCTTACCGCGTAAGTAAACTGCAAGAACTTCAGGTTGAGAAAATGTTACTTCAGCCTAATTTAATCGAGTTGAATAATCTGGTCTATTTGCCTAAATTTTCTAGAAAAGATTATGTGAATGTAATTCCGTATGAAAAAGATTTAATGGATTTAAAGTTGAAAAATCTAAAAATTAATAACTATTCTTTTGATTTAAATAAAAGCCAAAATTCTTTTTCCAGCAATTTTGTAGAGTTGAATGACATGAATTTTTCTATTTACAGAGACAAATCTGTAAAAGATGATACGCGTAAAAAGCATCTCTACAGTAAAATGCTTAGAGATATGAATTTAAAGCTCGATATAGATAGTTTAGCCATAAAAAATATGCATCTAGAATATGAAGAGCTTATTAATAAAGATAGGGAGCCTGGCAGAATTGCATTTGAAAATCTTTCGATGAAAGCTTATAATATCACCAATGTAGATTTAGACAAAGCAAATTTTCCTGAGACAAAAGTAAATATAGAAACCCAATTTATGGGCAAGTCTAAGCTTAGCGTAGATTGGCGATTTAAAGTAAATAATAAGAGAGACCTTTTTACGATAAAAGGTAGTGTGTTTAAAATACCTGAAAGCTCTATAAATTCGTTTTTTGTGCCAGCTTTTGGTATGCGAACCTTAGGCGAGGTTGAAGAGTTGTATTTTAATTTTAAAGGAGACAAAGACCAAGCTCGTGGAGAACTCAAAATTGCATATAATGATTTTAAAGTTGAGGTTCTGAAAAAAGACAGCGCACAAAAAAATAACTTTTTAAGCGCGCTGGTAAATGTTGTGGTGAAGAAAAACTCTAGAAAGAATGGAGAAACCATTACAAATCCTAAAAACATAGAAAGAAATAAAACAAAATCTTTTTGGAATTACTTCTGGACATGCTTGCAAGCTGGTCTTCGTGAAGCGATTACTGTATTTTAAAGGTAACGACTGCTTTCTTAGAGTGATTAACTAAATCTTCACTTACGCTTCCGTTTAGAAAATGAGCAAGTCCCTTTCTTCCGTGAGTACTAATGCCAATTATCCCTGCCTTTTTTAAAGCAGCAAATTTTAAGATCCCTTTCTCTATAGATTCTGCATTATAAATGTTTAGAGTATAATTAGAAAACTCTACATTATCTACAAATGCTTTCATTTTTTTATCTAAATGCTCTGTAGTTTTAAACTTATTGGCAGTATTAATGTATACTAAGTGCATTTTAGCACCTATGGTTTCTGCAAATTTAGTTGCTTCAATGAATGATTTTTTTACATGTGGTACAAAATCACTAGCGAAAACAAAATCTTTATTTTCAAAAATAGACTTATTGTCTTTAATTACTAATACTGGTACCTCTGAGTTTCTAACCACTTTTTCTGTATTAGAGCCAATAAAAACATCTTTAAGGCCTTCAGCACCATGAGACCCCATAACGATTAGATCACAATCATTCTTTTTTGCAACTTCCATAATACCGCTAAAAGCGCCATGAAACATGACAGTTTCATATACTGGAATACCTGTTAAGAAGTCTTTATTTTTAATATTCTCAAATCTTTCGTGAGCTTTTTTCATAAAGTAAATTGCCTCTGGTACTTGATTGTCGCTTGCTCCAGCAAGATCTATAAGTTGAGTAGGAAGCTCTAACATATGTAACAGGTAAATTTCACTTTGGTATTTTTTAGCTAACTCTGCAGCTACTTTTAATGCATTATTAGCTTGTTCTGAAAAGTCCGTTGGGACTAAGATTTTTTTCATTTTAAATGAATTTTATTGGTTGTTTTTCCTATATATATTAAAGTTACAAATAATTTAGTTCAGAATCAGATTTCTAAACTCAAAAATTATTATTATATTTGCAATCAGAAGTTAAAGATTGTTGGAGGGGACGTAAAGTCCCCTCTTTTTATAAAAGTTTTCATGCTATACGAAGAAGTTAAACGATTAATAGAGGAAGCCTTAGAAGAAAATCCATCTTTGTTTTTAATACAATTTGAAATCAAAGAGGATAATCAAATTCTAGTGGTGATTGATGGTGATCAGGGCGTTTCAGTGAATGATTGTATTGCAGTCAGTAGAAAAATTGAGCACAATTTAGATCGTGATGAGCAAGATTTTTCATTAGAAGTGACCTCTGCTGGTGCAGCTTCTCCTTTAGAATTACCAAGACAATTCAAAAAAAATATAGGAAGAAAGTTAAGTGTGAAAACTCAAGAGCAGCAATTTGAAGCTAAGCTTGAAGAGGTGACTGATGAAGAAGTGACCTTGCGATGGAAAGCTAGAGAGCCTAAACCAGTAGGTAAAGGTAAAGTTACAGTAAATAAAGAGGCTGTGTTGAAATACGCAGATATTGTAGAAGCAAAAGTGATGATAACATTTTAATCTTTTTTTGACATGGAGAATATCGACCTAATTAATTCTTTTTCAGAATTTAAAGACGATAAATATATTGATCGTGTAACGTTAATGGCGATTTTGGAAGATGTATTTAGAAATGCATTGAAAAAGAAGTTTGGAGAAGATGATAATTTTGATATAATTATAAATCCAGATAAAGGCGATTTAGAGATTTGGAGAAATAGAGTAGTAGTTGCCGATGGTGAAGTAGAAGATGAGAATCAAGAAATTTCATTAACTGCAGCTCGAAAAATTGAGCCAGATTTTGAAGTTGGAGAAGATGTTTCTGAAGAGGTGAAGTTAATAGATTTAGGGCGTAGAGCTATTTTAGCATTACGACAAAATCTAATTTCAAAAATTCATGAACACGATAATACTAACATTTATAAACAATTTAAAGAGCTTGAAGGTGAAATTTATGCTGCAGAAGTGCATCATATTCGTCATAGAGCTGTAATTTTGTTAGATGATGAAGGTAACGAGTTGGTAATGCCTAAAGATAGACAGATTCCTTCAGACTTTTTTAGAAAAGGAGAGAATGTTAAAGGTGTTATTGAAAGTGTGGAGTTAAAAGGGAATAAGCCTGTTATTATTCTTTCGAGAACAGCTCCTGTTTTCTTAGAGAAGTTGTTTGAGCAAGAAATACCAGAAGTTTTCGATGGTTTAATTACGGTTAAAAAAGTAGTGAGAATTCCTGGGGAAAAAGCAAAAGTAGCGGTAGATTCTTATGATGATAGAATTGACCCTGTTGGAGCTTGCGTGGGGATGAAAGGTTCTCGTATTCACGGGATTGTTCGTGAATTAGGAAATGAAAATATAGATGTTATTAATTATACGACTAATAATCAGTTGTTAATTACAAGAGCATTAAGTCCTGCTAAAGTAATGTCAATAAAAATTGACGATGAAAACAAGACTGCTCAAGTAATGTTGAAACCAGAAGAGGTTTCTAAAGCAATTGGTAGAGGTGGGCATAATATTAGATTGGCAGGTCAGTTAACAGGTTATGAGATAGACGTTTATAGAGACGGTCAATCAGATGAAGATGTTGAGCTTAAAGAATTTGCAGACGAAATTGAAGACTGGGTAATTGAAGAATTATCAAGAATAGGTTTAGATACTGCAAAAAGTGTGCTTGAAAAAGATGTTAGTGATTTAGTTAAAATTACAGACTTAGAAGAAGAAACTATAAAAAGTGTAATTCGGGTCTTAAAAGAAGAATTTGAAGATTAATTGTTTTGTAAATGATGAAATAGTTAGTCAAATAATTAAAGAATAAGAGGTTAATTTAGAGGCAATTTATGGCTGAAGCAAAAAAAATGCGATTAAATAAAGTATTACGTGAATTTAATATTTCATTAGATCGTGCTGTAGAATTTCTAACAGCACAGGGACATGATATTGATGCGCGTCCTACTACAAAAATTTCAGATGAAGTCTACCAAATCTTGTTTGATAAATTTCAGACAGATAAAAGTAAAAAAGTGGCTTCAAAAGAAGTAAGTGAAGAGCGCAAAAAGGAAAAAGAAGAACTTCGTTTAGCTCGAGAAAAAGAACAGCAAGAAAAACTTGTGAAGTTAGAAGAAGAGCGAAAGAAAGAAGAGCTTAAGAAGAAGGAAGAGGAAGAGAGAATTGTGAAGGCTAAGAATAAATTAGAAGGCCCTAAGCAAGTAGGAAAAATTGATCTTGATAAAGGTAAAAAGTCAAGTCAAGCTAAAAAAGAAAACCCTGCCGAGAAGAAACCTGCTGAAAAAGCTAAGGAATCAGACCAAAAGCAAGCCTCTAAACCTGCTCCCCAAAAACCTGTAGTTTCTTCAGATAAAAATAATGAAGAGAAAGAGAAATCTACTTCAGAGCAACCACAAGAAGAAGATCGTTTAGAGACCAAATATCAAAAATTAAATGGTCCTAACTTTACTGGTGAAAAAATTGATCTTAGTAAGTTCAAAAAACCAGTTAAGAAAAAAGACGATAAGAAAGACGATAAATCTGCGGCTAGTGCCAATAAGAAAAAACGTCGAAGAAGAATAAATAAAGACGGTAGTGCTTCTCCAGGTCCTAGAGCTAATGTTAAAAAGGCGAATTACAACAAAGGTAATAGTCGTCGTAGACCGGTGGCTGCCGTTAAAAAAGAAGATCCTACAGAGGAAGAAGTACAAAAGCAAGTAAGAGAAACTTTAGAAAAACTTCAAGGGAAGTCATCTAAAGGTAAAGGTGCTAAGTACAGAAGAGATAAAAGAGATCAGCACCGTCAAAAAACAGAAGTAGAGCAGGCAGAACAAGAACAACAAAGTAAGACTTTAAAAGTAACTGAATTTGTTACAGTTAGTGAAGTTGCTACGATGATGGATGTTCCTGTAACTAAAGTAATTTCTGCTTGTATGTCTCTAGGAATGATGGTGACAATGAATCAGCGTTTAGATGCAGAGACATTAAGTATCGTTGCAGATGAATTTGGTTATGAAGTAGATTTTGTTACTGCAGATATAGAAGAAACTGTAGAAGAGATTCCTGATGCTCCAGAAGATTTAATTACACGTGCTCCTATCGTTACAGTAATGGGTCACGTAGATCACGGTAAAACGTCATTGCTGGATTATATTCGTAAAGAAAATGTAATCGCAGGTGAAAGCGGGGGTATTACTCAGCATATTGGAGCCTATGCAGTTAAATTGGATAATGGAGAGAAAATATCTTTCTTAGATACACCAGGTCACGAAGCCTTTACGGCAATGAGAGCTCGTGGGGCGCAAGTTACAGATATCGCAGTAATTGTAATTGCAGCAGATGATGATGTGATGCCTCAAACTAAAGAGGCTATCTCTCACGCACAAGCTGCAGGGGTGCCAATTATATTCGCAATTAACAAGGTTGACTTGCAAACTGCGAATCCTGAAAAGATTAAAGAAAAACTGGCTGCGATGAATCTCTTAGTTGAAGATTGGGGTGGTAAAGTTCAATCTCAAGATATTTCAGCTAAAAAAGGAGACGGTGTAAAAGAATTATTAGAGAAAATTTTATTAGAAGCTGAAATTTTAGAATTAAAAGCTAACCCAGAACGATTGGCTAATGGTGCTGTAGTAGAAGCATTCTTGGACAAAGGTAGGGGTTATGTTTCTACTATTTTAGTACAAACAGGTACGCTTAAGATAGGTGATTATGTGTTAGCGGGTACCACTAGTGGTAAGATTAAAGCGATGCATGATGAGCGTGGAAATAATATTAAAGAAGCTGGCCCATCGACTCCTGTTTCTATTTTAGGGTTAGACGGCGCGCCACAAGCAGGTGATAAATTCAAGGTAATGGATGATGAACGTGAAGCGAAAGATATTGCTTCTAAGCGTACACAACTTCAGCGTGAACAAAGTGTGAGAACACAGCGTCATATTACATTAGATGAAATTGGAAGACGTATTGCTTTAGGAGACTTTAAAGAATTAAATATTATCTTGAAAGGTGATGTTGATGGTTCTGTAGAAGCTTTAACAGATAGTTTCCAAAAACTTTCAACTGAAGAGATTCAAGTGAATATTATCCATAAAGGAGTTGGTGCCATTACAGAAAGTGATGTGTTATTAGCTTCGGCATCAGATGCAATTATTATAGGGTTTAATGTAAGGCCAGCTGGTAATGCAAGTCAAGTTGCTGATCGTGAAGAAATAGATATTAGAACTTATTCTATTATTTATGCTGCGATTAATGATCTTAAAGATGCGATGGAAGGTATGCTTTCGCCAGAACTTAGAGAAGAGGTGACAGGTAATGCAGAGATTAGAGAAACCTTTAAGATTTCTAAAATTGGTACTATTGCTGGTTGTATGGTAACTAGCGGTAAGATCTATAGAAATAGTAATATTAGATTGATTAGAGAAGGAGTGGTTGTGTATACTGGAACTCTATCTTCTTTAAAACGATTTAAAGACGATGTGAGAGAAGTTGCTAAAGGATATGATTGTGGTATTCAAGTTAAAAACTACAATGATATTAAAGAAGGTGATGTAATCGAAGCATTCCAGGAAGTAGAAGTAAAAAAGAAATTGAAATAAAATAAATTTCAATTGAACATAAAAAAAGCGGCTTGTTTTAACAAGCCGCTTTTTTGGTTTTAAATCTTACATTAAGGTTTAAATATAATAGCACTTTTAAAATATTTTTTAAGCTTTATAAATGCTCTCTCTGCTTCTAAACGAGTTCTAAAATCTCCAATCCAGACTTTATAATTCGGGGTCTCAAAAACAATGTCAGAAGGCCACTCATTAAATTTGCTTTCAAATTCGTTTCTAATTTTATTAGCTTCACTAAGGTTTATGCCGTAAAATAACTGAACCTTGTAGCGCTCGTTTAATTCATTGTTTTCTGTCATTTTTGCTTTCAATATGACGAGTTCTTGAACTAGCGGATCAACTTCTATCGAACTTTGAGCAACTGACTGATTAATGCTGAAAAAATAACAACATGTCATAATAAGTAAAGATGCTATGACTCTAATTTTCTTTTTCATTTCAAAAATTTTTTTATGCAAAAATAGAACTTATTATTAAGACCAAATCACTAATTTTTATTTAGAAATATTATAAATTAGCTATTAACAATACTGTAACATTCCTAAAATCATCTTTAAGTATTACTTTTGCTGTGGAAATTTACGGGATTTTAGGGGTTTGTTGAGCTAACTTATTCATTATAAAAACCGTACCAAACTAAGAAGATAATTCAGCTGTAATATGGAAAAGGTGAATACCCGCCATTCAATTTTAAGATTACTACTAATTTCGATAGTAGTTCTATTTTCGTTTTCTCAAAATTTACTCGCACAGGATGAAGCTGCTCCGGCTGATCAAGAAGAATCAGCTGATGCGAAAGCTGCTGCTAGTTCTGCAGGTGGTGATGCTGCTAAGGGTAAAGAATTGTTTAATTCGCTTTGTGCATCATGTCATAAAAGATATAAGAGATCTACAGGTCCTGCGTTAAACGGAGTGACTAGTAGACACGATAAAGATTGGCTTTATCGTTGGGTGAAAAATAGTCAAGCCTTAATTGCGGCAGGTGATGCTGAGGCAGTGGCTATATATGAAGAATTTAATGAAACGGCAATGACTCCATTTCCTCAGCTTTCAAATGAGGATATTGATAATATACTCGCTTATGTTGAGCAGCCTAAGCCGGAGCCTACTGCGAATGTGCAGGCTAATGCTGGTGGAGGTGAGTCTTCAGGCGGCGGGGTTTCTAGTGATATTATTTTAGGGGTGCTTGCATTTGTGTTATTGCTTTTAGTGGTTGTTCTTGTCTTAGTGAATAAGACATTGAATAGATTTGCTGCTGCAAGCGGAGTTCAGGTTCAGGAAAAAGAATCAAGAAAGCCAATTTGGAAAGCTTTTGTAGAGAATCAATTTTTAGTGATTGTTACTGCAGTGTTTTTATTGTTGGCAGGTGGATATTTTGTGTATGGATATTTAATGCAGGTTGGGGTAGATCAAGGTTATGCTCCAGTGCAGCCAATACATTATTCGCATAGAATTCATGCTGGAGATAATGAAATTGAGTGTAAATATTGTCACTCTTCAGCTCGTGTGAGTAAAACTTCTGGAGTGCCGTCGTTGAATGTTTGTATGAACTGTCACAAATCAATAAGTGAGGTTGCAGATGCTTCAAGTCCTAATACATCGGTGACAGAGGAGTATTCTAAAGAGTTTTATGATGGTGAGATTGCTAAGCTCTACGATGCTGTAGGTTGGGATCCGTCTACGCAATCTTATACGGGTGAGTCTAAGCCAGTAAAATGGGTGAGAATACATAATCTACCAGACTTTGCATACTTTAATCACTCTCAGCACGTAAGTGTTGCTGGTGTAATGTGTCAAGAATGTCATGGTCCAGTAGAAGAAATGGAAATTATGAGACAGTACGCTCCGTTAACTATGGGGTGGTGTATTAACTGTCATAGAAAGACAAATGTGAAAATGGAGGGTAATGAATATTACGAGAAGATTCACGATGAATTGTCTAAAAAATATGGTGTAGAAACATTAACTGCTGCTCAAATGGGAGCGACAGAATGTGGTAAGTGTCATTATTAATTTATTAAGAAGCTAATTTTATTTATATATGTCATCAAACAAAAAATACTGGAAGAGTGTTGAGGAGCTAAACGAAAATAGCCCTGTTGTTGAGAAGCTTCGACAGAATGAATTTGTGGAAGAAATTCCTACAGATAAATTTTTGGGAGATAAGGATTCTCTAGAGAGTTCAGCTACTTCGAGAAGAGATTTTTTGAAATTTGTCGGGTTTAGTACTGCTGCAGCTTCATTGGCAGCTTGTGAAGGACCTGTAACTAAAACAATTCCTTATGTGGTTCAGCCAGAACGTATCGTTCCTGGTGTAGCAAACTACTATGCGACAACAATGGCAGATGGTTTTGATTTTGCTAGTGTTTTAGTTAAAACTAGAGAAGGAAGACCTATTAAAATTGAAAGTAATAAACTAGCTAAAGCTTCATTAGGGGCTAATGCGAGAGTTCATGCTTCAGTTTTATCATTGTATGATAATAAAAGATTAAAGCGTCCTCAGATTGATGGTGAAGATGTTTCTTGGGAAGAGTTAGATCGTCAAGTAGGTGGTGCTTTGCGGAGTGTGGGTGGTCAAAAAGTGTTGTTAACATCAACAATGGCAAGTCCTTCTACTTCTAAATTGATAAATGAATTTTCAGCTAAATATGCTAATGTTAAGCATGTGGTTTATGATGCGATTTCTGAAGATGCTGCATTAGATGCTTATCAGATGAAATACGGAACACGTGCGTTGGCAAATTATGATTTTTCTAAGGCTGGTGTTATTGTTTCTGTAGGAGCAGATTTTCTGGCAGATTGGCAAGCAGGTGGAAATGATGTGAGTTATGCTAAAAGTCGTATTCCTAAAAATGGAAAAATGTCCCGTCATATTCAATTTGAAGGAAATATGACTCAGACTGGAGCTAAAGCAGATAAGCGTGTTCCTGTAAAACCATCTCAGCAGAAAGCTGTACTTGCTGCTATCTACGGTTATATTGTGGGTGGGGCAAAAAGCAATCTTTCTCCTAGATTAGATGATATTGTTGTTAAAGCTGTACGTCAATTAAGAGATGCTGGTTCTAAAGCGGTTGTTGTTTCTGGAATTACAGATGTTAATGCTCAACTATTGGTTCTTGCTATAAATGATGCCTTAGGAAGTGAAGTGATGGATAAAAGCAATCCAAAACTGGTACGTCAAGGTAATGCAAAGCAAGTTCAGCAATTAATTAAAGATATGAATGCGGGTAATGTTGGAGCCTTGATGGTTGCTGGTGTTAACCCTGCTTATAGTTTACCTAATGTAGAGGCTTTTAAAGCAGGTTTAAGGAAAGTTGATGTTTCTATTGCTTTTTCAATGAAAAAAGACGAAACAGCAAAACTTTGTAAATATATAGCGGCTACTTCTCATTATCTAGAAAATTGGGGAGATGTGCAATTAACTAAGAAAGATTTTAGTTTAATGCAGCCTACTATTCGTCCGTTATTTGATACGAGACAATTTCAGGATACTTTATTAAAATGGAGTGGTTCAGAAACAAATTATAGAGATTATATTAAACAAACATGGTCAGGTAGTATTTCATCTTGGAATGAAGCTCTTCATGACGGTGTGTTCGAGGCGTCTTCTCCTGTAGTTTCAGAAGAAGAATTAGGTGCTGTAGCGACTCCAAATTATTCAACAGCACTTCGTGACCTTGCAACTTCAGAAGAAAGTGAGTTTGAGCTTACTTTATATACAAAAGTTGGTATGGGTGATGGTCAACAGGCTAATAACCCTTGGTTGCAGGAGTTTCCAGATCCGTTAACGCGAGTTTCTTGGGATAACTATTTAGTCATTTCTAAAGCAGATGCAGATAAGTTAGATTTAGAAAATCCGACTGTTTCTAATGGAGCTTTAAATGGAAGTTATGTTAACTTAAAGGTTGGTGATAACGTAGTTAAAAATGTACCAATTCTTATTCAGCCAGGTCAGGCAAAAGGTGCGGTAGGTTTAGCGCTAGGATACGGGAAGAAAGAAGCAGTTCAAAAAGAAATGCAGGTAGGAGTAAATGCTTACCCTTTATATAAAGATTTTAATGCTTTTCAGAATGTAACTATTGAAAAAGCAGATGGAATACATGAGTTTGCTTGTGTGCAGTTACAGAGCACAATGGCCGGTAGAGATGATATCGTTAAAGAAACAACTTTAGAGATATTTAATACAGAAGATAAACATCATTGGAATCCTACTCCTGAAGTAGATTACGATCACAATGAAATTTCAGTAAGAGAAGAAAAAGCTAGTCTTTGGAATGAATTTGATAGAGAAATTGGTCATCATTTTAACCTATCTATCGATTTAAATGCATGTACAGGTTGTGGAGCTTGTGTGATTGCTTGTCATTCTGAAAACAATGTTCCTGTAGTAGGTAAAGACGAAGTGAGAAAATTTAGAGATATGCACTGGTTGCGTGTCGATCGTTATTACTCTTCTGCAGATACATTTAAACAAGAGCAGAAAGATTTAGAAGATTTACCAGCATTCGAAACTTACGACAAGATAGAAAATGCTTCTTACGATAATCCAGAAGTTGCATTTCAGCCGGTTATGTGTCAGCACTGTAATCACGCTCCATGTGAAACAGTTTGTCCAGTAGCGGCAACTTCTCACGGTCGTCAAGGTCAAAACCATATGGCGTATAACAGATGTGTGGGTACAAGATATTGTGCTAACAACTGTCCTTACAAAGTGCGTCGTTTTAACTGGTTCTTGTATAATGAGAATGAAGAGTTTGATTATCACATGAATAATGACTTAGGTAGAATGGTGTTAAACCCAGATGTAACCGTAAGATCACGTGGAGTTATGGAGAAGTGTTCTATGTGTATTCAAATTACGCAGAAAACAATACTTGATGCTAAACGCGATGGTAGAGTAGTTGGGGATGATGAGTTCTTTACTGCTTGTTCTAGAGCATGTGATCAAGGCGCAATGACCTTTGGTGATATAAATAATAAAAACTCCGAAATAGTTGAGAAGAAGAACGATGAGCGTATGTATCATTTGTTGGAAAGTATAGGTACAAAACCAAATGTGATGTATCAGACTTTAGTGAAGAACACAGGAGATTTATAAAATTAGTTAAAGAATCAATTATTAATTAAGAATATGTCGTCACATTACGAAGCACCCATAAGAGAACCTTTAGTTACTGGTAATAAGTCTTATCACGATGTAACTGTAGATGTAGCAGCTCCTGTAGAAGGAAAAGCAAACAAGTCTTGGTGGCTTGTTTTCTCTATCGCCCTAGTGGCATTTTTATGGGGATTAGGTTGTATTATATATACTGTTTCTACCGGGATTGGATCTTGGGGTCTAAACAAAACCATTGGTTGGGCCTGGGATATTACTAATTTTGTTTGGTGGGTAGGTATTGGTCACGCTGGAACATTAATTTCTGCTGTATTATTACTTTTCCGTCAAAAATGGAGAATGGCAGTAAACCGTTCTGCAGAAGCAATGACAATTTTTGCGGTAGTTCAAGCGGGACTTTTCCCAATTATTCACATGGGGCGTCCTTGGTTGGCTTATTGGGTGTTACCTATACCAAACCAATTTGGTTCATTGTGGGTAAACTTTAATTCGCCACTACTTTGGGATGTGTTCGCAATTTCTACTTACTTATCTGTTTCATTAGTTTTCTGGTGGACAGGTTTGCTTCCTGATTTTGCAATGATTCGAGATCGTGCTACAAAGCCTTTTCAGAAGAAAATATACGGTATTTTAAGTTTTGGTTGGAGTGGTCGTGCTAAAGACTGGCAACGTTTTGAAGAAGTCTCTTTGGTGCTTGCAGGTTTAGCAACTCCATTGGTATTGTCAGTGCATACTATTGTATCTTTTGACTTTGCTACATCATTAGTTCCTGGTTGGCACTCTACGATATTCCCTCCATACTTCGTGGCTGGAGCGATTTTTTCTGGTTTCGCTATGGTACAAACGCTTCTTATTACGATGAGAAAAGTTATTAATCTAGAAAATTACATTACCATACTTCATATTGAATATATGAACAAAGTAATTGTGTTAACTGGAGGTATTGTAAGTGTTGCCTATATTACAGAGTATTTTATCGGATGGTATTCAGGAATCTCTTATGAGAATTATACATACCTATCTTTTGGTGCAGCTACGGGTCCTTATGCATGGGCTTTTTGGGCACTAATTACTTGTAACTTTATTGTGCCCCTAACATTATGGATTAAGAAATTAAGAAGAAATATTGTTTGGACATTCTTTGTTGCTTTGGTAATTAATATAGGAATGTGGTTTGAGCGTTTTGATATTATTGTAATATGTCTAAGTAAGGGTAGAACACCTTCTTCTTGGGCAATGTTCTCTCCAACATTTATAGATATTGGTACATTTGTAGGAACTATAGGTTTTTTCTTTGTATTGTTTTTATTATATGCGAGAACTTTTCCTGTAATTGCACAAGCCGAAGTAAAAACGATCTTAAAATCTTCTGGAGATAAGTATAAGAAACTTAGAGAAGAACATGTAAGTGATGATCATATTGGTGAGGTAGAAGAGTTTCCTGCTTCTGGAGGTCCAGCAGCAAATACAGAGGCTCATGAAGGTGAAGATGATTTAAATTCAGAAGATAAAAACAATAAAAATAACTAGTATGTCAGCAAAAGTTATTCAGGCTATCTATAATGATGACGATTTAGTTTTACAAGCTGTAAAACAAATAAGAGAAGAGAATTATTATGTATCTGAAGTTTTCTCTCCTTTTCCTATTCATGGGTTAGATAAAGCTATGGGCTTAGCGCCTACTAGGTTAGCAATAACTTCATTTTTGTACGGTCTTACCGGATTAACGGTTGCTATAACAATGATGAACTTTATGATGATACAGGATTGGCCTCAAAATATTGGGGGTAAACCAAGTTTTAGTTTCTTTGATAATATGCCTACATTTATTCCTATTATGTTTGAGTTAACTGTATTTTTTGCAGCTCACTTAATGGTGATTACTTTTTATATGAGAAGTAAAATATGGCCGTTTAAAAAAGCTGAGAATCCAGATCCTCGTACTACAGATGATCATTTTTGTGTTGAAATTGAAGTTGCAAACCATAGTGAAGAAGCTTTAGTTAAGTTTATTAAAGATACAGGAGCTTCTGAAGTAAAATTAATAGATTAATAAATCCATGAAAAGTTTATTTCGCATAATAACATTAATCGCTGTTTCTTTAGTTGCAGTTTCATGCTTTCAGGAAAAAGGTAGAAATTACCAATATTTTCCTAATATGTATAAGTCTGCTAGTTACGAAACGTATTTAGAGTACGATGGCGATTTATTTGAAAACGGTCAAGAAGCAAAGTTGCCTGTCGAAGGAACCGTCTCTAGAGGATGGATGCCTTATGAATATGAAGATTCTAACGAAGGCTATCAAAACGCAAAAGCTAATTTATCAAATCCACTTCCTTATACAGAAGACAATGTTAATGAAGGTAAGGCCTTGTATACCATTTACTGTGCTATTTGTCATGGTGATAAAGGTGATGGTAAAGGAACCTTGGCACAAAGAGAAAAAATATTAGGGATTCCTGCATACAATGATGCTGGAAGAGCAATTACAGAAGGTAGTATTTATCACGTGATGTTTTACGGTTTAAATAATATGGGATCTTATGCTGTTCAAACCAATGAGTTTGAGCGTTGGCAAATCGCACATTATGTATTAGATCTTAAGCGTAACCTTAACGGTGAGCCACAGCGTGAATTTGAAGATGCTGAAATAGAAAATGCATCAAGTATGAAAAAAGGAATTGCATTACGTGATGCTCAAGTTGAGCATTCTAATGAGAAAGATTCTTTAGCTAAAGGTCAAGATGAAAACTCTGCCTCTGCAACGGATGATCATGAAGCCTCAGAAATGAGTAATCATGAAACTTCAGAAAATAATTAATTAAGATTAAACTGCATTATATTTTTAGATATGTACAAGCAATCTGGTAAAGTAAAATTAATTTCTATTATTCTAATCGTTTTAGGCGCATTAGGAATAGGTTATGGTTTTATAACTGCTCCTTCTACGATAGATGAAGCCAAAGAAATTTTAGCTGCTGAACATGGCGGCCACGGTGAAGATCATTCTGCAACAGCTAATGAAGATCATCACACAGCAGAAATCAATTCTGCTGGTCACGTTAAACATGTTGAAAAGTCTGAAGCTCACGGTGAAGAAGTTCATAGTGAATCTCACGAGGATGAACATTTAGAGCATGTCTTACATCAATTACAAACAAAGCCATGGTCTGCTACTTTTGTTGCTGGCTTTTTCTTTTTAATGATTGCTTTGGGAGTATTGGTTTTTTACGCTATCCAATTTGTAGCTCAGGTAGGCTGGTCACCAGTTTTATTTAGAGTAATGGAAGGGATTACGGCGTATATTTTACCCGGTTCTATTATAGTAGTTTTAATAGTTCTTTTTGCTGGAGAACATTTTTATCCTTGGCAGAACCATGAGCTGGTCGCTGGAGATAAAATATTACAAGGAAAATCAGGTTATTTAAATTTTCCATTTTTTGTAATAAGAGCAATTGTATATCTTTTAATTTGGAATACCTATAGATTCTTTGCTGTTAAAAACTCTAGAGATCAAGATGATTCTGTAGCGATTAAGCCTTATAGAAAAAACTTTAAATTTTCTGTAATCTTTTTATTGTTCTTTATGATTACAGAATCTACAATGGCATGGGATTGGTTTATGTCTATGACACCACACTGGTATAGTACATTATTTGCTTGGTATATTTTTGCAACAATGATAGTTTCAGCATTAACAGTAATAGCAATCACGACCATTATTTTAAAGAAATTAGGACACTTGCCATTTGTAAATAATAGTCACTTACACGATGTTGCTAAATTTATGTTCGGCTTCAGTATATTTTGGACTTACCTTTGGTTTAGTCAATTTATGCTTATTTGGTACGCAAATATTCCAGAAGAGGTTACCTATTTTACATTAAGAATGGAAGAATATAATTTGCTATTCTTCGGAATGGTAGTTATTAACTTTGTATTTCCTATTCTAATATTGATGAATAGTGATTTTAAACGTATACCTTGGTTTGTAGTTATTGCAGGTTGTTTTATTTTAGTAGGACACTACATAGATGTTTACTTATTAGTAATGCCTTCTACTGTAGGATCTCATTGGTCTTTTGGAATCACTGAATTTGCTGCAATATTATTTTTCTTAGGCTTGTTTTTATTAGTTGTTGGCTTTGGTTTAGGTAAAGCGCCACTTAAAATTAAAAACAATCCATTCTTAAAGGAAAGTGAAAATTACCATTACTAAATAAATTATTTAAAGAAGATAATATCACAATGACTGTATTTTTAATCATAGTAGTTATAGCGCTGTTGGGAGTAACTTTCTGGCAGATGTCTAAAATTCTAAACTTGTCTAAATCTGGACACGAAGATGCTAGCCAGATAGCAAACGATAATGATAATAAAAATCAAGCTTACATTATGTTTGGTTTTGTTATCGCTCTTTACATGTTCATGTTCTATAGTTTTGTTGAATGGGGAGATTTATACCTCCCAGAAGCCGCTTCAGAACATGGTGCAGATTACGATAAACTAATGTTTATCTCTGTAGCATTAATTATGACGGTTCAGTTAATCACGCAATTTTTACTTTTCTTTTTCGCCTACAAGTATCGTGGGGTAAAGGGTAAAAAAGCTTTGTTCTACGCAGATAATGATAAATTAGAATTTATTTGGACAATTATTCCAGTAATTGTTTTAGCAGGTTTAATTATCTATGGTCTATTTACATGGTCTGATATCATGAATATTGATGAAGATGAAGATACTTTAGTTGTTGAAATTTATGCTTATCAATTTGGTTGGAAAGCTAGATACGCTGGTGAAGATAATACTTTAGGTCAAGCTAACGTGCGTTTCATTCAAGGTACTAATACAGTTGGGCTAGATGAAAGTGATGGTTATGGTATGGATGATAAAATAACTACTGAACTTCACCTTCCAGTAGATCGCCCAGTTTTATTTAAATTTAGATCACAAGACGTACTTCACTCTGCTTACTTTCCGTTTTTTAGAGCTCAAATGAATGTCGTTCCAGGAATGGTAACTCAGTTTAGTTTTACACCTACAATCACCACAGAAAAGATGAGAACATCAGAATTTATGGTGGAGAAAGTAGACGAGCTAAATAGAATCAGAAAAGAACGTAGTAAAGAATTAGAAGCTAAAGGAGATGTAGCTCTGGATCCTTACGAGTTTGAATATTACCTTTTATGTAATAAAATTTGTGGTATCTCTCACTTCAATATGCAAATGAAAATTGTAGTAGAAGAAGAACAAGAATTTAATTCTTGGATTAGCGAACAAGGCACATTTGGAGAGACACTTAAGAAAGAAGAAGAGTAGAAAGTAATAAGCATTAATTAAAGCAATATAATACTAGATATGTCAGCAATAGCAAACGCAACAGTAGCTCACGATCATCACGATGATCATGGACATCATCATAAAGAGACTTTTATTACCAAGTACATTTTTAGTCAAGATCATAAGATGATTGGTAAGCAGTTCCTAATTACCGGTTTGATAATGGGAGCTATAGGTATTTTAATGTCTATTTTATTTAGAATTCAATTAGCTTGGCCAGAAGAAGCTTCTTGGGTTTTCGAATTATTTTTAGGAGATAAATATGCTACCGATGGAGTGATGAATCCAGATGCTTATTTAGCATTGGTTACCATTCACGGTACTATTATGGTTTTCTTTGTACTTACTGCAGGTTTAAGTGGTACGTTTAGTAATTTACTTATTCCATTGCAAATAGGAGCACGTGATATGGCTTCAGGATTTATGAACATGCTTTCTTACTGGATTTTCTTTTTATCTAGTGTGATTATGTTAAGTTCATTATTTGTAGAATCAGGACCAGCATCTGCAGGTTGGACAATTTACCCTCCATTAAGTGCGTTACCCGAAGCTATTCCAGGTTCAGGAACAGGAATGACTTTATGGTTAATAGCCATGGCTCTTTTTATTGCACAGTCACTAATGGGATCTCTTAACTATATTGTTACCGTAATTAACTTGAGAACAGAAGGAATGTCTATGACAAGACTTCCACTTACAATTTGGGCGTTGTTTGTAACTGCTATTATTGGTGTGGTTTCTTTCCCTGTTCTTTTATCAGCAGCATTAATGCTTATTATGGATAGAAGTTTTGGTACTTCTTTCTTCTTAAGTGATATTTATATAAAAGGTGAGGTATTAGCACATCAAGGTGGTTCTCCGGTATTGTTTGAGCACTTATTTTGGTTTTTAGGTCACCCAGAAGTTTATATTGTAATTCTTCCAGCAATGGGGTTAGTTTCAGAAGTAATGGCTGCAAACTCACGTAAACCTATTTTTGGATACCGTGCCATGATTGCTTCTATTTTAGCAATTGCATTTTTATCTACTATTGTTTGGGGGCATCACATGTTTGTATCTGGTATGAATCCTTTCTTAGGTTCTGTATTTACATTTACAACCTTATTAATTGCGATACCTTCTGCAGTTAAAGCATTTAACTGGATTACGACCTTATGGAAAGGTAACCTTCAAATGAATACAGGAATGTTGTTCTCTATAGGTTTTGTATCTACGTTCATTACGGGAGGTTTAACAGGAATTATTTTAGGAGATAGTACCTTAGATATTAATGTTCACGATACTTACTTTGTAATTGCTCACTTTCACTTAGTAATGGGTATATCTGCACTTTATGGTTTATTTGCGGGTGTTTATCATTGGTTCCCAAAAATGTTTGGTAGAATGATGAATAAGAAACTTGGTTTTGTTCATTTTTGGATTACAATTATAGGTTCTTATGGCGTATTTTTTCCGATGCACTTTATAGGTTTGGCAGGTTTACCAAGGCGTTATTACACCAATACAAATTTTCCTTACTTTGACGATTTAGCAGATGTAAATGTATTAATTACTGTTTTTGCAATTATTACAGCTTTAGTACAATTAGTGTTTATTTATAACTTTATTCACTCTATTTTCTTCGGAAAAAGAGCAACACAAAACCCTTGGAACGCAAATACTTTAGAGTGGACAACTCCAGTAGAACACGTTCATGGTAACTGGCCGGGTGCAATTCCTTCAGTATACCGTTGGTCTTATGATTATAGTAAATTAAATAATGATGAAACAGATTATGTGATACCGGGGCAAGATTTTATCCCTCAAAATGTTCCTCTTCAAGAAAATGAAGAAGAAATGAATCACTAAGATTTTTCAATCAACATATAGAAAAGCCTTTCCAATTCGGAAAGGCTTTTTCTTTATATTTGTTTTATGAATGAAAACCTAGATGCTACCGGAGAAAATTTTACTCCAGAAGAATTTGATATAGAAAGAGCTTTGCGGCCGTTAAGTTTTGATGATTTTGCGGGTCAAGACCAAGTATTAGAAAATCTCCAGATATTTGTGAAAGCAGCAAACCTTAGAGATGAAGCTTTAGATCATACTTTATTTCACGGTCCTCCGGGTTTAGGAAAAACAACTTTAGCCCACATTTTGGCTAATGAACTAAATGCAGGGATAAAAGTTACCTCAGGTCCTGTATTAGATAAACCAGGAGACTTGGCAGGGTTGTTAACTAATCTCGATGAACGTGATGTTTTATTTATAGATGAAATACATCGGCTAAGTCCTGTTATTGAAGAGTATTTATATTCTGCCATGGAAGATTTTAAGATCGATATTATGATCGAATCTGGACCTAATGCACGTTCTGTTCAGATCAATTTAAATCCGTTTACGTTAGTAGGAGCTACTACGCGTTCAGGATTGTTAACAGCACCAATGCGAGCAAGATTCGGAATATCAAGTCGGCTGCAATATTATACCACAGAGCTGCTATCAGATATTCTTCAGCGTAGTGCACATATTTTAAAAGTACCTATGACGATGGAAGCTGCTATAGAGATAGCGGGTAGAAGTAGAGGTACACCGCGTATTGCAAATGCCTTATTGCGTCGTGTTCGTGATTTTGCACAAATTAAAGGGAATGGTAAAATAGATATAGAAATTTCTCGCTACAGCCTTAAAGCGTTAAATGTAGATGCAAATGGTTTAGATGAAATGGATAATAAGATTTTAACCACCATCATCGAAAAGTTTAAAGGTGGCCCAGTCGGGATTACAACACTCTCTACAGCGGTAAGTGAAAGCGCAGAAACTATAGAAGAAGTGTATGAGCCATTTTTAATTCAGCAAGGTTTTATTGTAAGAACACCACGCGGACGAGAAGTAACCGAAGCGGCATACAGACATTTAGGTAAAACTAAACACAACTCGCAAGGAGGTTTGTTTTGAAAAAGTCACAAAAAATACCAGAAGTTTCCGTGTTTAAGTTTTTAAAACACGCTACACAAATTGTCGAAAATCCACTTCCTTTTCATTTGAATAATTTTCAAAAGTTGGGAGACATTTTTAGACTCAATTTGGGTTTCGGAAAATCGGTCATCTTTTCTAGAGATCCTGTAATTGCACAGCATTTGCTTCAAAAAAATCAAAAAAATTACCATAAGTCTCCAATACAAGCTAAAGATTTAGCTAAATATGTAGGTCAAGGATTGTTAACCACCAATGGTGAGCATTGGCAAAAACAAAGAAAATTAATTCAGCCAGCTTTTCATAAAAAGCAATTGGAAAAACTAATGGGAACGGTTCATTTGGCTATTCAAAAAGAATTGGATAAGATTAAAACCGATAGAGAATTTGATATTTTTCCTATTTTCAACGATTTGGCTTTTCAGACGGTGGTCAAATCTTTATTTAGCAGTGCGATAGGTGAAAAAGAAATTAACCGTTTACAATACATTACAGAGGCTGCTCAAAAAATGTTAGTGAGTGAGTTGCGACAACCTTATAGAAACTGGTGGTTTAGGTTAAGTGGTAAAATTCAGCAACATTTAGATCTAACTCAAGAAGCCCGACAAATTTTAAAAGCTATTGTAGAAAAGCGTAAAAATTCTTTACAACGAGAAGACGATTTACTTGATATGCTACTGGATGCTCGTTATGATGATGCTACCGCCATGGATGAAGAGCAACTTATCGATGAGATTTTAATTCTTTTTACCGCAGGTCACGAGACTACATCTAATGCGCTTACGTTTACCTGCGAATTGTTAGCAAGACATCCTAAAATTCAACAAAAATTATATGAAGATATTCTTCTGGCAAAAGAAAATTCTAGCAACTTAATGCAATTTCTTCAGCAATCAGCTTATGCTAATTTGGTAATAAGTGAGTCGATGCGCTTGTATCCGCCAGCATATTTTATAGACCGTATTAGTCTTGCAGCAGACGAAGTAGCAGGAGTGAAAATTGGAAGTGACGAAAGTTTGTTGTTGTCTATTTATGAGATTCATCGTCATAAAGATCATTGGGAACAACCAGAACAGTTTATACCAGAACGCTTTGCCGAAGGCAAACAGCGTAAAAATATAGCTTATTATCCGTTTGGCGCCGGACCCCGAAAATGCATTGGTAATAATTTTGCGATGTATGAAATGATTTTGGCTGTTTCAGAAGTAATGCTTAAGTTCAAAATTAAACCTAAAAAAGCACCAATTCAAATTTTACCTTTAATTACACTAAAACCGAGAAACGCCTTTTTAAATTTTACCAAGCGCTAGTATGTTTAATAATGCTGAGAAATACACAAAGCTTATCAAAGATGAAGCTGCTCGTTTGGGCTTTATGTCTTGCGGAATTAGTAAAGCTGAATTTTTAGAAGACGAGGCACCTCGTTTAGAAAAATGGCTTCATGAAAATCGAAATGGTGAAATGAGTTATATGGAAAATCATTTTGATAAGCGCTTAGATCCCACGCTTTTGGTTCCTGATGCTAAAAGTGTAGTATCTTTATTATTAAATTATTATCCACACGAAGTGCAGCAAGATAATTCATACAAACTCAGTAAGTACGCTTACGGTAGAGATTATCATTTTGTAATTAAAGATAAATTGAAAAATTTGCTTCACTTTATTCAAGAAGAAATAGGAGAAGTAGGTGGTCGGGCTTTTGTAGATTCTGCACCTGTGTTAGATAAAGCATGGGCTGCCAAAAGCGGTTTGGGCTGGATAGGTAAAAACTCTAATTTACTTTCTAAAAAAACAGGATCTTTCTTTTTTATTGCTGAATTAATTATCGATTTAGATTTAGAATACGATACGCCAGTGACCGATCATTGCGGGACTTGTACCGCTTGTTTAGATGCTTGCCCTACAGATGCCATTTACGAACCTTATAAAGTAGATGGGAGCAAATGTATTTCATATTACACCATCGAGTTAAAAGATAGTATTCCAAGTTCAGAAAGAGGAAAGTTTGAAGATTGGATGTTTGGTTGTGATATCTGTCAAGACGTTTGCCCTTGGAATAGGTTTTCTAAACCTCATAACGAACCATTATTCGATCCGCATCCAGATTTATTACAAATGACCAAACACGATTGGGAAGAAATTACCCGAGAAACTTTTAATGAAATTTTTAGAAAATCTGCCGTAAAAAGAACCAAATATCAAGGATTAAAAAGAAACATCAACTTTTTAGATTAGTTATTTTTCTATTGTAAATGGTTAACTACCTTTGCTACTCATCTAAACTATAAACGATGAGTAACGAACGTAAAAGAAGAGAAGCATTAGTATACCACGCAAAGCCAAAACCTGGTAAAATAGAAGTAAGGCCTACTAAAAAATACAGTACTCAACGTGATTTATCGTTGGCGTATTCTCCAGGTGTGGCACAACCTTGTTTAGAAATAGCTAAAAACAAAGAGAATGTTTATAAATATACCACTAAAGGAAATTTAGTGGCAGTAATTTCTAACGGAACTGCGGTTCTGGGTTTAGGCGATATTGGTCCCGAAGCTTCGAAGCCTGTGATGGAGGGAAAAGGTTTGTTGTTTAAAATATTTGCAGATATAGATGTGTTTGATATTGAGGTAGATACTAAAAACATTGATGATTTTGTAAATACGGTTAAAAATATTGCTCCCACTTTTGGAGGGATTAATTTAGAAGATATAAAAGCTCCAGAAGCTTTTGAAATCGAAAGAAGACTAAAGAAAGAATTAGATATCCCAGTCATGCACGATGATCAGCACGGGACAGCAATTATTTCTTCTGCAGCATTATTAAACGCATTAGAGCTTGCTGAAAAAGATATAAAAAAAGTAAAAATAGTGGTTTCAGGTGCAGGTTCTGCTGCGATGGCTTGTGTTTCTTTATATTGTTCTTTAGGAGTGAAAAAAGAAAACATCGTCATGTTTGATGTAAAAGGAGTGCTTCATAAAGACCGTGAAGATTTAGCTGAAATACAAAAAGAATTTGCGGTTAGCAAAAACTATAATTCGTTAGCAGATGGAGTAAAAGATGCCGATGTATTTTTAGGGCTTTCTGTGGGTGATGTATTAACGCCACAAATGCTAAAAACGATGAATGATAATCCTATTGTTTTCGCAATGGCTAATCCTGTATCAGAAATAGATTACGATTTAGCGATGAAAACGCGTGATGATATCATTATGGCGACAGGAAGAAGTGATCATCCTAATCAGGTAAATAATGTACTTGGTTTTCCTTATATTTTTAGAGGAGCTTTAGATGTTAGAGCCACCGCAATTAATGAAGAAATGAAAATGGCAGCTGTTCGTGCATTGGCTAATTTAGCAAAACAAAATGTACCAGAGCAAGTAAACATTGCCTATGGAGAAACGAAATTAAATTTTGGTAGGGATTATATTATCCCTAAACCTTTCGATTCTAGGTTGCTAACAGAGGTTCCGCCGGCAGTAGCTAAAGCGGCAATAGAAACTGGTGTAGCTAAAGAACCAATTTATGATTGGGCACGTTACGAAGAAGAACTTTACGAGCGAATGGGGAATGATAATAAAATAACACGCTTGTTAATTAATCGTGCTAAAACGAATCCAAAACGTGTTGTATTTGCAGAAGCAGACCATTTAGATGTATTAAAAGCAGCTCAAATAGTTAATGATGAAGGAATAGGAAAACCCATACTTTTAGGAAGAAAAGATGTTATCCTAGAGCTAATGGACGAGCTGGAGTTTGATAGTGAAGGTGTAGAAATTATAGATCCTAAATCTGACGATCAAAAAGACAATACCGTAAAATATGGAGACGTATTCTGGAAATCACGTCAGCGTAACGGAGTAACACAATTAGATGCTCATAAACTTATGCGTCAGCGTAATTACTTTGCGGCTATGATGGTAAATGAAGGAGATGCTGATGCTTTATTAACAGGATATTCTAGGGCTTATCCTGGCGTGGTAAGGCCTATGTTAGATTTGATAGGTATGGAAAAAGGAGTTTCTAGAATTGCAGCGACTAATCTTATGAATACTTCACGCGGACCTTTATTTATAAGTGATACCTCTATAAATATAGATCCAGATGCTAAAGATTTAGCAAGAATTACCCAAATGACAGCCCATACCGTTAAAATGTTTGGAATGGAGCCTGTTGTGGGTATGATTTCTTACGCCAATTTTGGATCTTCAAAAAATCCTAGTGCAAAAAAAGTGAAAGATGCAGTGGCTATTTTACATGAGCATAGTCCAGAAATTACTGTAGATGGAGAGTTGCAGGTAGATTTTGCATTGAATAAGAATATGTTACAAAGCAAATTTCCTTTTTCAAAATTAGCAGGAAGAAAGGTAAATACATTAATTTTCCCTAACCTCGATTCTGCAAATTCAACTTATAAATTAATTAAAGAACTCAATAATACAGATTCTATAGGTCCTATTATGATGGGTTTAAGAAAACCAGCACATATTTTACAGTTAGGAGCAAGCGTAGAAGAAATGGTGAATATGGCTGCAGTAGCTGTAGTAGATGCGCAAGGAAAAGAAAAAAAGAACGCAATTCCTGTAACGCTATAAAAATTGAACGTGTTAAACTAAAGAAGTGAATTTTGGTATGTAAATAATTTTCCTACATTTGAGGGATTTTAACTTTTACTTAACCAATGATTGCACACTTAAGAGGTAAGCTAGTTGAAAAAAATCCAACAGATATTACAGTAGAATGTGGTGGTGTTGGATATTTTTTAAATATCTCATTACACACATTTTCTCAAATTGCTGCGGAAGAAAGTATTTTTATTTATACCTATCTACAAGTGCGAGAAGATGCACAAATCTTATTTGGATTTATGCAGAAATCTGAACGAGAGATATTTAAAAAGTTAATTTCTGTTTCGGGTATTGGGGCAAGTACCGCCAGAACTATGCTGTCATCTTTAACCCCGGGGCAAGTAGTAGAGGCGATCACGCAAGAAGATGTGGCAGTGATTCAGAGTGTAAAAGGTATTGGTGCTAAAACAGCACAAAGAGTTATTATAGATCTTAAAGATAAATTATCAGAATTTACTGAAGATGTTAATGAAATTATAACGTCTTCACGCAATACCTATAAAGATGAAGCGTTATCTGCTTTAGAAACCTTAGGTTATACCAGAAAGCAATCTGAAAAAGTTGTCACTAGAATTATTAAAAATGATGCGGAAGCTTCTGTAGAAACAATTATAAAGCTTGCTTTAAAAAATCTTTAATATCTTGAGAAAAAATAACTTCTTCAATTTTAATTTTTCTTTTTTTGCGATTACCTTTTTTATGGCAACCGTTGGTGTTTTTTCTCAGGAGGAAGAAAATAGCACAGCGCAAGATTCAACTAAAACAGGATATAAATTAGGGCAAATTAAAATGCAAAACCCTAATAGTATTGTTAGTAAATATACTTATGATCCTACTTTAGACCGTTATTTATATACCGAAATGATAGGTGATGTAAATGTTTCTTACCCTATGGTGCTAACTCGAGAAGAGTTTCAAGAGTTAGTATTAGAGCAGCAAATGAAAGATTATTTTAAACAAAAATCTAATGCGGTTTCTGGTAGAGATGAAGATGCTGAAGAACAACAACGAAATTTATTACCTATTTTTTATGTAGATAATCAGTTTTTTGAATCTGTATTTGGAGGCTCTGAGATTGAGTTAATTCCGCAAGGTTCTGTAGAAGTAGATCTAGGGTTATTATATTCAAAACAAGATAATCCATCACTTTCTCCAAGAAATAGGCAAAGTTTAACTTTCGATTTTGAACAGCGTATAAGTTTGAGTATGTTGGGAAAAGTAGGGAAACGCTTACAGGTCGCATTTAATTACGATACAGAATCTACCTTCGATTTTCAAAATCAGATTAAATTAGAATACACACCAACCGAAGATGATATTGTTAGAAAAATAGAGGTGGGTAACGTAAGTATGCCTATCAATAATTCATTAATACAAGGATCTCAGAGTTTATTTGGTGTTAAAACACAATTGCAGTTTGGTAAAACGACTATTACTGGTGTTTTTTCTGAGCAGAATTCTGAGCGTCAAACTACAAATATTCAAGGTGGTGGTGCAGTGCAAGAATTTGAAAAGTTTATTTTAGATTATGATGAAAATAAACATTTCTTTTTATCACATTATTTTAGAGATCATTATAATGAAGCCTTGCAAAATTATCCGTTTATTACGAGTAATATTCAGGTAACTAGAGTTCAGATTTGGGTTACCAATAGAACTAATAATACACAGGCTTTAACTAACGCTAGAAATATTGTTGCTATTCAAGATTTAGGTGAATCTACACCTGAGAATGTGGGAGTTTTGCGAGATGCAGATGGTAACCCTAGTAATAACCCTGCCTTTTCTGGATTTCTTAATGTAACTGCAGGTGCTTATCCAAGTAATGCCAATAACGATTTTAACCCCTTAGGAATAAATGGTCCTCAACAAACTGTTTTAACTGCTGCAATTAGAGATATCTCTACGGTAGATCAAGGTTTTGGTTTAAATTCTAGCGATGTTGATGAAGGCGTAGATTATGCTAAATTAGAGAATGCGAGACAACTTCAACCTACAGAATATACGTTACACCCACAACTAGGGTATATTTCATTACAACAACGTATTACTAATGATGAGATTTTAGCAATAGCATACCAATACACAGTAAATGGTCAAGTGTTTCAGGTTGGTGAATTTGCGAATGACGGAGTAGAGGCGACTACAAGTCGACAAGGTGCAGACCCAAATAATGTTAACGATCAAGTGGCGGTTAATCAAAACTTGGTAGTGAAAATGCTCAAAAGCCCAGTCACTAACGTTAATGAGCCAATTTGGGATTTGATGATGAAAAACATCTATAGTTTAGGAGCGTATCAATTAGAGCGAGAAGATTTTAGGTTTAATATTCTTTATACAGATCCGCAACCTTTAAACTATATTTCTTCTGCTGAAGGAAGCGCTACTCCTTTGCCTGGTGATGTAGAGCAAACCAACCTTTTACGAGTCTTTAATTTGGATAACTTAAACTTAAATAATGATCCCGTTGTTGGAGGAGATGGCTTTTTCGATTTTGTTCCACAACAAACTATTGATGTAGAAAACGGACGTATAATCTTCACCACAGTAGAGCCTTTTGGAGAATATTTATTTAATAAATTAGATAATAATCCTAACGGAGGAACAGAAGATTATAACAATCCAAATACTTATAACGATAACCAAACAAAATATGTATTTAGGTCGTTATATAAAACAACCAAAACACAGGCAGAACAAGAGCAAGCCCAGAAGAATAAATTTCAATTAAAAGGAAGTTATAAATCTTCAGGTCAAGATGGGATTCCTATTGGAGCGTTTAATGTTCCGCAAGGTTCGGTAACCGTTACTGCAGGTGGGCGTGTACTTCAAGAGGGAGTGGATTTTACGGTAGATTATCAGCTAGGTAGAGTTAAGATTTTAAATGAAGCATTATTAGCTTCAGATACACCTATACAAGTTTCCACAGAAAACAATGCAATGTTTGGGCAACAAACCAAACGTTTTACGGGTATTGATATTCAGCATCAATTCAATGAGAATTTCTTGATTGGAGCTACGTATGTAAATCTAAATGAAAGACCGTTAACTCAAAAAGCAAATTATAGTTATGAGCCTATTAATAACTCTATTTATGGGTTTAATTTAAATTATTCAACAGAGGTTCCTTTTTTTACAAGATTAGTGAATAAGTTACCTAATATAGATACCGATGTAGAGTCTAATTTTTCTGTACGTGGTGAATTTGCTTTTCTTCAGCCAGGTTCTCCAAAAGCAGATAATTTTAACGGAAAAGCCACCAGTTACATAGATGATTTTGAGGCATCGCAAACTTCAATATCTGTGTTAACGCCTTTGTCTTGGTCATTGTCTAGTGCTCCCTTAGGGTTTGGAGGTGAATTAACAAATAACGATTTAGCGTCAGGTTATAAAAGAGCGCATTTAAACTGGTATACAATAGATCCAATTTTTTATACCAGCCAGCGCCCCAGTGGTTTGAGTGATCAAGATTTATCTACTTACGCCACACGACGTGTGTTTATCGATGAAATTTATCCAAATACAGATATTGTTCAAGGCCAACCTCAGGTAATCTATACCTTAGATATGGCGTATTATCCAGGACAGCGAGGTCAATATAATTTTAATCCAGCAGCAGCTGGAGGAAATACATTGCCTAGTCCAGAAGATAATTTCGGGGGAATTATGCGTGGAATAACCACTACAAATTTTGAACAATCTAATGTCGAATTTATCGAGTTTTGGGTGATGGATCCGTTTATCTATGATGAAAATTTAAATATAGATGAAGGTAGAATAACATTCAATTTAGGAAGTATTTCTGAAGATGTCTTAAAAGATGGAAGAAAGCAATATGAAAATGGATTGCCAGCTAATGGTTCTGCAGAAGGAACTTTAGAAACCGCTTTTGGTCGAGTACCTTCTAATCAGTCTTTAGTATATGCTTTTGATTCTGAAGGGCAAGAACGAACAAATCAAGATATAGGCTTAGATGGTTTGAGCGATGAAGATGAGAGTCTCCTGTTTCCAAATTTCGCAGGCCTCGAAGACCCTTCTAACGATAATTATGAATATTATTTAGCTCGAGATGGTGGTATTTTAGAAAGGTATCTACTTTATAATGGTACCCAGGGCAATTCACCTACAGAAGTAGGTCAAAATAATAGAGGGAATAGTACAGTTCCTTCTGTTGAAGATGTAAATAGAGATAACACCATGAATACTATTGATAGTTACTTTGAATATGAGGTTCCTGTCTTTAGAGATATGAGTGTAGATAACAATACAAGTTCAATTGCAGGGATTAATGAAGATTATATTACCGATGTAAAAACATTAAATACAACCATGCAAAACGGACAGGAAATTCCAGTAAGATGGGTTCAATATAAAGTGCCATTAAGAACAGATAGTGAGTTTGCTGTAAATGGTATTGCAGATTTACGTTCTGTAAGATTTATGAGAATGTTTCTTTCTGGTTTTGAAGATGATGTAGTATTACGTTTTGGGGCATTAAACTTAGTAAGAGGTGATTATCGAAGATACAATCAGGCTTTGTTGCCTGACGGTTCAGATCCAGATAATACGCCAGGAACAGTATTAGAGGTTACAGCGGTGAGTACAGAACAAACTTCAGATTATGTGACGCCTCCAGGAGTTGTGAGAGAAGAATTGGTGAATAATAATCAAACCATTAGAGAAGATGAGCAGTCTCTATCTTTAACAGTAAAAGGACTAAGACCTAACGATTCCCGTGCGGTTTATAAAAACTTTCAAGTAGATATGCGTCAGTATGAAAACTTAGAAATGTTTTTGCATGCAGAAAGTTTACCAGCACCAACAGCTAATATTCAAGATGGAGAGCTTACGGCCTTTATAAGAATGGGAACCGATGTAACTGATAACTTTTATCAAATAGAAATTCCTTTAGCGGTAAGTGATTTAAATACAAATAACCCACGAGATGTTTGGCCAGAGGTTAATGATTTAAACCTACCCTTGTCACTTCTGCAAGAAATTAAATCTATAATTATAGGTAATAATAGTTATAATAGTGGCGATTTAAACTTTTTTACTTCAGACTTACAACCTTCAAATACCAGTAATACAGGTGAGTTGAGAGTAGGTATTAAAGGAAATCCTAGTTTTGGGAATATACGTCTTATGATGCTGGGTGTTAAAAATTCAGGAACAACCAATGCATCTGGAGAAGTTTGGTTTAATGAGTTACGCTTATCAGAGCTTAAAAATCAAGGAGGTTGGGCAGCAGTTGTAAATATGGATACTAATCTTGCCGATTTTGCTAATCTTTCAGCAACCGGTAGAAGAAGCACCGTTGGCTTTGGTTCTATTGAGCAAGGACCTAACCAGCGAAGTAGAGAAGACTTAAAACAATATGATATAGCGACAAATGTAAACGTAGGGCAGTTACTACCCAAAAATTGGGGCGTAAATGTTCCTTTAAGCTATAGTAGAGGGGAAGAATTAATTACGCCACAATATGATCCTGAATATCTAGATCTAGAGTTAGAAACTTTACTTGATAATACACAAAGTGAAGCCCGAAAAGATGAATTAAGAGAACGCGCAGAAGATTATACTCGAAGACAGAGTGTAAGTGTTATAGGTTTAAGAAAAGATAGGGTGACGCCAGAAAACCAAGAAGAAAGAAAACCAATGCCATATGATGTTGAAAACTTTGCTTTTTCGGGAACATATAATCAGGTAGATCACCGTGATTTTAAAATTGAAGAGGCGCTAGATCAAAATGTGAATGTGGGGGCAACTTACGATTATGGTTTTAGACCATTTAAATTAGAGCCATTTAAGAATATTAAATATTTAGATAGTAGTGAGTATTTTAGAGCTATTAAAGATTTCAATTTAAATTTATTACCTACAAGTCTTTCAGCAAGCTCTAACATTACCAGACAATATAATGAACAGGTTTATCGAGAGATTAATTTACCACCGGGTTCATTAGGTTTACCTAAATTATATCAGAGAAATTATACGTTTGATTGGCAATATACAGTAAATCATAATCTAACGGAATCACTGAGATTTACATTTAATTCTGCTAACAATCGTATTGTTAGAAATTATATAAATGATGAAAATGAGCAAGACAATTCCATAGGGGTTTGGGATGGTTTTTTTGATATGGGGCAGCCTAATCAACACTATCAGAGTTTACAGTTAAACTATGATGTGCCTTTTGATAAGATACCTGTTTTAAAATTTCTGCGTACACAATATTCGTATACAGGTAATTTTCAATGGCAAAAAGGTTCTGAAATTAGAAGAAGTTTACCAAATATTCCAGATTTAGGTAACGATATTCAAAATTCTAATACTCATCAAATTAATGGAACCCTAGAAATGGGGACGCTCTATAATTATATAGGTTTAAAGAAAAAAGGTAAGCCTAAGAATAGATTGTCGAGGTCAGTAAATAATGGAAATAGACTTGGTTTTTCTAGAAATGATAATTCATTAAGCGATAATCAAGAAAAAAAGCCGATAGGTAATTCAGATAAATTATCAGCATTAGATAAGACTACCAACACTCTAATAGGTTTGGCTACGGCTGTAAAAAGATTAACTGTAAATTATCAAGAAACCAACGGTATGTATTTACCTGGCTATACTAACGATGTTGGTTTCGCAGGAACATTAAAGCCAACTACAGGGTTTACATTTGGGAGCCAGTCTGATGTAAGAGAGATTGCAGCTAGAAATGGCTGGTTAACGCTCTACCAAGAATTTAATGAGCAGTATACCGAAAATGAAATGCGTACACTAACGCTGCAAGCTCAACTAGACCTATTGCCAGATCTAACTATAGATTTAAACGCAAACAGGACATATTCTGAAACCTATACAGAGAATTATCGTATAAACCCGCAAGATTTACAATATAGATCGCTAACGCCAAATTCTTACGGTAATTTTAGTATTACTAATGTGATGATAGGTACTGCGTTTAGTGAGAGTACACAAGAGTTTTCAGAAGTTTTTGATCAATTTAGAAATAACAGATTAACGGTTGCTAATAGGCTGGCGCAAGAAGCAGGTATAGATACAAATAATCCCGATAATTTAGATGCAGAAGGTTACCCTGAAGGATTTGGTAAAAATAGTCAAGCAGTATTACTGCCATCATTTGTTTCAGCCTATACAAATCAAGATCCAACGAAGGTTGGTTTAGGCATTACTAAAAGTACGCCTTTGCCTAATTGGAATTTAAAATATACGGGTCTAATGAGAATAGGCTGGTTTAAAGAACGCTTTAAAAGGTTTAGTTTGCAGCATGGCTATTCTTCAATTTATAATGTAAACCAGTTTCAAAGTAACTTAGATTATAATAGAACCGCACCTTATAGTGAAATTAATAAAGACCAATCTGGTAACTTTAAAAATGAATACTTTATTTCAACTGTAAATTTAGTAGAGCAATTTTCTCCGTTAATTAAAGTAGATATGGAGTTAAAAAGTTCTGTAAAAATTCTTGCAGAAATTAGAAAAGATAGAGCACTGTCTTTAAGCTTTAGTAATAATTTATTAACTGAAACTCAAGGAAATCAATATACTTTTGGACTTGGCTATAGAATCAAAGATTTAAAAATAGCAACGCGTTTAGCAGGGCAGCCAAGAATACTAAGTAGCGATTTAAACTTTAAAGCTGATATTTCCCTTAGGAGAAATGAAACAATAATACGATATTTGGACCTTAATAATAGTCAGACCACGGCGGGTCAAGATATTTGGACAATAAATTTCACAGCAGATTACGCTTTATCTAAAAATTTGACAGCTATTTTCTATTATGATCATACCTTTGCAGAATATGCAATTTCAACAGCATTTCCGCAAACAACCATTAGGTCAGGAATTACGTTGAGATATAACTTTGGAAATTAATAAATAACAACTAATAGATATAAAATATGGGAGCTCCTAACGATTTAAAGTATACTAAAGACCACGAGTGGGTTAAAATTGAAGGAGATGTAGCTACTGTTGGTATTACCAACTTTGCGCAAAGCGAATTAGGCGACATCGTTTATGTAGAAGTAGAAACTTTAGATGAAACATTAAACAGAGAAGAGGTTTTTGGTACAGTTGAAGCTGTAAAAACCGTTTCAGATTTATATTTGCCTCTATCAGGAGAAGTAATTGAATTTAATGAGTCGTTAGAAGACGAACCTGAAAATGTAAATACAGATCCGTATGGTGAAGGTTGGATGATTAAAATAAAAATTTCTAATCCCTCAGAAATAGATGATCTTTTAGATGAAGCAGCTTATAAAGCACTTATTGGATCCTAAGCTATCGCTTTTATATGCTTTAGCTTATACTCTTTTTATTTTTGTATTTTCTCTTATTAATTTAAAAGATGTGCCTACTCCAAAATTCGATAACTCAGATAAAGTTATGCATTTAGTAGCTTATTTCGGAATTATGATTTTATGGAGTTTATACTATTTTAGTAAAAAAGATTGGAAAAAAGTACAAATGAAGTCTTTAACTATAATTTGTTTGTTAATTATAGCCTTTGGCATTTTTATTGAAGTGTTACAAGGAACCTTGACAAATTACAGATCTATGGATAGTCTAGATGTTCTAGCAAATTCTATAGGTGTTTTTAGTGGTTTTTTATTAATTTTATCAATGAGAAAACGACTAGAAAAAGTTAAAAGCATATTATAATTTAATTTTTTATAAAAAATAATTACTTTAGCAATCCGATAATAACAATTTATGGAACCAAAGAAAAATCCTAAAAAAGACATGAGAAAGAATAGCGTGCTATACTTTCAACTTGGTCTTGCTCTAATGCTCCTTCTCGTATGGAGAGCAATTGAATGGAAAACATACGAAAAAGAAGAGATACAACAAGAAGTTGTTCAGTTTGATCAACTTTCTGAAGAAGAAGAAGTAACCATGGTGATGCCGCCAAACACACCACCGCCACCACCGCCACCGCCACCAGCTCCAGAAGTTATTGAAGTGGTAGAGGATGATGTAGAGATAGAAGAAGAGGTGATAGAGTCTACAGAGGTTACAGAAGAGCCTCCTGAGATCGTTGAGGTTTCTGAAGTAGCTGAAGCCCCTAGTGAAGAGCCAATTGCAGACGTTCCTTTTACCGCAATTGAAGATGTGCCTATCTTTCCAGGTTGTGAGAAATATAAAACTAATGACGAGCGTAAAGCTTGTATGAGTGAGAAAATTAAAGACTTTGTAAACAATAAGTTTAATACAGATCTTGGTTCAGAATTAGGATTAAGTGGTGTGAATAGAGTTTATGTAAGATTTAAAATTGATAACAAAGGAAATATTGTAGGAGTACAAGCAAGAGCACCTCACCCTAGACTTCAAAGGGAAGCAGAGCGTGTAGTGAAAATGTTACCAAGTATGATTCCGGGTAAACAACGAGGTAAAGCTGTTGGAGTTTTGTATTCTTTACCTATTGTTTTTCAAGTTCAAGATTAGCTATAAGTTATTATATAGTTTCAAAAAAGCCTTCAAGTTTACTTGAAGGCTTTTTTAATTATTAAAATTGGCACAATAACTGATATTCTTCATAATTTTAAACTTTAAAACTTATAATTATGAAGAATTTTAACAAAAAACCTACTTTAAAAAGCAATTCCGTATATCTTCAAATCGGGCTTATTGTAGCATTAGTATTAGCGCTATTTTTTATAGAACATACTACAGAAATAAAATCTTATAAAGCGCAGAAAGTTGATGATGATGTCTTTCAGCTGGAAGAAAATTTTAGCCAAACTGTTGTTATTGAAAAAGAAAAAAAAGTGAAGAAGGCGAAGGTTAAACTGCCTGAAACTCCATCGCTGCCAACAGAACCTAACGATAATTTAAATGAAGATGAATTATTTAAAACTTCAGAATCTAAAAAAAATCTAGAAGGAGAAATAACTTTAGAAGATCCCAGTGACGGTGAAATTGATTTTGAACCTGAAAATAATAATCCAGTAGGAATTAATTTTGTTTCGGAAGTTCCTGTGTTTCCTGGTTGTGAAATTTATAAAACACGAGATGAAAAAGTAAATTGTTTTTCAGATAAAATTAAACAATTAGTACAACGAAAGTTTGATCATGGTTTAGGGTCAGAATTAGGATTGCATGGCGAACAAAGAATTTATGTGAATTTCACGGTAAACAAAGATGGTAAAATTATAGATGTGGTTGCACGGTCTAAAAGTATACAACTCCAAAAAGAGGCGGTTAGGGTTGCAAAATTATTACCAACAATGAAACCTGGGAAACAAAATGGTAAAAGTGTAAAGGTGAACTACTCTTTGCTTATAGTTTTAAATATACAATAATCTACAATTAATAACTGTAGGCTTTAAAACACTCATAATATTATAACCTTGTGATAATTTGAGTGTTGTGGTATTGTAAAGCAATTTAATCCAGATAAGAAGCTGGATTTGTAAATCTCATTTTATCTTTAAAAAGTTAAATAGAATAATATCCTGAATTTCTGCCTTGTAAAAAGTGTTTTTAACCCTATCTTTGCAGGCGCAAAATAGATATCTATTGAATAAGGTTTTGACTGAAAGCACTCCTGTAAATTTAACTTCAGATTTTAAAGAAATCACTAAGATGCGTCTTGCAGTTAGTGTTGTATTTTCTTCTGTGGCAGGATATTTTTTGGGCGCAGATGTAGTAGATTTTGTAACCGTTCTGCTTTTGGCTATTGGTGGCTATTTAATGGTGGGGGCTTCTAACGCTTTTAATCAAGTGATTGAGAAAGACTTAGATGCTTTAATGAATAGAACAAAAAATCGTCCTATTCCTGCGGGTAGAATGTCTGTTACCAAAGCTTTAATTATTGCGATCTTGTTTACGGTAGTAGGAGTGGGAGTTTTGTATTTTATAAACCCAGTTACTGCTATGTTTGGTGCCGTCTCTATCGTGCTTTATGTTGCTGTTTATACTCCATTAAAGACAAGAACTCCTTTGTCTGTATTTGTGGGAGCTTTTCCTGGGGCTATTCCTTTTATGTTAGGCTGGGTCGCTGCAACCAATCATTTTAGCATCGAACCTGGAACTTTATTTATGATTCAGTTTTTTTGGCAGTTTCCTCATTTTTGGGCATTGGGTTGGTGGTTGTATGATGACTATGAACGCGGTGGTTTTTTTATGCTTCCCACAGGAAAAAGAGATAAAGGGACTGCGGTTCAAATTATACTATATACCATTTGGACTATTATTATTTCTTTAGTTCCGGTAACGGGAGCTACAGGCTCTTTGTATTTAACACCTATATCTGGAGTGCTAATTTTCTTGTTGGGGCTGCTTATGCTTAAGTATGCTGTTCAACTTTACAAAAAAAGAGATGAAAAAACAGCAAAACAATTAATGTTTGCAAGTGTTACATATATTACTTTACTACAAATTATTTACGTTTTAGATAAATTTATTAGGACATGGATTTAACCAAAGGTACGGGAGAAGAAAAAATTAAACGCTCTAAAAAAATGATGCTTTGGTTTGCTATCATTAGCATGGGGATGATGTTTGCAGGTATCACAAGTGCCTACATCGTAAGTAGAAATAGACCAGATTGGATTAATGATTTTCAATTGCCATCTTCATTTCTTTGGAGTACGGTAGTAATTCTATTGAGTAGTATTTGTATGTATGCTGTGAAGCCTTTAATGATTAAAGGTAAACGAACAAATGCTACAGTAATGTTATTGCTTACTTTTATACTTGGAGCTTTGTTTATTGGTTTACAGTTTCATGGCTTTAAACAAATTTTAGCTGAAGGCTATTATTTTACAGGAAGCGCAAGTTCAATTAATACAACTTTCGTTTATTTAATTGTTGTTGCTCATATTGTGCATGTTGCAGCAGGATTAATTGTGCTTTCAATATTAATTTATAATCATTTTAAACAACGCTATAAAGTAGGACAAATGCTTGGATTAGAACTCGGTGCAACATTTTGGCATTTTGTAGATGTTCTATGGATTGTGTTGTTTTTATTTTTATATTTTATTAGATAATAAAAATAACTATTTTTGCTTAATATTTAACAATAATTTCTTTTTATGGAAGCTACTGTTGTAAGAACAGGTACCGAGGGTAAGACTTGGGGTGGAGGTTCTAAATCTCCGTTAAAAGCTAGCTATGGTAAAATGATGATGTGGTATTTTATCACTTCTGATGCTTTAACATTTTCAGCTTTTCTTGCTGCCTACGGTTTTTCAAGATTTAAATTTGAAGACTCTTGGCCAATCGCAGATGAAGTGTTTAGTCACTTTCCATTTTTACATGGGGTAGATGCTCCTATGTATTATGTGGCATTAATGACTTTTATACTTATTTTTTCTTCTGTAACTATGGTTTTAGCTGTAGATGCAGGACATCATATGAAAAAAGGTAAAGTAACTCTTTATATGTTTCTCACTATTATTGGTGGGATGATATTTGTTGGTTCTCAGGCTTGGGAATGGAAAAATTTCATTCAAGGTGAATATGGAGCGGTGGAGACAAGAGGCGGAAATATAATTCAATTTGTAGATAAAGAAGGAGAGCGTGTAGCGTTAAGTGATATCGCTAAAGTTTTACCACAAGAACGTGTTGAACACGAGAGTAAAAACGGCTTATGGTTTGTTGAAGATGATAGCTCATTACCTACTTATTCTTTAGAAGAAATTAAAAAAGGTTTTCAGGAAAGTGATTATTTAGTGAGAACGCAAAAGTTAAATAAAGACGGCGCAAAAACTATACTTTCAAGAGCAGAATCACTTGCTGTAATTAATAATCAAACAGTGAGAGTTGTTGAGGGAGCTAATCTTACACGTAATGAGTATGGTAGACCTCTATTTGCAGATTTCTTTTTCTTTATCACAGGTTTTCACGGTTTTCACGTGTTTAGTGGGGTGATTATCAATATTATCATTTTTATTAATGTAATATTAGGTACCTATGAAAGAAGAAGAAGTTATGAAATGGTAGAGAAAGTAGGTCTATACTGGCACTTTGTAGATTTAGTATGGGTTTTTGTATTCACATTCTTCTATTTAGTTTAATTCAAAGAATTTAAAGAAATGGCAAACGAAGCTTCAACACATGGGCATCATTCCGCAACAAAGAGAATTTGGACAGTATTTGTAATTCTGTCTGTAATAACTCTTGTAGAAGTAATTTTAGGAATTATAAAACCTAAAATTTTAATAGAAACTACATTCATCTATTTACACCTTTTAAATTGGATATTTATTGTTTTAACCATTGTTAAAGCTTATTATATTACTTGGGCTTTTATGCATATGGAACAAGAAGCTAAAGGGTTGAGAAGGTCTGTAGTTTGGACAGTGGTATTCTTAATTGCTTACTTAGTTTTTATTTTACTTACTGAAGGAGATTACATTTATGAAGTTTACAACAACGGCTATGTTACTTGGGATTTCTAAAAAATATATTAGTTAAAAGTTAAGAAAAGACGGTTTTTTGAACCGTCTTTTTTATTTTTGTACCTCAATTACAATTTAAGGTAATGAAGAAGTTTTTAGTTTTAGGAGTGCTTTTTATCCTTCCAATCGTAGCTTATCTTTTCTTTGCATCGGGAGTAAATAATTTCGCAAAATTGCCAGTACTAACTCCAGCAATTTCAGATGTTACTAATTTTAAATCTTTATCGGAAGAAAATGTCTCTTTAGAAGGAAAAATAACCGTGCTTTCTATTTACGGTGATAATGTAGAAGGTCGCGAAGGAAATGCTTTTAATCTAAATGAAAAAATTTACGATAAGAATTACAATTTTAAAGATTTTCAGTTAGTAGTTATAGCACAAGATGGGCAACAAGAGCAGGTGAAAAGTTTATTAAACGAATTATCTAGCACTATAGATATAAAGAAGTGGAAGTTTGTTTTTGGTAGCAAAGAAGAGATCATTAAATTTTATAAAAGTTTAGATACAAATTTAAAGCTTGATAAGCATTTAAGTACTTCTCACGCATTTATTATCGATAAAAATAAAAGCCTAAGAGGTCGTCAAGAAAATAACAATGAAGAAGTTCGTTATGGTTACGACACCTCTTCTGTAGCAGATCTAACAAATGCTATGGTAGACGATGTAAAAGTTATTTTAGCTGAATATAGATTAGCATTAAAAAAATATAATAAAAAAGAAGGTTTAAAGTGAAACGTAAATATTCTTACATAGGGTTGGCGGTAATTATTCTTGTTTTCGGAGTTATTGTAATTCCAAAAATTGTAGAAAGGACTGCTCATAATCAAGTTGTTAAAAATGATAGGTTAAATAATAATCCATCTGCTGCAGATGAGAGTTTGTCTTATATTGTTTTAAATAATGAAAAAGCTAAAGTACCCAATTTTAAATTTGTAGATCAACATCGAGATACAATTACCAATGCAAGTTTAAAAGGAAAAGTATATGTAGTAGATTTTTTCTTTACAACTTGTCCAACCATCTGTCCAAAAATGACAGCAAACATGATGCGTTTACAAAAGAAATTTAGAGCGAATCCAAATTTTGCTGTAGCTTCTTTTAGTATAAATCCAGAAGATGATACTCCTAAAGTTTTAAAAGACTATGCAGATGAATATAATGTGAAAAATCCAAATTGGCATTTTTTAACTGGAGAACGAAAGAAAATTTATGATTTAGCAAATCAGGGATTTAATTTATATGTCGCAGAAGACGATGCTGCAAAAGGAAATTTTCAGCACTCAGGGTATTTCGCTTTAGTAGATGAAGAAGGTTACCTGCGTTCTAGACTCGATCAGTTTGGTAATCCGATTATTGCTTATAATGGTTTAGAAGAAGACGATTTGAAAATGTTAAAAGAAGACATCAATCAATTATTAAAAAATGACTGAATTAAGAAAAGATAAAGTAGCTGTTCCTATAATCGTGATACTTTCGGTTTTAGTGCCGATAATTGTTTTAGTATTAATGAATTTGCCAGAACGGTATAATTTTTTAGGAATAGAGTTAGGTACATTTCCTCTCTTTCATGCCATTTTGAATGCGCTAACAGCAATTTTATTAATGATGGGTTTTTTCTTTATTCGAAAAGGAAATATGAAAATGCATAGAAACTCTATGATCTCAGCATTTTGTTTGTCTGCTATATTTTTAGTGAGTTATGTTATTTCAAAAATAAGTAACGATCCTGTTCCTTTTGGCGGTGAAGGTTTTTTAAGACCTCTTTATTTCTTTATATTAATTACTCATATAGCACTTTCTGCTATTATTGTTCCTTTAGTGCTGTTCACTATGTATAGAGGTTTAACTAAAGAATATGAAAAGCATAGAAAAATTGCACGTTGGACATTTCCTGTTTGGTTGTATGTTGCAATTACTGGAGTATTAGTATATTTGTTTATGATGCCTTATTATTAAGATGAAATTATTTCAAAAAATATCGTTTTTGTTTCTTTTAAGTCTTGTGCCACAACTAACAACAGCACAATGCGCGATGTGTAGAGCGGTGCTAGAAAGTGAAGCAGATGGTGGTGCTGCAGAAGCTATAAATGATGGAATTGTTTACTTAATGGTATGGCCTTATATACTCATAGGCGGGGTTGCGTTTTTTATCTATAGAATGCTGAAAAAAGCTTCTTAAATTAAAAATGTTAATTTTAACATATACTAATGTAACAATAAGCAAATTTTATAGTCATATGTGTAAATACTTCCGTTAAGTAAAATTTACGCATTTATGATTGAAATAAAAGACCTTCACAAATCTTATAAAACAGGAGCAAGTTCGCTTCACGTATTAAAAGGAATTAACTTCAGTGTAAAAGAAGGAGAATTGGTTTCAATTATGGGCTCTTCAGGTTCAGGTAAATCTACATTGTTAAATATTCTGGGAATGTTAGATGAAGCCGATGAAGGCACATATACCTTAGATAATTTCCCTATTAAAAACTTAAATGAAAAAGTTGCGGCCAAGTACCGGAATAAATTTTTGGGTTTTATTTTTCAGTCTTTCAATCTTATAAATTATAAATCTGCTTTAGATAACGTTGCCCTTCCTCTATATTATCAGGGAGTAGGTAGGAAAGAACGTATGGATAAGTCTTTTGCTTATTTAGAAAAAGTAGGTTTAGCAGATTGGGCAAATCACTTGCCTAATGAACTTTCTGGTGGTCAAAAGCAAAGAGTTGCCATAGCGCGAGCTTTAGCTAGTGAGCCTAAAGTTTTACTAGCAGATGAGCCTACGGGAGCCTTAGATACAAAAACTTCTTACGAGGTGATGGACTTGATACAGGGCATTAATGATGAAGGAAAAACTATCTTGGTGGTAACCCACGAAGATGATATTGCCCATATGACAAAGCGAATCGTAAACCTAAAAGACGGATTGATTATAGACGATTCATACGTAAATCAAGTTAGAGCTATAGAGAATGTTTAATCTAGAACGCTGGGAAGAAATATTTGAAACCATTAGAAAAAATAAGCTAAGAACTTTCTTAACAGGAGTTTCTGTAGCTTCAGGTATTTTTATTTTGGTTATACTCTTAGGTGTAAGTACAGGAATGCAAAATGGGGTACAGCAACAATTTCAAAGAGATGCAGCTAATAGAATATCTGTATGGACGGGCGCTACCTCTATAGAATATAAAGGCTTAAATCCAGGCCGAGATATTCAATTAACAAATAATGATTACGATTTAATAGATAGAAAATATCAAGATCAATTAGAGTATAAATCTAGTATATATAGAATATGGGGTGGTTTAGTTAATTATAAAAATGAATCTGGTAGCTATCGCGTAGAAGGCGTTTTGCCAGATTATCAGTTTTTAGAAAGTGCAACCCTTACAGATGGTAGGTTTATAAATTATGCAGATAATAAACGCTACGAAAAAATAGCTGTGATTGGCTTAAAAGTCTATAAAGATTTATTTAAAGATAAAAAATCTGCCATAGGTAAAAGTATAGAAGTTCAAGGTATTTTATTTAAAGTTGTGGGTGTTTATACAGATCCGGGAGGAGAAAGAGAAGAATCGAGGGTATTTGTTCCGTTAAGTACAGCTCAAAAAGTATTTGGAGCAGGTCAAGATGTAGGTAGTTTAGCTTTCACTTTGCCACAAGAAGATAATTTTGAACAAGCAGTAAAAACATCTAAAGCATTTACAGATAAATTAGAAAAGCAATTAAAAGAAGCACATACTATTGCACCAGAAGATGAGAGCGCTATCGATATTAATAACTCATTAGAAAACATGAAAAATGTTTATGATATGATGCGTAATATCAGGTTGTTTTTCTGGTTTGTAGGGATTGCTACCATATTAGCAGGAGTTGTTGGAGTAAGTAATATTATGCTTATTATCGTAAAAGAACGTACCAAAGAAATAGGAATTAGAAAAGCTTTAGGGGCACAACCACTTTCTGTAGTGGGAATGATTTTACATGAGTCTGTGTTTGTAACTACTATTGCAGGCTTTTTTGGTTTGCTTTTTGGAATGCTTTTATTAGAATTTGTTGGACCTATGGTAGAAACAGATTTTATTAGCAATCCTACTGTAAATTTTCAAGTAGCAGTTTCAACAGTTTTTATTTTAATTTTTGCAGGAGCAATTGCTGGTTTTTTTCCAGCGTGGAGAGCTTCTAGAATAAAGCCAATTGTAGCATTAAGAGACGAGTAATATGTTTAGCAGAGATACTTGGAATGAAATATTAGAATCGTTAAGTGCCAATTGGTTTAGAACGTTGATGACTTCTTTTGGAGTGCTTTGGGGTATCTTCATTTTGGTAATCTTGTTAGCGGCAGGAAAAGGCTTAGAGAACGGAATTAAACAAGGGTTTGGTGGTATGGCTACTAACTCTATGTTTATGTGGGCTCAGTCTACTTCTAAGTCGTATAAAGGTATGCCTAAAGGAAGAAGTTATAATTTTAAAAAAGGTGATGTTCAGGCTATTAAAGATAATGTAAATGGATTGCGATTTGTTTCTCCAAGAAACCAGTTAGGTGGTTTTGGAGGTAATAATAACGTAGTGAGAGGTTTAAAATCTGGTGCGTTTAATGTTTATGGCGATTATCCAGAAATTATTAATCAGCAACCCATGAATATTACTTCTGGTAGATTTTTAAATCAGAATGATCTTAAAGAAAAACGGAAAGTAGCTGTTATTGGAGAATCTGTAAAAAGTACCATGTATGATGCTCATGAAGAAGTTTTAGGTTCTTACATTAAAGTAAACGGAGTTAACTTTCAAGTAATAGGCACTTACTCTAAAAAAGGTGGCGGTGGCGGTAGTGTAGAAGAAGCGCAAAAAGAAATCTATGTACCTTTCACGACATTTTCTCAAGCATTTAATATGGGAGATGTCGTAGGTTGGATGGCCATTACCGCAGACGACAATCATTCTATTACCAGTTTAAAATCAGAAGTTTTCAATGTAATAAAAAAGCGTCATAACATAGATCCTAAAGACGATAGAGCGGTTGGTAACTTTGATTTATACCAAGAGTTTAATAAAATTACAGGCTTATTTACAGCTTTAAATGCTGTTGCTTATTTTGTAGGGGTTTTAGTGTTGCTTTCTGGTATAATAGGCATTAGTAATATTATGCTTATTGTCGTAAAAGAACGTACTAATGAGATAGGAGTGAGAAGAGCTTTGGGGGCAACTCCAGGAACAATCAGAGGGCAAATTTTAATGGAATCTATTGTGCTAACCATAATTTCAGGTATGGCAGGTATTATATTCGCAACACTAGTGTTGTGGGGAGTAAATACATTATTAGACTCTATAGATTCTTCAAAAATGATGTTTGTTAACCCGAGTGTGAATATAGGTGTAATTATAATAGCGTTATTAATATTGGTTATTTCAGGTTTATTAGCAGGATTAATACCTGCGCAAAATGCCATTAGAATTAAGCCTGTAGATGCTTTAAGAACAGAATAAAATTAGAACATAATTCAATCAAAATAGAGATGAAAAGAGTTTTTACCGTAATCATTTTACTTGTTATCGTTATCGGTTTTGGAGGTGCTTTATACTACGTGTATCAAAAAAATCAAGAAAATCCAGTGGTTTATCAAACCGAAAAACCAACTACTCAAACCATAGTGAAGCAAACGGTTGCTACGGGTAGCATTGTGCCTAAAGAAGAAATTTTAATTAAGCCAAATATTCCTGGTATTATCGATAAAATTTATATTGAAGCAGGAGATCAAATTAAAGTTAATGATCTTATTGCTCAGTTAAAAGTGGTGCCTAATGTATCTAATTTAGCGAGTAGTAAAAATCAAATAACTTCAGCTAAAATCGCTTTAGATAATCAAACTAAAATGTACAATCGTCAAAAAGAACTTTTTGATAAAGGCGTCATTTCTGCCAATGATTTTGATCAAGCTGAAGTAGCTTACAAACAAGCACAGCAAACCTACGATGCAGCGAGACAAACTTATGAAATTGTAAAAACAGGAACGGCTAGTGGTGTAGGAGCTACCGCTAACACACAAATTAAAGCTACAATTTCTGGGATGGTTTTAGATGTTCCAGTAAAAGAAGGAAATCAAGTTATAGAATCTAATAACTTTAATGAAGGAACTACAATTGCTACTTTAGCCAATACAGATAAAATGATTTTTAAAGGTAAAGTAGATGAATCTGAAGTGGGGAAAATTACAGAAGATTTGCCACTAGAAATCACCATCGGAGCAATTGAAGATAAGAAATTTGATGCAGTACTCGATTATATTGCTCCTAAAGGAATTGATGAAAACGGAGCTATTCAGTTTGAAATTGAAGGAACTCTAAAAAACAAGGACAGTATATTTATTCGTTCAGGTTTAAGTGCAAATGCATCTATTATTTTAGATCGCGCTGACGATGTTTTAGCGGTAAAAGAATCTTTATTACAGTTTGACTCAAAAACACAAGAACCTTATGTAGAGGTGAAAGTTGGTGAACAAAAATTTGAAAGAAGAGAAGTAGAATTAGGCTTAAGTGATGGAATTTATGTTGAAATAAAAAGCGGAATTTCTAAAGATGATGAAATCAAGGTTTGGAATGAAGTGAAACCAGTTAAAAACTTTGATAAATAATCTTTGCTAAATTCGAGTAGCACTACAAATTAGAAATACATCAATCTGATGAAAAAAATAACAATCATAGCCTTAGTTTTTGGTTTTGTCTTTTCAGCTTCAGCGCAAGAAGCTAAAAAGTGGACTTTAGAAGAATGTGTCACCTACGCTTTAGAGCATAATATTTCTGTAAAACAGTCGCAGTTAGATGTAGCCTCAGCAGATTTAGATAAAATGGATGCGATAGGTAATTTAATTCCTAGTTTAAACGGTTCAGCCTCTTATACTACAAATACGGGTTCTAGTATTAACCCAACCACCAACCAGTTTGAAAACGACATATTTTCTTCTTTTACCACTGGAGTGTCTTCTAATTTAACGCTTTTTAATGGCCTTAGAAATGTTAGGCAACTGCAAAGAGCTAAGTTATCCCAATTGGCTAGCCAATATAAATTAGAGAAAATGGAGAGTGATATCGCATTGGCGGTAGCTAATTCTTACCTGCAAGTACTCTTGAACAAAGCAAATCTAAAATCTATAAAATCTCAAAATGAAATCACTAATAAACAGTTAACACGTACACAAGATTTAGTAGATGCGGGAACATTACCGCAGGGAGATTTATTAGAAATTAAAGCCACTAATGCTAATGAGCGACAACAAATTTTAGTTGCAGAAAACAATGTAAAAATTTCACTCATCAGTCTAGCGCAATTATTATTAGTAAAAGAGTATGAAAATTTTCAAATTGTAGATGAAGGTTATGAAATTATTTCTACAGATATAGCTAATTTATCTCCGCAAGAAATTATACAAAAAGCTCAACAAGAACGTCCAGAAGTTAAAATCGCAGAAAAAAATGTTGAATTAGCAAAGAAAGATGTACAAATAGCTAAAGGCTCTTATTACCCAACTTTATCTGCTTTTTTTAATTACAATACCAGGTATTCTGATAATGACTTCTTAAATAGAAATTTTACAGATCAATTATGGCAAAATGATGGTTTAGGTTATGGCTTGCAACTAAGCGTTCCTATTTTTAATGGACTTTCTGTGAGAACAAATGTAAAAAGAAATAGAATTAATTTTGAACGTTCAGAATACCAATTAGAGCAAGCAAAGCTAGATTTAGAGTCTAATGTTTATCAAGCTTATGTAGATGCAAAAGGATCTGCAGAAGCCTATGAGGCAGCTTTATCTGCTTTAGAATCTCAAAAACTTGCTTTTGAATATGCAACCGACAGATACGAGGTAGGCTTAACTAATGCGTTTGATTTTAGTCAATCTAAACAACGCTTAGATAACACTAAAGTAAATGTGAATCAAGCTAAATACGATTATATTTTTAAATTAAAAGTATTAGAATTGTATTTTGGAGTAAATCCCGAAGATCTTAAATTATAAAATATTCATTTAAATAAATAAATTTTGGCTACCATATTAAGTTTAGAGACAACTACGACTAATTGTTCTGTTGCGTTAGGGATTAATGGAGAAATTGTAGCGATAAAAGAAGATAAAAAAGGAGGTTATTCACATGCTGAAAAACTTCATGTATTTATAAATGAAGTTTTAACTGAAGCAAAATTAGCGCTGAAAGATTTAGATGCGGTTTCAGTAAGTAAAGGTCCTGGTTCTTACACGGGTTTACGTATTGGTGTTTCTGCGGCAAAAGGCTTGTGTTACAATTTAGATATTCCATTATTAGCGATTTCAACCTTAGAAGCTTTAGCACATCAAGTACAAGCAAAGGCAGAAGAGGTAATTGTGCCTATGTTAGATGCAAGAAGAATGGAAGTTTATATGGCTGTTTATTCTTCAGAAAAGCAACTAATATCACCTGTTGAAGCCAAGGTCTTAGAAGAAAATTCTTTTGAAAGTTACTTTAGTAATTTTTACCCAGTTTATTTTATAGGAAATGGCGTCGAGAAATTTAAAGAAATTTGTTCGGTAAAAAATGCTTTTTTTATAGATACTTTGCCTTCTGCAAAAGAAATGGTAAAGTTAGCAGAGCATAAATATAAAATAAGCGACACCGAAGATGTCGCTTATTTTGAGCCTTATTATTTAAAAGACTTTGTTGTTAATCGTAAGTAATTAAAGCGTATTGTAATACTCAACCAATTTAATTAGATCTGATTCTTCATCATTACCTCTAAATTTTATTTTATTATCTTTAATGTATTTATCAAGTTTACTATTATGATTAGGGAAAGCATCGGCAGCTTTCTTTCTATTCGGTTCTATTTGTAAAATTTTATCATCTATTGCTATAAAATAATACTCTTCATTAACTAATCTAGATTTAGAATTAGAATAACTATTAGCCTTCTTTTTTGCTTCAATATATTGTTGTATGATTCTTTTATATAGAACTACGCCGTCTTTAGGGTCATTATTATTAGATAAAATTAATACATAACCATTATAAACACCTTTCATTTTTATTGGAAAATTTTCCACAAATACGAAGGATTTATTATTTATTTTAATTGAATAATTTTTTGATCTTTTTAATACTGATAATTCTTCTGAATCTGAGTTGGCTTGTATTTCGAACATATCATCAAATATTCTATACCTTAAATTCGTTGTTATAATTTTATCATTTTGTAAGTTTTTTATAGCTCCATTTTTAAATTTATCTTCTAAATACGGAGATCCTTGAATTACTGAAGTGTTAACGAATTTACCATCAACCATTAGTTTGTCTCTTTCCGCATTCATATTGGAAAATATAGCTAAATCTTGATGGTTCTCTAATGACATCACTTGACAGTCAGCTGAATTACTTAAAATTAAAATGGCTGTAAATATAGATAATAGGTGTATATGTTTCATAATATTGTTTTTATTAAAAATAATTTGTATATCCGTTTAATGTCCAGTTGCTGTAATGCTTGCTATGACTAACCTGTCAAATATTTTATCCCCAAAATACCGTCTATTTAACTTATAAACGAACTCATTGAGATATAATTGCAGGTATTTCTTCTTGATTTTATGGTAGGTTCCAGCGAAATTACGCTTTGCATTACTAATGGCAATGTGTACCCATTTAAGTGTTTCTTTGGTGATTTTCTCGTTTGATTTTTCAGTAATATGTAGTTCTACATAATCTGCTATATCAAGATAGGAGGTGCTTTTATGTGTAAAAACAATAACTTGTTCTTCATCAATTGCCTGTTTCAATGTGTGGTCAGTTCCTTCAGCTTTGTGATCCTCCAGGACTTTTGCCTTAAAATACCTGCTTTGCCTATCAACTTTACCAGTATCGATATCCTTGAGTACAGTACTTTCAGCCAATACCATAACATTGGATTTTGTTTTGCTGCCACGGCCGGCTTTCTGAGTTTTGTGCTCGTGCTTGCTTGCCTCAATGGTAAAATAACCTTCATCCATTTCAATCATACCTTCCAAGGTATAGCGTTCATCTCTTTTTCCCATTGCTTTTCGGAGTTTATGAACCATTGCCCATACCGGCTCGTAACGCTTCAGGCCAAGTTGCCGTTGGATCTCCTTACTGGAAAACCCTTTTTTTGTAGTGCTTAAAAGAAAAATGGTTTTATACCAGATCATAAAGGATAACTTGGAACTCTCCAGGACAGTGCCACTTCGCAAAGAAATCCTAGCCGCACAAGACTTACACTGGTAGCTCCATTTATTTTGAAGCCAATAATGATCGGTAGATCCACATCGATTGCATAACACCCCTTCTTTGTCTCGCTGCTCTTTAAAATGCAACCGACAACTTTTTTCGTCTGTAAAGTGAACTCCAAATGAAAATATATCCATGGTTAAACTAGTTAAGGTATTCAAATATAGGGTATTTTCCATTAATTAGGAATATTTACGGACATGCAAAAAATAATAAATTGAATTTTTAAATGTAAAGAATTAAGCTTCTTTTTTATTCTCTTTCTCTACCGTTCCGTTCATTTTTGTTTGGTCATAGAAATAAACATCTCGTTGTGGGTAAGGTATCGTCATCCCAGCTTCTTCTAATCTTAATTTTCCTTGTTCAATCATATTCCAGTGAATGTCCCAAAACTTATCATTAGAAGCAAAATAACGTACAGAGAAATTAACAGAGCTATCGGCTAATTCTGCAACTAAAACTTGCGGAGCTGGATCTTCCATGATTCCATCTTGGTCTTTTACGAGTTGCATAAGTATCTCTTTAGCTTTTTTAATATCATCATCATAAGAGATACCAAAAGATAAGTTTTCTCTACGCTTACCATTAACGGTGTAATTTATAATATTATCATTAGCTAAGCTTCCATTAGGAATAACCGCTTCTTGATTGCCAAAAGTATCTATTTTGGTATAGAAAAGACTAACTTCTTTTACACTACCAGAAACACCTTGTGCTTCAATCCAGTCACCAATTCTAAAAGGCTTTAAAATGATGATTAAAACACCACCAGCAAAATTAGCTAAAGAACCTTGTAGGGCTAAACCAATAGCTAAACCAGCGGCACCTAAAACAGCAACTAAAGAGGTAGTTTCAATACCTACCTGAGATATAGCTACAATAATAACAAGTATTTTTAAAGTCCACGTAATTAAAGTACTTAAAAAATCTTCTAAAGCTTTGTCATAATCTCTTTTGGCCAAAGCCTTTTTCATGTAGCTAACTACTTTTTTTACAATCCAAAAGCCGACTATAAGTATTAAAACTGCAGCAATAAGATCGGGTAAAAAATCAATAAATTTTTTAATGTATTCTTGAGCTAACTCAGAAAGGTCGTTAAATTTGTCCATTTATTATGTTTTATTAAGCTAATTAGCAAAAAAATAAAAAAATGTTAATATTTTGTCTTTTTCTTAGTTTAAATTTTGTTAAAATTCATTTTTAAGCTTACTAATAACTTCATTTGTATTTTTTAGCGGAGCTTCACAGTAATTCTCTTTACATATATAAAAGCTGATGGTGTTGGAAGTTTTGCCTTCGGTTAAACTAATTTTTGAAGACGGTCGGGCAATAATTGAATTAGCTAGATGTAAACTTTGTAATTCTTTAATTTCCTGCTCAGCTTTTTCTCCAGTAATAACAACTTCATAAAAAGGATAGACATTTTTTAAATATAACGATAACCAATTGCTATAATTAGAAGGGTAATCTTTGATGTGAGGTTCAATGGTTTTTAGCATATCTTTAGAAATAGTAAGCCATTCTTTTTGAAGAAAATACTTTCCTAAAAAGAAAAAGTTTTTCGCCATTACAGAGTTTGAAGACGGAATGACATTATCTTGAGTTTCTATACTTCGCTGAATTAATTTTACATATTTTGATGTGTAAAAGAAAAGGCCGCTCTTTTCATCGTAAAAATCAACAATTACTTTTTCTGTTAGTTTTTTTGCTAATACGAGCAGTTCTTCTTTAAAATTAGCCTGATAAAGTTCAATTAAAGCGGCTATAAAAAGTGCGTAGTCTTCAAGACACGCTTCATTTTTTTTATACTTTTTAAAATTTCTGTAAAGCTTATGATGATCGTCAAATAAATTTTTAATAATAAAATCTGTAGCAAACTCTGCCGTTTTTAAATAGCTGTTTTTTTTAAATATGCGGTAAGCTTTAGCGTAGGCTTTAATCATTAAAGCGTTCCAAGAGGTAATACATTTATCATCTAGACTTGGGTAAGCTCTTTGTTGGCGATGCTGAAATAATTTATTTTTTGATTGCTCAATACGTTCTTTAAGCTCTTTTACAGAAATATTGAATTGATGAGCAATAGTTTCTTCGGTTTCAGTTTGAAAGAGTATATAGTGGTTGTTTTCCCAATAACCTTTGGTGTTAATGTTGAAAAATGCTGAAAAAACATCAAAATCATCTTTTAAGATAGACTGAAGCTCTTCTTTTGTCCACCTATAAAAAGCACCTTCTTCTTTTTCATGATTATCATTTAGGCTATCAGCATCTAAAGCCGAAAAGAAATAACCTTTTTGATGTGTAAGTTCATTTTCTATAAACGATAATGTTTCTCCAACAACTTGCTTAAATTTTTCATGATTAAATACCGTGAAAGCATCACTATAAAGGTCTACAAGTTGGGCATTATCATAAAGCATTTTTTCAAAATGTGGGATGTGCCATTTTTCATCTACAGCATACCTAGAAAAGCCTCCGCCAATTTGATCGTAAATTCCTCTTTGTGCCATTTGAAGTAATGAGAATTCTACAAAATTTAAAACTTCATCATTTTTTTGTTGCACCGCATATTCTAATAAGAAAGATAAATTGTTGGGCATCATAAATTTAGGTGCGCTTTTAAAACCGCCATTGGTTAGATCAAATTTATTTTTCCAAGAGTTTACGAGTGATGTGATCTGGTCTTTATGAAAAACTTGTTTACTGGAATCATTTTTCACAATACTATTGAGTTGTTGCATTCCTGTTGAAAGCTTTTCTGCATAATCTTCTATGTGTTCGGGAGCTTTTATATATAGATCTTTTAGTTGGTTTAGCGATCCCATCCATTTTTTTTTGGGTAGATACGTGGCACCCCAAACTGGCCTACCGTCGGGAAGAGCAACAATATTTAATGGCCAGCCTCCGTGACCTGTCATAATCTGTAAGGCACTCATGTAAATTTGATCTATATCGGGGCGTTCTTCTCTATCTATTTTTATGTTTATAAAATTTTGATTCATTAGCGAGGCAACCTCTTGATCTTCAAAACACTCTTTTTCCATCACATGGCACCAATGACATGCAGAATATCCTATACTTATGAGTAAAAGTTTATTATTATCTTTACTAAATTGTAGGGTAGAATCACTCCAAGGCTGCCAGTGTACTGGGTTTTTAGCATGTTGTAATAAATAGGGGCTAGTTTCTTTTGAAAGTAGATTTTCTAGTTGTCTCATAAATCTGTAATATTGGCGTCAGTAATCATAAAAAATACAAGGTAAAAATTAATAATTTGTGTAGCTTCAATTTAATGTTTTGATAACAATAGAAGTCTGAAAATTCCGAATTATTGAAACATTTTTGCAGATTGTAAAAAAGAATATTTATGGAGAATATTTATATTGTAATGCTTGTAGTACTTTTTGCTCTTGCCATTACAGATTTAATAGTAGGGGTTAGTAATGATGCTGTTAATTTCTTAAACTCTGCTATTGGGTCTAAGGCTATTTCTCTTAGAACCATTATGATCGTGGCTAGTTTAGGGGTTGCTGTAGGAGCAATTTTTTCTAGCGGTTTAATGGAAGTAGCAAGAAAAGGTATTTTTATGCCTAGTCAATTCTATTTTGATGAAATCATGATCATCTTTATGGCGGTTATGATAACCGATGTTTTACTATTAGATTTCTTTAATAGTTTAGGCTTGCCTACTTCTACAACTGTTTCAATAGTTTTTGAATTATTAGGGGCAGCAGTCAGTATTGCTGTGATTAAACTTTATACGCAAGGAGAAGATTTATCTCTTTTAACAAATTATATTAATACCTCAAAAGCCACAGAAATTGTTTTAGGTATTTTGCTGTCGGTGGTCGTCGCTTTCAGTATTGGTGCTTTTGTGCAATATATTTCTAGGTTAATATTTACTTTTCAGTATGAAAAGAAACTTAAATATGTAGGAGCTGTATTTGGCGGAGTATCATTAACAGCAATCACTTACTTTATTTTTATAAAAGGAATGAAGAGTATCTCATTTCTTCCAGAAGGCTTTAAAATCTTTGTAGATGAACATACTTGGCTAATTATTTTAATAAGTTTAGTGTTTTGGGGAATTATCTCACAACTTTTAATGTCTGTTTTTAAAACTAACATTTTAAAAGCTATAATTCTTGTCGGTACTTTTGCTTTAGCACTTGCTTTTGCGGGGAATGATTTGGTAAATTTTATAGGAGTGCCTATTGCAGCTTGGCAATCTTTTGGGTTGTGGCAAACAGCTTATCAAGCCACTGGAGTTTTACCTTCAGAATTTACCATGAATGGTTTAGCTGGAAGCGTACAAACTCCCGAATTTTTATTAATTATTGCAGGTGGAGTTATGGTACTTACTCTTTGGCTTTCTAGTAAAGCTAGAGCTGTTGTAGATACAGGTGTTAATTTAGCGAGACAAGGAGATGGAGCAGAGCGTTTTGAGCCTAATACATTAGCGAGAGTGTTGGTGAGATATTCGGTAGTGGTGAGTAATGTGTTAACCAGTATTTTACCAGGTCGTGTAAAAAACAAAATTGAATCCAAGTTTGAAAAACCTAACAGCGCTCTAGCAGATCGTAGAGTAGACGCACCAGCCTTTGATACGGTAAGAGCTTCAGTAAATTTGGTAGTAGCAAGTATATTAATATCTATAGGTACAAATTTAAAATTACCATTATCAACAACATATGTAACTTTTATGGTTGCAATGGGGTCATCTTTAGCAGATAGGGCTTGGGATCGTGAAAGTGCAGTATACCGTGTAGCAGGTGTTGTAAACGTAGTGGGAGGTTGGTTTGTTACTGCAGGTGTAGCTTTTTTAGCAGCAGCGATTTTTGCAGCTATAATTTGGTATGGCGGAATGATAGCTTTAGCTGTTTTGATCGTTGTAGCTATAGGATTGATTATAAGAAGTGCGATTATTCACTCTAAAAAAGTAAAAGAAGAGAAAAGTAAAAAGCGTTTTAATAGGCACGATATTATTACTATAAATGAAATTACCATTGAAACTTCTCAGAATATCTCCAGTGTAATCAAGGGTATTAATAAAAGGTATAGCAAAACGATAGACCATTTAGGTTATCATGATCTTGGAAAACTTAGAAAAGATTCAAAAAAATTAAATGATCTTGAAGATGAGGTAGATGAGTTAAAAGATAATGTCTTTTATTTTATAAAATCATTAGAAGATAATTCTGTAGAAGCAAGTAAGTTTTATATTTTATTTCTGGATACGCTGCAAGATATGGTTCAATCTATTGCACAGATTACAAGATCTAGTTATAAGCATGTTAATAACAATCATAAGAATTTAAAATTCAATCAAATTAGAGATTTAAAAAGTATAGATCGTGAGATGCAGGTACTTTTTGATGAAATTATAGAAACTTTTGATAATCATTCTTTTGCAAGAATAGATCAAATTTTAAATGACAAGCAAACGCTTTTAGATAAAGTTTCAGGATTAATTCAGAAACAGATTGAACGTATTAGAACTTCAGAAACAAGCCCTAAAAATACTAAATTGTATTTTGGTTTACTCTTAGAAACTAAAGATTTAGTAACATCGACAATGAGCTTATTGCAGTTGTTTAAAGAGTATTATGAAGATGCTAAGCGTGAGTTTTAATTAAATATACCATAGTATATAAAACCAAAAAGGAGAATCTAAACGATTCTCCTTTTTGGTTTTGTCAATCAATTAAATTTAGTTGAAGTGTCTATCCGTTAATAGCTTCTACACTTTCTACTTTTCCGTGAAGCATATCTTTTAACATTGTTTCAATTCCGCTTTTAAGGGTAAATGTAGAAGATGGGCAACCACTGCAAGCACCTTGTAAAATAACACTTACTTTTTTGGTTTCAGGATCGTACGAATTAAACATAATATTGCCTCCGTCGCTAGCAACAGCAGGTTTAATATATTCATCTAAAATTGCTACAATTTGTTTTGAGATATCATCTAAATTATCAAATTCACTGGATGTAGCGTTTTCTTCACTTTTAGTAGAAGTTGGTGTTGCGCTTTCTTCAGTAATAATAACATTTCCTTCTTGAATATAATTTCTAATAAATTCTCTAATCTCCATAGTGATTTCTTCCCATTCCGCAATGTCAAATTTGGTAATAGAAATATAATTCTCATCAAAAAAAACTTCTTTTACAAATGGAAAGTGAAAAAGTTTTTGTGCTAAAGGAGCATTTTTAGCTTCATCTATATTTTTAAATTCTGTAGTGTTGATCACTAATTTTTTATTAGCAACAAACTTCATCACTTTTGGATTAGGAGTACTTTCGGCATAAACAGTTACTGGAATCGTTTTTTTGCTTTCAGCTTCTGCTTTCACTACTTCTTTACCAGAATTTAAAAAAGTAGTAATCTGTGCAGCTACTTCTTCTTCAACTTCTTCCCATTTTACAATGTTAAATTTTTCTATAGCCACAAAATTTTGTGAGATATATATTGTTTTAACGAAAGGCAGATAGAATAATTCTTGCGCTATAGGCGACTTTGAAGCCTCGTCAATATTAGTAAATTCGTAGCCTTCACCTCGAATTAAAAATGAATTGGCTTCAAATTTTCGGATAGATTCATTATTGGTAGCCTTTATTTCGATAGAATATTTACTCATAGCATAAATTTTCTGCAAAAATACTAAAAGAAATACAATGAAATGAATATATTTACGCCCAATATTTGATTAGTAAATTTGTTAAAACCTTTATTTATCTACTTTTAACTAAGAAGACAACCTAATATTCTTAAATATTTTATGCTTGTTTGTTTAACATTTTTTAAACAAATTTTGCAAAGCTTATATTAAAGTTTATTTTAGTGATGAAATAACCATTGAACACTCATGAAAAAAAATAACTCCTTATTAATACTTTTATTTCTATTTATATCTGCTAACTTTTATGCTCAAGAAAGAGGTATTCCTGTTTATACAGATTATTTAACAGATAACTTGTATTTATTACATCCTTCTATGGCTGGGGCTGCTAGTCAAACCAAATTGCGTTTAACCGGAAGAAGACAATGGTTTGGTGTTAATGATGCACCTGCATTAGAAACTGTGAGTTTAAATGGAAGAGTGGGAGATAAAGTTGGTTTAGGAGGAATTTTTTATAATGATAGCAATGGTCGTTTTTCACAACAAGGAGTTTATGCAACATTTGCTTATCACTTATTGCTTTCTAGAAATACCATAGATTTAAATCAATTGTCTTTTGGTTTAAGTGTGGGGGTGATGCAAGAAAAATTAGATGAAACTCAATTGATAGGTGGTCCTAATCCAAATGATCCAAATATTTCTGGAGTAGAACAGCGTGATTCTTTCTTCAATATAGATTTTGGAATGTCTTATTACTTATTTGAATTTTATACGCATTTCACAGTTAAAAACTTAATACCCCAACAACGAGATATTTTTTCTCAACAGTTTGAGACTGACAACCAACGACAATATTTACTTTCTGCGGGTTATATTATAGCTCCTTATGGCTCAGAATGGTCTTACGAGCCTTCTATAATGTTTCAAATGAAAGAAGAAACTTCTGAAGCTTCTATAGATGTAAATGCTAAAGTTTACAGAGATTTTGATTTTGGTAAATTATGGGGCGGCCTTTCTTATAGAAGAAGTTTTGATGGGGCCGAATATACTACAGACGGAGCATCTTCTGTTTCTAATCAAAAACTACAATACCTTTCTCCTTTTATAGGTATAAATTATAAAAACTTTATGTTTGCTTATACTTACGCTTATCAAGCTAACTCTATTGTCTTAGCAAATTCAGGCTTTCATCAAATTACTTTAGGGTATAATTTTGGAGAAAATAAAGAGCCGTACGAGTGTAATTGTCCGGCAATTAATTATTAAAAGTCTAAATAACTAACTTTAAATTCAGGAACGAATTTTTTTAAAATATTCTCGCTTCTATTGGTGTAAAATCTAATAGAAGCTTTTTTTTGGTCTTTTTCAAGTAAACCTAAGCTATGAAGTATAAATTTAGTTTGCTTAGCTACAGCTTTTCCTGAATCTATAATAACAATATATTTAGGTAAGATTTGTTTTAAAAGTGGTATTAAATAGGGGTAATGACTGCATCCTAACACCAAATAGTCTATGTTTTTGTCTAACATAGGCTGTACGAGTTGCCTTACTAATTTTTTTGTTGAAGTATTTTCTATTTCACCGGCTTCAATGGCTTCTACTAAACCTGCGCCGATAACTTCGACTATGGCTGTATTTTTTGCAAAAATTTCAGAGGTCTTAGCAAATAATTCACTAGATAGAGTTCCTTTTGTAGCTAAAATGCCTATAGCTTTGTTTTTAGACATTAACGCTGCTGGTTTAATAGCTGGTTCAATTCCTATAAAAGGTATACTATACGTTTCTCTTAGGGTTTCTATGGCGTTTGTTGTGGCTGTATTACAAGCGACAATAATTAGTTTACAGTTTTGGGCTAAAAGAAGTTCTGTATTTTTTTTGCATAAAGCGGTAATCTCTTCTTTAGATTTATAGCCATAAGGTGCATTTTTGCTGTCTGCTAAATAAATAATATCTTCATGAGGTAAAAGGGAATGTACTTCTTTAAAAATAGAAGTGCCGCCAATACCAGAATCAAAAATGCCAATGGGTTGTGAAGGATTGTTGTTCATATAAAATAAAAAAGCACTTTCAAAATTAATGAAAGTGCTTCAATATATAATAAGTTTAGAGAGCTTAAATTCCTAAGTCTTTCTTAACATCTGTCATTAAACTATAACCGTCTGCTAAGATTACTCCTCCAGCTCCTGTTGTAGAGTCTAAAACATAATCATAACCCTTTGCTCTAGCAACTTTTTGGATAGAGGTACGTGCTTTTTCGTAAACAGGTTTTAATAAATCACTTTCTTTTTTCTGAAGTTCTTTTTGAGCATTTTGTTGAAATTGAACAATCTTTTGTTGTTGTTGTTGTAGCTCTTGTGCTCTTTTAGCGTTTTCTTCTTCAGTTTGGTTTACAGCTTCTTGTTGGTAACGTTGGTTTTTACTTTGCGCTTCTTTATACATATCATCGATGTCTGCTCTATACGTACTTTCAAGTTTTTCAAGTTGTGACATTGCAGATTTATATGCTGGCATAGATTCAATTAACTCTTGTGTGTTAATGTGAGCCACTTTAGAAGTTTGTGCTTGAGTTAAAGCTACTGTCCCAAAAACGAATGATAGTGCTATTAATACGGTCTTAAATTGTTTCATTTTGTTTAAATTAAGGTAATTAGATTATTGTAATTGATTATTTAAAATTATTTATTATTTCGTGCTTCTCTTATGTTTCGTAAAGAATCTCTTGTTTTTGCTTGCTGTTCTCTTTCTTTTAAAAGTTTAGCTCTGCGTTCTTCAAATTTTTGTTGACGTACATCTCTAATAGAATCTCTTCTTCTTTGACGTTCATTAAGTAGTTGCTCTCTTTCATTAACTTGTGCTTGTCTTTTAGCTTCTCTTTCTACAGTTTCTTGCTTGTCTTTTGCTGCTTTCTCTACAGATTTGTATGGTTCAGTAGCAACTTCTTCTTGTTTTGCTTTTTGATCTCTTCTGTTTTCTAATTCTAATTTTCTAGAAGAACGTTGAATGATCGACAAAACTTGGTCGCTAATATCGTGCCTTTCTGCGGAATATAGCAAGAGTGCGTCTGCAGAATTTTCAAAAATAAAGTCATATTGTCTTTTTTCTCCAATTTCTTGAACAGCGTTGAATACTTGATCTTGCACAGGCTGAATTAGTTGTCTCTTCTGAACAATAAACTGACCTTGTGGTCCAAATTTTTCTTGTTGATAGTCTAAAATCGCTTTTTCTTCATAGCTGATTTCTTCTTCTCTTTCTTCAATTAATTCTTTAGTTAAAAGTGCTCGTTCATTTTCTAAATTTTGCTTCATGTCTTCTACATGCTGCATTTTACCTTCTACCTCTGCTCTCCACTTTTGTGTTCTTGATTCAAGTTGCTGGCTGGCCTCTTTATATTCAGAAACATTGTCTAAAATGTATTCCATGTCAATATAAGCTACCTTAATTCCTCTCTGCGCTTGAAGGTTAACCGCGGTAATTAAAAGAAATGATAGGTATAAAAATACTTTTTTCATCATATATTTTGTTTATAGAAAATATCGTGCCAAACCAAAATTTTTAGAATTGTTGACCTATAATAAAGTGTGTTTCCCAACCGTTTGGTCCTGTGTTTGTTCCTGGAATGGGGTCGAAACCATAACCAAAATCAATTCCTAACAATCCAAATGCTGGCATAAATATACGAACACCAAAACCGGCAGATCTATTCAATTGAAAAGGATTAAAATCTTTAAAGCCATCATAAGATGCTCCTCCTTCAGCAAAAGTAAGGGCATATATAGAAGCCGATGGCTTTAAGGTAATCGGGTATCTTAATTCTAGACTGTATTTATTATAAATGGTTGCTCCGTCATTTCTTGTTACCCCAGCGGTACTTGCTGTGTAATTTCTATCTATAGGAACTAAAGATTGATTAGGGTAACCTCTTAATCTAATCGTTTCACGACCATCTAAGCTGTAACCACCAAGACCATCACCACCTAAATAAAATCTTTCAAAAGGTGGGATACCTCTGTCGTTATTGTAAGCTCCTAAGAAACCATATTCTACATTTGTTCTTAGAACAAATTTATCGATGATTTGATTGTACCAATCTCCATTAAATTTTAATTTATAATATTCTAACCAATTGAAACGCTGTTGATCGATTTTGGCTAAATCTGCATCACCATTTTCGTCTTGATAAGCGGGTTTGTTTTTTAAATCTGCATAATCTATACCATTCCAAGCTGAATATGGTGGAGTGAATTTAGCGGTAATACTAAATTTAGATCCTCCCATTGGGTAAATAGGGTTAGTAAATGTATTATCACGACTTATACCAAGTGTTATAGCAAAATTATTGGCGTGACCATTAGGGAAATTAAATAACCCAATGTTATAATTTTTTAGGTTATAATGCTGAAAGCTCACTGCCGATGAAAGCGTAAAGTAATCATCTGGTATGGTTAAACGTTTTGCTAAACCAATAGAACCTCCTGTAATTAAAAACTTTCTATCTTTATTAGCTTCTCTAGCATATGCATCATAATAATATTGTACTGTATGAGATAAAGAAGTTGTAAGTCTAATTGGTTTTTTACCTCCTAACCAAGGTTCTGAAAATGATAAGCTGAAAGTCCTGTAAAACGTAGAGGCTTGTAGTCTTAACGATAAAGTTTGACCGTCACCCATAGGTAGGGGTTTGTATGCTTCTTTATCAAAAATTCCTTTTAAAGAGAAATTATTAAAAGATAGACCTAGAGTACCAACAAAACCTCCGCCGCCATAACCACCTTGTAGTTCAATTTGGCTTGCACCACTTTCTACAACGTTATATTCTAAATCTAACGTTCCGTCGTTTGGATTTACATTTTTAAATTCAGGAGAAAGACGTTCTGCGTCAAAGAAACCTAATTGCCCTAATTCACGAACGGTTCTTACAACATCTTCTTTGCTGTATTTTTGTCCAGGTTTTGTTCTTAAGTTTCTGTAGATAACATGGTCATTAGTTTTGTCATTTCCGTTAATGACGATGTTATCAAAATAAGCAACTTTTCCTTCGACAATTCTTATTTCAAAATCAATAGTGTCATTGTAAACTCTTGTTTCTACAGGGTTGATTTGAGAGAATAAATAACCGTTGTTTTGGTATAAATTTGTTAAATCATTTGCATCTGGCCTCTCGTTATCTGCAATTTTTTTCTTCAGAAGTATTCCGTTATAAACGTCGCCTTTGTTAATGCCTAATACTTGTTTTAATTGCTGATCTGTGTAAACGCTATTTCCTAAGAAATTAATGTTTCCGAAGTAATATTTGTCACCTTCTTCTAGATTAAGGTTAATCGCTATATTTTTATCATTTTTTTTGATGATTGAATCTGAAACAATTCGTGCATCACGAAACCCTTTTTCTTTGTATTTCTTTATGATCTCTGTTTTATCATTTTCGTAATCTTCTTCTATAAACTTAGATCGTTTCCAGAGGCGTAAAAAGTTTTTACGCTTGGTTTTCATTTGTCTTCTTACTTTAGCATCAGAAAACACATTGTTTCCTTCAATGTTGATAGAAGAAATTTTTACTTTCTCTCCTTTATTGATTTTCAAAATCATATCCACCTTAGAGGTTTCAGAAGAAATGCTGTCTTTTATTTCACGTGTTCTAATGTCTACACTAGCGTTTAAAAAACCTTCACTGGTGTAGTCTTCTTTTATATTTGCGCGTGTTTTAGCGATTAAGTTTTCGGTAACTTTTGTTCCTGCTTTAAGTTTATTGTTTTTAATAATCTCCTCGCGGCGTTTTTTCTTTTTTAGACCACTAATGGTTACTTCATGAAGTTCTGGTACTTCTTGTATTTCTAGTTCTAAATAAGCTTGATTTCCTTCAATTTTGGTAATATAGAAGTTAATGTCGCTAAAAAGACCTAGGTCCCAAAGCTTTTTAATGACGTTACTCATTCTATCTCCTGGGATGAATATTTGATCTCCTTCTTTAAGTCCTGTAAAAGCAATTACGGTCTGTTCGTTATAATTAGAGGTGCCTGTTACATTTATTTCTGCAATAGTATATTCTTTACTATTAGCAATAGGAATATCATTTTGGGCTATACCTTTAAAACCAAATGTAATGGTGCATAATAAAATTAAAAATAGTTGTTTGTTCATCATTACATTAACTAAGTTGCTCACTTGTTTTTCCAAATCTTCTTTCTCTGTTTTGATAATTTAATATGGCTTCAAATAAATTTTCTTTTCTAAAATCTGGCCATAGGGTTGGGGTGAAATATAATTCTGCATAGGCAATTTGCCAAAGCAAGAAGTTGCTAATTCTTTGTTCCCCGCTTGTTCTAATTAATAAATCTACATCTGGCAAATTATGCGTATATAGATTTTTATTGACAATATCGTCGTTTATTTCTTCTATTGTTAATTCTTCTTGCTGTACTTTTTTGGCAATAGATTTTATGGTGTTCACCAATTCTTCTCTAGAACCATAACTTAGCGCTAAAGTAAGTGTCATTAAAGAATTTGAAGAGGTTTTCTCGATGACTTCTTGAAGTTCTTTTTTTGCTTTGTTAGGTAAATTATCAAGGCACCCAATAGCATTAAGTTTAATGTTATTTTTCATTAATGTATTAATTTCTTTTTTTAAAGAAGAAACTAAAAGATTCATTAATGTTTTAACTTCAAGTTTTGGTCTATTCCAATTTTCTGTAGAAAAAGCAAATAGGGTTAAATTCTTGATACCTATTTCTGCACAAGTTTCTACTGTTTCTCTTACCGCTTTAGAACCTCTTTCATGACCTTTTACTCTTAAAAAGCCTTGCTTTTTTGCCCACCTCCCATTACCATCCATAATGATCGCAAGATGCTGAGGTAATTGTGTATTATTTATTTGTTGTTTTAAATTCATTAAAAATTACAATAACAAGGTTTTCTCCCAAAGGTATATGTTAAGGTAATACCAGTAAACATATACCAGTCATTGGTATTTGGATTTCCAAAGGAAGTTAAATTTTTTCCATCATCAAACTCTTCGGGGTTACTTCCGTCTAAATTATCTGTAAAAGTGTATCTAGCGCCAATTTCTGCAGCAAGAATAAGATCTGTAGTCAGCGTATATTTAGCTCCAAAAACCATGGGGATGGCGAAGTCTAATTTCCTTTTTTGGGTGCTAATTTCTCCGTTACTGTTTAGTCCCATGTCATGGGCTAAAAAGCCAGTGATACCAGTATATAAATAAGGAGTAAATTGTTTTTTAAACGTATGTAAATTCCATTCTTTAAAGGTGAATTCTAACCCTAACGAGCCTTCTATCATCGAATTGTCAAAAGAATAACCTCGTTGTTTTCTTCTAGCTTCATCTGAATCTGCATCATTAGCACTAAGTTGCGTATATAATAAGCTAGCTCTAAATGAATGTCTGTCGCTACGGTTCCATTTTGCAATTCCGCCTATAGCTAATTTGTTAGGAGAGATATAGTTGGTCTTGCCTACATCACCTATGTAATTAATTCCACCAAACATCACACCTATTTCATAGGTTTGTGCTTCTAATGTGTTGTTGAGTAGGACCATTATTATAACTGCCGTTAAATACCTCATAAATTTCTAAAAGTTTGCAAATATATGAATTAAGTTATCACTCACTTAATTATATAGGTGTATTTGGTATAAAAACACTTTTCAGCAAATTTTATTGTTTTTGATTACGCTTATCTTCACCCCAAAGTAATTTTTGGCGAAGGGTTTGAATAAAACTGTCTTCTTTTAAAGAAACAATGCCAATTTTAAAGGGCGCCTTCTCTATGTAAATTGTTGTATCTTCTTTTAAAGTAGAGAGTCTAGAGTCTAATGAAACCAAATATTCTCCGGCTCTACCCGAAACTTCTAGCTTAATCTTAGTTTTGTTGGGGATAACTAGAGGTCTAGCATTTAAATTATGCGGTGCTATTGGGGTTAATGCTAACGCATTTGTTTCGGGAGTTATTACGGGGCCACCACAGCTTAATGAGTATCCTGTAGAGCCTGTTGGTGTGGTAATAATTAGACCATCTGCCCAATAGGCAGTAAGGTATTTATCATCTAACCAAGTCTTAATAGTGATCATAGATGTCGTGTTTTTTCGGCTAACTGTAATTTCATTTAAAGCGAAATTGACATCAGAAAGACTTTTGTAATTTGGAGTTGTTGCAATGCATAGCAATTCTCTTTCAGAAATAGTGTAATTTTTTTGAAGTATAGAAGAAATGGTTTCTGAAATTTCTTCTTTTTGTATGGTCGCTAGAAAACCTAATCTACCCGTATTTATGCCTACGATTGGGATGTCTAAATCTTTAACATAGTAAACACTTTTTAAAATAGTACCGTCACCACCAATGCTAAAAAAAAGATCGTAAGAGTTATCGAGTTGAGAAAAAGTTTTAAACTGATTGTATTCTTTTTTGATTACTTCGTTTTCTCTAATAATTTCTAGAAACTGTTCTTCTATAAATACCGTGATATTTTTTCTCTCTAATGCGTCCAATAATTGCTGAACGTATTTTTCTGAGTTTTGGTGGTAAAATTGACCATAGATGGCTACTTTCATAACTATATATTGAGGTATTTATCTAAATAATCAGATCTTTCCTTTAAGTTTTTAAGAAAGACATCTTCTTGGTGTGTACTCACTACTTTATAACTATATCTTCTAAATGTTTGTATAATTTCATTTAAGCCTAATAAGCCAATTTTAATGGTTATTTGTGCGATATCATTATCTATATTGCTAACAAATGCACCAAGAAGCCTACCTTCATTAGATTCTACAATTTGACATAGTTCACTAAAAGCATAATCTTTTAAGCCTTTTTCTACCACTACAATAGCTCCAGGAGAATCCATAAATGGGGTTTCGCTAAAATAAGATAGTACATCACTTATTTCAAGGTAGCCTAAATAGTTATTCTCTTCAGTAGAAAGAACAGGCATTAAATTGGTGTTGTTATTGGTGAATGTCTCTAATACATCTAACCAGTTATCTGTTTCTCTAACAAAAAAGGTTTCTAGAGAATACTCATATTCCGTCAAAGGCTTATTGTTCTCAAAACAACGCACATCATTTTCTGCAATACAGCCCATAAAAATTCCGTTTTTTGAAATAGGAATATGAGTGTATGTTAATTCATTAAAAAGTTTTTTTAATGTTTCAATTTTTTCTGTAACAGATTGAATAGCTACATCATTGATAATGTAATGAGTAATATTCATAGCAATGGGTTTTTCTGCAAATTAAGGAAAATATAGCATAAGAAAGCTTTTCTACTTTGTATTTTTGTGACTTAAATATACAGAAATGACAAAATTAAGCGTAAATATTAATAAAATAGCCACTTTAAGAAATTCTAGAGGGGGTGATGTACCTAACGTTTTAAAAACAGCTGCAGCAATAGAAGGCTTTGGAGCGCAAGGAATTACTGTTCATCCAAGACCAGACGAGAGACATATTACCTATCAAGATGTTCGCGATTTAGCACCTGCTGTAACTACAGAATTTAATATAGAAGGTAATCCTATTCCACAATTTATAGATTTAGTATTAGAAAATAAGCCTACGCAGGTGACATTAGTGCCAGATGCTGAAGATGCTATTACTTCTAATGCGGGTTGGGATACGGTAAAACATAAAGATTTTCTAGTAGAAGTGATACAAGAATTTAAGCAAAACAATATTAGAACTTCTATTTTTATAGACCCTAACCCAAAAATGATTGAGGCGGCCCAATATACGGGTGCAGATAGAATTGAATTATATACAGAAGCTTACGCGGAAAATTATGCGAATGGTAATAAAGATGGTATTCTGCCTTATGTAGAATGTGCTAAAATAGCCAAAGAGGTAGGTTTAGGTTTAAATGCAGGTCATGATCTATCGCTTCAGAATATTCAATTTTTCAAAGAAAATATTCCTGCTTTAGCCGAAGTTTCTATAGGGCATGCGTTAATTGCAGAGTCTTTATATGAAGGTTTAGAAACTGTGATAAAAAAATACCTTTCACTTTTAAAATAAAATATAAAATGGAATTATATGCTAACGTACTAGGAGGAGGAAAACCTTTTTTAATTTTACATGGTTTTTTAGGAATGAGTGATAACTGGAAAACTCTTGGAGCTAAATTTTCAGAGGCTGGTTATCAAGTTCATCTTATAGATCAGCGCAATCACGGTAGAAGTCCGCATACAGATGAGTTTAACTATCAGGTTATGGCGAAAGATATTAACGAATACTGCAAAAAAAATAAACTTGAAAATATTATCCTTTTAGGACATTCTATGGGTGGGAAAACCGCTATGAAAACGGCTTGTGAATTTCCACAATTAATAGAAAAACTAGTAGTTGCAGATATAGCGCCCAAATATTATGCGCCACATCATCAAACCATTTTAGATGGATTAACCATGTTGAGTAATTCAGAATTAACAAGCCGTGGTCAAGCAGATGAAAAGTTAAAAGAATATATTGAAGAATGGGGTGTTCGTCAATTTTTGTTGAAAAATCTTTATTGGAAAGAAAAGGGTAAGTTGGCTTTAAGAATGAATTTAGAAGTATTAAAAGATAAAGTAAATGAGATAGGACAGGCATTAACTTCTGAAGAAATATTTAAAGGGGATACTTTATTTTTAAACGGAGGAAATTCAAAATATATACAGGAAGGCGATAAAGATTTACTAAAAGAACATTTTCCTACATCAGAGTTAATCACAATCAAAGGCGTTGGACATTGGTTGCACGCAGAAAAACCAGATGAGTTTTATCAAACAGTAATAAATTTCATTAATAAATAACTAAAAAAATGCTATGCTAGCATAATATTTCGTAATTTTAGTTGTATTAAATTATTATTCTATTAAATTTGTGTATATAATTGTTAGAATAATATAATCAACTTTAATTATGAAGAAACTTTCAATAGCAGTGATGCTCTTGTTTTGTGCAGCTGCAACTTACGCTGGCGGGTATCGTGTAAGTACACAGGGACAAAGAGCTTTAGCGATGGGTCATGCCGGTGTGGCTGTAGTGAATAGCGCAGAATTAGCATTTTTTAATCCCGCAGGATTGGTTTATTTAGAAAATAAACTAAATATTTCTGCCGGAGTAACAGGGGTAATATCAAATGTAAAATGGCAAAATGAAACGACTGGAGGTTTTGCTAAAACAGATAGCGGGGTAAGTACACCATTTTATTTGTACGCTTCATATAGACTTTCAGAACAATTAGCCTTAGGCTTAAGTATTTATACACCATACGGAAGTAATGTAGAATGGCCAACAGACTGGAAAGGGTCACATTTAATTAATAATATAGATTTACAAGCAATTTATATTCAGCCTTTAATTTCTTATAAAATTGCAGATAACTTAAGCGTTGGTGGTGGGCCAATTTTTGTTACGGGTTCTGTAAACTTTAATAGAAATCTCAATAGAACGCTTACGAATGAAGAAGGTGATCGCTCAAATGTTGAGGTAGATGCTAGTGGTGTGAACAGTTGGGGCTGGTCTGCTAGTGCGATGTATACGCCTATCGAAAATCTTAGAATAGGGGTTAATTACAGGTCAGAAATTATTTTAGAAGCTGAAGATGGCGATGCTACTTTTAGAAATGTTCCTAATTCACCTTTAGCTCCTGTTTCTAACGGAGTAGTCGCATTTGATGCCGAATTACCTATGCCAGCAGAATTAACTATTGGTGCTTCTTATACTTATAATAAGTGGTTGTTTGCTTTTGACTATAACAGAGCTTTTTGGGGCGTTTATGAGTCTTTAGATATAGATTTTGCTCCAGATAATATTCCAACATCAGTAAATCCTAGAAATTACAAAGACGCTTCAACCTATAGATTCGGAGTTCAATATTCAGCTTTAAGCAATTTAGATGTACGTGTTGGTTATTATTTTGACGAGTCTCCAGTTCAGTCGGGTTATTTTGCTCCAGAAACTCCGCGTAACGATTCACATGGTTTTACAACAGGTTTTTCTTATCAAATTTCTAAAAGCGTAGCTATAGATGCTTCATTTGCTTACTTAAAATTTAAAGAAGTAAAAGAATCTTACGATCATTATCAAGAAAACGGTCAAGAAGTAACTTTTGGAGGTACCTACAAAAGTAATGCATTCTTACCAGGACTTGGAGTTACTGTGAAATTATAAATACTATGAAGAAGATGAAAAATACAATAAAATATATGGCACTACTGGCCTTGGGCTTGGTAGCTTGTGAACCAGAATTTGATAACTCTGTTAAAGATAATGACGGGTTTTATAGTAATGGTAGTGCAGATTTTAGTACTTATGTAGCTTTAGGAAATTCTTTAACTGCAGGTTTTGCAGATAATGCACTCTATATTCAAGGACAAAAAAATTCTTATCCTAATATTTTAGCAACGCAATTTAAACACGTAGGAGGGGGTGAATTTACCCAACCTCTAATGAATGATAATTTAGGAGGACTTTTACTTAATGGAAATCAAATTCAAGGTACCCGTTTGATTTTAGAATTAGGAGAAGATGGTGCGCCATCACCAGTAAATATTCCTGGTAATCCAACTACTGATATTACCAATACACTTTCGGGTCCTTTTAATAATATGGGGGTTCCAGGAGCAAAGAGCTTTCATTTGGTAGCTCCTGGTTATGGTAATGTTGCTGGAGTTGCTACAGGGCAAGCTAACCCTTACTTTGCGCGTTTTCGTTCTTCAAAGGATGCAACTGTTTTAGAAGATGCGTTAACCCAAAACCCAACTTTCTTTTCACTTTGGATTGGGAATAATGATGTATTGAGTTTTGCAACTTCTGGCGGTGTTGGGGTAGATAGAACAGGAGATTCTACTTTACCTGAAAACTATGGCGGCAACGACATTACAAATCCACAGGTTTTTGCTCAAGTTTTTTCTAGTCAAGTAGAAGTATTAACAGAGTCAGCTTCTGGAGGTGTAGTGTTAAATATACCTAATGTAACTGATACGCCTTTCTTTAATAGAGTTCCTTACAATCCAATTACACCAGCTGCTTTAGAGGGGCAATTAGAAACTTTGAATGCTACTTATGCTCAATTGAATCAAGCTTTTGCATTTTTGCAAGTTCCGGAAAGATCCATTCAATTTTCAGCGACAGGAGCAAGTGGAGTGGTGGTAAGAGATGAATCTTTGGCAGATATTTCTGCACAATTAACGCAAGTTTTAATAGGTGCAGGTTTAGATGCGCAAACAGCTACAATTTACGGAATGCAATACGGGCAAGCACGTCAGTCAAATTCTTCAGATTTAATCCTGCTTACCAGTTCTTCCGTAATTGGTGAAGTAAATACAGCTAGAGTTCAAGAACTGATGGCTTTAGGAGTTCCTCAAGCAACAGCGGGTCAACTAGCTGTAAATGGAGTTACATATCCTTTAGAAGATCAATATGTGCTTATCTCAGAAGAACAAGAGATGGTAGCTCAGGCCACGGCAACATTTAATGCAACAATTAAATCGGTAGCTGAAGCTAATGATTTAGCTTTTGTAGATGCGAATGCATTGTTAGCGCAGTTGGCTAATGGAGGAGTTGTTTATGACGGAGGAATGGTAACAGCAGAATTCGCAACAGGAGGGGCCTTTTCTTTAGATGGTATTCATTTAACACCAAGGGGTTATGCGATTATGGCTAATAAAATTATTGAAGCGGTAAATAGTCAATATAATGCAACAGTGCCTAGGGTAAACGTAGGAGATTATAATGGTTCTCCTTCTATAGGAAGCGGAATTCAGTAAAATTGTTTTTAAAATTGGTTTTAAAGTCAGTACATTTTGTGCTGACTTTTTTTATTTTTAAAATTTCATTAAAACTAATCGAGTTTATAATTCTCTTTTATAATTTTATAATAAAAATATGCGAACTATATTAAAAATTTTAATAACTGCCTTTATCGTAGTGGCTTTAGCTAATTTGTTGCCAGGTGTTGGGATTCATAATTATTTTACAGGCATACTAGTGGCGGCTGTTTTAGGTCTTTTAAATTTAATTGTTAAACCAATTATAGTACTTTTTACCTTGCCGGTAACTATAGTTACTTTAGGTTTGTTTTTATTAGCTATTAATGCTTTTATTGTGTTAATGGTAGATGGTCTAATAGGTGGCTTTTATGTAGATGGTTTCTGGTGGGCATTATTTTTTAGCTTACTCCTTTCTTTTTTTCAAACCATTTTATTCTCAGTTTTTAAAGACAAGAAATCATAAAGTTTAAAAACTTGGTTGGCAGATAAATAAATTGTAATTTTGCACACCAATTTTTTAGAAGAATAAAGAATGAACATCACAAGAGAAAATATTGACGAGCTTAATGCTGTAGTGAAGGTTGAAATCGCAAAAGATGATTACAGCCCAAAAGTTGAAAAAATCTTAAAAGATTACCGTAAAAGTGCTAATATTCCAGGTTTTAGAAAAGGGCATGTGCCTATGGGATTAGTGAAAAAACAATACGGGCAAGCAGTACTTGTAGATGAAGTAAATAAGCTTCTTCAAGAAAACCTAAATAAATACCTTACCGAAGAAAAACTTGAGGTGTTAGGAAATCCGCTTCCTAAAGAGCAAGAAAATTTTGACTGGGATAAAGATGATTATGCTTTTGAATTTGAATTAGGTCTTTCTCCAAAGTTTGAGGTAGATGTAAAAACAGAAAAGCCAATCACTCACTACAAAATTGTAGCAGATGATGAGATGATTGAGAATCAAATCAAAACCATTCAAAAGCAATACGGGAAATTAGTTGCTAAAGAAGAAGTAGAAGAAGAAGATTTAGTAGCTGGAATTTTCAAAAATGAAGAAGAAGGCATAGAAAATACCACAACACTTCCTTTAGAAAAGTTAAAAGGAAAGCGTAATCTTAATAAATTTTTAGGTGCAAAAGTAGGTGATGTTGTTACTTTAAAAACAAAAAGCTTATTTGAGGATGATCACGACTTAATCGAATATTTGAAAGTAGAACATGATCAAGCACACGATTTAGATGTTGAGGTGACTTTTGAGATTACAGAAGTAAACAAACAAGAACCTGCAGAATTAGACCAAGAACTTTTTGATAAGTTGTTTGGTGAAGGTAATGTGAAATCTGTAACAGAGTTAAAAGAAAAAATTAAGGAAGACGCAGAAAATCAATTCAAACAACAGAGCGATCAGCAGTTGTTGAATGATGTTACTGAAGCTTTAATTGAAAAAACAAACTTCGATCTTCCAGCAGAATTTCTTCAGCGTTGGATTATGGTAAGTGGTGAAAAAGAACTTACCGAAGACGAAGCAAAAGAAGAATACGAAAAAAGTGAAAAAGGATTGCGTTTTCAATTAATTGAAGGAAAGTTAATTCAGGAGAATGAGCTTCAAGTTCAATTAGATGAAATCAAAGAAATGACAAAAGAGCGTATCAAAATGCAGATGGCTCAATTTGGTCAGATGGATCCTTCAGAAAAAGATTTAGAAGACATTACTGCAAGAGTACTTTCTAACCAAGATGAGGTGAAGAAGTTATCTGAACAGGTAATGAATCAGAAATTATTAGATTTCTATAAAGAGAACATTAACTTAGAAGAAAAAGAACTTACTTACGAAAATTTTGTTAAGGAAGTTTATAAGTAGTCTTTTATAGATTTTATAGCTATCTTTAAGGCGTTAACCAGTTTTGGAATAACGCCTTTTTTAGTCAATAAGAACACGAATTTTGTGTAAAAATCAGAAAGGAAATTAATTATGGATTTTGGAAAAGAATTTGAAAAATTTGCTGTAAAAGATCAAGGAATCAACAGTAATTATTATAATAAAATTGTAAGCACAATGATTCCTCAGGGAATGACGCCTAATATTATAGAAGAGCGTCAAATGAATGCTGTGGCTATGGATGTTTTTTCTCGTTTAATGATGGACCGTATTATTTTTATGGGTACAGGTATTAACGATCAAATCGCTAACATCATTCAAGCTCAGCTATTATTTTTAGAAAGTACAGATGCTAATAAAGATATTCAAATTTATGTAAACTCACCAGGAGGTAGTGTTTATGCAGGTTTGGGTATTTATGATACGATGCAGTTTATTAAACCAGATGTGGCAACCATTTGTACAGGGATGGCGGCATCTATGGGAGCTGTTTTACTTTGTGCGGGTGAAAAAGGTAAGCGAAGTGCATTACCACATTCAAGAGTGATGATTCACCAGCCATTGGGTGGCGCTCAAGGACAAGCTAGTGATATTGAAATTACTGCTCGCGAAATCTTAACCTTAAAAGAAGAATTGTATAACATCATCGCTAAGCACAGTGGTCAAACTTATGATCAAGTGCATAATGATAGCGACCGTGACTATTGGATGAAAGCAGATAAAGCCAAAGAATACGGAATGATTGATGAAATTTTAGTTAGAGAGAAAGAATAATTTATGGCGAAAGAAGAATTAGAATGTTCCTTTTGTGGAAGAAAAAAAGCAGAAACCAGTTTACTAATCGCAGGTCTTGATGCGCACATTTGTGATCGTTGTATCGAGCAAGCTCACGGTATTGTGGTTGAAGAATCTAAGCAAGAAGGCGAAGAAGAATTAAGTTCAGAATTAAAACTACGTAAACCTAAGTCTATTCATACTTTTTTAGAAGATTATGTAATTGGTCAAGATTACACTAAAAAAGTACTTTCGGTAGCAGTTTATAACCATTACAAGCGATTATTGCAGCCAAAAGATGAAGATGATATTGATATTCAAAAAAGTAATATCATCATGGTAGGGCAAACAGGTACAGGTAAAACGCTAATGGCAAAAACCATTGCTAAAATGCTTAATGTTCCTTTAGCTATTGTAGATGCTACGGTGCTGACAGAAGCTGGTTATGTAGGTGAAGATGTAGAAAGTATTTTGACGCGTTTACTACAAGCGGCAGATTATAATTTAGAAAAAGCACAGCAAGGAATCGTTTTTATCGATGAGATTGATAAGATTGCTCGTAAAAGTGATAACCCTTCCATTACGCGAGATGTGAGTGGAGAAGGTGTGCAGCAGGCTTTATTAAAACTTTTAGAAGGGACAACTGTAAATGTTCCGCCTAAGGGAGGGAGAAAGCACCCAGATCAAAAGTTTATCGAAGTAGATACGAGTAACATTTTATTTATCGCTGGTGGAGCTTTTGATGGTATTGAGCGTAACATTTCTAAGCGTTTAAATATTCAGGCGGTAGGATATTCTGCTTCTAGAAGTGAAGATAATATTGAAAAAGAAAATCTCTTAAAATATATTATTCCAAAAGATTTAAAAGATTTTGGTTTAATACCAGAAATTATAGGTCGTCTTCCAGTATTAACGTATATGAATCCTTTAGATGCAGAAACGCTAAGAGCGATCCTTACTGAACCTAAAAATGCTTTGGTAAAACAATATAAAAAGCTTTTTGCGATGGATGATATCGAATTTGATATTACAGACGGAGCTTTAGATTACATTGTAGAAAAAGCAATCGAGTATAAGTTAGGAGCAAGAGGTTTACGTTCACTTTGCGAAGCAATTTTAACCGATGCAATGTTTGAATTGCCAGAAAGTAAAGAAACAAAATTTAAGGTAACTAAAACTTATGCTGAAAATGCTTTACAAAAATCTACCATTAAGAAATTGAAAGCAGTTTCTTAGAGATTAGGTTAATATATCAATAAAAAAGTCCGTTTCACAACGGACTTTTTTATTTTCTGAAGCAATACAAGTTAAACAAAAAAGCCTACTCAATCGAGTAGGCTTTTCAAATTTATTAGCAAATGATATTACATCATTCCTGGCATACCGCCACCCATTCCTTGAGGCATAGCTCCACCACCTTTATCTTCTTCAGGTAAGTCGATTAATGCACACTCGGTAGTTAAGATCATTCCAGAAACAGACGCTGCATTTTCTAAGGCAACACGTGTTACTTTTTTAGGATCAATAATTCCTGCCTTCAACATATCAACGTATTGATCTGTTTTAGCATCGTAACCAAATCCTTTTTTACCTTCTAAAACTTTATTGATTACTACAGAACCTTCTCCTCCTGCGTTTTCAACAATTGTTCTTAGCGGAGCTTCAATAGCACGGTTTACAATTTGAATACCAGTTTCTTCATCTTGGTTTTCAGCTTTTAGTTTTGCTAATACTTCTTTAGCTCTTACTAAGGCAACACCACCACCTGCAACAATACCTTCTTCTACTGCAGCTCTAGTTGCGTGAAGTGCATCATCTACACGGTCTTTCTTTTCTTTCATTTCAACTTCTGAAGCTGCTCCTACATAAAGTACTGCAACACCACCAGAAAGCTTAGCTAAACGCTCTTGAAGCTTTTCTCTATCGTAGTCTGAGGTAGTGCTCTCGATCTGAGCTTTAATTTGGCTTACTCTAGCTTTAATATTTTCATCTTCACCAGCTCCGTTTACTACCGTAGTGTTATCTTTATCGATACTTACTTTTTCTGCAGTACCTAATTGGTCGATTGTAGCGCTTTCTAAAGTAAATCCTCTTTCTTCAGAAATTACAGTTCCACCAGTTAAGATGGCAATATCTTCTAACATTGCTTTTCTGCGGTCTCCGAATCCTGGAGCTTTAACTGCGGCAATTTTTAAAGAACCTCTTAGTTTATTTACCACTAACGTAGCTAAAGCTTCACCATCTACATCTTCAGCAACAATTAATAAAGGCTTACCACTTTGAGCAACAGGCTCTAAAATTGGCATTAAATCTTTCATTGTAGAGATTTTCTTATCGTAAATAAGAATGTAAGGATTCTCTAAATCGGTTGTCATTTTTTCGCTATTGGTAACGAAGTAAGGAGATAAATAACCTCTGTCAAACTGCATACCTTCTACAACATCTACGTAAGTATCTGTTCCTTTAGCTTCTTCAACAGTAATTACTCCTTCTTTACCAACTTTATTGAAAGCTTGAGCGATTAATTCACCAATAACTTCATCGTTGTTAGCAGAAATAGAAGCTACTTGTTTAATTTGTTCAGAACTACTACCTACTTCGATGCTGTGTTTAGCTAACTCTTCCGTAATAGAAGCTACTGCTTTGTCGATACCTCTTTTAATATCCATTGGGTTTGCACCTGCAGCAACGTTTTTAAGTCCTTCTTTTACGATAGCTTGTGCAAGTACGGTAGCAGTAGTAGTACCATCACCAGCAAGATCGTTAGTTTTAGAAGCTACTTCTTTAACCATTTGCGCTCCCATATTTTCTAAAGGATCTTGAAGCTCAATCTCTTTAGCTACAGAAACACCATCTTTAGTCACTACTGGTGCACCGAAAGATTTACTGATAATAACGTTACGACCTTTTGGTCCTAAAGTAACTTTTACTGCGTTTGCTAATGCATCTACACCGCGTTTAATACCATCTCTTGCTTCGAGATCAAATTTTATATCTTTTGCCATTTTTTTATTTTTTATTAATTATTTGTTGAATAGAGATTAATTAAAGAATACCTAAAATTTCAGATTCTTTCATGATTAAATAGTCTTTTCCTTCTAACTTAAGTTCTGTTCCAGAAAATTTACCATACAATACTTGATCACCTTCTTTAACAGTCATATCGTGGTCTTTAGTGCCATTACCTACAGCAACAACTTTTCCGTATTGAGGTTTTTCTTTTGCAGAATCTGGAATATAGATTCCAGAAGCAGTTTTAGTTTCTGCAGCAACAGGTTCAACAACAACTCTGTCTGCTAAAGGTTTAAATTTTAATCCCATATTTTTTATCTTTTAATGATTATATTGTTTTGGCTTTTTAATATTCGAAAATTATGCCAATGAGATTTTGCTGCCAGAACGCAAAAAAAAATGCCAACTTGTCACGGGACAGTTGGCATTTTATAAAGTTGTATAGTGTTAACTACTCTGCGTCTTCTGTTGTATTAGTTTCAGCAGGAATCGTTGTGTTTTCTTGTGCAGGAATTTCTGTAGCTGGAGCTGCATTATCACCTCCAATTACTCTAGATTCTGTAGAGTTGTTACCCATAATAGCAACATTAGATAATAAGATAAGTACTAATAATACTGTAGCAAGCGTCCAAGTACTCTTGTCTAAAAAGTCGGTTGTTTTTTGAGCTCCACCAATTTGAGCTCCGCCACCGCCAAAAGAAGATGATAGTCCACCGCCTTTAGGGTTTTGAACCATAATTACAACGATTAGCAAAAAAGCTACGATAACGATTAAAGTTAAAAATATTGCAAACATTACTTATGAGTTTTTATTTTCTTGTATTTTTTCTATTTCCTTGATTTGGTCTGCAAATAAACCACTTTTTTCGGGATTTTTCAAAATTAATATTTTATATGCTTGTATGGCTTTGCTATAATTCTTTTGTTCTAGGTAAACTCGCGCTAATGTTTCTGTCATTAACTGGTTGCTAGGCCCTTTGTCTGCTAGCTTCACTTCTTTAGACTTGTGCTCTTTTGAAGGTGAAATTTTTGGATTATTAGCAATAAAATTATCTATTAAATCAAACTTTTTAGATTGATTTTCATTTAATGGCTCTTCTGAAGAAGTTGCTATTTCTCTATTAATTTCTTTAGTATGAGTTAATTTTAACCATTCAGAAAAAGAATATTCCTCTTTTTTGTTAAATTCTAGTGGTTTGCCTAAAGCTAATTTCTCTTCTCTACCTAATTCTTTTAATTTTTCTTTAGTTGTAGTAATTTCAAAAAGTTCTGGGTCTAACACTTGATTAGCTTCTAAGATGTTCATCTCTAATGCTTCATCAAAAGTTTCGGTTTGTTGGTTTTTTGCACTTCTATGCTTGATTTCTGAAGAAATACTATGCTGATTAAAGTGCTTAGCGGTTATGTAATCAAATAAAACTCTACGGTCTGTAGTATAAGCGGCTACTTTTTTTAATTCAGCATTGTAAGAAAAATGATGATTTTGTTTTAACCCTTTTAAATAAATAGCTCTTGCTGCTTGAAAATATGGATATTCATTTACCAGATCAGCTAGTTGATGAGTTTGCGATTGTGTAACCGCTTCTTCTTTTGCTATGATATGTAGAAAATCTGGTGAATTCATTACCAATCGGTTAGGGAAGCATTAAAAATATCTTGCGTAAGTCTCGTGAAAATTTCATCTAAAGCAGTATCTAAAGTAGATCCTGTAAGCTGTGAATTTGCAGGATAATCATAATAAAAAGAAAAACGTTTTTCGAAATCTTTCTCAGGATCTGTGTTGTTGTAATACCTAACATTTACGGCAATAGTGAGTCGGTTTTGTGCTGCAGTATTTTGACTGGTTGCTGTCATTGGTGCTACGTAATATTGAACGATTTCTCCTTCATATATTAAATCTGCTCCATTATTTTGTAGGCTTAAACTGGTTTGATTTTGAATGAAATCTTGCAGTTGATTGGTAAATGTTCTATCGATACCTGGCTCTATTAATTCTGCGTTATTTTGAAAAAAGTTTACCTGAAAGGTTTCTGCTTCTCCTACACTAGCTCCAGAAAGTGAATATACTCCGCAGCTATTTAAAGTTGCCGTAACAATGATTAACGCAATGAGGCTAAAAAGGCGATATTTTTTTTTGAATATGAGCATATTACAAGTCGTACTGTTTAATTTTTCGGTAAAGGGTTCGTTCGCTAATTCCTAATTCTTCAGCAGCAGCTTTGCGCTTACCATTGTGTCGCTCTAACGATTTTTTTATCAATTCTATTTCTTTGTCTTGAAGTGATAAAGTTTCTTCTTCTTGAATTTCTTCAGCAAAAGAATATTTATCTTCTATGGTTTGCTGTGAAGTAGCTTTGTTTTCGCTTTTTTCTGGAATTTGAAGTACTTCCATTTGTTCTTCTAGTTCTTCTTCATATTGTTCTTGCTCTTCATCGTTCCCGTAAATTTTTTCGATAAGGCTTTCGTTGTCACTTCTTACTTGATCGCTATCTCCGTTTCTCATAAGCTCTAAAGTAAGTTTCTTAAGATCGTTTAAGTCACTTTTCATATCAAAAAGTACTTTATAGAGAATCTCACGCTCGTTGCTAAAATCACTTTCACTTTTTTTATTATTTACCACTGCTGGTAAATTATTTCCTGCATTGGGTAAATAAGAACGTAAGGTGGAAGCGTCTATAGCTCGAGTTTGTTCTAATACAGAGATTTGTTCAGCAATATTACGTAATTGTCTAATATTTCCACTCCATCTGTATTTTAAAAGAGAAGAAACCGCATCTTCGTCTAACCGAATAGATGGCATTTTATATTTTAAGGCAAAATCTGAAGCAAATTTTCTGAAGAGTAAATGAATATCTTCATTTCGCTCCCGAAGTGGCGGAAGATGAATTTCTACGGTACTTAATCTGTAGTATAAATCTTCTCTAAATTTTTCTTTTTGTATCGCTTCAAACATATTCACATTAGTAGCAGCAACAATGCGAACATTTGTTTTTTGTACTTTAGAAGAACCTACTTTTATAAACTCTCCATTTTCTAATACACGAAGTAGTCGTACTTGTGTGGTTAGAGGAAGTTCACCAACTTCATCTAAAAAAATGGTACCATTATCGGCTTCTTCAAAATAACCACTTCTATTTTGTGTGGCTCCAGTAAAAGCTCCTTTTTCATGTCCAAAAAGTTCGCTATCAATAGTGCCTTCAGGAATAGCGCCACAGTTTACGGCAATATATTTACCGTGTTTGCGGTGGGATAACGAATGTATAATTTTAGGAATACTTTCTTTACCTACACCACTTTCACCAGTGACTAATACAGAAATGTCTGTAGGCGCTACTTGTATAGATTTTTCTATCGCTCGGTTAAGGCCTTTGTCGTTACCAATAATACCAAAGCGTTGTTTAGTTGCTTGAACTGATTCCATTTTTTCTTAATTATTATCTGAATAGCCTACAGGTTCGCCAATAAGTGTAGCGGTGGTGCAGTCAAGAATCTTTACATTTACAAAGTCACCTACTTTATAATTTTCTTTAGGGAAAACTACGGTAGTACTTTGTGAGTTTCTTCCGCTCCAATGTAAATCAGATTTTTTAGACTCTTTTTCGATTAACACTTCTTCTATTTTGCCTAGATGCATTTGCGTGCGGTAATGCGAATGTTTTTGCTGAAGATCGATTACTTCTTGTAACCTTCTTTTCTTCACTTTCTCAGGTATATCATCTTCAAATTTTCTTCCGGCCATCGTTCCTGGTCTTTCTGAATAGGCGTACATAAATCCGAAATCATATTTTACATGCTCCATTAGCGATAGTGTATCTTGATGATCTTCTTCTGTTTCTGTTGGAAAACCGATAATCATATCTTGAGAGATACCACAATTAGGGATAATTTTTCTAATGTTATCGATCAATTCAAAATATTCTACACGTGTATGCAGTCGGTTCATTTTATTTAAAATACGATTGCTACCGCTTTGTACTGGTAAATGAATATGGTTGCAAATATTTCTATACTTAGCCGTGGTTCTAATTACATCAAGCGTCATGTCTTGTGGGTTTGATGTAGAGAAACGAATACGCATTTTAGGTTGAGCTTTTGCTACCATCTCTAATAAATCTGAAAAACCTACCGCTGTAGCTTTTTGTATTTCTGTAGCTTTGATAAAGTCTTTTTTAAGACCGCCGCCATACCATAGATAACTGTCTACATTTTGTCCTAACAGGGTGATTTCCTTAAAACCTCGTTCAGCTAAATCATTAACTTCTTCTAAAATGCTTTGTGGGTCACGACTGCGTTCTCTTCCTCGGGTAAAAGGTACCACACAAAACGTACACATATTATCGCAACCACGGGTAATCGATACTAAAGCAGAGACACCATTGCTTTGCAAACGAACAGGGGAAACATCACCATAGGTTTCTTGTTTAGAAAGAATGACATTCACCGCGTTTCTACCTTCTTCAACTTCATCGATTAAATTGGGTAAATCTTTATAAGCATCTGGACCTACAACGAGGTCAACTATTTTTTCTTCTTCTAAAAATTTTTCTTTTAAGCGTTCTGCCATGCAGCCTAAAACGCCTACTTTCATTTTAGGATTAATTCGTTTTACAGCATTATATTTTTCTAAACGTTTTCTAACCGTTTGTTCTGCTTTGTCACGAATAGAACAAGTGTTTACCAAAACTAAATCTGCATCTTCAAGTTTATTGGTGGTGTTAAAACCTTCTTTAGCTAAAATGGAAGCTACAATTTCACTGTCGCTAAAATTCATTTGGCAGCCATAGCTTTCAATAAAAAGCTTGCGGCTGTTGTCTTTTTTCGGCTCTATTGCTAAAGTGGTTCCTTGTTTTTTTTCGTCAATTACCTTCTCCATGAATCAAGGTTCTTATTAAAAGTTGAACGGCAAAGATACGTTTAAATACAAATTCTGACAAACTGACAGCTTTAAGATTTTTCGAATTTTTTGAACAATTTTTTCTTCATATAACAATCTTATATTTATTTTTTAAGTGAAGACTAAAAGATATTTTTTTTAGAAAAGTAAAAATGATTTCTTTGGCAATCTAAATAATGATTGTTTTATGAATTTAAATTTACTGGAAGAAAAAGTAAATAATGCTCCAGAATTAGATTTTGGAGATATTTTTAATGAATCTATAGCTTTGTTTAAAAAAGTTTGGGTGCAAGGCTTCGTGATGAATTTGTTAACAACGATTATTATAATGCTGTTTATTTTTATAATGTATCTTCCGTTCATGTCTTTTGCTTTTTTAAATCCAGAAGTGTTTAGTGGAGATAAAACACCACCTGTGTGGATTTTTTTAATCTTGATAATATATTTAATAATGATGTTTTTAGTGTTTGTAGTTAATTTATTAATGCAAGCATCATTTTATAGAATATGTAAACATCAAGATTTAGGGTTGTCGGTAAGAGATAATTATTTTTATTATTTTAAAAAAGTATATATAATAAAAGCATTTAAATTAGCTTTAATTTCTATAGGTATTTTTGTTATTTCATTTTTACTTTGCGGATTTCCATTTCTTTATGCAATAGTTCCTCTTTATTTAATTCCTTTGTTTTTTGCTTTTAATCTAGAGTTAACCTCTAAAGAGATTGTAAAAATGAGTTTTAAATTAGGGACAAAAAAGTGGTTAATTACATTTGCTGTCACGATGATAGCGGCCATTGCAGCACAGTTTGTAGGTATGATGTTGTGTTTTGTTGGGGTTTTTATAACCATGTCTTTCGCTTTTATACCGCAGTATTTTATTTATAAAAAGACAATTGGTTTTGAAGAAGCTCAAAATGAAAAATTTTTAGAGAATAACGCTGAAGAAAACATATTTTTAAAGTAAATTTTAATTGATGTTGAAGTAAGTATTTTAGAATTTTAACCAGAAAAAAATTCAAATTAAAAAATTCAATTACTTTTGCAATCAACAAATTATTGATCTATGGCTAAGAATTTAGTGATCGTTGAGTCACCAGCGAAGGCAAAAACAATAGAAAAGTTTCTAGGAAAAGACTATAAAGTAGAGTCGAGTTTTGGGCATATTGCTGACTTGCCTACCAAAGAGTTAGGTGTAGATGTAGAAGGAAATTTTAAGCCTAAATACGTTGTTAGTAAAGACAAGAAAGATATTGTTAGAAAACTAAAAAATCTTGCTAAAAAATCTGAAATGGTCTGGCTTGCGAGTGATGAAGACCGCGAAGGAGAGGCGATTGCTTGGCATTTAGCAGAAGAGTTAGATCTTAAAGCAGAAAATACAAAGCGTATAGTTTTTCATGAGATTACTAAAAATGCAATTTTAAAAGCTATAGAAAATCCTCGTAGCATAGATTATAATTTGGTAAATGCTCAACAGGCAAGAAGAGTTTTAGATCGTTTAGTGGGTTATGAGCTATCTCCTGTATTATGGCGAAAAGTAAAAGGAGGGCTTTCAGCAGGACGGGTGCAATCAGTTTCAGTTCGATTAATTGTTGAGCGTGAACGTGATATTCAAGGTTTTGAAAGTAAAGGGAGTTACAGGGTCGATGCTGAATTTTCTACCGCTGAAGGAAAATCATTCAAAGCAAAATTACCTAAGAATTTTGATACTAGAGAAGAAGCAGAAGATTTTCTTCAGCAAAATAAAGGAGCTAATTTTAAAGTAGCAGATTTAACGAAAAAGCCTGCTAAGAAAACTCCGGCGCCACCATTTACTACGTCAACCCTTCAGCAAGAAGCAGCAAGAAAGTTATATTTTTCAGTAAGTAAGACCATGAATATGGCGCAGCGACTTTATGAAGCGGGGCATATTACTTATATGAGAACCGATAGTGTAAACTTGTCTAATGAAGCAAAACAAGGTGCTGCGCATGAGATAAATCATGCTTACGGTGAGAAATATTTAAAAGCGAGAAATTATAAAGGAAAAGCAAAAGGAGCGCAAGAAGCTCACGAAGCGATTAGACCTACACATTTTGAAAATCACACTATAAATGTAGAGCGAGATCAGCAGCGTTTGTATGAATTAATTTGGAAACGTGCCATAGCTTCGCAAATGAGTGACGCACAATTAGAGCGTACCAATGTAAAAATTGAAGCCGATAAGCACAATAAGCAATTTACGGCAAACGGAGAGATTTTAAAATTCGACGGTTTCTTGAAAGTTTACTTGGAAGGAACCGATGAAGAAGAAGAAGAACAAGCAGGATTGTTACCCGCAATGAAGGTGAACGATGCGCTTAAAAATAAATACATTACCGCTACCGAGCGTTTTACTAGACCGCCTTCAAGATATACCGAGGCTTCTTTAGTGAAAAAACTAGAAGAATTAGGAATAGGTAGACCTTCTACGTATGCGCCAACTATTTCAACTATTCAGAATAGAAAATATATAGATAAAGGTGCTGTAGATGGTAAAGAGCGGGAATACTTAAAGTTTACTCTGAAGAGTGATAAAGTTTCAGAAAAAACGCTTACAGAAATGGTAGGTTCAGATAAAGGAAAATTAATTCCGACTGATGTTGGGATGGTGGTGAATGATTTCTTAGTCCAACACTTTAGTAATATTCTAGATTATAACTTTACTGCAAAAGTAGAACAAGATTTTGATGATATTGCAGAAGGGAATGAGAAGTGGACAGAGATGATGACCGAGTTTTATAATGAATTTCATCCCACCGTACAAGATGTAGCAGAAAATGCCGAGCGTGAAGTAGGAGAGCGCGTTTTAGGTAAAGATCCTAAAACCGGAAAACCAGTAAGTGCACGTTTAGGTAAATTTGGACCTATGGTGCAAATTGGTTCTGTAGAAGATGATGAAAAACCTCAGTTTGCAAGTTTAGGGCCAGATCAGACCTTAAATTCTGTAACCTTTGAAGAAGCACTAGATTTATTTCAGCTACCTAAAGAATTAGGTGAATATAAAGACGAAAAAGTAGAAGTGAATAACGGTCGTTTTGGTCCGTATGTAAAATTTGGAAAAAAATATGTCTCTTTAGAAAAAGGAGAAGATCCGTTAGATGTTTCTTTCGACCGTGCTTTAGAATTGATCAAAGAGAAAGAAAAAGCAGATGCGCCTATTTATAATTACGAAGGCAAAGATGTGCAAAAAGGTGTAGGGAGATTTGGACCTTATTTAAGGTGGAATGATATTTTTATTAACGTTAATAAGAAATACGATTTTGATAACCTTTCTGAAGATGACATTGTAGAGTTAATAGAAGATAAGAAAAAGAAAGAACGTGATAAGCTAATACATCATTGGGAAGAAGAAGGTATTAAAGTAGAAAAAACACGTTGGGGTAGAAGTAAAATTACCAAAGGAAAAACAAAAATTGAACTTCCAAAAACGGTAGATGCGACCAAGCTTACGCTAGATGAGGTGAAAGAGATGATCGCTAAAAAAGCTCCTAAAAAGAAAGCTGCTAAAAAAACAACGAAGAAAAAGACAACTGCAAAAAAGAAAACAAGTAAAAAGTAATTGTTAATGAGTTTTGAATTTCTTCACCCCATTGCAGAAGATGTATTAGAAAACATAGAGAGACTACATAAATCTACATTAGGAAAACAAATAAGTTTTCATACTCCTAATAACTTTCCTGATTTAGCCAAAATAAAAATAGCTATAATAGGAGTAGTTGAGAATAGACGCAGTGTAGATTCTGATAAAATTTCATTTGGATTTGATCATATTCGAAAAGAATTTTATAAACTTTATGCTGGCAATTGGCATGAGAATATTGCAGACTTAGGCAATATTCATGCAGGAGACACGGTAGATGATACTTATTTTCTATTAAAGCAGATCTCTAAAGATTTGCTCAATAAAAATGTTATTCCAATCATTTTAGGCGGTAGCCAAGATTTAGCTTATGCGCAATACAGAGCTTATGATGATTATGGCCAAATGGTTAATTTGGTAAATGTAGATGCGCAATTTGATTTAGGCGATACAACCCAAAACTTATGCAATAAATCTTATGTAGGTAAGATGATTGTAAACGAGCCTTACAACCTCTTTAATTATGCTAATATTGGTTATCAAACCTATTTTAATGCACAAGAAGAAATTAACTTAATAGAGAAGCTCTTCTTTGAAGCTTATCGATTGGGAGAAATATCTTCAGATATTACTTTGGCAGAGCCGGTGATGAGAGATGCGAATTTAGTGAGTTTAGATGTATCCTCTGTAGCGATGACTAATGTTAATCCGAAAATGCCAAACGGTTTTAGCGGAAAAGAAATTTGTACTTTAGCTCGATATGCTGGGATAAGCGACAAAGTGAGTTCATTTGGAATTTATGAAATTCAAGATTTGGATTTAACTAAAAATAGTGCTATGTTGGTATCCCAAATTATATGGTACTTTATTGAAGGTGTAAATCTCAGAAGAAAAGAATACAATAGCTCCTTTTTAAGAGAGTTTACTAAATTTACCGTTCCTCTAGAAAACGAGCATTTAATTTTTTATAGAAGTGAAATTTCTGGAAGATGGTGGATTGAAATACCTAAATCAAAAAATTTTAACAATAAATTAAAGAAACAATCGTTATTGTCATGTAGCCATCAAGATTATTTAGATGCTTGTAATCAGATGATTCCAGAAAGATGGATTAAAGCATATCGAAAAAACGAAATTTAAAATTGTGATTTTTTTAAACCTATTTAACAAATAAATTTAGTAAAAAATTGTTTTTTAGGAAATAAATAAATAGGTTTACGCCCCTAAATTAAGATCACCTTAACCTGAAATAATATGAAGAAAATATTTTTACTTATTACGATAGCCTCATTTTTAGCTAGTTGTAATAGTGGGCCTCAAGGTCAATTAGTAGGAGCAAAGGGTAAAAAATGGCATCCCGTAAAGCCTTATGGAATGACAGAAGTTCCTGGAGGTTCTTTTATTATGGGTAAAGCAGATGATGATATTGCAGGTCTTAATAATGCCCCTACTAAAACAGTAACCGTTCGTTCTTTTTATATGGATGAAACAGAGATTACTAATTCTGAGTATCGTCAGTTTGTTAAATGGGTAAGAGATTCTATCGTAAGACAAAAACTTGCTGAAGCTGCAGAACTTGGTGGCGGTGGCGGTGAAGCAGATGGAGGAAACGGTGGTTCTATTCAAGATTTTGCATTCAAAAATTCAGCTCAAGGCGATGATGAAACTACAGAAACTCCTTATCAGCAATATTCTATTCATTACGATCCTACAAGACAACGTTTAAATTGGGATCCTGAAATTTTATGGGCAACTGCAGATTATCCAGATCAAGATTATGTCGCGGTAATGGATGAGGTTTTTCTTCCTGCAGATCAGTCTTATAATGGTGAGCGTTTAATGGATGTGACTAAATTTGAATATAGCTATAAAACGATGGATATTGAAGCGGCAGCGCGTTCTAACGGTGATCGTTCTCAATTTATAAATGAACAAAAAGTACAGGTTTATCCAGATACTACAGTTTGGATAAAAGATTTTAGTTATTCTTATAATGAGCCTATGCATAACGATTATTTCTGGCATGCAGCTTACGATGATTATCCTGTAGTTGGGGTGAGTTGGACGCAGGCGAAAGCTTTTTGTAACTGGAGAACTTTACTTCATAATGGGTATAGAAAATCAAAAGGAGATTCAAATGTAAATACTTACCGATTACCTACAGAGCCAGAATGGGAATATGCTGCTAGAGGTGGACTAGAATCTGCAACTTACCCTTGGGGTGGTCCTTATGCAAAAAATGATAGAGGTTGTTTTTTAGCTAATTTTAAGCCTTTAAGAGGAGATTATGCTGCAGATAATGCATTGTATACAGTAGAGGCAGACTCTTATGAGCCTAATGATTATAACTTGTATAATATGGCAGGGAATGTTGCTGAATGGGTAGACTCTTCTTATGATGCAGGTTCTTATGAGTATTATTCTTCTATGAACCCTAACGTAAACGATAAAAAGAACAAACGTAAAGTTGTTCGAGGAGGTTCTTGGAAAGATGTAGCTTATTTCTTACAGGTGAGCTCAAGAGACTATGAGTATGCAGATTCTGCAAGAAGCTATATTGGTTTTAGAACCGTGCAAGATTACTTAGGAAGTGAAGTAGATTTAAATCAGCCTCCAAGATAATTTAAACAATATGCTATTGAGATGGCATGAAAATCTCAAATTTTAAACTTAACTTAACTTAAACAATTAAAACTTTTATTATGGCAAAGTCAAAAAGCAGTAAAAAAATTATGAATATGGTCTATGGTCTTGGTGCGGCTGTAGTTATTTTAGGTGCATTATTTAAAATTATGCACTGGCCTGGTGCAGGTCCAATGCTTATTGCTGGTCTTATAACAGAAGCTTTAGTTTTTACCATTTCAGCTTTTGAGCCTGTAGATAACGAATTAGACTGGGCTTTGGTTTATCCTGAGTTAGCAGGAGGAGCTACAGCGCCTGGTAAAATGGCAAAAAAGCAAGATGTTAAAGAAGCTGAGGTATCATTATCAAAAAAATTAGACGAGATGCTTAGAGACGCTAAAATTGACGGTGCTCTAATGTCTAGCCTAGGAGAAAGTATTAAGAATTTTGAAGGTGCAGCTAAAGGAATTGCTCCTACTACAGAGGCAATGGCTTCTCAGAAAAAATATAGCGAAGAGATGACTTTAGCAGCTTCTCAAATGGAGTCTTTGAACAATCTTTATAAGGTTCAAGTAGAATCTGCTGGTAAACAAGCTGAAGTGAACCAGGCTGTTGCAGATAATGCAGTAAAACTTAAAGTTGAAATGGAGTCATTAACTTCAAACCTATCTTCATTAAATAATGTTTATGGAGGAATGTTAACGGCAATGAGACCTCAAGCCTAATTAATAATTTATAATTAAAAAAATTACTTAATATGGCAGGAGGAAAACAGACCCCAAGACAGAAGATGGTAAACCTAATGTACCTGGTTTTCATCGCAATGATGGCACTTAACATGTCAAGAGAGGTGCTTACCGCATTTGGTTTAATTAACGAAAGTTTAGTTGAAGCAAATGAAAACGCAGAAACTCGTAATTCAGCTTTTATGGCTGGTTTAGCTGAAAAGGCTGGAGAACAACCAAAAACATACAAGCCTTTACAAGAAAAAGCTCAGAAAATTCAAACTATTTCATCTGATTTGAATAATTATATAGCTCAGCTTAAAGAAGGGGCTTTAGCTACGCAAGAAAATCCTAAGAGTTACGAAACGATGGATAATTCAAATTATTTTGATGAGAAGTTTTATCAAAGTAAAGTAACTAAAGAAGGTCAAGAATTTGTAGATAAGGTAGATGCTTATCGCAATCAAATGATTGCTTTAGTAGGTGAAAATTACCCTCAAATCGCAACCGAATTAGAGAACAAATTTTCAACTAAAGAAATTGAAGATAGTGAGGGGGTTAAAAAAGAATGGATTTATTATAATTTTATAGGCTATCCTTTAATTGCATCGTTAACACAATTAACTAAAATGCAAAGTGACGTTAAAACTATTGAGAATGAAATTTTCTCAATTATGTTGCAAGGTGAGCAAGCAAGTCAATTATCGATGAGTAATTATCAGGCTATTGTGGTTCCAACTAAAACTGCATTTTTTAGTGGAGAACAATTTCAAGGTAAAGTTGTTTTAGGTCGTTTTGATAATAGCCTTACTTTTGATAAAGTTATAGTAAATGAAAATGAATTAGAAGGGCAAACTGGTCAAGTTAGTTTAGACTTTCCAGCAGGTAATGTTGGTGAACAAAAAATTAACGGTGAGTTACAATTTAAAGAAGGAGATTCGATAGTTAAGATACCAATCAATAGTTCTTATACAGTAATTCCTAAACCAAATGCAGCAGTTATTTCTGCAGATAAAATGAATGTGGTGTATCGTGGAGTTAAAAACCCAATGACTATTTCTATTCCTGGAGTTCCTTCTGTGAGTGCTAATGCACCAGGATTATCTCCAAGCGGCGGTGCTGGTAGTTATGTGATGGATGTGACTAACGTGAAGTCTAGAGAAGTTACGATTAGTGTCTCAGGTAAGTTACCTAATGGAGAAACGGTTTCAGATAATAAGAAATTTAGAATTAAAGAAATACCTAGACCTGTAGGAGTTATTGGTGTAAAAGATGGTGCTGATGGAATCATTAGAATGCCTAGAAATCAAGTAGAAATTAGTCCTGTTGGTGCTAAATTGCCAGATTTTGATTTTGATTTAAACCTTGCGGTTTCAGGATTTAAATTTCAGGTTACTGGTAAACCTGCTGTGCAAGTTAACGGTAGTCGTTTAACAGGTTCTGCTAAAGCAGCTTTAGCGGGAGCAAAAAGAGGTTCTACGGTTCAGATTTTTGACATTCAAGCAAAAATTGCTGGTAATAGTTCTTACAAATTACCTAAAGTAGCACCACTTGTGATTGAATTAACTAATTAAGAAAAGAGAAGTAATGAAAAAGAGTTGTTTATTAACATTTATTTTATTTTCTGCAATATCTTCTTATGCGCAGTTAAATATTTTAAATGCGACAAAGCCTGAAGAAATAGGTAAGAAAAGCGAAGCTGCTATTCAAGCAGATAATGATGATAAACCACTTCCTTATGGGTACGTTGGTGAGCGAGATATTTTATGGGCTAAAACAACTTGGGAAGAGATAGATCTTGATCAACGTGTTAATTTTCCATTACTTTATCCTATAGATGCAATAAGTGACGGGAGAAGACCTTTGTTTAATTTATTAGTAGAGGCTGTTACTAAAAATAATGTCGAAGCTTATAGAGATTCTTATTTTAAACAGAAAATGTCTGTTGAAGACATTAACCTTAACTTAGAGGCAAAAGATCTTAGTGAAGCTGGTTTGGCAGCTCAAAATGCAGGTGAAGAAGTTGCAGATTGGATGTACAATTCAGCCAAGGCAGATGCTAATGCAGTACAAGCCTACAGAATTAGAGGTTATTGGTATTTTGATAAGCGCCAAGGCGAATTGAAATATCGTTTGTTAGCAATTGCTCCTGTAGTATATTCTGCGCAAAACTTACTTCAACAGCAAGAGAATCCAGATTTAGATATTGAAGCAGTTGAGTTGTTTTGGGTATTTTATCCAGAAGTAAGAGGTATTTTACATGAAAACTATGTGTTTAACGGTAAAAACTCTGCAAACCCTGTAACTTTTGATCATTTATTAAACTCTAGAAGATTTGATGCAACAATTTATAAAGAAGATAATGTGCAAGGCGATAGAGCGGTAGATGATTATATTCCAGATAATTCTTTAATGCAATTATTAGAATCTAATAGAATTAAAGAAAACATCAGAAACTTTGAGTCTGATATGTGGAATTACTAATAAATTCAATTAAATAAATTTTATAACGCCCTTTATCTTTAAAGGGCGTTTTTGTATACGTATATGAATGTAGATTATATTATAGTAGGTTTTGGTTTAGCAGGTTTAAATTTTGCAGAAAAATTACGTCAAGAAAAAAAGTCTTTTGTTGTTTTTGATAATGAATCTGAAGACGCATCTTTAGTAGCAGGTGGTATTTTTAATCCGGTTATTTTAAAGCGTTTTACCTTAGCTTGGAATGCCGATGAACAATTAAGCTATGCAAAACAGAATTACGAAAACATAGAAAATTTTTTAGAGGAGACATTTCTTACTTCTAAAAAAATTCTACGAAGATTTAATTCTGCAGAAGAACAGAATAATTGGTTTACTGCAGGCGATAAAAATAGATTAGCTCCGTTTTTAAACTCTAAATTAATACCTAAAGTAAATGGTATGTCTTCAGAATTTTCATTTGGTCAAGTAGATCAAACAGGTCTTATTAACACCAATAAATTAATTTCTAGTTATAAATCTTTTCTGAAAAAAAATCTTCAACTTATAGAAGAAGCATTTAATTATGAGTCTTTAGACATTCAAGAAAATTCTTATAGAGATTTAAAGTTTAACCATATTGTCTTTGCTGAAGGCTACGGATTAAGAAACAATCCTTTTTTTAATCACCTGCCTTTAGTGGGAAATAAAGGTGAATACATTACCATTAAATGTGAAGGTTTAAATTTAGAAGAAATGATTAAGTTTTCTTTATTTATTCTTCCGCTCGGCGAAAATTTTTATAAAGTTGGGGCTACTTATGAAATAAATTTTGAAGATCGTCTTCCTACAGAAAAAGCCAAACAGTTAATTAAAGACAAACTAGATGCTGTTTTAAAATTGCCATATACAGTTGTTAAACAAGAATCTGGTGTAAGACCGACCACCAAAGACCGCAGGCCTTTTATAGGACGACATCACCAATACGCTAATATCTATATTAATAATGGTTATGGAAGCAGAGGTATAATTATATCACCTTCTGCAGCTCATTGGCTTTATAATTTTATAGAAAATAACGAAGACCTACCAGCAGAAGTGAACGTAGATCGTTTTAATTAAACGTTTTTTTTATACTTAAAAAATAAGTTAATCCAAATATTTCTTGAAAGTCTTACAATAATTGGTAATAAAAAAATCAGGGTAAATACAATGCTTAGAAATGATCCCAAAAGACCTAGGCCAAGAAAATAATGTGCAATTATAAATGTTGCTACAGAGAAGGCGACACCTACCGCATAGCTTACATACATTGCTCCATAAAAAAAAGAAGGTTCAATTTTATATTTTGTACCGCAATGGCTACAGCGTTCGTGCATCTCTTGTAACTTCCCTAACTTATAAGGATTTTTTTCTAAATACATACTTTCTTCTTGACAAACAGGGCAATTTCCTGTAAAGATGCTGTAAATTTTTGTTCCTTTCAATATGCTCATGTCTATGGATTTTTTTTCCAACACAAAATTAAGCATCTTTGCACATAATCAATGCAATTTTAGTTACACATATGCTCAATATTCATAATTTGTCCATCTCCTTTCAGGGAGAATTTTTATTCGAAGAAATTACTTACCGTCTAGGTGCTGGTGACCGCATTGGTTTGGTGGGTAAAAATGGTGCAGGAAAATCTACGATGCTTAAAATATTAGCAGGAGATTTAAAACCAGATACAGGTCAAATTGCTAAAGAAAAAGATATTAGCATTGGTTTTTTAAGGCAAGATATCGATTTTGTAGAAGGAAGATCGGTTCTTGAAGAAGCTTATCAAGCTTTTGAAAAAATTAAAACCCTAGAATTAAAGCTTGAAGAAATTAATGTGCAATTGGTAGAGCGTACCGATTATGAGAGTGAATCGTACAATCAATTAATGATCGATTTAAATGACGTTCAACACCAATACGAGATTTTAGGCGGTTATAATTACCAAGGTGAAACAGAACGTATACTTCAGGGATTAGGATTTAAAAGAGAAGATTTTAATAAGCAAACCGATACCTTTTCCGGTGGTTGGCGTATGCGTATAGAATTGGCTAAACTGTTATTGCAAAGCAATGATATTTTGTTATTAGATGAGCCTACCAACCACTTAGATATCGAAAGTATTATTTGGTTAGAAGGTTTTTTGAAAACTTTCACTGGTTCTGTAGTAATAGTTTCTCACGATAAAATGTTTTTAGATAATGTGACTAATCGTACCATCGAAGTTTCTCTTGGTAGAATTTACGATTATAATAAACCTTATTCAAAATATTTAGTATTAAGAGAAGAGCGTAGAGAGCAACAATTAGCAGCACAAAAAAACCAACAAAAAGAAATTGAACAAACTGAAAAATTAATAAGTAAGTTTAGAGCGAAAGCAAGTAAGGCTTCTATGGCTCAATCTCTAATTAAAAAATTAGATAAAGTAGATAGAATAGAAGTAGATGAAGACGATAACGCTGTAATGTCTTTAAATTTTCCTATTTCAATTAATCCTGGGAAAGTAGTTTTAGAAGCAGAAGCTGTCTCTAAATCTTATGGAGATAAAAAGGTTTTGCACGATGTAGATTTGTTGGTAGAACGAAATACAAAGACTGCATTTGTAGGGCAAAATGGCCAAGGAAAATCTACTTTAGCGAAAATTATAGTAGGTGAATTATCTTACGAAGGAAATTTAAAGCTTGGGCATAATGTGCAAATCGCTTATTTCGCCCAAAATCAAGCAGAATACCTCGATGGCGAAAAAACTGTTCATCAAACCATGATTGATGCCGCAAATGAAACAAATAGGTCTAAGGTTAGAGATATTTTAGGTACCTTTTTGTTTAGAGGTAATGAAGTAGATAAATATGTAAAAGTACTTTCTGGAGGAGAGCGAAATAGATTAGCACTTGCTAAAATGCTTTTACAGCCCTTTAACGTCTTGGTGATGGATGAACCTACCAACCACTTAGATATTCAGTCTAAAAATGTTTTAAAAGAGGCATTGGCTAATTTTGAAGGAACTTTAATTCTAGTTTCTCACGATCGCGATTTTCTTCAGGGATTAACCAAAACGGTTTTTGAATTTAAAGATCGTCAAATTAAAGAATTTTTAGGCGATATAGATTACTATCTAAAAGAGCGTAGTATTGAAGATTTGCGTGAAGCTGAAAAGAAAACGGTAAATAAAAAAGAAAAAAAAGAGTCAAGCGGATCTTCTAAGAAAGATTACAAAGATCAAAAGAAATTAAAATCTTTAAATAATAGATTAAGTAATATAGAATCTAGTATTAATAAGCTAGAGAAAAGTATTAAAGCTACAGATGCTGAGCTAGCTGCTAATTACGATAAAGTGGTTGCTAAACCTTCTTTTTTTGAAGACTATGAGTCAAAAAAGAAAGAATTATCAGCATTGATGAAAGAGTGGGAAAAAGTTCAGTTAGAACTCGAAAAATATAATTAATTAGTTAACTCATGATAGAACACTTTTTTCAATGTCCTTATTGCTGGGAAGAGATCTCTATGTTATTAGATCCTTCAGTGAATCAAACTTATGTTGAAGATTGTGAAGTGTGTTGTAATCCTATTAAAATTCATGTAAGTTTTGAAGCAGGAGCGTTGACTAGTTTTCAGGTTGAAAATTTAGAGCAATAAAAAAGAGGCATTTGCCTCTTTTTTATTCAATGTTTCTTTTATTATTTTCTAAAAGCCCGTGCTAGTAAAGATATTACTAATAGAACAATAAAGATGTAAAAGATTATTTTTGCGATTTCGGCTGCTCCATCGGCAATTCCACCAAATCCAAAGATTGCCGCTACTAAAGCGATAATAAGAAAAATAACGACCCAACGTATCATAATAATTAATTTTTAGAGGTTAGTATAGTTTTATTTTTATTTCTAAATCCTTTTACTTCATTGTAAAAAGAAATGTCACTTTTTCGTAAACAAGAAAGTAATAGCTTGCGTAAGTTGCTATAATGAACTTCTACAATTCGAGTGTTTGCTATTAATATTCTTTCATCAGTAATTTGATGATTAGAATGACTAAATTGTAAATATGCTATTTTTTGATGGTAAGCGATTAAAACATTTTCTGCTTTAAAATATTTTTTTAAAATAAAGCAATACAATTTATCAGAAGTTTTTTTGACAGCAGAAACTTCATCAAAAAGAGAATTTTTTAAACTTTCTATTCTCTTTTCTTCATAGTAAAACTCTTTTACCTTCATTGTTTTTTTTCTAAAGATAAATTTTTTACAGATATAAGTATATTGTAATGAGTGGTTTGGCTTTAATTTAACAATGAAGTTGTAAAAACTTAAAAAAATTAAGAATCTAAGATTTGATTTGTTTTAGTCTTACTTCTGCGGTATTGGTTAGGGGTGATTTTATATTTTTCTTTAAAGACTTTAGAAAAATAACTAGGATTAGTTAAGCCTATTTTATCTGTAATTTCAGCAATACTAAAATCAGTTTCTAATAAATAATCTTTCGCTTTTTCTAATCGCAAAGCTTGTATGTAATTATTTACGGTGTCGTTATAAAGGTATTTAAAGCCTTCTTGTAATTTATTAATGTTAATACCAATAGAATCTGCTAATTGCTGTACAGTATAAGGGGTGTAAAGTTCACTGCTTATCTTTTCGGTAAGGTGTATAATTTTCTCAATTTCATTTTTTCTAATCACCGATTGATTTTTATTTAATTTTAAGTCATCTGCATATTGTTCTACCTGCACGGCAAGTATGTCTAAGGCTTTAGATTCTAATTTAAGTGCACGTAAAAAGTCTGAAAATAAATCGGTATTAATCTCTTTAATAATATCTGCAGTTTGTAAACTGTAATTTCCTTGGTAATAGAATAATTTAGTGGCTTCTACGTCACAGAATAAAGCTTTTAGTGGATGCTCAAATTTAGACAAACTACACAGGTAATGTTTTTTAAATTCTTTTCTATTAATTTCTAAACTATTTATATGAACTTTTTTATTTTTTTCAAAATGTAAAATGTGTCCATTAAATGCACTGCTGGCAACCAAAACATTCTGATAGCAATCTATAGAGCTCTCTTCTCCCAATTCTTCAAAACAATGTTTTATACTACCTTTACTACAAAAAATAAATTTTAGTGGATGAATTTGGCTAATAGAAAAGTGTATTTGTAAATCATCAAAAAAAATGCAATTATATTCTATAACTCCAAGACCTTTGCCAAAATTTATAGCTCTGATAAATCCTTCTCCTTTTTCTTTAGGAATTTCCAAAACAAACTCATCACAATGCTCAATAATCTCGCAATTAAATTCTTGAGCTAGATCGGATATAACCTCTTTTAAAGGAAGAGATTTAACGTATAAATTTTTCATTTAAGCTAATGTGATATTTATAATTTGAAATGAGTTGACTGAAAAATAATTTTCTTGTGAACTTTGGAAACAAAGTTAATAAAATTTAATTTGTTCATCGTTAATGAAAATAGCCTTATTAGGACCAAGTGAGTATGTGATAAAATCACAAACAGAAAATTTTGTACAAGAATATACTTATGCTTTAGTTACAGAGCTAGTTAGAAAAGGATATGAGGTGACTTTTTTTGGACAATATGGCTCTAAGTTACCCTGTGAAGTTTTTAGTTTAAATTTAGACTCGATAGATTGGAGTTATGATCACGAGGTATCTTCTGAAGTAAAAAGTTACGCTGAAATACAACATGCTTATTTTGAAATTTTTAAATATTTACAAGAATCAAACTTTGATTTAATACATAATCTTTCAGATCAACAAATTCCTGTTTTTACCGCCCAATTTTTAAATATACCTACGGTAACCACTTTGTTTAATAAACCAAATGGCTTATTGCAAAGCTCTGTAAAATTAAATCAGACTCAAAAAAATTATTATATAGCTATTAATCATGAGATAGCACATAGTTGGTCTGGCCATAGCAAAATAGATGATATTGTTTATAACGGGATTAATTATAATGATTGGGTGTACAATGCTAGTGCTGAAACGAATACTGTAATACTTCTGCATGATATTAATCACCAAAGTGGAATAGAAAATATAATTGAAGCAGTTAAGCAGAGTGGTTTTCAATTAAAAATTTATGGAGACCTAAAAGATGAAGATTATTATCAAAATAAATTGAAACCCTTATTTAATAAAAATATTAGTTATATAGGAGAAGCCTCTAAAAGTAATTATCAAGAAGAACTTCAAAAAGCAACTATAGCTGTAATTTCTAAAGAATTATTTGATAGAAAAAGTCATTTTGTATTAGAGTCTTTGAGTAGTGGTACACCAGTAACCATCCTTGCAGATACTATGAATACAGATTATTTGCCTGATAAATGTGGAGTTCAAGTAAAAAGTGATAATGAACAAGTACTAAGAAATGCATTAATTAGTACGACAAGAAAATCAAGGCAAGCTTGTAGAGATTATGTAATAGATAATTTTAATTTTGATAAAATGGTTGAAGAGTATATCGCTTTCTATCATAAGGTTTTAGCTGTAGAAGTAGCTTCGTTAGAGAATTAAATTTAAAAAATATGAAATTTTATTTGGTAATAACTTAAAAAAAGTCTTATATTTGCATCCCGATAGTGAAACAATAACTATCAAAACATACTGAAATAGAGATATTAAATATATATCGCGGGATAGAGCAGTAGGTAGCTCGTCGGGCTCATAACCCGAAGGTCACTGGTTCGAGTCCAGTTCCCGCTACTAGATTTTAAAAACCCTTGTATTTGCAAGGGTTTTTATATTTTTAAGCTTAATTACTGGTTCATATTTGGGATCAAGTCTAAAATCTGGGTTTTTACGATTTTAAGAATATAATTTAATCAATCGATATAAGAAGTATTCGGTATTCCTCACTCCTCTAAATTGTGATCTAAAAGCCTTTACTTTGGCATTAAAG
>NZ_JAHWDF010000011.1 GCF_019311235.1 Mesonia aestuariivivens | reverse complement strand
AAGTGATCGGTGATGTGGTGAATGATATTGAGAATGAAGGCGCTGTTTACGACGAGATCATCGAATTATTAACCAGCAATAGCGATGTATTTACAGATCTTGGAGAAGGAAAGTTTAGCCATACTTCGGTAGATGGGACAGCGGTAGACTTTGATGCCAATACAGTGAGTTACACTAGAGATGTGAATAATAATTATGTATTCACCAATGCCAATGGAGAAGGGGTTACAGTAGAAGTGATTGGCGATGTAGTTAATGATATCCAGAATGAAGGCGCTGTTTACGACGAGATCATCGAATTATTAACCAGCAATAGCGATGTATTTACAGATCTTGGAGAAGGAAAGTTTACCCACACTTCGGTAGATGGCACAGCGGTAGACTTTGATGCCAACACGGTGAGTTACACTAGAGATGCCAATAATAATTATGTATTCACCAATGCCAATGGATTAGGGGTTACGGTAGAAGTGATTGGCGATGTGGTGAATGATATCCAGAATGAAGGCGCTGTTTATGATGAGATTTTGGAATTATTAGAGAATAACAGCGATACTTTCGTCAACAACAACGATGGCACTTTTACGCACACTTCGGTAGATGGCACAGCGGTGGACTTTGATGCCAATACAGTGAGTTACACTAGAGATGCCAATAATAATTATGTATTCACCAATGCCAATGGATTAGGGGTTACGGTAGAAGTGATTGGCGATGTGGTGAATGATATCCAGAATGAAGGCGCTGTTTACGACGAGATCATCGAATTATTAGAAAATAACAGCGATCAATTAGAAGATATTGGCGGAGGTATTTATAGACATATTACTGCTAGTGGCGATACTTTAGATATAGATGTCAATGCTGTAAGTTACGGAGCAACTACTGCTGGAGGATTTACTTTTACGAATCTCAATGGTCAAGGGCAGACGGTAAATTTTACTGCGGAAAATGGTTTAAATAAGACTTACAGAAAATTTAAATTAGGAGGCAATTTAACTGAAGCTACCACAATAACTACAACTGCTACTAATACTTTAGCAATTGAAGGCTTAGAAGATGGGAAAACACCTCCGCATTTTATTGTGGTTATGGATGATGACGGTGTTTTAAAAAAAGTAACCGCAGCGATGCCTAAGTTTTTTTATATGCCACCCATCTTAATTCCTACTTCAGCAGATCAAGTTCCAGCAGGAGAAACCTATGGTGTAGTGGATTTGTATCAGAAATATTCAAATCAATTTGGAGGAACTAGCAGTCCTGCTTTAGTGACTAATCCTAATAACACAGGTAATACGTTGCCAGTTATAAATGCTTCAAAACTTAACTATTATGTAACTTATTATGATTCTTCAGTATTTCAAAATGTAGCTATCTCTAATAATGGAGTGTTAACGTATGATGTAATTAATAATTCTCAGGTTAGTACAGCATCGTTTATGAATATTGTTTTTGAAGTAAAATAACTTTTGATACAGAAATGAAGAATAATAAAATCTATATAATATTAATGTTAGTGGTTATAAGTTGTAGCCCTTATATGCAAGCCCAATGCTACCCTAACCAAATTGTAACTTCTACTTTTGCTACAGGAGGAAACGGACTTTATTTAAACAAAATTGTTTGGCTTACTTGGGGCGCTAATAATCAATCGCATACGTATGGGCTTAGTAATCAGACACTCCAAAATGGAGAGACTTCTTACGCTTCAATTAATTTAGGAGGTAATAAGTATTTTTGCTTGCAAGCCACTTTAAAAAATATTACTCCAAACGCGCCTATACAAAGTTATATTCCAGGAAATTATACTGGAGATTCATTAGACGATTTATATAATATTGGTGGTGCCGGGACTAACAATCAAATGGTATCGGGTATCAAAAATGAAAATAGTGGTAGTACTTCAAGATTTTCAGTAGAATGTAAAGCTTTTTTAGATGGTAACCCGGTAAGATTAAAAGGACTTGTAGTTGCTGATGCAGAATCATTGGCTTCTTCAGAAGAAATAAAAGCTAGTGCGAATGGTGAATGGAAAATAGTTGAAGTGAAAAAGAATTTGAATGCCGGAGCTTACCGAGCTGAAAAAACGCAAAATGGTACAGAACAGCAAATTCGTTTTTACCAAGGAAATGACAATAATACCGCTGCCATTTCTATTTTATCTTTTTCAGAAAATGCTTATGCTACAGAAGCGAATGATTATGCAGTTGAATTTAATGTAGAGATTAAAGGGAGTGGCTTAACCGCTATAGCTTTAGGGATAATTTTGCCCGAAGTAGACGGTGGTGACGCTCTAGAAATTTACGGAAACCCTCTGCATATTATAGATAAAACTAGTTTTAATGATGATCAAATAGCGCTCAATTCTCCTAAAAATCTAAATACAAGTAATTATCAACCTGCTCAGGAAGTACAAGTAACTAACCTTTCACATATCGGATCGGAAATACCAGATACCGATCAAAGCACTCAATATAGTATAGATGCTTTAGGAGACGATAATGATGGAGGAAGTATAAATGAAGAAGATGCATTGCCAGCAGAATTAAAACGCTTTAGTCATGAAAATTTTAATTATAAAGCTGAAGAAAATTTTGAGATGCAAGTGCCTTATTATGCTTTGAAAGCAAGTTTTTTACAAGGTTGGATAGATTTTAATTTAAATGGAGTTTTTGAAACCTCAGAAGGTGTAATGGTCGAAGTTCCTGCAGGAACAGGAACCGCTACGTTAAATTGGGTGGTGCCAAATGATGTGGTGCTAGCTCCAACTTACGTAAGATTAAGACTTTCTGAAAACTATTACGGAAACTTAACCCCAGAAGCAACGTTATTAAAGGGAGAAATAGAAGATCATCGAATGTATGTTGTAAAACCTGTACTCGTAAATCCTTCTATTCCTTCTGTAATTCAAGAATAACTAAAATTGAAAATAAAAATTTACATACTATTATTTTTTTCTCTCTCCTATACAGGGATAAAAACGTATGCGCAAACGGTAAATACGGGCATGTTGTATGTAAGTGAAAACACAAAATTTTCTAGTGTTTCATCATTTTATAACACACCAGAAGCTAAGTTTTATAATGACGGTCGCTCAAGCTTATATGGAAATCTTACCAATGAAGGGATTTTTGATTTTTATAATCCTACAGGAGTTTTAAGAATGGTAGGGAAACAACTTCAAACCATTGCAGGTGATGAGATTTTTACCACTAATTTTCATTTAGAAAATTTAACACCTTTTATTGCTTTTCAATTAAAAACTAAAGTTAATGTATATCAACATGTAAACTTTAATTTGGGTATTTTAGAAAATAGAGTTTATCAAGGAGAACTTAATTTTTTAGAAAATGCTATGGCTTTTAATGCTTCTTCATTAAGTTTTGTAGATGGTCCGGTACATAAATATGGGAATTCAGATTTTGTTTATCCTATAGGAAATCGTAATTTTTATAGACCTGCTAGAACATCTAATTTAGTGTCTACGCATTTAATTAAAGCTACTTATTTTCTTTCTAACCCTGGTGTAACTTACGATTTACAATTAAAAGATCCGCTAATCGAGAAAATAGATCATCAAGAATATTGGGAAATATCGATCGATGAATCACAAGAAATGTTATTAAGCTTAGGCTGGGATGCACAAACCACTCCTTCATTTATATTGAATCAATTAAATCAAGAAAATGCGGTTCATATTGTAAAATGGAATGCTAATGCGAAACGTTGGATAGATATAGGTGGAGCTATAAATTTTTCAGAAGAAGCAATAACTGCTGCAGTTAAAGAGTCTGGAATTTACACTTTCGCACTTATGAAGTTTAAAGAGATAAATCCTTGCGATATTATAGTATTTAATGCCGTTACTCCTAATAATGATGGTTTTAACGACTCCCTTAAAATTGAAAATGAAAACCCAGATTGTGCTCAAAATTTAGTGGTTAAAATTTTTAATAGATGGGGGGTTAAAGTCTTTGAAACAAATAGTTACGGAGATCCTGGCCAGGTTTTTGATGGATATTCAACAGGAAGATTAACTGTGCAAGAGCAATCACAACTTCCTTCAGGTACATATTATTATTTATTAGAATATAACTATAAAAAAGGAAAAGGTTTATCGAAGCATGCCAAGTCAGGATATATACACTTAAGTGTAGAATAAGATATTATTACTTATGAAGTTAAAATACATACATATCTTATTTTTGTTTTTCTGTGCTGTTGTTCAGGGCCAACAAATTTCACAATTCTCCCAATACATGTATAATACGATGAGTGTTAACCCAGGATATACGGGTACACGAGAAGTACTAAGTGTCGTGGGGCTTTACCGTAATCAATGGGTAGGAATAGACGGAGCACCACAAACGTTAAATTTTTCAGCTCACACTCCACTAGGAGGCAGAAGTTTAGTGAATTTAGGTTTAGATGTGGTGAGCGATAGAATAGGAGCTTCCAATCAAGAATATGTAGCGGGTAATTTTTCTTATATTTTGCCGTTAGACCGAAGTGAAGAGACTAGACTATCGTTTGGAGTAAAAGCAGGAATAGAAAACTTATCCGTAGATATTAATCAATTGCTTATTGCAGATGTAAACGATCCCTTATTATTTAACACCAGTGAATTTTCACCGGTGGTAGGGATGGGAGCTTACCTGTATACAGATCAGGGCTACTTGGGTATTTCTACTCCTAATTTATTGCAAACCAAACGATATAACGATATCGCCTTATCTACGTACACCAATAAAGCACACATTTATTTTATAGGAGGTTATGTATGGGAGTTAAATCGAAATTTAAAATTTAAACCAGCGTTTTTAGTAAAATCAGTATCAGGAGCACCTCTGGCTGTAGACCTTTCTGCTAATTTTTATATCAATGATAAACTCACTTTGGGGGCATCTTATAGATTAGATGCTGCGGTAAGTGCGGTAGTGGGTTTTCAAATTTCAGAGCAAGTCATGCTAGGCTATGCATACGATTATGAAACTACCGAATTAAGCCGTTATAATAGTGGCTCTCATGAAGTTTTACTACGTTTTGAACTATGGGGCAATTATAGAAATAGATTTAGGTGTTTTTAGAATTAGATGACTACAAGTAGCGAAGAACTCAATCAAACATCAAAAATTAACTTTATGGCCTATAATACTTCGGTATTCATATATTATTTCAGTTCTTCAATTACATAGAATTAAAAGTTATGAAAATGCCTATTCTTGATTCAACATTTAGCGATTAAAAGAATAGAGAATGAAAAATAAATTTCAGTAAAGATAATTTTATAAAGATTAAACTTCTTAGGTTTATAGAGGTCTAACAACAAAACCTAACTACTTAATTTTATGAAATTTAATTCTAGGGTAATTTTACTAGCACTAATGTCTTTATTGTGTTTTGCGTATGCAAAAGCACAAGATTTTCAAGTAAAAGGAAAAGTAATAGATTCAGAAAATACACCCCTTGAGTCTGCCACCATTCACATCGAAAAAGTTCAGGATAGTAGCCTGGTAGATTATACCATTTCAGATGTAGATGGTAATTTTTCTGTAGAAGGTAAAAGTGATGCCAATGCAATTAATATATTTATAAGCTATACGGGTTTTAATACTTATAAAAAACAATTCTCTTTACAAGAAGAATCGAATATTGATTTAGGTGAAGTGATCATGAAATTTTCAACCAATAGTTTAGAGGAAGTATTGGTAAAAGGAAATCGTGCTCCAGTAACCATTAAAAAAGACACGTTAGAATTTAATGCCGCTTCCTTTAAAACACAGCCTAATGCAAATGTAGAAGATGTGTTAAAGCAATTACCAGGAGTAGAGGTTGATAATAGTGGTAAAATTACGGTCAACGGCAAAGAAGTTTCTCGAATTTTAGTGAACGGAAAAGAATTTTTTGGCGACGATCCCAAAATAGCCACAAAAAACTTACCCAAAGAAATTATCGATAAAATTCAAGTGGTCGATACCAAGACCAAATCTGAAGAATTTACTGGAGAAGAAGGAGATTCTGAAAATAAAACCATTAACCTAACCGTAAAGGAAGATAAAAATAAGGGATATTTCTCTAGACTAACTGCAGGAGGAGGAACTGATGAACGCTATGAGCTAAGCGGAATCGCCAATTATTTTAAGGATGAATTACGTCTGAGCGTTTTAGGGAGTTCCAATAATATCAATTCTTCTGGATTCACCTTTGATGAAGTTTTCGATGCCATGGGACGAAGTGCTTATTCTATTAATGGCAACGGTGGTGGCGGAATTACAAAGGCTGATAACGCTGGTTTCAACTTCGCTAATCAATGGGGAGAGAAAGCAGATTTAAATTCAAATTATTTTTTTAATCGCACCGATAATAAAACGGCAACCAAAGTAGAACGAGAGAATATTTTGCCTGATAGAACTTATTTTAATAATTCAGAATCTACTTCAAATCGTCAAAACGATAACCATCGTGCTCGGGTAAATTTTGAATTTAAACCCGATAGTTTAACGAGAATCTCCTTTCGACCTAATGTAAATATGAATAAAGGTTTTTCAACCAGTAATTCGTTTACAGAATCTTTTGAAAATGACGGAACTCCAATTAACAATGCGACGACTCAAAAAAAAGGAGAGGTATTTAATGCCAATTTTAGCAATCGTTTTGATATCACTCGAAAGTTTGGAGATAAAGGGGCATTCGTTCGTTTGGGCTTAAATACGACCAATGCTACTTCAGAAGACGATCAAGTTTATTATTCCTCTAGAGAAATATATAACGACTCAGGAAATTTAGAAAGTACCGAAGTTCAAGATCAATTTATCGATCAAGATACAGAAGAAGATGAATATGCATTAGAGTTTCGTTCTCGTTTACCGCTTTCAGGTCAAGTTTCCTTAGATTTAGGCTATTCTTATCGAAAATCTAATCAGAGCAGTGCAAGATTGGTTTATGATAGAGAAGAAGGAGAAGAAGTTTTTAATTTGTTAAATAACGAGTTGAGTAACGATTTTGAATCTGAAACCTTCAATCATCGTCCAGAACTGGGGTTGGTTTTCAATAGCGATAAAATACGAGCAAATTTTTCGGGAGGCCTTCAAAATATACGCTTAAAAAATAAAGATTTATTTACAGAAAGCTCTTTCGATAATACTTATACTAATTTATTTGTAAACGCTAATGCAAGGTACAAATTAACCAAAACTAAATCTGTTTATTTTAATTATAGAAGTTCTAGAAATACCCCAAGTTTAACTCAATTACAACCGGTAACCAATACCACCAATCCGTTAAATATTGTAACAGGTAATCCTGATTTAGAGCCCACATTAGAACATAGTGTTTATGCTAATTTTAATAATTACGATTTTAAATCACGCTCAGGTTTTTATGCCTATTTAGGTGGAAGTTTATATAAAGATCGGGTAGTTTCATTTACAACTACAAATGAAGATTTGGTAAGAACTACCACCTATACCAATGTAAATGGGGCTTATAGTGCTTTTGCAGGCTTTAGTTTGAATAAAAATATTGAATTAGAAAATGGAAACTCCTTAAATCCAAGAGTAGGTTTTAGAACCACTTTTAATAGAAACGTAGGTTTCTCTAATACTCAAAAATATAATTCAGAAACCTTATCTCTATCTCCTCAATTAGCGATAAGGTATGAAATAGAAGAATTTTTAACTTTAGATCCTAATTATCAATTAACCTATAACAATGCAAGTTACAGTTTAGATGCTAATAGAAATCAAAACTATATTAACCATAAGCTTGGTATAGAAGTTACTTCTTATTGGCCTAAGAATTTTATTTTTGGTAACGATATTAGTTATCAACATATGGGAAATATGGCTCCTGGTTTTAAAAATGATTTTGTATTATGGAATATGAGCTTAGGTTATCAATTATTAGGTGACGATGGTATTGTTAAAGTGAAAGTTTTTGATGTATTAGATCAAAATATAGCAACTTCTAGAAATACAGGAGAAGATTTTATTCAAGATACTCAGCAGTTAGTTTTAGAGCAATATGTCATGTTCAGTTTCACCTATAAATTTAGCAAATTTGGAGGAAAAAAACCGAATGATAAAAGAGGTAGGTTCTAGTTTTTTACAAGTGTTTGGTTATAAAAAGTCCCATTTACTTTAAGTAAATGGGACTTTTTATTGAGGCCACCAAAGGGTTTAATACCCCGAGACTTACTTTGAATTTAAATGTCAAGTTTTATGAATTACTAGATTTACCAACTTCCGCCAGCACCGCCGCCTCCAAAGCCGCCGCCGCCGAAGCCACCACCAAAGCCGCCACCGCCGCCAAAACCTCCGCTGCTACCAAAGCCACCAGAAGAATGTCCGCCGCCGCCAAACATACCGCGACCAAGGCTGCTTAAAATAATAGCATCAAAAATTGTATCTGCACCGCCTCTTCGACCGCCGCTACCGTTGCCTCCACCTTTATTTTTCTTGATAATAGAAATGATAATTACGATAAAAATAATAAATACGATGATAAGAGGAAATGGATTGAAATCAAGATTTCTTGCTTGGTTAGCTTCAAAACTTCCGCTCATTACTTGAATAATTGCCGTAGTTCCTTTGTCTAAACCACGATAATAACTTCCGCTTTTAAATTCAGGTAAAATTACTTGATCGATAATAGTTTTACTGGTAGCATCGGTCATATATTCTTCTACACCATAACCGGTAGCAATGAAGATTTGGCGATCTTTTTTAGCCAAAAGAATTAAAAAACCATTGTCTTTATTATTTTGCCCAATTCCCCAAGCTTGTGCCCATTCTGCGGCATAAGTGCCAATGTGTTCGCCGTTTAAACTGGGAATTGTGGCTATGACAATTTGCGTAGAGGTGGTGTCTGCATAACGTAGTAACTTTTGTTCTAAACTGCTTTTTTCTGAAGCGTTTAAAACATTTGCTCCATCATAAACACTAGTTTCTTCTGAAGGCTTATCAGGTATATTTAATTGAGCGAAACCTACAGTTGCGATCAATAATAATACAATGGTGAATAAAGTTTTTTTACTAAAAATAGATGAGCTCTGTTGCATTATCCTCTAGATATTTCGTCTGAAAGTTCATTAATGTCGTCTTGTTGGTAAGGGAAATGTTGTTTTAACTGTTCTCCTGCTTTTAAAATGCCATCGATTAAGCCTTGTTTAAAGTTGTCTTTTTTAAAATGAGCTAACATGATATCTTTGGTGCTTTCCCAAAAATTATCGGGTACTTTTTTATCAATACCTTTATCACCTAAAATATAAAACTGACGGTCTTCTAGCGCTAAATAAATAAGCACACCATTTTCAAGTTTAGTATTATCCATTTTTAATTCATGAAAAACAGCTTTAGCACGATCTAAAATTTTAATAGGACATTTTTTTTCGAGATGAACTCGAATTTCTCCAGAGGTGTTTTTTTCTGCAGTTCTAATTGCTTCCACAATTTGCTCTTCTTCTTCAGCTGAAATTAATTCTTTAGCCATTGCTTTAGTTTTTTTAGGAGATAATCTTCTTGCTAAACTTGAATTAGAAAAAGATTATTCATGAAAAAATGCTGAAAAAATTCAGCATTAGTTTTTTAAAATTCTACGTCAGGAGCTTTCTCTGCGCCAGCCTCTGCTTCAAAAGGCGTCATTCGTTCAAACCCAAACATTCCTGCAAAAATATTGTTAGGAAACTTTCTAATATAGGTGTTGTATTCACGAACAGAACCATTAAAACGGTTACGCTCTACGTTAATTCTATTTTCAGTTCCTTCTAATTGCGATTGTAAATTACTGAAGTTTTGTGTGGCCGTTAATTGTGGGTAGCGCTCTACACTAACCATTAATTTAGAAAGCGCAGACGATAGTCCGCTTTGTGCTTTTTGAAATTGTTGTAGCGATTCATTATTTAAATTATCGGCACTAATGTTAACAGAGGTCGCTTTAGCTCTAGCTTCAATTACATCTGTTAGGGTGCTTTTTTCAAAATCTGCAGCACCTTTTACAGTATTAACGAGATTCGGAATTAAATCTGTTCTACGTTGGTAGGCACTTTCTACATTAGCCCAAGAAGCTTTTACATTTTCTTCTAATTCTACGGCTGTATTATTTACGCCTGCAGTAAGGCTGTAACCAATAATACCAATGACTACAATTATAATTACGGGGATTAACCACTTTTTCATTCTTTGTTATTTAAAGTTGATTTTTAATATTGTTTAATTCAGATTTTATATGTTCTAATTTACGAATAATCTCGAAGTTGTTGAGCGTTTCGGTCTTTTCTTCTTTTAAATGTGTTTTTGCACCTTCTAGGGTAAAACCTCGTTCTTTAACTAAGTGGTAAATTAATTCGAGATTTTTAATATCTTCTTTGGTGAATTTTCGATTTCCCTTAGCATTTTTTTTAGGCTGAATTACATCAAATTCTTTCTCCCAAAACCGGATGAGCGAAGTATTTACCTTAAAGGCTTTGGCAACTTCGCCAATACCATAATAAAGTTTTTCTGGAAGGTTAACGTGCATTAATCTAAAGATTGATTTTCTAAACTAGACTGGTTTAACATAATGTCATATTCTTCAGCTGTTAGGTCGCCGTGATAAAAGTTAATAGGGTTCACCACTTTTCCGTTTTTATGCACTTCATAATGCAAGTGAGGAGAGGTAGATAAACCGGTACTTCCTACCTCGGCAATAATTTCTCCGCGTTTAACTTTTTGCCCTTTTTTTACTTTGAATTTGCTAAGGTGCGCATAATAAGTTTCATAACCAAAGCCATGATCTAAAATTACTAAGTTACCAAAACCAGTAGTACGTTGCGCCCTTTTTACGACTGCATCTCCAGTAGCATAAACCAAAGAACCTGTGGGCGCGCTAAAGTCCATGCCATTATGCATTTTACGGTATTTTAAGATAGGGTGCATTCGCATCCCGTAGCCAGAAGCCATGCGTCTTAGATTTTCATTTTTCACGGGTTGAATGGCGGGTATAGCAGTAAGTAACTTTTCTTTTTCTTTCGCTAAAGCCGCAATTTCATCTAATGATTTAGACTGAACGACAATTTGTTTTTGTAAAATATCTAAACGCTTGTTGGTTTCTATCAGTAATTCAGAATTATCATAGCCCTCTAAGTTTTTATAGCGGTTAACCCCACCAAAACCTGCTTTTCTTTGCTCTTCTGGTATGGGATTGGCTTCAAAATAAACGCGATAAATATTGTCGTCTCGATGTTGCACCTCTTCTAATACTTGTTGAGCGTGAGTCATTTTTTTATTTAAGACTCCATATTGTAATTGCATATGCTGCAACTCTCGCTTTAGTGCTTTTTCTTTTGGAGTTTCAATTTGTGGCAAGTTTAAGTAAACCAGTAATAATAAAAATCCTGCTAAGAAAGAAGCCGTTACCGCTAACAATCCATACCCCCATTTTCTACCTTTTTTATGCTCTATTTTTCGGTAAGAAAGGGTTTCACTATCGTAATAATATTTAACCTTCGACATTGTCTGAATTTATGCTATTTTTGTCATCAAAAATTAAGCAGTTCTGCTTAAGAAGACGAACAAAGATAAAAATTGTTTCACTAGTAACATAATTTAACATTAAAGTTGCAAAAAGTCGTGTATGAAATCTAACGAAATACGTAGCAAATTTTTAGAGTTTTTTGAATCTAAAAAACATCAGATTGTACCATCAGCACCTATGGTGATTAAAGATGATCCTACCCTGATGTTTACCAATGCAGGGATGAACCAGTTTAAAGAATATTTCTTAGGAAATGCTACTCCCAAAAATTCTAGAGCTACAGATACTCAAAAATGTTTGCGCGTTAGCGGTAAGCATAACGATTTAGAAGAGGTAGGGAAAGATACCTATCACCATACCATGTTCGAAATGCTAGGCAACTGGAGTTTTGGCGATTATTTTAAAAAAGAAGCAATTGCTTGGGCTTGGGAATTACTTACCGAGGTTTTTGAAATTAATCCTGAAATTCTTTACGTTACTGTATTTGAAGGTGATGAAAAAGATGGTATTGGTAAAGATGAAGAAGCTTATAATTTTTGGAAAGCGATCGTCCCTGAAGAGCGTATTTTATTAGGAAACAAAAAAGATAATTTTTGGGAAATGGGAGATCAGGGACCTTGCGGGCCTGCCTCTGAAATTCATATCGATATTCGTTCTGAAGAAGAAAAAGCCAAAATCTCAGGTAAAGAGTTGGTGAATCAAGATCACCCGCAAGTGGTAGAGATTTGGAACTTGGTTTTTATTCAATATAACAGAAGAGCAGATGCTTCTTTAGTAGAGTTACCTAACAAACATATTGATACAGGAATGGGCTTTGAGCGCTTGTGTATGGTGATGCAAGATGTGAAGTCTAATTACGATACCGATGTGTTTACACCGCTAATTCGTGAAATACAAACCATAACCAATACTATCTACGGGCAGTCTGAAGAGCTAGATATTGCTATTCGTGTTATTGCAGATCACGTTCGTGCTGTAACCTTTGCCATTGCAGATGGGCAGTTGCCAAGCAATAACGGAGCAGGTTATGTGATTCGTAGAATTTTACGCCGTGCGATTCGTTACGGCTTTACATTCTTAAATCAAAAAGAACCTTTTATCTATAAATTGGTGGCTACTTTAAGTCAGCAAATGGGCACTGCTTTTCCAGAACTAAAAAAGCAGAAAAATCTTTGTGAAAATGTGATTAGAGAAGAAGAAAATTCATTCTTAAACACCTTAGATCAAGGTTTAGTTTTATTAGATCAGATTATTGAAAAAGCCGATGGCAAAGAGATCTCTGGTAAAAAAGCCTTTGAGCTTTACGATACCTTTGGTTTTCCTATAGATTTAACGGCACTTATCTTACAAGAACGCGGTTTTAAATTGAATGAAACGGAGTTTGAAAAAGAACTTCAGCAACAAAAAGAACGTTCACGCTCTGCCGCGCAAACCAAAGCGGAAGATTGGCAAATTTTACGCGAAGACGATGAAGAAGAGTTTATTGGTTACGATAGTCTTGAGGCGCAAGTGAAAATCACCAAATTTAGAAAAGTAGAAAGTAAAAAAGACGGTACTTTATATCAATTGGTATTTAACCTAACTCCATTTTATCCTGAAGGTGGTGGGCAAGTAGGCGATAAAGGTTACTTAGAAAGTACTAACGGAAATGTAACTTACATTGTAGATACCAAAAAAGAGAATAACCAAATTATACATATTGTAAAAAATCTTCCCGAAGATTTAGAAGGAAGTTTTAAAGCGGTGGTAGACGCCAAACAGCGCTCAAGATCTGCTTCTAATCACTCGGCAACCCATTTGTTACATCAAGCACTGCGTAGTATTTTAGGAACGCACGTCGAGCAAAAAGGATCGATGGTGCATAGCAGTTACTTGCGTTTTGACTTTTCACATTTTAGTAAAGTTTCTCCAGAAGAATTAAAACAAGTTGAAGCTTTTGTGAATGCGAGAATTCGCGAAAATCTTCCGCTAGAAGAAAATAGAAAAATAGCTTATGCTGAAGCTATCGAACAAGGAGCCATAGCATTATTTGGTGAAAAGTATGGCGATGCTGTAAGAACGATTCGCTTTGGAGAGTCGATGGAGTTATGCGGAGGAACGCACGTGCCCAATACCTCTGAAATTTGGCATTTTAAAATTGTTTCTGAAGGAGCTGTTGCATCGGGAGTACGAAGAATAGAAGCGATAACTGGCGATGCTGCAAAAGATTTCTTGACGCAACAAAGTGAAAACTTTAACCAAATTAAAACGCTATTTAAAAATGTAAAAGATCCCATTAAAGCGGTGAACGATTTGCAGGAAGAAAATTCAGCATTAAAAAAAGAAATTGAAGTGTTGCTTAAAGAGAAAGCAAAAAACGTAAAAGGAGATTTAAAAAGTGAATTAGCCGAAATTAACGGGGTTCAGTTTTTAGCCAAACAAGTAGATCTAGATGGTGGCGCTTTAAAAGATTTGTCTTTTCAGTTAGGGGGTGAGGTTGATAATTTATTTTTATTATTAGGATCTGCTCATAACGGTAAGGCGATTATTTCTTGTTATATTTCTAAAGATTTAGCTGAAGCGAAAGGTTTAAATGCAGGTCAAATTGTTCGAGAACTTGGGAAACATATTCAAGGCGGCGGCGGCGGACAAGCATTTTTTGCTACAGCCGGAGGGAAAAATCCTGATGGAATTGCAAAAGCGTTAGAAGAAGGGAAAAAGTATATTAGTTAGTGAGGTGAGTTGGTGAGTTGATGAGGTTTTAATTTTTTCAACTTGTCAAACCGAGCTTGTCGAAGTTTTGTTTAAAAAGGTTAAAAGCTCCCCTCCTTTTAAAGGAGGGATATTAAGACTTGTTCTTGGCAGGATGGTTTAATAGAATATCTGATCCCGTATCAAGTCTGGGATGACGCTTTTAAATATTTAAGTCGGCGTCATGCTGAAATTGTTTCAGCACCTCATATTGGTAATCAATTTCAACCTTAATATCAACTTCATTTTCAATTTAGAAAATTATGCAACTTCAAACTCAACTTAATGTACCTCAGCAGCAACCCCAAATAGATTATACGTCTAGGGTATTGCTGTTGGGATCTTGTTTTGCTGAAAATATAGGAGAGAAATTTGCTTATTATCAATTTCAGCAGCTACAGAATCCGTTGGGTATTTTGTTTCATCCGTTTGCAATTGAGAACTTTTTAAAGCGTGTTGCTAATCAAGAAAAATTTACGGCAAAAGCTATTTTTCAGCATCAGGAAATTTATAGTTGTTTTGAGGCTCATTCTCGGCTGAATGCTTTGTCTGAAAATGAACTACTAAACGACTTAAATACAGCGCTAGAAGAAACTTTTCACTTTTTAAAAACGACTTCACACGTAATTATTACGTTGGGAACTTCTTGGATTTATAAACATATTGAGCAGAACAAATATGTAGCGAATTGTCATAAAATTCCACAGAAAAATTTTAATAAAGAGCTTTCATCCGTTACTGAACTGGAAAAAAGTCTTCAAAAAAGTGTGGCTTATATTCAAGAGATAAATGCCGACTCTCAATTTGTTTTTACAATTTCTCCGGTAAGACATTTAAAAGATGGTTTTATAGAAAATCAGCGAAGTAAATCGCATTTAATTGCAGCACTTCATCAAGTTTTAGAAAACAAAAAAAGACTTGCTTATTTTCCTTCTTATGAAATCATGATGGATGAGTTGCGCGATTACCGTTTTTACACTTCAGATTTATTGCATCCTAACAACACAGCTATCGATTATATTTGGGAACGTTTTCAAGCAAGTTGGATGGCAGAAGAATGCTTACCAACGATGAAAAAAGTACAGCAGATACGACAAGGCTTATCGCACCGACCTTTCAATCCAAAATCCGAGTCGCATCAAAAATTTCAGCAAAAACTTCAGCAGCAAACCAAAGAGATTCAGCAATCATTTCCATTTATGGAGTTTTGAAATTGTTAATGTAAATTCAAAAAACGGCGAGGTTAAAATTGTTTCTTGTAATTTAGAAACAAATTCCAATATATGAGAAAGTTTTTACTAGGTATTTTGGTTTCACTCGTATGCTTTTTTGGGTATGAATATTTTAAAAATCAGTTTCAAGAAAATGAAAATCTATTACAGGCTTCTAATTTAATTGAGAAAGAAATTAAAAATGTAAGTAAACTTGTGGTTTCTGAAGGAAGTTATGCCAAAGTCTATACTTATGAAAATACTGAAAGTTTTGTATTTAAATTTTTATTGGCACGTAAAAAAGCCCTAATCGTGGTGAATGCTAAAGCGAATGTGAGTTACGATTTGCGTAAGATGAAGTATGAGGTAGATGCAGAACAAAAAACTTTAAGAATTACTCATATTCCAGATCCAGAGCTTCATATTAATCCAGATATTAAATACTACGATGTTACTCAAGATTACCTTAATCAATTTGATGCGAAAGATTATAATAAGATTAAAGGGAAAATTAATTCAGATTTAAGAGATCAAATTAAAAATTCGGTCTTGATGAAAAATGCTGAAAACCGATTGATTGCTGAATTACAGAAACTTTTTGTACTCACCAGTTCTATGGGATGGACGCTTCAGTACAATCAAGAAAACTTTTTAACCGCGGAAGATTTAAAAAACTTAAACTTATAACCTACTATAATTATAGGTTAACAACATTGGCTTTTTTATTTTATGAAATTTACGACTCGAAAAAAAGAAATCATTTTTACAGCTGCAAAACTTTTTAGAAAAAAAGGTTATAGTGCCGTTTCTATGAGAGATTTAGCTCAAGCTTTAGATATGAAAGCTGCAAGTTTGTATAATCATATTAACTCAAAGCAAGAGATTTTATCGATTATCATTTTAGAGGTGGCAGAAAATTTCACCCAGCATATCGATTCGGTACTTCCGCAAGAGGCAAGTTCTATAGAAAAATTAGAGTCGGTTATCGAGAATCATATTAAGATTACAGTAGAAAAAACAGATGCTTTGGCCTGCTTGAATAACGATTGGATGCATTTAGAGCAATTAGCATTAGAAAATTATCTACAAATGCGTAATACTTATGAGGCTAAAATGAGAAGTATTATTGAGCAAGGTATAAAAGAAAAAGAATTAAAAACGGCAAACATAGAGTTAGTTTTGTTTTCGTTACTCTCTACATTAAGAACACTTTATTTGTGGTATGCTAAAAACAGAACAGTGTCTATTAAGCTTTTAACTAATGAAATGAAACAAAATTTACTACTTGGTATTATCTTATAGTAGTAGCTTTAACATCAGAGATTTGGAAGTTAAACTAACAATCGTTAGTTTTGTTAGGTAACCAATATGATGAAATGGCAAAATTTCACAACATTACCGTAAAAAACGTTTATAAAGAAACCAAGGATTGCACGGTGATTGAATTTGATATTCCTGAAGATTTACAGGAAGATTTTAATTATAGTCAAGGGCAACACCTAACCTTAAAAAAAGATTTTAAAGGAGAAGATGTGAGGCGGTCGTATTCTTTATGTTCAAGTCCAGTAGATCAACAATGGCAAGTCGCGGTTAAAAAAATACCTACAGGTAAATTTTCAACTTTTGTTAATGATGAGCTTAAAGCGGGAGATCATTTAGAGGTAATGGTGCCAAGTGGTAAGTTTGGCGTAGAAGTAGCTTCTAATGAATCTAAGAACTATATCGTTTTCGCAGCGGGTAGTGGGATTACTCCTATTATATCGATGATTAAGACGCATTTAAAGATGGAGCCAGAAAGTAAATTTCAGCTTTTCTATCTGAATAAAAATGTAAAGTCGATCATCTTTAAAGAAGAGCTAGAACAACTGCGGAATAAATATTTTGGTAGATTAGAGATCTTCTATTTTCTAACACGAGAACAGCGTGATATTCCAATGTTTAACGGAAGGTTTGATGAAGAAAAAATACAGCAACTTACCAAAAGTTTAATCGATGTAGAATTGGTAGATGAATGTTTTATCTGTGGTCCAGAAAAAATGATCTTCTTACTTAGAGACGAATTGAGGAAAGCAGGTCTTTCAGAAAATAAAATTCATTATGAATTATTTGTCACCGGAATTTCTGAAGATGATAAGAAAAAAGCAGCTCAAGCTATCGAGCATAAATTTGATGGAACTCAGGTTACAATTTTAGACGGTGGTAAAGAATTTCATTTCGGCATGACAGACGACTACGATAATGTACTCGATGCCGCTTTGGGAGCTGGCGCAGATTTGCCTTTTGCTTGTAAAGGCGGAGTTTGTAGTACGTGTAAATGCAAAGTGATTGAAGGTAGCGTAGAGATGAAAATTAATTATGCGCTAGAAGATGATGAGGTGGCTAATAAATTTGTATTGAGTTGTCAGTCGGTCCCTACTTCAGAAAAACTGGTAGTCGATTTTGATGTGTAATGACTAAAGCTATGAAATACTTAAACTAAGTTTCATTTTTAGAGTTGTAATCATTATCTTTTAAGAAAATTAAGACAGCTGTGAAAATCTGAATTTTCAGGTTTTATTCTAAAGAGGTGATAATTTAATTGAAAAATTGAGACTTGATTTGGAGTGCTTTAATACTTGTAGCTAATAGCTGAAAGTTAAAAACAAAAATTATGAGTGAGCAAGAAGTGAAAAATTTAGAAGAGATTTTCGAGCAAAAAATTGCTAGAGATGAGAAGATAGAGCCTAAAGACTGGATGCCAGAAAAGTATCGTAAAACTCACATTAGGCAAATGTCACAACATGCGCATTCTGAAATTATAGGCATGTTGCCTGAAGGGAATTGGATTACAAGAGCGCCTTCGTTACGAAGAAAAGTAGCGCTGTTGGCAAAAGTTCAAGATGAAGCTGGTCACGGTTTGTATTTATATAGTGCTTGTGAAACTTTAGGAATTTCTCGTGAAGAATTGTACGAGCAATTGCATACAGGAAAAGCTAAATATTCAAGTATTTTTAATTACCCAACAGTAACTTGGGCAGATATGGGAGCTATTGGTTGGTTGGTCGATGGAGCAGCTATTATTAACCAAGTACCACTTTGTAGTACTTCATTTGGGCCTTACGCTCGCGCGATGGTGAGAGTTTGTAAAGAAGAAAGTTTTCACCAACGTCAAGGTTACGAAATTATGCTAACGCTTTGTCGAGGTTCAGAAGAGCAAAAACAAATGGCACAAGATGCATTAAATCGCTGGTGGTGGCCATCCTTAATGATGTTAGGTCCAACAGATGATGCTTCAACGCATACCGAGCAATCGATGAAATGGAAACTAAAACGTAAAACGAATGATGAATTGCGTCAGCAATTCATTGATCAAACCATTCCGCAAGCCGATATTTTAGGACTTACTATTCCAGACAAAGATTTGAAGTGGAATGAAGAAACTGGTCACTACGATTTTGGAGAAATCAACTGGGATGAGTTTTGGCAAGTGGTAAAAGGTCACGGACCTTGTAATAAAGAACGCCTGCAAACTCGCGTTGATGCTTGGGAAAACGGAGCCTGGGTGCGAGATGCAGCCATGGCATATTCAGAAAAGAAAGCAGCTAAAAAAGTACAAAAAGCAAGTTAAATTGATATAGTGATAGAAACTAAATGAGGTATCTTATAGACTCATTTCTAATTACTCACTACTAATTACAATATTATGTCAGACAACAAAAAAAACTGGCCACTTTGGGAGGTTTTCGTAAGAAGTAAAAACGGACTAGAACACCGTCATTTTGGAAGTTTACACGCTGCCGATGAAGAAATGGCGCTAGAAAATGCTCGTGACGTATATACGCGAAGAAGCGAAGGCGTGAGTATTTGGGTAGTACAATCTAAAAATATCACAGCATCTAATCCAGAAGAAAATGGAGAAATGTTTGAGCCAGCAGCAGATAAAGTTTATCGTCATCCCACATTTTACGATTTACCAGATGAGGTAAAACATATGTAATAGAATTATGAAATTAAACTTATGTAAGATGACTTCAACTTAAATAAAATTCAATGCAAAAAGATATTTTAATAAAATACATTCTCGGTATTGCCGATAATTCACTCATTTTAGGTCAGCGTTTGGGAGAATTAACGGGGCACGGCCCAACTTTAGAAGTAGATATTGCGATGACAAATATTTCACTAGATTTATTTGGTCAGGTGCGCAGTTATTTTCAATACACAGCTCAACTTTCTGAAGAAGATAAAACCGAAGACGATTTTGCCTTCTTGCGTAAAGAACGTGAATATATAAACGTCTTACTCGTTGAACAACCTAATCGCGATTTTGGTTATACGATTGCTCGTCAGTTTTTATTCGATCATTTTCATTTCCTATTTTTAAATGAATTGCAGAATAGCAAAGACAAAACTTTGGTTGCTATCGCTAAAAAAAGTTTGAAAGAGGTGAGTTATCACAGGAGATTTTCTTCAGATTGGATTAAACGTTTAGGAGACGGAACCGAAGAAAGTAAACGAAAAATACAAATTGCTATTAACGATTTGTGGCGATTTACAGAAGAACTTTTTCATCAAACAAATGCCGATGTAGAAGCCATAAAAGAAGGTATTGGTATTGATACAGATAAAATTAAAGCCAAGTATTTAGAAAACGTTTCTGAAGTTTTAGCTGAAGCAATGCTAGAAAAACCAGATTTAAAGTTTTTTCAAGAAGGCGGCAAAAAAGGAATACATTCAGAACATATGGGATATTTGCTGAACGATATGCAATATATGCAGCGCACGTATCCAGGAATGAAGTGGTAAGTAAATTTTTCAGTTAACTAGAGAAGATTGAAAATGATTTACGTTACAATTTAAAAATTCATCATTTATAATTCAAAATCACTCAATTGGTAGAAGAAAAAGTACATATTTCAGAAAAGTTGGCGCCGATTCTTAAACAAGTTTCAGATCCAGAAATTCCTGTGCTTTCTATCATCGATTTGGGTGTAGTTCGTTCTGCAGAAATTAAAAATGGAGTTGCTGAAGTTAAAATAACACCAACCTATAGCGGTTGTCCTGCAATGGATGTAATTGGTGATGATATTAAAACAGCACTTTTAGAAGCTGGTTATCAGGCTAAAGTAGATTTAATTTTAGCTCCGGCTTGGTCAACCGATTGGATTACCGAAGAAGGAAAAATAGCTTTAGAAAAATACGGGATTGCAGCTCCGTTAGAAGCTTCAGCAGATAAAAAAGCACTGTTAGGAGAAACAAATGTAGTAAAGTGTACCAATTGCCAATCTAAAAACACACAAATGGTGAGTCAGTTTGGTTCTACCGCTTGCAAAGCACTTTTTAAGTGTAACGATTGCCAAGAACCGTTTGATTATTTTAAATGTTTAATCTGAGGAAATTGAAATCGAACCTTAACTCGAAATTGAAAAGAGTTAGAAAACCTTCGGCTTCAATTTCATTTTCAAGTTCTAAAAAATATGAGCAAAAGCATTCAAGTTGAAATTAAATATAACGTAGCTAAAATTAGCCTAAACCGTCCAAAAGTTTTTAATAGCTTCAATCGAGAAATGGCACTTACTTTACAGGAAGAATTGAAGAAATGTGAATCAGATCCTGAAGTAAGAGCTATTTTAATAACTGGTAACGGAAAAGCTTTTTGTGCCGGCCAAGATTTAAATGAAGTTATTGATCCAGCATTAAATCCAGGATTCAAAACTATTTTAGATGAACATTACAACCCCATCATTCAACTTATTAGAAATATAGGAAAACCTGTTATTGCTGCGGTAAACGGAATAGCTGCTGGTGCAGGAGCAAACATAGCTTTAGCGTGTGATATTGTTGTAGCTGTAGAAAGTGCAGCATTTGTTCAGGCATTTAGTAAAATAGGTTTAATTCCAGATAGTGCAGGTACTTTCTTTCTACCACGATTAATAGGTTTTCAAAAAGCATCAGCATTAGCGATGTTGGGCGATAAAGTTTCTGCAGAAGAAGCAGAGCGACTAGGGATGATTTACAAGTATTTCTCTACAGAAACATTTGAAGAAGAAACGTGGCAAATGGCAACTCAACTAGCCAAAATGCCTACAAAAGCTTTAGCCTTAACCAAAGAAACCTTAAATCAGTCGTTAAATAATACCTTAGAAGAGCAATTGGCTTTAGAATCTAAAAACCAGATAAAAGCTGCTTTTACGGCAGATTATAAAGAAGGAGTGACTGCATTTGTAGAAAAAAGAAAACCCAATTTTAAAGGAGAGTAAACTATTTCAAACTTAGAAATTGCAAATTTTATATTTAAAATTTGAATGAGTTTTTAATAAAACATAATTAAGAAATTTATTAGGGTGATAGTGTTGTAAGTTAAAAATATTTTATGGAGATAACTGAGATTTAAAAGAAATATGACGTCTGAAGAATTAGAAAATAGATTAATTCATTTTGCTGTAAATTGTATTAAAGTAACTAAGCATTCAGATCAAAGTTTTGCATCTCAGTATTTATGTAGTCAATTAATACGGTCAGCTACAAGTGTTGCTCTAAATTATTCTGAAGTTATTGCTGCAAAATCTGCAAGAGATTATATTCATAAGATGCAGATTTGTTTGAAAGAATTAAGAGAATCTAAAACAAATTAAATAATTAAAAGGGACGAAAATTCATTTTGGAACTAAAACTAAATTTGAATTTTGAAATGTAACCTGAAAAATTAAAATATATGACTGTTGGAATTATAGGTAGCGGAACCATGGGAAGCGGTATTGCACAAGTAGCAGCTACAGCCGGTTGTTCCGTAAAAGTTTACGATACCAGCCAAGAAGCATTAACTACGAGTGAAGATAAACTGAATGAGGTGTTGTTGCGCCTTATTGAAAAAGAGCGTATCGATGATGCTGAAAAAAATAGAATTCAAGGCAATATTTCTTACGTAGCTTCTATTCAAGATTTAGCCGATGCAGATTTAACCATTGAGGCAATTATCGAAAACTTAGAAGTTAAACAGAAAGTATTTCGAGAGTTAGAAGCTTGTCAAACCAAAGATGCAATTATTGCTTCCAATACATCTTCTCTATCTATAGCCTCGATTGCTTCAGCATTAGAAAACCCAGAACGCGTCATTGGAATTCATTTTTTCAATCCAGCACCTTTAATGCCATTGGTAGAAATAATTCCAGCAGTACAAACCTCAACAACAGTAAAAGAAAAGGTAGTCAAAATTATCTCCGACTGGAAGAAAGTTGGTGTTTTAGCTAAAGATACGCCTGGTTTTATTGTAAATCGCGTTGCACGTCCGTTTTATGGAGAAGCACTTCGAATTTATGAAGAAGGGAAAGCCGATATTCCGACCATCGATAACGCACTTAAAGAACTAGGAGGTTTCAGAATGGGGCCTTTTGAGCTCATGGATTTTATTGGGCACGATGTGAATTATACAGTTACCGAAACTGTTTTTAAAGAATTTTATTACGATCCGCGTTACAAGCCGTCTTTTACTCAAAAACGCTTAAAAGAAGCAGGCTACTTAGGCAGAAAAACCGGTAATGGTTTTTACGACTATAAAGATGGTAAGATTGATAAAAGCCGTCATCCTGAACTTGATTCAGGATCGCATCAAGATAATCTTTCTCAACAAATCCTAGACCGTATTTTAGTGATGCTCATCAATGAAGCAGCAGACGCACTGTTTTTAAACATCGCCACCGCAAAAGATATCGATTTAGCCATGACTAAAGGCGTAAATTACCCTAAAGGACTTTTAACTTGGGCTAATGAAAAAGGAATGGATTGGTGCGTTAAAAAAATGGATTCGCTTTACAACGAATACCATGAAGATCGTTATCGTTGCAGTCCACTATTAAGAAAAATGGATAAAGAAGGCGATAGGTTTTAGGGGTTGGCGAGTTGTGTAGTTGATGAGTAATTGAGAATAAATTTATAATTATGAGTAAGCAATATTTCAAATTCGAAGAATTAATAATGTATCAAAAAGCATTAGAATTTGGAGATATGGTTTATAGTCAGATTAAAGAATTTCCTAAAGAAGAAACTTACCGTTTAGGTTCCCAGTTTATTAGAGCAGCAGATTCTATAGCTTTAAATATTGCTGAGGGTTCGTCAAGCACACACCCTAATTTTAATAGGTATTTACAAATAGCTTGGGATAGTGCTCACGAATGTGTAGTATGTAGTTCGAAAGCAGTAAGAAGAGATTTTATTTCTAAAGAAACTGATGAAGATAATAGACAGAGAATAATGGAATTGTCAAAAATGATCACCTCTTATAAAAATTATCTTAAAAAGAAGATAAATGAAAAATAACTCAAAAACTAAGAAACTTTTAAACTCAGAAACTATTCCTCAACATATGCTCTCGCTCGATCCTTTTAGTCAATGGCTGGGTATTGAGATTGTTGAGGTTCGTGAGGGTTATTGCAAAGTAAAAATGAAGGTGAGAAAAGAGATGCTTAACAGCATGAGAAAAGCTCACGGCGGCATCACGTACTCACTGGCAGACACCGCTTTTGGTTTTGCTACGAATACCTATGGCAATAAAGCGGTTTCAATAGAAACCTCGATTAATCATATAGAACCTCTAGAAGAAGGAGATGTCATTATTGCAGAATCTGATGTGAAAAGTCAAAAAAATAAGCTCGGTTTTTATATAGTAGAAATTAAAAAAGGAGATCTGTTGGTGGCGCTGTTTAAAGGCGTTACTTATAAAACCAATGAAAAATGGAAGTAAAACGTCAGGCTTTTGTGAGTCGTTTTTTGTTTTGCCATTTCGAATGGGGTGGAGAAATAAAAAAGGAAAAGTTTCAAATATATTCATGAACGCAATCAAAACTGAACTCAAGAGTAATCCTTGGCGTAAAATAAAAAATAGCAAAACATATAATTTAGATGAAAAAGCAGAACCTAAAAACATTACATTTTTCATTCAAAATTCAAAATTTATAATAAAATGAAGGCATACATCATAGACGGAATTAGAACACCTATCGGTAATTATAAAGGAACATTATCTCCTGTAAGAACTGATGATTTAGGAGCTTTGGTTATTAAAGAAATTGTCAAACGAAACCCTAATATTCCTAAAGAAGCTTACGACGATGTCATCTTAGGTTGTGCCAATCAAGCGGGAGAAGATAATAGAAACGTAGCTAGAATGTGTTCTTTATTGGCAGGATTACCCTATTCTGTTCCTGGAGAAACAGTAAATAGGCTTTGTAGTAGCGGACTTTCAGCGATTATTCACGCCAACCGTGCTATCAAAGCAGGTGACGGAGACATTTTTATTTCTGGTGGCGTTGAGCATATGACACGCGGACCTTACGCTGTTACTAAACCCTCAAGTGCTTTTGGTAACGATGCTAAAATGTATGATACTAGTTTCGGTTGGCGATTCGTCAACCCAAAAATGCACGAAATGTATGGTACCGATGGGATGGGCGTTACGGCAGAAAATCTAGTAGATAAATATAAAATTTCAAGAGAAGATCAAGATACCTTTGCGTATTGGAGTCAGATGAAAGCGAGTAAAGCCCAAGGAAATGGTCGTTTAGGAAAGGAAATAGTGACGGTAGAAATTCCGCAGCGAAAAAAAGATCCTATTCAATTCAGTAACGATGAATTTATTAAGCCATCTACTTCAAAAGAAATCTTGGCAAAATTACGTCCAGCTTTTCGTAAAGAAGGCGGAAGCGTTACTGCAGGAAATTCTTCAGGATTAAATGATGGAGCTGCCGCCACCATTATTGCTTCAGAAAAAGCTGTAGAAAAATACGGTCTAAAACCGATGGCGAAAATTTTAAGCTCAGCAGTAGTTGGGGTAGAACCAAGAATTATGGGGATTGGTCCCGTGCAAGCTTCCAACAAAGCGCTAGAAAAAGCAGGCTTAACGATGGATGATATGGATATAATTGAACTAAATGAAGCTTTTGCAGCGCAAGCTTTAGCTTGTATTCGTGAATGGGGTTTAAAAGATAATGATCCACGATTAAATCCAAATGGAGGCGCCATAGCAATTGGACATCCACTAGGCGTAACAGGAGCAAGGTTAGCATATTCCGCAGCCTTAGAATTGCAATTAACTGGTAAAAAATACGCTTTAATCACGATGTGTGTAGGTGTTGGTCAAGGTTATGCTGCCGTGATTGAAAATGTTTCGGCTTAGGTAGAAAATTTGAAGTTCAGAATTTCACCTCGAGCGGAGTCGAGAAGTCAAACACAAAACAAATAAAAATGCAAAAAACACAACACTATATTTTAGGACAATGGGTCGATGGTCAAGGGGAAGGAACTCCAATTCTTGATGCTGTAACCGGAGAACATTTTACCAACATCACTACAGAAGGGATCGACGCTCCAGAAGTACTTCAATACGCAAGACTTAAAGGAGAAACGCTTCGAAAAATGACTTTTCAAGAACGCGGTAATATGTTGAAGAAATTAGCATTTCATCTTCAGAAACACAAGCGTTCTTTTTACGAAATTAGTTTTCGAAGTGGAGCAACTAAAGTTGATAGCTGGATAGATATAGAAGGAGGTTTTGGTAATTTATTTGCCAATGCTTCCCTCCGTAAATTGTTTCCTAATCAGCCTTTTGATGTAGAAGGTGAACCAATAGATTTATCGCGAGGAGGTAAATTTATGGCGCATCACATTTTGGTGCCTAAAACAGGAGTTGCTGTTCATATAAATGCATTTAACTTCCCAGTTTGGGGAATGCTAGAAAAATGTGCTGTCAATTGGATGGCAGGAATGCCGGCCGTCGTATTACCAGCACCACAAAGTGCCTATTTAACCGAAGCCGTCGTGAAAGTAATTATAGAGTCAGGAATTTTACCTGAAGGAGCTTTGCAGCTTATTAGCGGAACTAAAAAAGATATCTTCGATACCATTGAATCTCAAGATGTAGTCACCTTTACGGGTTCTGCAGCGACTGGGCGACAACTAAAAACACATCCTCGATTAATAGAAGAATCAGTTCCGTTTACGATGGAAGCCGATTCTCTTAATGCTTGTATTTTGGGTGAAGATGCTGTTCCCGGAACGCCGGAATTCAACCTCTTTATCAAAGAGGTTCGCAATGAAATGACGGTGAAGTGTGGACAAAAATGTACCGCCATTAGAAGAATTATCGTTCCAGAAAAGTTAGTCGAAGATGTACAAATTGCGTTAGGGCAAGCGCTTGGTAAGGTGGTCTATGGCGATCCTCGTTTAAAAGAGGTGAGAATGGGAACTTTAATCGATAAAAAACAAGTAGAAAGCGTTAAGCAACAAGTGCAAGAAATTGCTAAAACGGCAGCTATCGTGTATGGTGATTTTGAAGACGGAAAGGCGATGGGAGCCGATTTTGAAAAAGGAGCTTTTATGAAACCTATTTTGTTACGAGAAGATCATCCTTTTAAAAATGAAGCATCACACATTACTGAAGCTTTTGGTCCGGTAAGTACCCTAATGCCGTATAAAGATTTAAATGAAGCGATTCAGCTTGCTCGAAAAGGAAAAGGTTCTTTGGTAAGTTCAATTGCTACAAATGACAATAAAATTGCTACAAAATATACCGTACAAGCAGCTACGCATCACGGTCGTATTTTAGTGTTGAATAGAGAAAGCGCTAAGCAAAGTACAGGTCACGGTTCGCCACTGCCTAATCTTGTTCACGGTGGTCCTGGACGAGCAGGAGGCGGAGAAGAAATGGGAGGTAAACGCGGAATCAAACATTATATGCAGCGTTGTGCGATTCAAGGTTCACCAACCACGCTAACTGAAATTACGGGTATTTATCAACCTAATGCCGATTATAAAAAAGCAGACAAACATCCGTTTGCATATCATTGGGAAGATATTAAGCTAGGAATGTCGCTACAAACGCATAATCGAACAATTACCGATACCGATATTGTTAATTTCGGAAATATAACTTGGGATCATTTTTATGCGCATACCGACATTACCTCGCTAGAAGGAAGTATTTTTGAACAGCGAACCGCTCACGGGTATTTTATTATTTCTGCCGCAGCAGGATTATTTGTCTATCCAAATAAAGGTCCGGTCGCTGCAAATTACGGATTAGAAGAGATTCGATTTTTGCGTCCAATGTATCATAACGATACCATTAATGTGCGATTAACTTGTAAGCAAAAAGTAGATCGTGACCAAAAAGGAAAAGAATTACCGAGCGGAATTGTAAAATGGTATGTGGAAGTTTTTGATGTAAATGCAACTGACGACGAAGAAAAACTTGTGGCTATTGCCACCATTTTAACAATGGTACAAAAGAAGCAAACCACATTTATAGAAATTACCGATAAGGTATTTGAAAAAGCTTTAAATGAGTTAACAAAAGAAACTCAGCCGGCTTGGGGAATTATGACTCCACAGCATATGTTAGAACATTTGGAAGATAGTTATAGAATTGCTTCAGGTGAAATTCAAGATTTTGAAATTGCCACTCCAGAAGATAAATTAGAAATGGTACAAGAAACCTTGTGGAACTATAAGCCAATGCCGAAAAATTTTAATTTCCCATTTTATAAAGAAGGAGAATTGTTCGAGTTGAAACATAAAGATTTGTCTACGGCAAAAGAAAAATTAAAAGAAGCAAAAGAGCAATACGAAAATTACTTTCAAGAAAATCCGGAAGCAATTACAAAAAATGCTGTTTTTGGCGAGCTCAACAAATTTGAATGGAAATTGATGCACCGAAAGCATATAAATCACCATTTTGAACAGTTTGGATTATTAGAAAGATAAATTGTGTTAGGGATAGCAGTGGAAATCCCGCAAGCTCGCGTTAGCGAGATGAGGAATTGAAGCGAATAGCCCGACCCGTAAGGAAACACCAAAAAAATATAAATACAAAAAGCGATTTTATGAGTACAGAAGAAGCATACGTAAAGAAATATATAGAAAATAAAATAGCAACGATAGAATTTTTTCATCCTGCACATAATAGTTTACCAGGAAATATTTTAGCTGAACTAGCCGATACGATTACCGAAGTAGGACAAAATGATGAGGTATTAGTCATTATATTAAAATCTGGCGGCGATCGTACCTTTTGTGCGGGAGCAAGTTTTACGGAACTCATTTCAATTAACGATGAGCAAACTGGCGAACAATTTTTTATGGGTTTTGCCAATGTTATTAATGCGATGCGTAAATGTCCGAAATTTATAATTGGTCGCGTACAAGGTAAAACTGTTGGAGGTGGAGTAGGTTTAGCCTCTGCAATGGATTATTGTATGGCAAATAAATTTGCGGCCATTAAGCTAAGTGAATTAAATATAGGTATAGGTCCGTTTGTCGTTGGTCCGGCCGTAGAACGTAAATTAGGCGTAAGCGGAATGTCACAAATCGCCATCGATGCCAATTCATTCTATTCACCAGAGTGGGCAAAACAAAAAGGATTGTTCGCACAAGTTTATGAAAGCACAGAAGAATTAGATGAAGCTATTAAAGAATTTGCTCAAAATTTATGTAATTATAATCCAGAAGCCGTTAAAGAAATGAAGCAAATGTTTTGGCGCGGTACCGAAGATTGGGATGAGTTGCTCAACGAACGCGCAAAAATTAGCGGCCGCTTAGTATTAAGCGATTTTACCAAAAAGAAGTTAGAGAAATATCAATAGAGGAGAGAGGTTAGGCGTGAGAGGTGAGTAGCTTTAAATATAGCAGAAGGCTCAGTTAGTAGTGATGCAAATTTTATTCGCTATTTAAAAATAGCTTGGGGTAGTTGTCACGAATGTGTTGCGGCATCAACTAAAGCTAGACTTCGAAATTATATTGACTTTGAACAAGATGGAAACGAATAGGAAATATATTACAGAAATATCTAAAATGATTTCATTCTTAATCAGACATATAAAAAATAAATAATCTCAACACTCACCACTAAAAACTAAAATACTAATTTATGATTTATTCATTTAAAGGACATATTCCCGTGGTTCACAAAAGCAGTTTTGTACATCCACTAGCTGCGGTCACGGGTAATGTAATTATTGGTAAAGATTGTTACATAGGTCCGGGAGCTGCTATTCGTGGGGACTGGGGAGAAATTATTTTAGAAGATGGCGTAAATGTGCAAGAAAACTGTACCGTACATATGTTTCCTGGTAAAAGTATTGTCCTTAAAAAAGGAGCGCACGTTGGTCACGGAGCAATTATTCACGGAGCCAATTTAGGTGAAAATTGCTTGATTGGAATGAATTCCGTAATTATGGATGATGCTGAAATTGGTGATGAATGTATTGTAGGCGCAATGGCTTTTGTAAAAGCAGCAACTAAAATCTCGAAACGAAGTTTAGTGGTAGGTAATCCTGCAAAAGTGATAAAACAAGTTTCAGATGAAATGATCGCTTGGAAAACTGCCGGAACAAAACTTTACCAGCGTTTACCTAGTGATTGTCACGAAAGTTTAAGAGCAGTAGAGCCTCTACGAGAAATCCCAAAAGATCGTCCCCAACAAGAGAACTTTTACAATACCTTAAATGAGTTTAGGGAAAAATAAGGTTAAATTTAAAGAGCAATTTCAAAAAAAGGAATATCCAAAGATGAAAGAAATTGAAATAAAGCTCCCTAAAATGGGAGAAAGTATTGCAGAAGGAACAATAATTAGCTGGTCGGTTGCTGTTGGAGATGAAGTAGAGCAAGACCAAACTATTCTTGAAATCGCTACCGATAAAGTAGATTCTGAAGTGCCTGCTACAGCAGATGGAACAATCACAGAGCTATTGGTGCAATCCGATGAGGTAGTGAAAGTGGGGCAAGTAATTGCAAAAATGACTGTGGGAGCAACGCAGTCTCCGAAAAAAGCAGTACCTGCAAAAACAGCTAAAAAAGAAGCCCCGAAGAAAACCGCCCCAAAAGCTGCAAAAAAACAAACGGCATCTTCAGGATTAAGTTCATCTTCAAGTTATCAAGTCAATTCAAATCAAAATACATTTTTTTCACCTTTAGTGGTGAGTATCGCTAAGCAGCACCATATTAGTTTTGAAGAACTAGCAAGAATTCCAGCAACAGGAAACGATGGGCGATTACGAAAAAGCGATATTTTTAATTATATAGAAGAAGGTCGTCCTGCACAGTTTGCACAACCAGTCCCAGAAGCATCAGGATTTCAGGTTCCCGATTTAAAATTAGATAAAGGCAAAGGCAAGATTGTAGAGATGGACCGTATGCGCCAAATGATTGCCGATCATATGGTGTATTCTAAACATACCTCGCCACACGTTACTGCTTATGTAGAAGCTGATTTGACCGATATGGTAAATTGGAGAAATAGTAATAAAAAGGCTTTTCAAGAAAAATATGGAGAGCGACTCACATTCACGCCACTTTTTGTAGAAGCCGTGGCAAAAGCAGTTAAGGATTTTCCGATGATCAATGTTTCGGTAGATGGAAAACAAATTATTGTTAAAGAAGATATCAATATAGGAATGGCAACAGCATTACCAAGTGGAAATTTAATTGTTCCGGTGGTAAAAAATGCCGATCAAAAAGAGTTAGAAACAATTGCTGCGGAAGTAAATGCGCTAGCTGAAAAAGCAAGAAATAACAAACTGAAACACGATGAAACCAGCGGAAGTACGTTTACCATTTCTAACGTAGGAACTTTTGGTAGTTTAATGGGGACACCAATTATCAATCAGCCTGAAGTTGGTATTCTTGCTACGGGAATTATCAAAAAACGAGCTGAGGTAATGGAATATGAAGAAGGCGATAAAATAGAAATTAGACACATGATGTATTTATCACTTTCATTTGATCATCGCGTGGTCGATGGCTTTTTAGGAGGAAGCTTCTTAAAAAGAGTAGCTGATTATTTTGAAGATTTTAAAGCAGATCGAAAAATATAAATAAAATTGTCACCCTGAACTTGATTCAGGGTATCGTCATAGGTTGAAAATGAATTAGGATGTGATGCTGAATCAAGTTCAGCATGACGCGATAATTGAAGTCGGAATTTTAAGGCTTCATTCAAAATTTAAAATTAATGAAAATTTCAAAAGATATACTAAAAAAAGCCTTTCGTAACCTCTGTACCGCTAAAGCGATGACCGAGTTGTATGAAGAAAATTTTAAGGTAGTTTCAAAATATGTACACGCTACTTCTCGCGGACATGAAGTCATTCAAACCGCGGTGGGGATGCAGTTATTACCGCAAGATTATGTATTTCCTTACTATAGAGACGATTCTATTTTATTGTCTATTGGGATGGAGCCTAAAGATTTAATGCTGCAATTATTGGCTAAAAAAAGCGATCCTTTTTCTGGTGGAAGAACGTATTATTCACATCCAAGTTTACGAGACGAAGATAAACCTAAAATTCCGCATCAAAGCTCGGCGACAGGAATGCAAGCCATTCCCGCAACTGGTGTAGCGATGGGAATGCATTACCGCGAAAGCGGTAATCTATTTGAGGAAGATGAGAAATATGGGTTTTTAGTAAATCCATCAAACAATAAGGATAAAGATTCCCGTCTACACGGGAATATGCCCATCGTCGTATGTTCGTTAGGAGATGCCTGCGTGACCGAAGGAGAAATAGCCGAGGCTTTTCAAATGGCAGTCTTAAAGAAATTACCAATACTTTACGTAGTTCAAGATAATGGCTGGGATATTTCTGCTAACGAAAAAGAAACTCGAGCGCAAAACGCCGCAGAATATGCAAGAGGGTTTAACGGCTTAGAAGCCATTTCTATTGACGGTACTAATTTTGAAGAAAGTTATACCACGGTTAAAAATGCGATAGAAACGATTCGGGAAGAAAGAAGACCGATGCTTATTCACGCGAAAGTTCCGTTATTAAATCACCATACTTCTGGCGTACGAATGGAGTTTTATCGTGACGATTTAGAGGAAGCGAAAACAAGAGATCCTTTTCCGAAGATGAAAAAGTATTTATCGGAACATGGTTTTACCGCAGACGAAATTGAAGCGATAGATGCGTTGGCGCGTGTAAAAGTTAAAGAAGATTATCTAGAAGCTCAACAAGCAGACGATCCTTCACAAGAAGATTTATTCACCCACGATTTTGCGCCCACTACAATTACCGAAGAAAAGGGAGAACGTTCTCCTGAGAACGGCGAAAAAGTGGTTATGGTAGATTGCGCTTTGCACGCTATAGAAGAAATTATGCAGCACGATAAAACGTGTTTGCTTTACGGTCAAGATGTTGGCGGTAGACTAGGAGGTGTTTTTCGGGAGGCAGCAACTTTGGCGCAAAAATTTGGTGATAATCGCGTGTTTAACACTCCTATTCAAGAAGCCTTTATTGTAGGTTCTACGGTTGGAATGTCTGCGGTTGGCTTAAAACCAATTGTTGAAGTTCAGTTTGCAGATTATATTTGGCCGGGGCTAAATCAATTATTTACAGAAGTAAGTAGAAGCTGTTATTTGTCTAACGGAAAATGGCCGGTATCGATGGTATTGCGTGTTCCTATTGGAGCTTACGGCAGCGGCGGTCCTTATCATTCTTCCTCTGTAGAAAGTGTGGTGACCAATATTCGCGGACTCAAAATCGCCTACCCAAGTAATGGAGCTGATCTTAAAGGTTTATTGAAAGCAGCTTATCACGATCCTAATCCAGTAGTGATTTTTGAACATAAAGGCTTGTATTGGAGTAAAGTTCCTGGTACTAAAGGTGCCACTTCTATAGAACCTGCAGCAGATTACGTATTGCCTTTTGGAAAAGCTTGGGTGTTACAAGAAATCTGGAAGCAAGAAGGAAAAGAAACCATTTCTATTGTAACTTATGGAATGGGAGTGCATTGGGCAATGAATGCTTCCGAAGAATTAGGAATGCAAGATCAAATTGAAGTGATAGATTTGCGAACGCTTTCTCCGTTAGATGAAGAAACTATTATGAAATCGGTTAAGAAATGCGGTAAATGTTTGGTGGTTACTGAAGAGCCTTCTAATAACACTTTTGCTAGAGCACTTTCAGGTAAAATACAGGAAGAGTGTTTTAAATATTTAGACGCTCCAGTGATGACGATTGGTTCAGAAAATATGCCCGCAATCCCTTTAAATTCAACGTTAGAAGAAACCATGATTCCTTCTGCAGAAAAAGTAAAAAAGAAGATTGAAAAACTATTAGCTTATTAATTAATCTAGGTCTTAATAAAATTTGTCATTTATTAAACTTATGTGTTAACTAACAAGTTTTAATTATGTTGAAAATTTCAATGATAAATCGTTATAGTTCTTTTTAAGTTAATCTTCGTTAATTCTATTCTTAAGCTTAGTTAATGGTTTGATTAATAATAAAGAACATAGTTATCTTTAAATAAAAAACTATGGAATTTACAAAAGAAGTTGCTAAAAAATTGAATAACCTTTTATAAAAGAATTATGACGCAGAAAGAGGTTATAAAGATGCTGCTGAAAAAGTAGAAAATCCAACAATGAAAGATTTTCTTCAGAAACAAGCTCAAAAGCGTTACGATTTTGGACATGAGATTAAAACTGAAATCAAAAATTATGGTCAGGAGCCAGATAAAGGCGGAAGTGCATCAGGAACAGTACACCGTGCATGGATGGATTTAAAAGCAGCAGTTTCTTCAAGTAGTGAAGAACAAGTTATGGAAGAAGTGAAGCGTGGAGAACAAGCATCTTTAGATGAATACAATGAAGTAATTTCAGAAACAAGTTTGCCACCATCTGTAAAAACTATTTTAACCAATCAAAAAAATCAGATTGTCGAAGCGCAGCAAAGTGCGAAAAATTTTAAAGTGATTTCTTAAAAACGAATAAATTTTAATAAAAGAACCTCTTCATTTGGAGAGGTTTTTTTATGTTTAAAAAGTAATTTTTAATTTTTGCTTAACTTTTGCATAGAAATTTTGTGGATAAGTGCTATCTCCCATAAAAATATTAGTCATGTATTCTGCAGCTCTCTGTCCGTGTTTCTTTAATAGAATATTGCGTAATTTTTTTTGACCGTAGAAAAACTTAGCCAATTTTATGCCTGTTTCTAGTTCAGGGAGTAACTTTTTATTTACTTTATCTAAGTATAAAGCTTTGGCTTGCTCTATATTTAATTGACTTTCGACAATAGCTTGAGCTGCCATTACACCACTGGCAATGGCGTTTGAAATTCCTTCAGCGGTAATAGGGTCTGCAAAACCTGCAGCATCACCAGTAAGAAAAACATTCTTTTTAACGAACCCATCAGTGCGCGGAGAAGTAGGGATTATAAAACCGTGAGCTTCCTCACTTAAAACTTTATCTATGCCTAACAATTTGAGATACTCCTGATATGCTTTTTTTAAATTAACTTTTTTGCTAGACTTCTTAAAATTACCTACACCAACCGATAAATGATTTGCTTTAGGAAAACACCATCCATAACCTTGAGGAGCAGCATCAATATCAAATCTGGCCGATCCTGCCAATTTTTTAAAAGTTTCGTCACTTACCGTAATTTCATATTCTAATGCTGGAGACATTCTTCGGGTTTCTTCCCATCCCGCAAGTTTAGCTGTGGGGCTCAGGGCGCCATCGGCAGCAATAATAAATTTAGCTGCAATATTTCCTTGCGAAGTTTCTATTTGTGTATAATTATCATGAAATACTAAATTTTGAACTTTAGCATTTTCAAACAATTCAACACCTTCAGCTTGTGATTTTTTCACGATAAGATGATCAAATTGATCACGCATTACCATGCTAATAATAGGCTTTTCTCTTTTTGTTTTAAAGGAAAGATTTTTGGCGCCAAATAGAATAGTTACTTCATTAAATTTAATGTCGATCGCTTTATCTACTGAAAATGGCATATTTTTAAGTCCACGATACACAAAGCCACCTCCGCAAGTCTTGTAGCGCGGCAAAGTTTCTTTTTCAATTAGTATAGTTTTTAAGCCATTTTTAGCAGATTCATAGGCAGCAATTGCTCCAGAAGGACCACTTCCTATCACCGCAACGTCAAACATTTTATTCATTTGTATATAATCTAGAAAGCTAAAATAATATAAAAAAAATAGCCTCAGAAAATCCAAAGCTATTTTAATTTATTCAATTTTTATTTCATTTTGCTTCCTGGCGGATAGCGTTCTATAATTTTTTGAACCATTTCATTAATGCGTTCAATTTTATTTTTCATATCCATTGTTAGAGCGCCAGTTCCCATTCCTTGCCAAACTAATTCCATAGATTTCGCATCAATCAAGTCTATATACAAAGTTCCTTCGGTAGTTCTAGAAACTGTGTTGTAACCGTTGCCCCAAAACCAAGGATTCCAGCCCCAACCGTAACCGTAACCAAAATTATTTTGATAGATGTTTACGTTTTCTTGTGTTTTGGTGAAGATGCTCACCAATAAATCTGGGTTTTCAGATTTAGTAAATCCTTTAGCTGTCATTTCAGCTTCTATGGCACGTAAGATTCTTTTTTTATCTAAGTCAGATACATCAGCTTTATCAATTCCTGGTTTATAAAATGCAAAACTTTGGTACTGATTAAAATCGGCTTCACGGTCGTAATCTGTGGCTACTTTTACAGAACTACACGAAGTAAGAATCAAGAAGAAAGCTAAAGGCGCAAAAAAGTTTTTTATTTTCATAGCAATTTTATTTTAGGGCGTTCTGGCGGGCTCTCGCGAGTCGCTTTTTAAAATTCTTTTTCAGTAAAGAATTTTAAAAGAGCTTCAACAAATCGCTCCATCCCTAACGCGGGTTAATTTAGCAAGCTTGGATCTACTTTATTAGGTAAAGTAACTCTTAAATTAGGTTCTTTTTCCATCGCTCTTTTAATAGCAAAAATGGCTTCATCATTTCTTGCCCAAGATCTTCTAGAAATTCCGTTGTTTACATCCCAAAAAAGCATTGACTCTAAGCGTTTTGCAGCTTCTTTACTTCCATCAAGAAGCATACCAAATCCACCATTAATCACTTCACCCCAACCAACGCCGCCACCGTTGTGAATGCTTACCCAAGTAGCACCTCTAAAACTATCACCAATTACATTTTGTATAGCCATATCTGCAGTATATCGGCTACCATCATAAATATTAGAAGTCTCTCTGTAAGGAGAATCTGTACCAGAAACATCGTGATGATCTCTCCCTAAAACTATAGGACCAATTTTTTCGGCTTCAATCGCTTCATTAAAAGCTTTGGCAATTTTTATTCTTCCTTCAGCATCAGCGTATAATATTCGGGCTTGAGAACCCACGACGAGTTTATTTTCTTGTGCTCCTTTAATCCAAGTAATATTATCTTGCATTTGCTGCTGAATTTCTTCTGGAGCTTCTTTTTTTAATTCTTCTAAAACTGAAGTTGCTATTTTATCTGTTTTTAGTAAATCTTCAGCTTTACCAGAAGCACAAACCCATCTAAATGGGCCAAAGCCATAATCAAAACACATAGGTCCCATAATGTCTTGCACGTAGCTTGGGTATTTAAAATCTTTCCCATCTTCACGCATAATATCTGCACCGGCACGAGAAGCTTCCAATAAAAAAGCATTCCCGTAATCAAAGAAATAAGTTCCTTTGGCGGTATGTTTGTTAATGGCTTTAGCTTGACGCTTTAAACTACGTTGAACTTCTTTTTTAAACTGTTCTGGGTGATTAGCCATCATTTTGTTAGACTCTTCGTAAGAAAGTCCTACAGGATAGTAACCACCCGCCCAAGGATTGTGAAGGGAGGTTTGATCGCTTCCTAAATCAATATGTAAGTTTTCTTCATCAAATTTTTCCCAAACGTCTACGATATTTCCGGCATAGGCAATAGAAATAGTTTCTTTTTCTTTTTGTGCTTTTCTTACACGGTTCACCAACTCTGCAGTATCTTCAATTACTTCTTTTACCCAACCTTGGGAGTGACGAGTTTTTGTCGCTTTAGGGTTTACTTCTGCACAGACTGTAATACAACCAGCGATGTCACCTGCTTTAGGTTGAGCACCACTCATTCCGCCAAGACCAGAAGTTACAAAAAGACCGCCTTTAGGTTCCTTTTTTATTTTTCTGAATCCGTTAAGAACGGTAATAGTTGTGCCGTGTACAATACCTTGCGGGCCAATATACATATAACTACCCGCAGTCATTTGTCCGTATTGGGTTACTCCCAGCGCATTAAATTTTTCCCAATCGTCAGGTTTGGAGTAATTGGGAATCATCATTCCGTTGGTCACAACAACTCTTGGCGCATCTTTGTGTGAAGGGAATAAACCCATAGGATGACCGCTATACATCGCAAGCGTTTGCTCATCGGTCATTTCGGCTAAATATTTCATCGTTAATAAATACTGCGCCCAGTTTTGGAAAACCGCTCCGTTACCGCCATAGGTAATTAATTCGTGCGGATGTTGCGCTACAGCGTGATCCAAATTATTTTGAATCATAAGCATAATCGCTTTTGCTTGCTCACTTTTTCCGGGATACTCATCAATTGGACGTGCGTAGATTTTATAATCGGGACGAAAACGATGCATATAAATTCTGCCGTAGGTTTCTAATTCTTCTTTAAATTCAGGAATTAAGACAGCGTGATGTTGAGGTTCAAAATAACGCAAGGCATTTTGCAAGGCTAATTTTTTCTCATCTTCAGCTAAAATTTCTTTTCGCTTCGGCGCGTGATTTATGTTAGAATCGTATTCTTTTTTAGGAGGTAATTCGTTTGGAATTCCTTGTACTATTTTTTGCTGAAAGGTCATAAGTTCTTCGTCTTTTTGATCTTTTATTTATCAATCTCTATTTTTATCAAATCCGTAAGGGCAATGCCTACAACCGCTTTTGCAACAATAGCCACGTTTTAAATGATATTGTTTGGTAAAACAGCGGTAACCTTCGGGAGTTAGATAATAATCTCCTTCTTCTATAGGGATGCGTTTATTCATATCTCTTCAAAAATAAGGATTAAATATTGGAAATTTTAAAATTAACGACGACTATCATTGTTTAAATTATAATTTTGTGTTTTATCTAAAGAAGAATGAGCTTCAGTAAAATTGAAAAAATTAAAAACCCAATAGCAAACTCCACCACGCAACTTTTTATAAAGCGTGAAGATTTGCTTCATCCCTTTGTTTCTGGAAATAAGTTTAGAAAATTAAAATATAATCTACAAGAAGCAAAACATCAGAACAAGTCTACGATTGTGACTTTTGGAGGCGCTTATTCTAATCACATAGCAGCAACAGCCGCAGCCTGCAAAGAACGAGGCTTAAAAAGTGTAGGTGTGATTCGTGGGGAAGAATTGGGTCAAGATTTCGAAAAAACTCTTGCAGGAAATCCGACTTTGCAATTTGCCTCAAAATGCGGAATGACTTTTAAATTTATTACTAGAAATCAATACAGAGAAAAAGAGAATGAGTATTTTTTAGACTCTTTACAAGAAGAATTTCCTGATAGCTTTATAGTTCCAGAAGGAGGAACCAATCAACTAGCAATAAAAGGCTGTGAAGAGATTTTAACTAAAGAAGATAATCAGTTTGATGTGATTTGCTGTGCTGTGGGAACGGGAGGCACTATTGCTGGGATCATTAATTCTTCTCAAAAGCATCAAAAAATTTTAGGTTTTCCAGCGTTGAAAGGTGATTTTTTAACCAAAGAAATTGATAAATTTGCTAAAAAAAAGAACTATCAGTTAATAATAGATTATCATTTTGGCGGTTATGCTAAAGTAGATACAGCGTTAGTTGAATTTATGAATACGTTTACCACAGAAAACAACATTCCTCTAGATCCAATTTATACGGGTAAAATGATGTTTGGAGTTTTCGATCTATTAAAAAAAGAACAATTCACTAATAAAAAAGTGCTGCTCATTCATACCGGTGGTTTGCAAGGTATCGAAGGAATGAATCAAAAATTAGCAAAGAAAAATTTACCACTTATTAAATTATGAAAATTAGATTAATACTAAGTTTAGTCATTATCACTTTAATTCTTTCAGCCTGTGGTTCAAAGAAAAAGGTAAACGGGTACAATAAACGAAAAGGAGAAGTACGTAGAGAAAAAGTTGAACCTCCAAAATCATCAAAAGAAAATCTTCCTAAAAAAGTAACCGAAAGTAAATTGGAAGAAATTAATGAAACTGAAACTAACAAGCCAACTTTTAAAAATAATACAGAGCGTTACATTTATAATTTTGCGGCTATTGCTAAAGAAGAAATGAAGCTTTATGGGATTCCTGCTAGTATAACTTTGGCGCAAGGCGTGCTAGAGTCAAGTGCGGGACAAGGTGAATTAACTGTGAAATCTAACAATCATTTTGGAATTAAATGTAATGGTTGGCAGGGCGATAAAGTTTACCATGATGATGATGCGTTAGATGAATGTTTTAGAAAATATAATGATCCTAAATATTCGTTTAGAGATCATTCACTTTTTCTTACCGATCGCCGAAGATACGCCTCTTTATTTCAATTAGATAAAGACGATTACAAAGCTTGGGCTCGTGGATTAAAATCTGCAGGTTATGCAACAGATCCCAAATACCCTGCAAAATTAATTAGCATTATTGAGCGCTATGAGCTCCATAAATATGACGACGAAGTATTAGGTAATGCAAGTCGAAGAGGAAAAAAGAATGCAGAGGTGAAAAAAGATTATACCAGTATTCGCTACAACGTGAAAAGAGGTGATACTTTATATAGTATTTCTAGGCAATTTGGATTGACCGTAGAAGAACTAAAAAAAATGAACAATTTAAAATCTAATAATCTTGCTGTAGGACAGAAACTTTACGTGAAGTCTTTATAACAAAAATACCATTATGATATACCAAAGAAGCAGTCAACTTTTTCAAGAAGCAAAAAAATACATTCCTGGTGGGGTAAATTCTCCTGTTCGGGCCTTTAGTGCGGTAGGTGGAGACCCTATTTTTATTAAAGAAGCCAAAGGAGCGTATTTATATGATGAAGACGGGAATCAACTGATTGATTACATTAACTCTTGGGGGCCTATGATTTTAGGTCACGCACATGAGCCAGTAATTAACGCGGTGATTGAAAAAACTAGAAAAGGAACTTCTTTTGGAACTCCAACCGAAATTGAAACTGAAATTGCTAAACTAGCAGTTTCTATGGTTCCCAATATCGATAAGATTAGAATGGTGAACAGCGGGACAGAAGCTTGTATGAGCGCTGTACGGCTAGCTAGAGGATTTACGAAAAGAGATAAAATCATCAAATTTGCAGGCTGTTATCACGGGCATAGTGATTCATTTTTAATACAAGCTGGTAGTGGAGCGGTAACATTTGGAACCCCTAACAGTCCTGGTGTTACCAAAGGAACTGCTCAAGATACATTATTAGCTCAATATAATAATTTACTTTCTGTAGAAGAACTAGTGTCAGCCAACCAAGGTGAAATTGCTTGTATTATTTTAGAGCCAGTAGCAGGAAATATGGGATGCATCCCACCGCAAAAAGGTTTTTTAGAAGGTTTACGTAAGCTTTGTGATGAAAATGATATATTACTCGTTTTTGATGAGGTAATGACTGGTTTTCGTCTAGCACCAGGCGGAGCACAAGAGCTTTTAAATGTAAATGCAGATATCGTTACTTTCGGTAAAGTGATTGGCGGCGGTTTACCCGTAGGGGCTTTTGCGGCACGTGATGAGATTATGGATTATTTAGCTCCAAACGGTCCAGTTTATCAAGCAGGTACCTTAAGTGGAAACCCTTTGGCGATGGCTGCAGGTTTAGCGATGCTTTCTGAATTAAATGAAAAGCGCGAAATTTTTAATAGCATTAATGAAAAGACGACTTACCTAAGAGACGGAATTAAAAATGTGCTTAACCGAAATAAAATTGATCATACTATAAACCAAATAGGATCAATGATTTCTATTCATTTTGCAAAAGAACCAGTGATCGATTTTGAGTCGGCAGCCTTAGGAAATAATGAACGTTTTAATAAGTTTTTCCACGGAATGATGGAAAACGGTGTCTATATTGCACCTAGTTCTTTTGAGACTTGGTTTATTTCTGAAGCACTTTCAACTGCAGATTTAGATGCTACGATTAAAGCGGTAGATAAGGTGACTTATAAAAACTTTTAAGTAATATGAATGAAGCTATAGAATTTAGTTTTTTCTCAAGAAATGAAATTTCAGAATTAATTCCGTTAGCTCATCAATTGAATCCTAAATTATCTGAGAAAGAACTAGAAGCTTTTCTTTCTCAGATGTTTGAGTTTTCAAATTATTATTGCTTTGGTTTGATGTTAAATAAAAAGCTAATTGCACTTTCAAGTGGATGGATGACGGTTAGATTTTACTCCGGGAAACAGTTAGAGGTAGATAATGTAATTGTCGATCAAGAAAATCAATCTAATGGTTACGGCAAGATTTTATTTCAGCATATAGAAAATTGGGCAAAAGAGCAAGGCTGTAATTCTGTTGAATTAAATACTTATTTGGAAAATAGAAGATCTCATAAGTTTTACCATCAAAACGGTTTTTCTATCTTAGGCTTTCACTTTTGTAAGTTTTTAAAGTGATTTTAGATCTATTACTTTAAACTTTTATTGATTTCTAATAATTCTTCTAAATAATCTCTTTTATTAGAAAGACGAGGTATTTTATGCTGTCCTCCTAATTTCTGATGTCTCTTAGACCATTCATAAAATAAACCTCGTTGAGCTTGATGCACCTGAAGTAAATTTAGAGTAGTGTTATTATGTCGTTTTGCTTCATAATCACTATTTAGAGTTTGAAGCGTTTGATCTAAGGATTTTTGAAAATGAGCTAAATCTTCTGGTGGTGTTTTAAATTCTATAATCCATTCGTGAGCCCCTTTTTTATTTCCTTCCATAAAAATAGGTCCAGCAGTATAATCTACGATTTCACAATCGGTGAGTTTGGAAACTTTTTTTAAAGCATTTTCAGCATTTTCAATAATAAGTTCTTCTCCAAAAACATTAATGTGGTGTCTCGTGCGCCCAGTAACTTTAATGCGGTAAGGTGCCAAGGAAGTAAAGCGAATGGTGTCTCCAATTTTATAACGCCATAATCCCGCATTTGTAGTAATGACCACGGCATAATTTTTACCCATTTCTACTTCACTTAACGGAACAATTTTTTCTTCGTGACTTCCGTAAGAATCCATCGGAATAAATTCATAAAAAATTCCGTAGTCTAACATTAGTAATAACTCGTTGCTGTAGTTTTGATCTTGAACAGCAAAAAATCCTTCCGAAGCATTATAAATTTCATAATACTTAAAACTAGGACAAGGTATTATTTTTTTATACTGTTCTTGATAAGGCTCAAAACTCACACCGCCATGAAAATACACTTCTAAATCTGGCCAAACTTCCATGAGGCTTCTTTTTTGTGTACTCTCCATAACATTGTTGAGTAGCACCAACATCCAAGACGGTACTCCGGCTATACTTGTTACATTTTCTTTAATGGTAGAGTTTACGACTGCTTGCATTTTCTTTTCAAAATCGCTCATTAGCGAAATTTCATTATTTGGTGTACTGCTATAGCTTGCCCAAAAAGGCATATTGTCTATTAGAATAGCAGAGAGATCACCAAAAGCAGTTCCGTTTTCTCGGTATAAGTCTTTGCTTCCGCCTAAGCGTAAACTTTTTCCTGTAAAAAGTTGTGAGTTTTCGTTGTTATTTAAGTATAGGCATAATAAATCTTTACTGGCAGCATAGTGACAATCTTCTAGTGATTCTGGGCTTACTGGTATAAACTTACTTTTAGCGTTTGTTGTTCCGCTAGATTTTGCAAACCATTTTATTGGAGTGGGCCAAAATATATTTCCTTCGCCTAAACGAGCTCTTTCTACAAGGGGTTCTACTTCTTCATAATTTTGAATGGGCAACCGTTCTGCGAAATCTCGATAAGATTTTATAGAACTAAATTCATACTTTTTTCCTATTTCAGTTTGTTTAGCTTTACTTATTAAATGCTGAAGAAGCTCATTTTGAACCTCATGAGGGTATTTCATAAAGAGTTCCATTTGATGGATACGCTTCTTTAAAAACCAAGAAGCAATAGAATTTACGATAGGTATTGGCATTTAATCGAGTATAGTTAAACCTAATTGTCTAAGTATAAAAATAAGATTATTTTAGGCTCATCAAAAGCTTTCAATAAAAAAATATACAATTATGCAGTTTAAAGGTGTGTTAAGAAAAATGAAGACAGAATTAACAACTCAAGTTCAGTATTTTATGGATTTTGAGGGAGACTTTGTTCATGTAAATCAGCTTTTGGATAAAGAACTCAGCATAACCTTTACTGGTTATCAATGTTTAAATTGTGAGCAAGATAAGAAGATTTATCGTCAAGGTTTTTGTTATGATTGTTTTTATGAAACCCCGCGAGCAGGAGATTGGATTATGAAACCAGAACTTAGTAAAGCTCATTTAGGGGAAGAAGATCGCGATTTAGAATATGAAAAAAAATCACAATTACAGCCACATATTGTTTACCTAGCAAATTCTAGTAATGTAAAAGTAGGAGTAACTCGAAAATCACAAATACCTACGCGGTGGATAGATCAGGGTGCGCATGAAGCGATTGAAATAGTTGAAGTGCCTAACAGGTATTTAGCGGGTATTGCAGAAGTAGCTTTAAAACCTCATGTAGCCGATAAAACCAACTGGAGAACAATGCTGAAAAATGAAATTGAAGATGTAGATTTAAAAGAAACACGTGAAAATTTGAAACAGTATTTACCAGACGAGGTACAGGAGTATTATTTGGCTTCTAATAAAGAAACCGAAATAGAATTTCCTGTCTTAGAGTATCCAAAAAAACTGAAAAGTTTAAATTTAGATAAAAACCCAGATTTTCAAGGTAAGCTAAAAGGCATTAAAGGACAGTATTTAATTTTTGAAGATAATACCGTCTTTAATGTGCGAAGCAATGAGGGGTATAAAGTGAATTTAGAAATTTTAGGCAGTAATTAAAACCTATAAGCTTTCGCATAGTTTATATGCAGAAGCTCAAAAATATATAAAAAGGTAAACCGGAATGTTTAACTATGTGTTTAAACATTCCGGTTTTATTTATAATACTAATTTCTAAATTTCACTTTATTAAAGGCTAACTTAAAACTATAAAACATAGTTGAAATTTAACCAAAAATTGAAACTTTAGAATATATTTAATTTCTATAGTTCACCTAAATTTGCGTAAAGAAAACAGACCATTTTAATTCTTCATGAAACTTTATTGTAGGATCATTTAGAATAAAATGTATAGCTATCTATATTTCTTCTTTATCGCGAAGAGACTGAATATAAGCCGCTTTCTGAACTTGTTTTCTTCTTGCTACAGATGGCTTAGTGAAATGTTTGTTGTCTCTTAACTTCTGTAAAGTTTTAGTGTCTCTATATTTTCTTTTTAATCTTTTTAGAGCACGTTCAATTTTTTCTCCGTCTTTTACTTTTACTATAAGCATTAATACGCATTTAAATGATTATTTTTCTCCAGAACTTTTCTGAAAAAAACTGAATATTACAACCTTATTAAAGCAGTTTTGAGTGTAAGCTCAAAAACTTTTATAAATTCAGATTGCAAACTTATTAAATTATGGAAAGAAAATAAGTTAATTTGAAAGTTTTTCAAAAAAAATTAACCTAAATAATTTTTTAGGACCTTATTTTTTGAGCTACTTCTTAGTTTTCTTATTCCTTTTTCTCTTATTTGTCTAACTCTTTCTCTAGTAAGACCAAAGGTGCTACCTATCTCTTCTAAACTCATTGGGCGTTCTCCATTAAGACCGTAAAAAAGTTTAAGTACATCTGCCTCTCTAGTATTTAGTGTATCTAAGGCTCTGTTAATTTCAGTATTTAAAGACTCTAAAATTAAATTATCATCAGGATTAGGTGATTCGCCAGATTTTACAACATCATATAAATTAGAGCTGTTTTCGCCTTCTTTTAATGGTGCATCCATAGATAAATGCTTTCCAGAATTTTTTAAGGATTGCTTTACCTCTGAAACCGTCATATCTAACTCGGCAGAAATTTCTTCTGGGGTAGGAGGTCTTTGGTTAGCTTGTTCTAAGGTTGCAAAAGCTTTATTAATCTTGCTAATACTTCCAATTTTGTTAAGAGGTAATCTTACAATTCTAGATTGTTCAGCTAGTGCTTGTAAAATAGATTGTCTAATCCACCAAACGGCATAAGAGATAAATTTAAAACCACGAGTTTCGTCAAAACGTTTAGCTGCTTTTACGAGACCAACATTACCTTCATTAATTAAATCTGGTAGTTTTAATCCTTGATTTTGGTATTGCTTTGCTACAGAAACTACAAAACGTAAGTTCGCTTTAGTTAGTTTTTCTAGCGCAATCTGGTCTCCTTGTCGTATGCGTTGCGCAAGTTCTACTTCTTCATCTGCAGTAATTAGTTCTTCTTTACTAATATCTTGTAGATACTTGTCTAAAGAGACAGATTCTCTATTGGTAACTTGTTTGGTTATTTTAAGCTGTCTCATTTACTTTTTTTTTCATTATTACTTCTTTTTCTTCTTACCAAATAAGCCGTTAAGAATATCTCCTGCAGCTTCTTTGATTTTATCTTCGTCACTTTTATTTTCTTTGGTTGCGGTAGAGTCTTTTGCATTTTCTTTACCTTTTCCTCCTAATAAGTCTTTTAGCTTTTTGCCAACTTCTTCTTTGGCTTTGTCTTTAAGCTCATCTTTTTGCTTTTCTACAATTTGTTGAGTTAAGTCTGAAACGGCTTGTTTCATATTTAACTGTATTTTTGGGCTTGCAAATGTACCGCTTAATCCAATAGGAAGCTCAACTTTTGTGCTTTGAATATCAGTTTTAGTTAAATTTGCTAATCCGCTACCTATTTTATCTCCTAAATATTTAGCAGGAATGTCTAATTTAAGCGAGTAATTCATCTGATTATCAAAGCTATGTGAGCCTCCGGCAGTAATATTTATATCTTCAATGTTAAAGTTGAAAGGATCTACTTGAATTTGACCATTATTGAATGTTAAGTTAGTCGATAAATCTTTTAAAACTAACTTATTTAAGTTTAAAAAGTTTAATTCACCATTTAACTTAGATAATAATGGTGTTTTTTCTGTATTTACTTTTGCGTTTAATACTTCTGCAAATGCTGAACCAGCTAGGGAGGTAAGTATTGGTGTTAACTCATTAGTTAAATTTCCATTTAACTTAATTTTGGTAGTTAGTAATCCTTGCAGCGCGTTAGCAAGTGGTGCTATATTTTGAATAAGCTCTAACTTTTGAAAAGATTCTACAATATCTATTCGGTTTAAGCTAAGTTGCATATCAAAAACTGGTGTTTCTGTTTTGGTTGAAACATTTCCGTTAATGCCAATATTTCCTCCAAAAATATCTGCAGAAACATTTTCTAAAGAAGCGGTTTCATCTTTTATACTTAGAGCGCCTTTAGTGTTTTTAAGCGTTAGATTGTCGTAAATTACAGTATTTGCACTGAAATCTAACTTTGCATCTAAGAATGATGGTATTTTAATAGCATCTTCTTTGGTTGGAGTTGAAGTTTTATCTTTATTATTTTCTAGAGGTTGATTTTCTTTAGTTTCTGCAACCATAAAATCATTAACAGAGAATGTGTTTGATTGTACTTTAAATCTTCCTTTTAATACTTGGTCAGAAAATAAATACCCCATGAAATTATCTAGTGTACCAGTAATCTTTGCATCGGTCTGTCCAGATTTAATATCCATTTCTTCTAAGGTAACCTTAGCGTTGTTAAAATTTAAACTTGCTTTAGCGATATTTACTTCATTTGGTATTTCTGGTGAGGAATATTTAAAATTGCTAATGCTTGCGTGACCACTGCTTTTTACATTTTGATATTGTTCTTTCTCTATAGAATTCATATCAAAATTGGCAGTTAAATTTGCATTTAAAATTCCGTTTAGATCCATATCTAATTCTAAAGGATAGGCCTTTTCTAAGTTGGCTAAGTTTAACGTCCCGTTAGCGGTTAGGTTAATTAATGGATTATCCATTAAATTTTTAAAATTCCCTTTTGCTGTAAAACGATCTTGATCTATTTTAAAGTTTAGCTTTTCTAAGTTTACATACGTATCTTCTAAAATTCCGGTTTTATTTTTTAAAACTGCGTCAATACTAATGTCTTCTACCTTTTTAGGAAGGTCTGGATATTTAAAAGAGGCATTATCACTTTTAATAGCAATATTCATTGTAGGAATATGTTTTTCATCTACAATACCTTTAATTTCACCATTCACTGTAAAATCTCCTGTAGTTTCTACACCATCTAAGTTTTTAGAGTAGGTTTCAGGAATTACCGCTAAGAAGTTTTTAAAGTCTGAAGATGGAGTTTTAAACGTAAGATCTATTTCTTGGTTATTTTCATTAATCTTTACAAAACCATCAAACGTAAGTGGTAATTGATTAATTAAGGCTTTGTTCTCTAAAAATGTGTATTTCTGGTTAGCCAAGTCCATTTCAAAATTGGCATCTAATTTTAGATTATTTTTATTTAAATAATTTACGCTATCTAATTCAAAAGAAACAATAGCTTCAGTTTTTGTTTCTAAGTTTGTCTTTTCAGCGGTAAAATCTCCATTTCCGTAATGGTTAAAATTGGTGATTCTTAAGAATGTTTTTGAACTTTCATCTAAGTAATTAATTCGAGAGTTATTAACCTCATAATGCTGTATGTCTAAAGAAAGTGCGTTGCCAGCATTATTTGCTTGAGTTGTAGTTGTATCTGTGGTAGTTTCTTTAGCAATATCATAATTTGCATTTCCTAAAGAATCTACCTTAATATTAACGTAAGCATTATTTAAGGTTAACTCATTAATGCTGTAAGGACCGCCTTTAAATAGCTGCGGAATACCTAAACTTAACCCTAATTCTTCACTAGTAGCTAAAGTGTCATTTTTAAAAGGTGCTTTGTTAATAACGCTTAAATTTTTAAGTTTTAATTCGGCGTTAGGGAAACTACTAATTAAACTTAGGTCTAACTCTTCCCACTCTACAGTAGCGTTTATGCTTTTATTAATTGAATTTTTAACGGCTTTTTCAATTGGACCTTTAAAAAGTATAGGTGCTAGAATAATTAAAACCAACAGTAACCCAATAATAATCCCTACTATTTTTAATGCTTTTTTCATTGTTCTTCTATGATTAATTCTTCATTTTTTTTGAGTTTAAACTTCTTTCTCATTATAAAAACTCCTAAGTATAATAAGGGAGTATCGCAAATGGCTATTAATATTTTAAATAAAAAACCACCTAAAAGTAGCCCTCCAAAAAGCTCCCATTTTATTTGTCTGAAACTGCAAAGTAAAACCAGAACACTGCAAGTGTCTACAAATTGAGATAAAAATGTAGAAAAATTATTACGTAGCCATAGGTGTTTACCTTTTGTTAACTTTTTCCAGAAATGATAAATCTGAATATCAATATATTGTGCCAATAAATATGCCATCATTGAAGCGAAAACAGCTATCGCAGTATTTCCGAAAACTTCTGAAAAAAGATTATCATTAATAGGCGACCATGAAGTTGCAGGAACGGCTTTAGAAACATACACAATTAAAAGTGAAAATACCGAGGCAAAAATACCTGTAGTTACAACTTGATTTGCTTTTTTCTTTCCGTAAATCTCACTTATCAAATCGGTGATTAAAAATGTGACCGGATAGGGTAAAATGCCAACAGAAATCTCAAACCTATACCAACCAAAAAAATCCCAATAAAAAAATTTTTGAAAAATAAGGTTAGAAACTACTAACGAAGTAATAAATAAGGCGGCAAAAATTAAATAAACACGGTAAGCTGAAAATTTTTTCTCTAAAACCAAATGAACAGATTTGTTAATACTCTTTTTCTCAAAAATAACTTTATATAATTTTCTTTTAGTTAATTTGCCCTGAAATTATAATTTTATTTCTTTTTTTTGAAAAAACCTACCACCGCATACCTAGCTTTAGGAAGTAATCAAGGCAATAAGTTAGAATTTTTGCAGAATGCAATTAACGCTATTTTTAAAAGAATTGGTGAGGTTACTGCAGTTTCTTCAATTTATAAAACTCCTGCATTTGGTTTTGTAGGAGAAGAGTTTTTTAATGCTTGTGTGAAAATAGAAACCCGCTTTTCTGTAGAAATGGCGTTGGAGAAACTTTTAGAGATAGAAGATATTTTAGGTCGCAAGAGAACTCAAAGCAAAGTTTATGAGAATCGAGTAATTGATTTGGATATTCTTTTTTTTGATGATAAAATTATTACTTCAGAAAAATTGGTGGTTCCGCATCCTAGAATGCAAGAGCGCAAATTTGTATTGTTTCCTTTGCAAGATATCGCAGCAGAAATGATACACCCAGTTTTAAAGAAAACGGTGCAGCAGTTAGCAAATGAAACTGAAGATGTTTCTGAAATAGAAGAAGTTAATGAAGTTTTAAAATTGCCTCAATTTCAACTAAAGTCTTTTAATTATTTAGCTGTTGAAGGAAATATTGGAGCGGGAAAAACAAGTTTGGCAACGATGATTTCACAAGATTTTAATGCTAAAATTATTACCGAGCGTTTTAAGGATAATCCGTTTTTACCTAAATTCTATAAAGATCAGTCGCGTTATGCTTTTCCGTTAGAGATGTCTTTTTTGGCAGATCGTTATCAGCAGTTGTTAGATGATATCTCACAATTTGATTTGTTCAACGATTTTGTGACGGCCGATTATGATGTGTATAAATCTCTCATTTTTGCGAAAGTAACTTTGCAAGAAGAAGAATATGCTTTGTATAAAAAGCTATTTCATATTATGTATAAAGATTTAGCGAAGCCAGATTTATACGTTTATCTTTACCAAAACACCGATCGTTTATTGCAAAACATAAAAAAACGCGGTAGAAGCTACGAGCAAGATATTCCTTCAGATTATTTAGAAAATATAAATCGAGGTTATTTAGATTTTATCAAAACTCAGCATCATTTAAATGTAAAGATTATAGATATTTCTGAACTTGATTTTGTGAATTTTAGAGAAGATTATTTAAAAGTGCTGACAGAGATTAATGGCTGAAAATAGATGATAAGTTTTAGGGTATTTTATCTTCTCTATTCTAACTTATAGATTGTTGTCAAATCTATATTTTTTTCATCTTCGCGAACAAATCCCAAACCACAACACCTGTACTTACAGAAATATTTAGCGAGTGTTTGCTGCCCAATTGTGGAATTTCAATTACTCGATCGCTTTTAGAAACCACTTCTTGTTGTACGCCTTTCACTTCGTTCCCAAAAATTACAGCATAAGTTTTTCCTTTTATAGGGTTAAATTCATCTAGCATCACCGCATTTTCAGCTTGTTCTATTGCGAGTGTTTCTACTTCTTCTTGTTGAAGTTTTTCTATCACTTCAACGGTGCTTTCTGCGTATTCCCATTCCACCGTTTCGGTAGCGCCTAAAGCGGTTTTGTGAATATCTTTATGGGGTGGAGTGGCAGTTATACCGCAGAGGTAAATTTTTTCAATTAAAAAAGCATCGGCAGTTCTAAATACAGATCCAATATTATTTAAACTTCTAATGTTGTCTAAAATAATAATAAGCGGAGTTTTAGTCGAATTTTTAAATTCTTCTACACTTTTACGATCTAGTTCGCTGTTTTTTAATTTTCTGTTTTCCATAATGGCAAAAATATAAAAAAGTAAATGCAGCCAAATAGAAGCTGCATTTTAATTGTTATTTTAATAAAATAGAATAATTAATTACAATTCACGGTCTTGTTTTGTTGCATCTAACATCCAGCCAGGGTATTCACGTTCAAGTTGACTCACTTTTTCTAGTTTTTCAAGATCGTCTTTTGAAAATTCAATTTTAGAAGCATTTAAATTCTCTTCTAATTGTTCTGGTTTTTTTGCGCCTACAATTACGGTAGAAACGTTTTTTTGCTTTAATAACCAAGCAATAGAAAGCTGTGCCATAGAAACGCCATTTTCTTTAGCCATTGGTCTAAGTACATCTATGATATTAAAGGCTCGTTCTTGGTTTACTGGAGGGAAATCAAAATTATCTCTTCTTCCGCCAGATTTTTTCTTATTGTTTCGGTCGTATTTTCCGCTAAGTAAACCTCCTGCTAACGGGCTCCAAACCATTAAGCCTACTTGTTGATCGTTTAATAAAGGTATAATTTCGCGTTCAAGATCTCTTCCTGCTAAAGTGTAATAAGCTTGTAAAGAATTAAAACGCTCTAGGTTGTTGTAATAACTGTAATCTAATGCTTTCATAAGTTGCCAAGCGGCTACATTGCTAGCGCCAATATACCTAACTTTTCCGCTTCTTACCAAATCATCTAATGCGCGCAGTGTTTCGTCTATTGGAGTAATAGGGTCATTGGAGTGAATTTGATATAAATCAATATAATCAGTATCTAATCGTTTTAAGCTAGCTTCTACTTGATCGATAATGTGTTTACGACTCAATCCTTTTTGATTAGGTTTGTCGCCCATGGTACCACGTACTTTAGTTGCGAGTATAAGTTCATCTCGAGAAATTCCCAAATGTTTAATGGCTTTACCAGTCATTTCTTCAGAAATTCCTTCTGAATACACATTGGCAGTATCTATAAAATTTACGCCAGCATCAATGGCTTGGGTTACCAATTCGTCGGCGCCTTTTTGATTAACGCCGCCAACAGCAGCAAATTTCCCTTTGGCACCAAACGTCATGGTTCCTAAGCAAATTTCTGATACCCAAAGACCTGTTTTTCCTAATAAATTATATTTCATAATGTCTTATTGTTCAATAATATGTTTGCGATGTTGCAACCCCCAATCTCTTAATGCATCAATAATTTGATCTAAACTACCGCTGTAATTTGTTAAGCTGTAATGAACCTGAATAGGACTGCCTTTTATCACCTCTCGTTTTACAAATCCGTTCATTTCTAAATCTTTTAGGCTTTTAGAAAGTAGTTTTGGAGTAATACCATCTATACTTTTTTCTAATTCATTAAAACCAAATGGGCCGTCTTGTAGGGTAATTATGATGGGGAGTTTCCATTTTCCGTTCAACACTTCTAAGCTGTCTCTAACGGCTAGTATATTTTTTTTACAGACTTTAGAAGTGAGGTCTTTTTTCATCTTGCTGTTTTTTAGGAAACTATCATTAATGATACTGCTATTGTTGTTGAAAGTAGCGAGGTTTAGACGGTAAAGATAATTAACTTTGTATAAAGAAAATAAAATAGTTAATTATGAAAAATATATTGCACGTTTTAGCAAGTCCGTTAGGAGAAAATTCTTTTAGCATAAAATTAGGAAATGAAATCGTTGAGAAATTAACTTCAAAATATCCAGAGGCAAAGGTAGAGGAGTACAACTTAATTCAAAAAGAATTTCAGCACTTAGACGGAGAGATTTTAGGAGCTTTTGCAAGTGCTACTCCAGAAGAGTTAAATGAACGTCAAAAAAAGGCATTGGCTTTATCTCAAGAAGCTATTCAGAAAATAGAAGAAGCAGATATTCTTGTTGTTGGCGCTCCATTATATAATTTTGGAATTCATTCTTTACAAAAAAACTGGTTAGATTATGTGTGTAGAGCAGGTGTAACTTTTAGATACACAGAAGATGGACCTGAAGGTTTAATGAAAGGGAAAAAGGCATACATCGCTATGAGTTCTGGAGGAGTATATTCTGAAGGAGCGATGAAAGAAGTAGATTTTGTAGCGCCATATTTAAATACAGTATTTAACTTTATAGGGATAGAAGATGTTACGACCTATCGCGTAGAGGGAGTTGCTATCCCAGAATTAAAAGAAACTGCTTTAGAAAAAGCTGTAGAAGCTGCAGTTATTTAAATTTATTTTTTCTTAGTTTATATGTTAGTCCGAAAGGAAACTTTCGGGCTAGTGTTGTTAAGAAGTTTCTATAAGTATTTTCTGCGGAAGTTTATAAAAGTTGGCAGAATTCTTATTTTTATCGCGGTCTTAAAAAGAAAGCATTTTGTCTGCAAAAAAAGTCACTAAAGTTACCCCGTTAATGAAGCAATACAACGCTATTAAAGCGAAGTATCCTGATGCTTTATTGTTATTTAGAGTAGGAGATTTTTACGAAACCTTTGGAGAAGATGCCGTCAAGGCTTCAAAAATTTTAAATATTGTACTCACCAATCGTAATAATGGAGGCGAAAGGTCTGAGTTAGCAGGTTTTCCTCATCATTCATTAAATACGTATTTGCCAAAATTGGTAAAAGCGGGAGAGCGAGTAGCTATTTGTGATCAATTAGAAGATCCTAAGCAAACCAAAAAAATTGTAAAACGTGGAGTTACAGAATTGGTTACTCCAGGTGTAGCACTTAACGATGAGGTTTTACAAAGCAAAACCAATAATTTTTTGTGTGCCGTTCATTTTGGTAAAAAATCTTTGGGGGTCTCTTTTTTAGATGTTTCGACGGGAGAATTCTTAACCGCACAAGGACAACCAGAATATGTAGATAAATTACTTCAGAATTTCAGTCCTAGTGAAGTTTTAATTCCGAAGAAATTTAAAAAAGAATTTTCAGAAAAATTCGGAAATGACTTTCATACTTTTTACCTAGAAGATTGGATTTTCAAACCCGATTATGCAGAGGAAACGTTACATAATCATTTTCAGACCAAATCGTTAAAAGGTTTTGGGATTCAACATTTAGAAGAAGGTATAATTGCTTCTGGAGCAGTGTTGTATTATTTGGGAGAAACCCAGCATCATAGACTTCAGCATATTACTTCCGTCGTTAGAATTGCTGAAGAAGAATATGTTTGGATGGATCGTTTTACCATCAGAAATCTAGAATTATATCACGCTAATGCGCAACATGCGGTTACTTTGTTAGATGTAATCGATAAAACTATTTCTCCCATGGGAGGAAGAATGTTAAAGCGTTGGTTAGCGCTTCCTTTAAAAAATACCGAAAAAATAGAACAACGCCATCAGGTGGTTTCTCATTTCTTGCAAAATTCAGAATTACAGCAAGAAATTCAACAGCAAATTAAAAAAATTGGAGATTTAGAACGTTTAATTTCTAAAGTTGCTACACAAAAAATTAATCCACGAGAAGTAGTTCAACTCAAAAATTCGTTAGACGCGATTGTTCCTATAAAAGAAGTAGCTAGTACTTCAAGCCAAGAAGCCCTAAAAGTAATTGGTGAGAATTTGCAGTCGTGCGAATTACTTCGCCAAAAAATAGAAGAATGTCTGCACGAAGAAGCTCCTGTAAATATTATAAAAGGAAATGCCATTGCTAACGGATTTTCTGAAGAATTAGATGAACTTAGAAAAATAGCTTTTTCAGGTAAAGATTATTTAGATAAAATGGTAGCTCGAGAAATAGAAGCTACTGGGATTACCAGCTTAAAAATAGCTAGTAATAATGTTTTTGGGTACTATATAGAAGTAAGAAATACACATAAAGATAAAGTACCAGAATCTTGGGTAAGAAAGCAAACTTTAGTGAGTTCTGAACGTTACATTACGGAAGAATTAAAAGAATATGAAGCAAAAATTTTAGGAGCTGAAGAAAAAATACATACCCTAGAGCAAGACATTTTTCAGAAATTAATTAGTTGGATTAATGATTACATCAAAGCCGTTCAACAAAATGCTATCTTAATAGGGAAACTAGATTGTTTATGCTCTTTTGCACAATTAGCACAACAAGACAATTATTGCATGCCAGTGATCACAGATAATTACGGTCTTCTAATTAAAGAAGGTCGCCACCCTGTGATAGAAAAGCAATTACCCGTTGGTGAAGCTTATGTAACCAACGATGTACAGCTAGATCGAGAAGAGCAGCAAATGATTATGATTACCGGCCCTAATATGAGTGGTAAGTCTGCAATATTACGCCAAACTGCTTTAATCGTATTATTAGCGCAAATGGGGAGTTTTGTTCCCGCCAAAGCCGCAGAAATTGGTTTGGTCGATAAAATATTTACACGAGTAGGAGCGAGTGATAATATTAGTATGGGAGAATCTACTTTTATGGTAGAGATGAATGAAACGGCTAATATCTTAAATAACATCTCAGATCGTAGTTTAGTTTTATTAGACGAAATAGGTCGAGGAACCAGTACTTACGATGGTATTTCTATCGCTTGGGCAATTAGTGAATACTTGCATGAGCACCCTGCAAAACCAAAAACTCTATTTGCAACACATTATCATGAATTGAATGAAATGACGCAAAGCTTCCCGCGAATAAAGAACTATAATGTATCTGTAAAAGAATTAAAAGATAACGTGTTATTTCTACGGAAACTTATCCCTGGCGGAAGTGAACATAGCTTTGGTATTCACGTAGCAAAAATGGCAGGAATGCCTCAGCAAGTTTTATACAGAGCAAATAAAATTTTAAAGAAGCTAGAAAAGTCTCACGGAAGTGAAGAATTAAGCGGAAATTTAAAAGAAGCAGCAGAGCAAGAACCACAACTCAGTTTTTTTCAATTAGACGATCCTTTATTAGAAGAAATTAAAGAAGAAATCTTACGGGTTGATATAGATACACTTACACCGGTAGAGGCCCTGATGAAATTGAATGAAATTAAGCGAATGCTAAAGCCTGCAAACCCAGCAGCAAAAAAAGTTTAATTTTTTTTAGAAAAAGTTTGTGCGAATGTAGAAAAAGATTAAATTTGCATCCGCAATTGAGTGACAAACGTTCTTAAACATAGCTTAACGCGAAAATAGCTCAGCTGGTAGAGCGCCACCTTGCCAAGGTGGAGGTCGCGGGTTCGAATCCCGTTTTTCGCTCTGAGTAGACAAGTCTAAATATCATATAAAATATATAGGCTCGGGTGGTGGAATTGGTAGACACGTTGGACTTAAAATCCAATGAACATTAGTTCGTACGGGTTCAAGTCCCGTCCCGAGTACCAAGCGCAAAACCTCTGTTTTTACAGGGGTTTTCGTGTTTTTAGCCTCGACTTTTTTAATATGAAAAAAGACGAGAACGAAACAAATGGAAATAGAAACGGCCATAGTTTTTTTGAGTTTTCTATGAAGAAAAAACGATATTCTAATCCGAAAATTTATATTCCTCGTAAGAATGGAAGGCCGTCGGTAAGTGCAAAAAGCAGATGGCACGTTTATTTTTATTGGCGCACCGAAAAAGATGGCCCGCTAGATAAATTATTTACCTTTAGGAAAGACATCAACCGCTTAAAAACTCCTGCAGAAAGAAATGCTGCAGCAAAGTCACTTCAATCAGCTTTGCAAGTTGCACTCGATCGGGGTTGGAATCCCTTAACAAATACGACCATCGAAGAAAGGAATTCTCGCGATTCGATGTTATTGAAAGAAGCTCTCCAATTTTCTTATAAAATATTGGAAAGCTCCAAATCTACCGCCACACTTAACGGTTATAATTTTCATTTGAATAAGTTTTTGGAGTGGGCCAAAATTAATGGTTACCTGGGAATGGACGTGCGAAAATTTGGGATCGATGAATTTTATCAGTTTTTCGATTACCTAAGATTTGAATATGTAAACCCGAAAACAGGAGACAGTTTGAGCGGAACTTCAATCAATAATACCAAGCGATCGCTTTCTTCATTATTCGGGACCTTAAAGAAAGAACGTATTATCGCTGAAAACTTTGTAAAAGACATTCCGAAGGTTGATCAGGAGCCAGTCAACAATAAAGCATTTACATTAAAGGAATTAGAGCAAATCAAAAAAGCGGTACTCAAAGAGGATCCTTACCTGATTCATATCATTCGGTTTATGATGTACCCATTACTTCGCGTTAGAGAGATTTGTCGTTTACAAGTGAAAGATATTGATAGCGAACTTTCGATGTTGAAAGTGAAAACTAAAACCGAAGTTTTGAGTTACCGAAGGATCATCAAAAAGCTTGAGCCTTCTATAAAAGAATTGAAACTTGAAAATGAACCGCCAAATTTTCACGTTTTTACAAATTTAGATCAACCCAAAGATTGGAGCGATGCGACTTTAAAAAGTAGAACTGATCATTTTGGTAAACGCTTCAGAAAAATAAAAGACAAACTAGGCTTTGGTCGAGAATATGGGTTGTATTCTTTTCGGCATACCGCAATATTAGACCTTTACAATTCTAAAGTTGATGACGGTTTACCCCAACAACAAATTCTATTTGAATTAATGCCAATTACTGGCCATAAATCTGTTGCCGGGATAAAGAATTATTTACGTCATCATAAAAAATCAATCCCTGCAGATCATTCAGATATTTATACGATTGATATTTAGTAATATTTAATAAAGCTTTAAAAAATTTCACTCTCTACATCTACTTTCATCAATGTTTCTGATATAAATTTTTTATTTAATTTTCTTATTATATGAATTTCATTGTATTTCTTGCTATATTCACTAATTGAAATATCTTCAAACACAGAACATTTAAAGTTTTCTTTTAATGTTTTAGAGTTTATTCTAAAATAGAGCCATTTATTCCAGAAATTATCTTTTACATTCTGCAAACTTAATGCTTGTGACAATGAAGCATCGCATAGTGGCTTAACACCTAAACCACCGTATAAACAGAAATCTAACTTAGCATTATCTTTAGGCGCGACTGCGGTGATTACATTTCTATTACTTTCTACTAAAGCCGGCTGTAAATCCATCTCTAGAGAGATAATATCTTCTTTATTTTGCTCAAGATCAGAAAACACCTGCCCAGTCTTGTCGTAATAAATAGTTTCTCCATTTTTGTATGATAGTTTATAAAAACGATTATTATTGCTTCTCCATTTGGCACCAGGTGTTTTTAAATGTTCATGATCTTTTATTGGTTTCTCAAGAATGTTATTCTCTACAAAATCAATTTGCACTAATCTTCCTTTTGGCTTTATGTCTAAATTTAGCCAATTTTTTAAAAGGTTAACATATTCACCAAATTTCATGTCGGGCATAAAATCTGACAAAGAGAATACTTTTGGGAATACGTTTAATTGGCCGCCACTAAATGAAAATTCAAAATTGTTGTAAGCAGAAATATTGAGTTGTGTATAACGCAAACGAAGCTGAACAACTATAGGGTCGTAATTATCTGCAGCATCTACATTAATAGTGAGTTTCTCTTCTAATTGTACTCTCGTATAATTAGAAATGTAACTATTTAAAAGTGTTAATTCTTGAGAAAGAATATCTTTTCTATAAATTTTTAATTCAAAAACATCTGCTAAGCCTGGAGGCAGATTAATATTAAAATCAAGTTTGTAAGACCCGGGTTTGGTAGGGTTAAATATAGTTTCATAAGTGTTGTACATCTGTCCTTCAAGTTGTACTGCAGAAGTTCTTTGACCAAAAGAAAAGTTTAAATATTCATTGCTGTCAAAACGCTCTAAATAGTTTTGAGGGATGTACATTGCTTTTCTTAAATCTTGATTGGTGAAAATTTCTCCTACTACTTGTTTTCCTGCTTTTGCATAACCAAATTTTAGAATTTCTAAGAGGTAAGGAAATGGTACCATGACATTTCTATTTACATAAACCTCTTCGCTTTCATTGTCATCATTAGTTTCTGTTACCACCTCGTTAGATAAATAATTACCGTTGCTAAAATTATTTACAAAACCTAAATATCTACCGTAATTATCTCCTTTAGTAATTTCTGGATGGTAAACCATAGGAAAGTTATAACCTGTTTGCGGCCAATTTAGAGAAGCTTTAGTTTTAGCATGATAGATAAGGTTTTGAGCAATAATAACTGGCCATCCTAAATTTTTAAGATGTGTTTCGTAAATTGGCAGAATATCGCTACCATATTTCAAAACACATTCTATCATTACATCATTGTAATCTTCTAAATACAGAATTGCATCAAAATATTTATTGTGTAATAATAATTTTCCTTCAATTTTTGTTTTCTGATTAATTATGTTATCTGAGGTAACCAGATTTAATTTTTCTTTCAGCTCTTGGTCTGTTTTTGCCGTAAAAGGAAGCGAATAGCTTTGATGAATAGTGTCTGTAAATAATGAGTTTTCTTCTTTTAAGTTTACACCATAAGCACTTAAATCCCATTGAAAAGTTTTGGTTTGAAATACTATCATTTTTTTGCTAGATCAAAATTTAAACTAAAGTCATTTTCAAATTTTCTACTCTCGAACGTGTCTATACTTCTAAAATTTTTAATTACTTCATAGCGTTTATCTTCTAGCTGAAGCCATATTTTTTTGGAGCGAATAATAGAAGACAAAAAATTAATTTCTCCTTGGTTGTAAATCTCGCCGGTATCAATTTTAAATGAACGTGGTTCTTTTACTCCTATAGTTTTAGTATATTCTCGACCTTCTTGTTGAAAAGTAGCCTCTTCATTGCCATCTTCTGTTGTTAGAACTAATTTACCTGTGCAGTTAAATATTTCTGGACAATCCCACTCATTAAGCCAGATAATTTGATTTGTAGGTAAAGAGGCTTCTTTAATCACAATGTCAGAATAAACGCCCCAGGAATTAAGAAAGAGCTTATCACCTACGTTTACATTGTAATCTGAAAGATTCACAAAACAAGTGTAAATATTTGTATGTGGCACATTTACATTTAGCACATAGTTAATACCATTAGCGTAGAGAATTGCATTAGGTAATGGCTCTTGGCTATATACAGAAAAAGCGATGACAGCATCTTTTGGTAAATATTGTTTTTTTGGCAAATATGTTAATCTGTAGAAATGATTGCCATTAGGTGAATTTTGTTCTATATCATTTTCATTAAAAAATTCAGATAGACTAATTTTTGGATGCTTTCCGTTAATCCATTTTAAACCAAAATATTCTTCAAGCAAATTATTAGAGGGGCTCCCGATGGTTTTATTGTAAATCTTTAGATCCATTTGTATAGGTATTATGGGTCTAAAAAAATGCGTAAAAAGAGGTGGTAGTTCTTGGGGTTTTAATAATGTTTCTGTTTCTAAGCCAATTACAGTAGAAAGCGAGTTTTGAAAATAAGGAATTTTCTTTTTGTATTTTTTTTGGCTTAAAGTGCCTTGTGTCGTGAAATCTAAAATTACTTCTGCATTAGGTGTGCCGTTAGTTAAATTTAATCGGTTACGGGCGTGCGCAAAATAAAAGCTAAAATTAGATAAACCAGAAGAACTCTCTTCTACAATTAAAAGTAGAACTTGAATTGAAAAACTAACATTTTGCCCTTCTAAATTTATTTCAGCAGGATAGCTTCCTGCTTGTAAAATTTGTGTGTTTTGAGCATGAACAAGAAATGTAGAGGCTCCTGACGGTAAATTGGTAGTTTCTAATTGCAACCAATTAACAGTTGAAGTTAGCGTTAAATTTTCACTTGTATCTACAGAAATGCTAGCATTACTCTGAGAGGAAGCCCCAACTGCTTCTGAAAATAAAATTTGCTCTGGTGTAACAGATATATAATCTTCTTCTGTACCATCTGACCTTATTAAATAGTTTACCGCACCTTGTTTTGAAGAGTTACCATCGTCTACTAAGAAATTAGCGGTGTACAAACCGGGAGACATTCCTGCAGAATTAACACCTATGCTTATCATTTGGCTTCCAATACCTGTGGTTTCACTAACAACTAACCAAGGCTTATTGGTAACCAAAGACCAATTATTTTGTGTGGTTATTTGTAAATATTCTGCATCAGGTACAGGCTCATCTATGTAATGCTGAAAAGTAAATGCCGATTGAGAAATACTTAAAGGTATATAAGTTGTAATTTGAGCAGTTACTAAACTTGTATAGGTAACACTATTACTTAAACCCGCACCAATTCCTGAAAAATTAAATTTTACCTTGTAATTTGATTGGTGTAAACCTATCGGTAAATTATTAGCAAAATTAGAATTAAGAGTAAGCGTAAAAATAAAGCTAACCAAACCACCCTCATCATCTACAACAGAATCTTGAAAAATAGCAGTTAACCAGTTAGGGGTAATAAACTCCCAATTAGCTATATTAGAATAATTTAAACGGTTTGAAAAGGAGAGTTCTACCTGCTGTACAGGGACAACTCCTGAATACTTTTGATAATTTAAATTAGTAGTGGTAGGGTTAAAAGCCATATTAATTTTTTATTTGAGTGCTATCTTTTAATTTGTCGAGTTTCTTTTGTAGCTCCTGGCGTTTCAATTCAGCCTCGGAACCAAACAAAATATCTCTATTTTCTGAAGTTGCTAAGAGAATATTTTCTAACAACCTTTCAATTTTCGAATTTCCAAATGAAGAACTTGAAGCTGATGCAGATCCTGAACTTGAATATTCGTTTGCCGTATCGCCACCAGTGGCATATAAACCAAGTTTCTTTTTACGTTTGGTTTCCAGGTAATCTAGAATTTGAGGAACTTCGGGATCACTTCTTACAATCTCCGGTACCACATATTCATTGGTATGGACCACTCCCGCCACTTCGTGACCGGACCCGTCTTTATAACCCTGCCCGAACATATCTGTAAAGCCACCTTTAGCAAAGCCTTTTTTTGCAGATTTTCCTGCAGATGCTGCTTGTTTAATTGTAGAAATAATACCTGCAACCTGTGCTGTAAAACCAATAATTAATGGAATGTTTTGTGGAAAACCAACTTTAGCAGTTTCGGTAAAACCTGTGGCAATATTACCTGTTGCTTCTGCTTTTTGAAGAGCGATTTTTTGATTGAATTTATTAAAATCAATTACCATCTCCCTAGCAGCCATTACTTGTTTAGCAAGTAATAATATCTGCCCAACTTTTGATTCTTCTCCTGCAAAAGAAATAGCTGCGTTTAAAGAATCATTCCAAAGCTTTCTTTTAGCTTGCTGAATTTCTTCTTCTTTTTGGATTTCTTTATTTTTCCATTTTTCGTGAATCCCTGCCAAGGTTGCCTCGTGACTTTCTTTAAGGGCTTGCAAAACTGCATTTTTCTCTTCTTCATTTAACTGAAGCCGTTCGATTTCTGCCTTAAAATCTTCTTCGGCTTTTTGGTATGCTAGTTCTTCTTTTTCAAGCTCTTGCTCTTTTTTTATCTCATCCTTTTCCTGATCTGTTTCGGCTTTCGCTAATTCGAGTTCGTTTAAAAGTTCACGTTTGCGCTCTTCAAATTCTCGAATTTTTTCAAGTTTTTCTTCACGTTCTTTCTCTTCTGCTTCATCAATTCGGACTTTCCATTCATCTTCAATTTTTTGTAATAATTCTTTAGAAGCGTGTAATTCATTTGCTTCTGCTAGAGCGGCATCACGTTTTAATTTGAGTTTTTCAGATTCGAGAACCGCTAACCGGTCTTTTTCCATTTGATCATACTCAAGCTTCAGCTCAAGTAATTTCTTAGCTCGTTCTTTTTCTGCTTTTAGTTCATCTTCTGTTTTTTTAGCACCTAAATTTTTTGAGTTAGAATTATCTGGAGTTGTTTCTTTTAAATATATTTCTAACTCTTTACTAGTACCTTGTGCAATTTTTTTAAGTTCTTCATAGTAAGCTTCTGCTTTAGAAAGCTGCACTTTGTATTCTTCAGGATCGCCAAACCACTTATCTTCTTCTTCTGTAACTTTTTGTTTTAAGCGCTCAATATTCTTAGCGGTTGCTTCCATTTGAATTCTAGCCTCCTCATCGTAAGTAGTGCCAAACTCTTTTACGTTTTCTGTGATTCTTTTTACAGCTTCACTTTGCCCGTCTAAACCTGCCTGTTCTTTTAATTGTTCAATTGAAGTAAACATCAACCTAAAACCTTCAAGAACTCCAGTCATTATTTCTGTAGTAATAGCTTCAAGGTTTGAAAGCATTGCCGGAAAACCACTTTGCGAAGCATCAAACAAATCTGCTAATGCCTGCTCGTATTCTGTATTAGCATCAACTAAACGTTGAGTAGCCTCTTCGTTTTCATTAAGCTTTTTATTTTCTTCGTCAAATGCTTCATTTATGTTTTTAATAATTTCTTCAAAACCACCGGCATCTTCACCTGCGCCTTTAAATACATCTGCAACCAGTTGTTGTTTTTGCTGAAGATTTAAACCGAGTTCATTAGATTTAGAAATTATAGAATTAATAGCATCTTCAGTAGTTAATTTTCCTGTTTGTAATCCATTAGCTAATTCTTCTGCGAATTTTTTACCGAAAGCGTTTTCTAGAGCATCTTTTTGCGTTTGGGTCATTTCTTTTAAAGCAAGATCTGCTTCTTTGATAGCATCGATCAACTTATCGTTGTAGATGCCACCGGTAGCTTCCTGAGTAGCTATATCGATAAAGTCTTGTGCTGAATAACCTGCATTTTTAAATTGCACAGGATATTCTTCTAACTTACTTAAAAAATCTCCCTGAGCATCTGCGCCTCTTACAAAGCCTTGATTAATTAAATCTAGTGCTTCTTCTTGGGTGATGCCCATTTGTTTGGCGAGCGAATTAGCGCTTTTTAAAACTTCGTTATATTCCTTGTCAAAAGTTTCTGAAGTTGCTTGAACAGCAGCGCGAAATTGAGATAAACGCCGACCGTCAAAACCTGTAAGTTGCTCAGTAAGCTTTATGGTTTCTGCAATTTCTTTATTGTAGTCAAACCATCTTTTAACCCCTAAAACTATTGAGGTTAATGCAGCAGCTCCAATACCGATAGGAGTTGCTAAAAATGCAAGCCCGGCTCTTGTAGCTGCTTTTAATCCACCGGCTACTCCAAACATTGCTGTACGAAAACCAACGAGATCACCTGCTTTTAAGGCTTGGAAAGCTTGTGAGATATTACCCCCAAACTCGTTAAGCGTGGCATTGTGATCTTCTTGAGCGGTAATGTTTTTTTTAGTCTCATTAAGAAGTTCACGCTGATTTTTTTTCATATCATCGTAAATCTTCTCTGTCTTGGCGAGTTCTTTATTCGCGCGATGCCATTCTTCTGTGCCTTCGGTTAAGTTTTTGGTACGCGAACGTAGTGAGCGAAGTTCCTTACCAACTCCGTTAAGGGTGTTTTTTACCTCTTTACCATTTACACGAATGGTAAGATTGAATTGAGAATTATTTACGGCCATCGTCTTGTGTATTAAGTTGAACAACCAGACTATTAACCGTTGCTTTTACGGCATCGATTCTTGTTTCTGCCAAGGCTTTAACCAGGTAATCAATAGCGCCACTTTTTTGGTAGATGTTTTCATAAAAATCTTTTGAAGGAAGATTAACACTCGAGGAATCACGCTGCGTGGCATTTTTATGATATCGCTCGGCTTCTAAAATTACGGTTGAAGCTCCGCGAGTTCCTGTAAAACCAAAATGCTGAATAAAACCTATTTTAGAAGAAGTAAAGTTTAAGCCTAACAAACGGAAATCGCCCATTTTAGCTTTTACTTTTGTTGCCTCTAAAATGGGTTTGATATCGTTCTTGGGATCTCCTTGGTTGCGAATATGTAATTTTTGCTTGAGCAACTGCAAGACATAGTCCTGAGCCATTTTTGCAGCTTTACGCCCAATGTAGCGTTCTTTATTGAATATTTTTTGTTGCTCAGCGTTTCTGGCCATTGCTCAATTTTTAAGCAATTTGGCGAGTACTCCTATTTAAAAAAAGGACATCTTAACTACGCTCGATGCAGACTCAATTAACACACGGTATCGAGGTCGCTCCAATCTTCTGCTTTTATCTTTAGCGCTTCGTTATCTTTGAACTCTCCAGAGAAACGATAGCCGTACAAATTTTCTGTAAAGACGGGACCTACTTTAACCCACTTTACCGAGGCAGCTTTAAATTTATTGTAAAGAAGATGCTCCGGGTTTCGAGCATCAAAACGCATACGAGAAACTATTTTTAAACCAATGCGCTCGCACTCATCAAGCATTTGGTTTTGCTCTTGAGCATTACTACGTTCGGGGTTTTGGTAGATGGTAAACGCCCAAAACCGACCAATTACAGAATTTGAAAGCGTGCTTTCGCCAGCATCACCTTCTGGTGATTCTGTGGTCATACAAGGGAATGTTATGCCCGATCTAAAAGCCCCGAATAATTCGTCTAGATCCATACGGAAGAATGAATTTTCATTAAAATCAATCAACTTTTCGTTTAGACTTTCAAAATAATCGACAATAGGTTTGTGGGTAAAGGCTTGGTTTTCCATTAGTGTTTTTGTTTTTCGATTTCGACTAATTCATTTTCGTAGACACTTAAGAACTCATTGATCGTAAGATCTTCGGTCTCTTTAATTTTTGAAGTATCGAAGCCAACTTTATGATGGATCAACTTACCAAATGGCGTGTAAGTGGCTTTAACCGGTTTGGTTTTTGGTTGCTCGGGATCCTGTTCTGCTTCAACTGGTTTTGGGAATACGTGTGGATATAAACCGATGATGTAATTTCGAGAGCCTTCGTAAGCGTAAGCGATGGCCAACTTTTGTCGGTAAGGCATTTTTGCAAACAAACTGACTTCTTTTTGGACCAGAAGTTTTTCAAAAGGTTTACGTTTATCGATTTCACTTTCACCGCCTTTTTTGCGGTAGAGGGTAGCGCAAAGTAAATTGAGGTAATCGATCTTTACGGTTTCTCGCCAATGATAAAAAAGCGTATCGGCAAATGAAAACTCCTTCATTTTTACATTCTGCAATCGAACGGCAGGAGGGAAGTAGGTTTTACCTTTGAGTTTGAAAGCTTTCGGGAATTGATGCCGTTTATTTTCACTCAATAAAAACTGAAAATGATCTAAATAGGTCGAAGGCGGTATTTGTCGTAAAGCAATTCTTACTTTGAACCAACTATTCTCGCGCAGTAAATTTTTGATGAGATGCAAGTATAACCTCTGGATAAATTTTGGATGGGCTTGTTTTTCTTCGGGTAGTTTTCGATAATGTTCTAAGCCTTCAGCAATATGTTGCAATTGCTTTTCTGAAAGCTCGTTCCAAGTTTGCGGTAGTTTGATATTAATTTTCATATTGCTAAATTGGCGCAATACTCAATTTTTAAAAAGGACAGGAATAATTGAAAAAACCAACCTTCGTAAATACGCACCCAGAAGCGATTAAAGAAACTTTAATTAAGGTCGGTAAAGTGCGCTTAGCGGAAGCCTGTAAAATGAAAGGTTTAGAAATGCCAAAGAGAATGGAACGATTTAAAGTTACCTGGTATCATAATCGGGCGTTTTTAAATTACAGCTATTCGGTGCAGAATAATAAGAGAGATTACGAAACTATTTTAGTACTGCACAATGAAGAGTTGCCGACATTCGGTTGGATTATTGAATGGGAGAGTTATTAAAGTTTTTTTACTTCATCTTTCAGCCAGTTTACAAGGTCTTTATAATTTTTCTCAGAAAATTTATTTCTAGATTTATCGCTTAATTTATTATTGAACAATGAATAGCTTATTCCCAAAACTTCAGGGATTTTCCCACGGCCAGTAAAGCCGAAATCTTTTATAATTTTAACGGTTTTTTCGTGAATATCCAATTATTTAAAAATTTCTTCGTTTAGATTATTTAAAGACTCTCCTTCTTCGAACATTTTTCTTCGATAAATTTTATTGTGATAGTTTCCGTAATGTTTAAATTAAGTGAGTTATTAATTGAAAAATCCGAACCCCTTTGAAGTTATCGCCGGGGACTCGGATTTTTTAATTTACATTATTACATCTAATCATTTCGTCTGTTACTTCAAACTCATATAATGCGCAAGGGTTATTAACTTCTTGGTTTTTTTGGTAGTAAATTTCTTTTTTAACATATCCAGCCTGTACCTCTGAAGGAACATAACCTTCAGCATCATATTCAACTCCGCTTTCTTTTGCTTCTTCCGTGTTCCATTCTGAAGTATCACCATTGGTATATGTCATGATATATAAATCATCCATGTTAGTTAACCATTCTTCACCCGTTTGCGGATCGTGAACTATATAACCGTTATTAATTAAATTCCTAAGTTTAATCCAATTATCTTGCTCCTTTCTTTCTTCTTCGGTCAACCCGGAAAAAGCTAATTCAACTTCATCTTCTCTAGGATCTGTAAACTGTTCTGAAATTTCAGCTTCAAAATCTTCTAAGCTATCACAATTTTCTGACGGTTCTAAATCATCGCCCGAAATACCTCCAATTACAGAAGATTTTAAAACTCCTTCTTCAATATAATATTCCCAAATTCCTGCACTATCTTGTGATGAATAATTTTCTTTTGTTTCTTGATTTACTAATCTGTTTCTAGTTTCCATAATTTCCGAGTTTTAATGTATTACTTATTGTTTGATGTTTCAAATATAAGACCTTTTTACATTGTGTGCAAATAAATCACACAAATAATTAAAAAAAGTTTTTTAGGATGAATTTCTCCTACAAACTCCCAACCGTAAACCCAAGACCGAAAGCACCCAAACCAAGCAAAACAAACTCCCACCATTTCGATTTTGGTTTGATCGCTTTTTCGGCTTCGTATTGCGTGTTGAGAATGTTGTAATTTTCCTGAAGAAGATTAAATTTCATTTGCTCATTTTCGAGTGCTTCTTGCATTAATCGCAGATGATCTTCAAGGTTGGCATAGCCACTTTCTAACATCATCAACTTCTTGTTGAGTGTTCGGTTTTGTTGCTTGGCTACAATTGCATCTTTTGCTTGCTCAATCGTGATCTGGATAGTATCTTGAGAATAGCTGTTGAATGCTATCAGCATCACGCATATTGCGAATAACTTTTTCATCTTGAGTTTGTTTTTTGTCAAGGTTTGACATTTGCTTTTGGATAGTTAATTTTTCAGCTCTCAAAATTTCGATGCTGTCGAGGATCTTTTCTTTCACTTCATCAAGGCTGTCGATATTAATGAAGTTGGTTTCTTTCTTTTCTTCAAGCTGATTATCGATGATCGAGTTGCTGTTCTTCAATGCTTTATTTTCGATTGATTGCTGATAGTTGTAAGCTACAGAAGCTATTAATCCGAAAACCAAAACAAGTGCGAAAACTGAGGTTTTATCTATTTTCATTTTGAAGTGATTTTTAATTGAAATTCGCTACCCATCATTTTCAATAGCTGCGCCATTGCTTGAGTAGAATTTGTTACATCGATCACACCATCACGATTGACATCACTCAAATTCAAACCAGGTAAAATGCATCCGCGTATATCGGTGTAGTAATTCCCCTTGTGAATTAGAATGTAAGATCTTCCGGGAACATTAAGCACGTGAAAATGCTCTCCAAATTTTGGGCTCGTTCGCTTCTTGACTTGATATATACCTTCAGGAATGCAGCTGATGTTTTGTTGATTATTTTTCCACGGAAGTTCAAGACAATCAAATTCTGCTTTCACTTCGTTGTTATTGTTCAAAACAAACAGCTTTCCGATGGTTTGCTTTTCTTCGTGGCTGTAACGGTTAATGTGTAGTTTCATCTTATTTATTTTTTAAGCGTTCTCGTAATTTCTCATTTTCGACACTAAGCTTGGCTAGTCTTTCTTTCAGCTGACTGTTTTCGCTCATTAACTTAGAAATCTCACGGTGAAGCTTTCTATTATCTTCTTGGAGTAACATCAAAGACTTTCGCTGATCCCTGTTTTCAATCTTCACTTCTTTCAAATCATTTCTAAGATGGTCTACATCTTCTTTGATTTGCTTGGTAAGCGTATCATAAACAGCTTGGACATTGCTTAATGCATCAGCTTCCGATTTTTGAAGATCTGCTTTTCTGAATTTGTAGCCCGTGAAAAAAGTAATAACTGGCGCCAAAACACCAATAAACCATTCCCAATTGTCTATAATTGTTTTCATTAACTATTTATTTTTTCAATATTATTTCTCAAGATCCCATTCATATTAGACCAGTTCTCAAGGCTCAATGGTTTGGGTAAGTTTTCTATCACTAATTGAGCGCTTGCTAGATCTGTGCCGTACACACCAATTAAATTACTTTGTATTGGCGGTGGTGGAGTATCGCCCCAATCGTAATCTTCATTAATTAGAGTGGGGTGCCAAATATTTTGTTGACTGATTATAGATTGTCTTGCGTTATCATTGAGGGTAAATGTATATACACGCTCATCGCTAACTTCTACTATATCTGATAATCGAGTTTGAGATTGTAAGTAAGCAGAGAATCTGTTAGCCTCTATAGAGCCTCCATCTTGATTGCTCAAATCACCATCCCAAAATGATACAGTAGAAGTTGAAATACTAGTGCCTTGTAACGTGTTCAATTTTACTTTTAATTTTACGGACGCATTTTCAGGGATTGAAGAGATGGCAGAAACATCAAAAGTCATCAACCCTCTAGTGATTGTGTATTGGTTATTATTATCTCCTAGATAACAGCCTAACACATTGTTGTCTAGATGAGCGTAATAAGAAGTATTTCTAAGATCTCCCCAATAACTTGTATTAGGCACACGACCAGAATCCATCGCATATATATTTGTAGCCTGTATAATCATTTCTTAATTATTTTGAATCCAAGTGTTATCTGGAGAAAATTCCACGATATTATCTCCTAGATAATAGCCTACAACTCTATTATATTGATTAGCTGCAGTTACAGGCTGGTCTGTAATCTCTCCATTTGTAGATAGATAGATTGAGCTTCCTGTGCCATAAGAGTTTGATCCAATTTGCACAATGCCTTCAGTTAACAACACACCACCTACATACATAGCTAATTTTTTTGTGGCTGAATTATCTGCCACGGAAGCTAATTTCCAATTATTATCTGCTGTGAGATACACTATACTGTTTTCTGTATAATTGGAATTGAAAATAACACCTACATTAATAAGCTTACCAGAATAGGGTTTGCTTTCAGAAATATTTGCAGGATCTATTGTTTTTTGCTCTTCCCAACTATTATATTTTTCTTGCGTGATCTGATCGAGTACCGTCTTATTTCCATGGTTGTGAAATCTTGAGTCGTCAGCATTCGCTTTTTGCGTGACTGTATTCCATTGAGCGATTCTTGGGTCTGAAAGAAGTAAATAGCGACCATCAATAGAAAAATCGATGATCTTTCCATCTGCTGTAATAATCATGATAACACCATCATTATTATCGTTGAAGCTACCAGAATTAATCACATCGTCCGTGAATTCTAATTGCTGGTTAGCTAATAACGAAGCTGTTAATGGTGTACCATCTTGCCTTGTGATCGTTAACGTTGGGTTTGAATCACCAGTGAATGAAACTGCAACTGGTGTTTTGAGAAAGGCTTCATTCCATTCGTTAATATTGGTTTGGGTGAAATCTTCTTCGTTCCAAACTTTTTTCCAATTTGAAAACACACCGTTGGACAATTTTCTTTCTAAGGTGCGAACTGTACCACCATCTGAAATATATCTATATGTAATTGAGAAAAACCCAGTACTATGTTTAATGATCATTACAGTACCACCACCGCCAAGTGGTCTACCTAACGTGGTCCCCTGTGCTGAGTAAAAACCACTTTTTAAGCTCGATATTTCAGCAACACTATCTAAATCACTAATTGCTGGTGCATTGGCACCTAACCCAAAATCACGGAAATCCCCCCAACTATAAGCTTCATTCCATTGGTCTATTTCGGTTTGCGTGAATTTTCCGCTATGCCATATTTCCTCCTGTGTTCCGTCAAAAAATTGAAGCCCAGCCCTTTTTGTGCTTATCGAAAACATAAGGGCAAAAGTTTGATTATTCCTTGAAAGAGATATGTATCTGGGAGAGTTGAGAAAACTCGTGTTTTCGCCAGCAGCGTAAATACCTGACTCACCGTAAGTCACAACACCATCAACAAGAGGTCTGACAGGCAGATTAAATACGCCTAATCCGTAAGATGTATAATTTTCTACTTCTGTATCATTTCCAGTTATTAATTGGTCTGCATTTCCTGTTTTGTGGATTACTTCCGAATCATTCGCTTTTAGGTCAAGTGCTGCTTGCAATCCTTGTATGTTGGTAATTTGAAAAGTAACCGAACTTAGAATATTATTTTCTGTATCTCTCAAATGAAGATTGCTTCCTGAGAGCGATATAGATTTTGCAAGGTTTGAAACGAATGAACTAACGGGTATTTCACTCAACAATTCATCCGCATCATTTCTCAATTCTAGCTTTTCAGTACTTTCATTATAAGTGAAAGTGGTACCCTCGTTATTTAACCATCCTACACCGACTTCACTAATCAAAACACCTGAAGCATTTCTAATTAATATTTTTTGATTTGCCATGTCAGCATACAAAACCATCCCTTCCAAATCAGCTATTTTAACTTCATTGGCATCTATGTAGCTTTTTAGCAGGTTTAATTTCGCTACAATGAAAGCTTTGAAAGAGCTTATATTTTGAATTATTTTTTCTGAAAAATTCATATTTAAAAATTAATTTCGTTTTCTGCTTCGCTCGTCCAGTCGGGTATTTCATCGGAAATTAACCCGATATTTTCTTGAGCTTGTTGTTGTTGTGGGGGCGTGAGATCTTGCTCTATGTCGTAGCGAATTGATGAATCGTTATAGAACCAAACCTGAAATGGATTGTTTTGAAGGTCAGAATAGTTAGTTATATTTGGAAGTTTCCATATTTTATAGCCATTATATTCAAAATCAAAACCTTTTAAATCTTGGCGCTGACCACTTGCATTTATAATTTGAATTGCAAAATCAGTAAACCTACCGGCTAAGCTATTTTTCACTGCAAAATGATAAGGAGTTGATTCTTGGTCAGCTTCTATAATATAGAAATTAGCGCCAGAAAATTGATTGCTTGCATTAGCGATTACATCTGTTAGAATGAAATCTAGTTGATCGTAAAAGAGAGATTCTTTTTCATTTATGCATAAGTATTGACTGTTATACCACAAATACAACTTCATAGAATCTCTGGCAAAATAAAGTTTGTCGGTAACCCCCTGTAGAGGAAATTGTGATTTAGTATTATAACTTACTAATGCATCTGTACCAAATATTAGTGTCCACTCATCATTCTCCCATCGGTAAATTTGCTGTGGAATGTTTGAGCCATTAACAATAATAGCAAAAGCATTTTCCGGAGCGTTTGGGTAAGTAGCTTGTAAAAGTGACAAACTGCCAAAGTAGCCTACAAAATCGGCATGGTATAATTCGTTTTGAAGTTCATCAAGGCGGTTGGCGTGATGTTCAAAAATCTGAGCGATCTCTCTAAAATCTTCTGCAGTAGCTTCCTTTTGTCTATTCACTGACGGATTTACATTCGTTTTTTCCGCTAATTCTTCACTGGCCCTTAATGCACTCATTTATAATAATTTTTATCGAATTTCTGTTTTGCTAACACCTTAAAAAAGGACATTAAAAACTGACTGTACTTTTCGTATTGTAAACCGGGTTAATTTTCTCTGTGTCGGCTTTTAGAGCGTATTGCACGAAAACCTCTGGATTGTCTTTGAGGTAGTTCACCAACTTTCTTAAATATTCGTTGCCGTCTTGCTGTTTTTTGAGACTGAAGTTTTCTCGCTCTCGCTGACTTAATCCTTGCTTACTTTCACCCTGTACTTCATCGGAAACAACAAACAGCCCGCTGCGATCGATGAGAAATAAACCTTCTTCGGCAACTTCTGCCAAGCAAAGCATTACTTGAGCCGATTGGCAAATTTCAAGTGCTTTCTTTTCTTCAGGATTAATCCCTCCTTTTATTTGAAAAACCGTCTCATTTCCTAGCAATGCTGAAAAATATTTATCTTCTACCTTTAGGAGGTGTGGCCTTAATTGCTGAAAAGTAAGACGGCTGTTATTGATGTTGAACCATCGCTGAAAGTCTTTAGTTTGACGTGTAAACAGTTCTTTGAATTTGGTATAGCTCTCGGTGTTTACCCATTCTTCAAAGTCGGTTTCTGAAGATTCCATAATCTCAAGCGCTTCATCGATCGCATCGCTTCCCGATTTGAATAGCTCTCGTTGCAAGTCTCGCACTTGCCACCATTCTGCAGGTTTTGAGTTTTGGCTTTGAGAAATCATTAAGCCACTATCACCAATTGATATGATCGCAGTTTTACTATATGCTAATAATGCTAATTTTACAGCTGCTTCTTCGAGTAGCTCAATAACATCTGCTCGTAAACCTTCGGGAGTTTCTTCAGCAATTAGAGCACTTAATAATTCTCGGCTAATAGCAGGTTTTAAGTGTTTGCGTTCAGCCTGTTTGATGTAAGGTTCAAAAACATTCCAACTCGCATTATAACTTACCGTTGCGTGTTTTTGTACCGTTTGTATAGATTTTACAAGTGTTGCCATTACATTTCTGTTTGAGTTCCTGTAGGGTTTTTATCTAAGGTGGTAAGGTTTTCGACAGCAAATGCGCCTTCGAGCGATTCTTCCCACCCATTGTAATCTCTTAGAAATCGCCAAGAATCTAAAGTGATTTCACGTTTAGGTTTGTATAATGAATTCAGAATGCTAAAGGCTTCGCGTTTGTTAGAACCGCCTTCTCCACCAAGTTTACTGCCGGGTATTCCCGTACCCATTAAATTTGGATCGGTCCCGATGGCTCCCATAATTTCTTGGTTTCCGGTACCGGCATCGAGTAAACCTTTACCATCACCATCGTTTTTGGTTTCAAGTGGTACCACTTCAATACCTTTTACCCATTTACCTTCACGGTCCTTAAAAACGGTGGTTTGTATCGATTTTCCTGCGTTTTTGTTACCGGCCAAATGATCATCAATCGAATCGGTTAAGTTCTGACGAATTTCTTTTTTCTTATCGAGTTTGAATTTATCCCAGTCGGATCCATAAGTGCGTAAAAAGTATTCTTCGCTGATGTACACCATATATTTGATGTTCAGCTGATTTTTAGAGAATGCTTTTTTGTATTCAGGAATGTTATTAACCACTTCCATCCATCCGTTACGGTAGGGAGAATGGTGATCGGGTTCTGGATAATAAACTTCATCCATCAAAGGGTAAAAGATGGGCATTACAAATTTGTGGATCTTCTTCGATTTGCAATACTCTTTAATTTCTTCCGCAGAAAAATACGAGTCCATCACCGGTATTTTTCGTACATAGTTTTTATCGTCTGGATCTGTAGATGTTTTCCAATTGTGACAGAAGTAAGCGTTTTCTATTAATCCTGATTTTTCATTGATTAGCTCGAATCGCATTTTTGCGGTCTGCTGCCTCCTAACTGAATGAATTTTACTGAAATCATTAGTTAACACAAACTCTGGAAAGGCAATGTTGAAGGTTTCGAGATCGTGAATTATTTCAATCCAAAAACGTTGCATTTTCGAACGTTTAAAAAATTGGTTGATATCGGGGATTGAAGATACCGGCACAATTTGTTTTTGCTCTTTGCCATCGTCTGTAGAATCTAAACGATGAAGTTTGAATCCCTGGCCATAATGCGTTGCTTTGAGAAATCTATACGAAGCACCGGCAGCACCATTTTTACGTACGGTTGCCAGAAAATTTTGAGGGTAGCGGTTATCGTCGCCCCACTTTGCAATTTTACCCGAAGCATTAATGGTTTTTTCTTCCGGCTTAATATAGGTATGGTCCTTCTTGCTATCTATTTGAAATGCTGCAGTGGTACCCATTCCGTAACTAAGATGCTTATTGATGTGCTTAACGTGTGTCATTATGGTATTACGTGTTTGCCGTTGAACTCGATGATGTATTTAATGTTGATCTTCTTGATATTGCCGTTTTCCAGTTTTATATTCCTAGTCTTATTGCTGAAGTGGTTGGGGTTCTTCTTGACGATTTCTCGCTTTTCTGAAGGCTTGAAATTTTGAAGAGCGTAAATACTGTCGGGGTCGTTCCCTTTTTCATTCATCACCAATTTGGCATTCTCGTAGCGGTAAAATTTACCGCCTTCTTTGCTGAACTTATTGAAACTTCTAACTGCAATATCAAATTTAATGGCACGGCCTTCTTTGTTTGGCGTACGCATTTCTTCTAGTACATCTTTAAGGTAGACGGTTTCTTTCATAATACGAATATGCCACGGCAATAGTCATCAAAAAAGGACAGCAAAGCGCCTGTCCTTTTTTATCGCTCTTTAGCGATGCACTTTTACAGTAAAACCTGCAAAAATTGGCGAATAACAACGAATTAAAAGTAGCATCGAGCGACACGCATTTTGAAAACATTCTCGCGTATTATATGGACGATAAGACGCCTGAAGAAGTTCGTCTGGCTCGTTTATCTGAAACCGATAAGAAATTAAAGAAGCGATGGGAAGCTGCATTCACTATGCTTTTGGAATTTAGAAGTCCGGAAGATGCTGCAAAGAAGCTTCAGCAACTTTTTGACATTAGCAAAGCGACTGCCTATCGAGATGTGCAACGATGTGAAATGTTATTCGGATCCTTTAAAAGATTTGATCGGGAAGCGTGGCGATATATTTCTATTGAACGAAAACACAAACTTTATCAAAATGCATTAAAAAAGGGAGACCTCGAACTGGCTTATAAGGTAGATAAAGAAATTGATAAACTTTTAGGACTTCACGAGGAAGAATCGCCTATCGATCTAGATAAAATCGCAGCTCAAGATTACAATATAATTATGAGCAATAAACAAGAACGCTTGATTAAACAAATTTTAGCAAGTGGAGGCGCAGTCAATATGAATGTTGATAATACCGTAGAGATTGATTTTGAAGAATTAAAAAATACCTCTGAAGATGGCGAAGAAGATAAGAGGTAAACGCGGGAAGATCACCTTGAATTTTGCCCAGATGGTTGCCATTATGGCCAAGGCAAAAGTAAAGTTTTTAGAGTGGGGGCGTGGTACCGGTAAAAGTACCATTCTCGCTTACTTTATGTTGATGATGGTAAAACATTTACCTCGTGCCACTTTTATTTTAGTTGGGAACACTTATGCGCAAGTACTCTCGAATACATTAAAATCTACCAAGGCGGCGCTTGAATTTTTTGGCATCTATGAAGATGTTGATTATGTGGTTGGCTCAAGCCAAGGTAAACGAATGGGGTTTAAAATGCCTTACGAAAAACCAAACCATTGGAAGAATATAATTCATTTCTCTAACGGTACCGTTTTTCAACTGGTAGGATTAGACAATCCTAATAGTTCAAATGGTGGACGTGGTATTAATTCCTCTGGTATTCTTGCTGATGAAGCTGCGCTTCTTGACAATGAAAAGCTATCGATAAACGTAAAGAACACCAACCGTGCGAGCAAAACCGGTATTTATGGCGATAGCCCTTGGCTACTTTCTGAAACCTACGTAAGCTCGACTCCACTAACAAAAAAAGGGAAGTGGTTTATTGATGGAGAAGAGTTGGCTAAAAAACAACCTGATAAGTATTTCTTTCACTCTGCTACGGCTCACTGGAACCTTGACAATGTACGTAGTGACTATTTCGAGTACATGCGCGACTCTTATTCAAGTGAGTTGATTTACAACGCTGAGATGTTGAATATACGTCCTAAAGAAATAGCAGACGGTTTTTACCCGCAGCTTACAGAAGATCACTACTACACGAATAAAGACAACGATTATTTAGAGAGTATTCCTTTATGCGATATTAATGGCGACCCGCTTACCAATGATGATAAGCATTTTAACTCAAAGCAGGATGCAGATGTAATTAAGTCTGAGCCTTTGATTATCTCTGTAGATTGGGGTGCAAATATTAACGCAATGACCGTGCACCAACTACAAGACAATACTTGGTATGTATTGAAGGAATTCTTCGTGAAGTCACCCAAGATCTTAGACCACTTGTTTATTGAAGAGTTCCTGCCATACTATTCAAGCCATCAAAACAAAACGGTTTACTTTTATTATGACCGCACAGGTAATAATCGGACCGCAAATAGTAAGATGACTTTTGCCGACCAGGCTAAAGAAATCATGGAGAATCACGGTTGGACCGTTCACAATATGACCACCGGTTTAAACCCGAGTTATGTAGATAAATTCAGATTATTGAATATAATGCTTAAGGATGATGGACGAAAGCAACTGCCCAAGATTAGAATCAATAAAACCAACTGCCCCAACCTGATCGTTTCATTAGAACACGCAGAAGCATATGATCGAGGACGTGGTATCGAAAAAGATAAACGTCCTGAACAAAGAAAGAAGGTGGAGCAAGAACACGCTACCCACTTGAGTGATACCTTTGATTATCCCATCTTTGAAATGTTCTGGGATAAGTATGTTGGTAATTACGTCAAAACCGAAGACCTCCCAATCTCGACATTCTAAACCCCGTTTCATATTTCCCTGAATTTTTAAACGGCAAAAGTCATACGAGTATAGGTCACGGCGTGTTCAATCGGCGAAAAAATGAAACTCTAAAAAAGTATTTTTAGGGTTAAAAAACTGAAAATCAATATTTTGATTTTTAAAATATGAGAATGATAATATGAAAGCTAAATATAAATCTCACCACACTTATGTCATTACCAAAATTAGATTGGGACCAGGAAATAAGAAGTTTTCTGGAGACCTATTTTGAGCCCATAAGCTCACCGATCGAAGCCGACGATGAAACTGAAAAACTTTCACTTTCTGTAATCACCAATAAAATAACAAGGATTTTACCGGGGCAATATATTTACGAGGAAGATGTATTTGAAGCACTACAGGAGTTAGGCTTTAAAATTTTCAGTTATACGATACCACCGGAAATTGATGAAGAAACAGGAAGAGAGATTTTCCCGGAGAAAACGGCGTATGCTTATTTTATGAATAAAAAAACAGCCGTTCTTTAACGGCTGTTTTTTTATTTAAGGAAGCTTATTACAATCTATCCTATAAAATTTAATTTTTCATCCAGACCTCTTCGTGCTAATTCCTTTTTAGCAGCTTCTTTTGCATCGATTTTTCCTTGTGCAATTAGTGAAAGTAAAAACCCCATTTCAGTTTGAAATAAAAACTCAGGGTTGTAACAATCATCTTCTACTTCATTTACTGCATCTTCAAAATATTTTCCAATTTGTCCGTCTGCAAATTTTAAGGTGATGATATCATCTTCTTGTTTTTGAAAAATACCGATTTGACCTTGTTTGTTAATTGGGTCTTTAGTTAAATTTCTAGGTACTAAATAAAGTTTCATTTTTAATTATTTAAGCGTTAATACTACATCTAAGTTAACAATATAATTCGTTGATTTATAGTTTATAAAGCTAAATTAAAGCTATTGTTTTCTTAAACATTTAAACTAAATCTTACCTTTTCACCCTTCAATAATTCTTTAGTTTTCTGAAGATTATTTTCATAAATATGAACATTGCCCAGGAATAAATTAATACTCTTTAATTGCATATTTATTTGCCTACTTATCAAATACAAATGATAGATATCTGCGGGCAATCCCAAGTTTGCATCACTACTTCTTTGGTAGGCGCTTAATACTAACTTACCATTATCGATTTGAAACTGAATTAAACTTAAACATGGTTGCTGATTACTTTCCGCATCGGTAGCACCGAGAAACAATACATAATTTTTACTATTTCTTTTTTCCTGGTTTATTTTTCTAATGAGCGGTGGGAGCTTTTCAAAATAGGTCGGGTAAGAGTTCACTAAAATAGGACCGCAGTAATCCCACCATTCAATTCCGGCCTCACGATACTTTTCGGTTAATCGTTCCCCTTTTTGAAATAGCTCTAATTCATTTTTTAATTTATTCCTGGCAATCGCATGACCTTCCAAAATATCAAGTAAATCAATTGGTTCTAAATGCAGATTATAATTCAGTAAATATTTTATTTTCCCTTTTTTGTTATTTTGAATTTGCCCTTTTTGGATGATTTTATTTAAGGCTTTGTGATATTTATTCATAACTATTAACTTCTTCAGATTTTAATTTTTGTCCGTTTTTAACTACTTCAAATTGCAGATGATTTTCTCGCATATATTTTACCCAGCGCTTAACGTTTACATCACAATAGGCAAGTTCAAGTTCAATTCCTCGGCATTGTCTCCAATTCTTTTCGCAAGCAATTAATGTGGAGCCGGAACCTAGAAAACCATCGAATACAATTTGTTTTTGTTTGCTTGAGTTCTTAACCAGGTATTCAATAAGTGGTACTGGTTTCATTGTGGGATGGTCCTCACTTTTTAAAGGCCTGTCAAATTCTAAAACGGTACGTTGTTTTCTGTCTGAATACCAATTATGGGCAGCTCCGGTTTTCCAACCATATAAACAAGGTTCGTGCAACCAATGGTAGTCTTGACGACTCAAAACGATAGAATTCTTTTTCCAGATCAAACATTGCGAAAGTTTAAAGCCTACGTCTGTAAATGCTTTTCTAAAATTAACGCCTTCCGTATCTGCGTGAAATACATAAATTGCAGCTCCGGCTTTTGAATGTTCAAAAACTAATGAATAATAAGTTTCTAAGAATTGATAAAATGAATCTGCTTCCATTTTATCATTGGCGATCTTATTTCGTTTTTTATTCTGGCCACCTTGGTAATCTACATTGTAAGGCGGATCGGTAACGGTTAGATCAATACCTTCACCTTGTAAAACTTCTGTAAAGTTTTCAGGAAGTTTACTGTCACCGCAAATAATTCTGTGAGTAATACCTTTTTGTAAGCTTTTCAACTCGTAAACGTCACCTTTCACCGTGATGGGTTCTTCAGGTGGTTCTGGTTCAAAATCACTTTCTTCTTCGGTGTTAAGTTCTTCCGGGAGTAAATCTTCGGGGAGTTCGATATCGCCTACAATCAATCCTAATTCTTCCAGATCAATATCTGCAAAATGCTCCTCAAGAACATCGGTATCCCAAAATCCGGCAGCTACATTCGATGTAATATTGTATTGCTTAAATTCTTCTTCGGTTAGCGATCGATTTGGTACACGTACATCGATAACTTCATCGCCACGTTCCAATAACATCAAGACTTTAATTCTCTGGTGGCCGGCAATTATTTTATTGTCGGTATTGATGGCCGGGACTTCAGCAAGATTAAATTTCTCAATGCTTTTAATTAAGCGTTCTTTCTTTTCTTCGGTTAAAATTCTGGGGTTGAATTCATAAGGAACTAACTCTTTGACCTTTCGTTTTTCATTGCGCCATTCTAAAGGCGCGGTAATTGTTTTGCTCATCTTATTTTAATTATTAATATATTTGTAATCTCACCACTTTTTAAGTAAAAACCTCAATCGGCAGAAGGCATTACGCCCTCCTGTAGACCGATTGAGGTTTTATTATTTAAAGTGGTGAGAAACTATTAGATAAGCAGGAGGGTTTTTTATAGAAGATCCTCTATCTTCTGCAGGTCGATTTTATTTTGATGTAGTTTTTTTTCTGTACGTACTATTTGCTGATTGATCTTTCTAATTTTCAGTTTATCAGTTTCATTTGATGCTGCTACCCGCCAAGCTTCCAAGCGTTTATTCATTTTATGTATTGAAGATTTTAAACTGGCTTTTTTCAATAACAGCTTTTGCGGATCCAAGGCTGAATAATCATTTTCGGTTTTTGTGGGCAGTAGCGTTTTATGGGTTTGCCAATACTCCAGTTCTTCCCAAATGTTGGTTCGCTGATCATCTAGATCTTCAATTTGTAAAATGATCTCTAAGGCTTCATTTTCGGCTTCCTCCGGTAAATCATTCAGTGCATATTTTAAATCGCACATATCGTAAAAGAGCTCTTTCAGAAATCGAAATCTTATTTTTAGTTCTGGCGGCAATTCACCGTATTTAATTTTCTGGAAGTAACTCTTCGCGCTATCTTCTTTTTGTTGCTTTCTGGTAAGCTCTAAATGAATAGCAGCATCGTTTTGCGGTAACTTTACCTTTTTAGGCTTGGTTTTAGTAGAACTTGTGGTTTTAGTTAGAGGTAAATTTGCCTTTTTAAGCTTTCTCAGCTCACTAATTAATAAAGACATATTTCGATTGCTCTTACCTCTTTTTAATTGAGTGAGCGTTCTATTTTTTGCATTTGGGGCATTTTGGTAAAGTTTTACTCCCAAATCATAATCCATCGATGTAAACCAATCTTCTATTTTCATAATGCTAAACTCAGAAGATCGAGAGCTTTTAAAAAGGACATCTCGACTACGCTCGATACAGCCTATAAAAAAAGCCACTACAAAATGCAGTGGCTTTTTTAAATTAACTAACTATAAAATTATTTGTCTGCTTTTAATGCGTTTAACTTGGTGTTGATCACACCTTCAACTTTCTTCGTATCGCTCAATTCTGCAAGAAGTTCAACTTCTTCAATCGTGCGAGCGTTTAAGATCATCTTCGCCACATCTTCGGCTACAAACTTTTGTTTTTTTAAATAGCCGAGTGACTCTTTATTTAATTTAATCCAAGGAAATATTTTTCTCGGAAGTCTGTAAATTGCTAAAGCTTTTTCGTCTGAAACTTCTTTGCTAAAGGTGTTCACCTTGCCAACTTTTGGAATGTCATATTTCCCTGGTTCGATATCAAAATACTTACTCATAATCTACAATTATGGAGTTGCTGGTGCAGGAAATTCCTGAATCGTTCCTGAATATTCTGGAGCAGCATAATTTTGTGTGTCTTGAATTTTCACGATCGTATTTTTATTATCACCTGGCTTTTGTCCTGAAGTTGCTGTAACCTCGATCATATAAGCCGGAGAAAGTTCAGATCCGATTTGTTTTACATTTCCAGACTTTTCTTTTACAATGTAAATCATCGGAACATTTTTATACTTTCTTACATATCCTGCGGTTTTTGGTCCCGTTCCTTGTAATGTACCGGTAAATGAGTTATTTAAACTCAAGTTCCCTTTTTCACCACCGTGAGCCGTATCTACTAAACCACTATCTGGATTAATATAGATTTTATGAAAACCACGACCTTCTTTAAAAGTATGCGCTTCAGTAATAGTTGCTAAGCTCGCTAAGTCTGTGGCAGTACTCAAATCTGCAGGTTTGGCAATAGTTTCAAAATCTGATACTGCTGCACCGTATACTCCAGTTTCACTTACACCGGGAGCTGTCTCTGTATTTGGACAAAAATCTATATTCTCTAAAGGAATTGTATCTGTACAGTTATCTGACATTTTTTAATGTTTTTGAATTAAAAAATTTGAGTTACCATATACCAACTCGGCCATCACGTCTTTGGTTTGAAGAATTTCTTCTTGCGTCATCGGTTTGCCGTCGATATTAATGGTTTTGGGAGCACTCTTTTTAAATTCCCACTTCAATCCGCGTTCGTCTTCAAATACGCTCGCAGCTTCTTTTTCTTTTGCTGAAATTGCTTCTTCGTCCTCTTCACTTTCTTCTGAAGTTTCAGTAACCACTTCTTCTTCAGTTTCGGTTTTAGTTTCGGCTTCGGTTTCAGTTTCTTCTGAAGCTTCTTCTCTTTCAGCGATCTCAGCTTCCTTGTTATTGATGAGTTCTTTTAATTCATCATTTTTAGGAATATTCTCGGGATTTATTGCAATCCCGAGTTCTTCACATCTTTTTACTAATTCTGCTTTATTCATCTAACTAGATTTTTAGATTACGGTGCAGTAACACCATCAATTCCAAAATACAATTGGTTTTTATCAGTATCACCTAAACCATAAGTAACATCTGAATAATTAGAAACGAATAATAATTCGTTAACCATTACTTCGTAACCTAACCAGAACTCCATAAATAATTTTATGATATAGTCTTGAACTTGAATCATATTAATTTTTGGAGGATTGTCGATTTTATCAATCAACTTCACAAGGTTATTATCTACAGTTCCAAAAATCGTATCATCATCTAAGAATGGTAACCCAACGATCTCTCTTCCGAAGAAAGTTTTTGTTGAATCTTTTTGAAATTGATTCTGTCCATAAGTTTCAACATAATTTCTTATGTAGCGTTGTTTGTTAGCGTGACTCACAAAAATCACTTTAACTTTAGGCGCGATCTTTTCTGGAAGCTTAGTTTCAAAATCTGTTGTTCTTTCAACGATATTTGAATCGGTTAATGCAGATAAAGGAATTTTAAAGGCAGGGTGGTCGGTATTTGCAACTGCATTAGCAACTACTTGTTTAATTCCGTTTAAAGACTTACCAAACTGACCGTCGGCATTTGCATCATCTCTAACCGCCATAATTGATAACCAGTTAATATCATCAATTACTTTTGGCTTTAATTCCTTTTCAATGATGTATTGAGAGATCGGCATATTTACACGATCTTTTTCTTCATCATAATAATCACCGGCTAAATATGTATGTTGTACATCATCCGGATCAATTTCAAAATTTACTTTCTGGCGGAAAGCCTCAAGTTTTTTGCTTTTTAATTGAGCTTCACCAAGTGATTGCCAAACATTTTTATAGCCTTGAACCACATTAGTCATAATGCTATGCCAAGAAGGATATTTTCCTTTAACCTTGGTAATCGTTTTACAGAATTTGTTTAAGATGACTTCATCTGTATAAGTCATAGCGGGTACTACTTTCGCATTGCTTTTTACGTATTCCCCTAACTCTTTAGTAATGTCTTCTACTGTCATGGTTTAAATTGAATTATTTCAACATTGATTTATAAGCTGACTTATCTACATAAGATGGAGTCTCGTCTTCGTCGTCTTCCTGAGCGCCTCCCGTGGTATGGGTTGCTCCCGGTTTACCATTAAGCACTTCAATTTGTGCGGTAAGTGCTTTGGCGATGTCTTCTGCAGAAGCGTCTTCTGCTAAATTTTCTACACCGGCTAAGGTGGCAGCATCACGTAAATTTTGTGTAGCTGCGGTAACTTTTGCCGTTTCTGCGTCTACTGCTTTTTTACGCTCGTCTTTTTCTGTAGCCAGATTATCTTCTGCCGTTTTTTGCGCATCTTGTGCGGTTTTGATTGTCGTAGCATTCGCAGAAAGTTCTTTCTCAAGAGCTGCTTTTTGCTCTTCGTTTAAATAAGATCCGTGTTCAGTGGTTGCCAATGGATTTTCTAAACCAAGGGCAGCTTCCAAACTCGGATAAGAATTTGGTTTGCTCATTGTATTTCTAGGATTTGATGTTTGAGATTTTGTGGTAGGAATGTTGAAAGCCATCGCAGCATATTTTTTAAATCGCTGCTCAGTATTTAATTTCATAATATCTTCTGGAACCGAAGCTTCGTTGCCGTCGATAATTTTATCGTAAAACCCGGCTTCTTGTGCTTCATCACTGGTAAACCAATTGTCTTTGTAGTTTAAGTAAGTTTCTTCCACATCTTTTTGAGAAATACCTAAACGGTCCTCAATAGATTTACCTAAAGCTTTGTCAATTTTTTTACCTGCTTCTAGTTGCTCTTCTACTTGTTTGGTGTTGCCCCAATATCCAGAACTAGAATTGTGGATCATTAACAACGAATTCTGAAAAGCGTGAATTTCATCACCGGCTAATAGAATAAGTGCTGCCATCGATGCAGCAAGCCCATCGTTATAGGTAATGATTTTCTTTTTAGAAGCAACAATGGTGTTGTAAATGGCTAAACCTTCAAACACATAACCTCCGGGAGAATTTATGCGAATATGTATAGTGTCGGCATCTTTCTCTATGTCGTGAAACTCTTTAGAGAATGTGTTTGCCGTGTTAATTTCTTCCCAGGTATTCCAATCAATCCCGCCGATGGCTCCATAAATATATATGGTAGCCTCGCGATCGGCTTCGTTTTTTACAATACTAAAATATGGTTTTGGTTTTGCCACGCTGTTGCGATTCAATTAGATACTATTATTGAATCACAATATTATAAGGGAAGTAAGCGCGTTAAAAGGACATTAAAGTGAACCGGCCAACGGGAAGGCTAAACCTTGAATAATTGGGTTGCTTCCAATTTCTTCAGGCGTAAAATATACGGGCGCTCCATAGGTGTCGCCCTCTAATTGTATGTTATAGCCTTTTATACCGGCAGGGGTTGGGCTGTTCATTTCTTCAAAAGAAAAGAGTAGGGGTTGCATCGAGGTTCCGTATAATCTTGCGGATCTATATTTTCTCAAAAAAGCGATCACCAGTCTATTATTATAACTTTCTAACAATTGCAGCAAAGCTTTATCTTGTGGGAGTAATGGGAAGTCTATTTTGTTTTGCCACGTTTTTTTATGATTATTGATTCTTGTTTTGCTGTCTACGCTATGTTTTTCAGGCATTAGCGGGATGCGCATCGCTTGAAACTCATCGGGCAACGAGTTGATGATTTGAAGAATATTGGTGGTGCTGTCTAAGTGATTAAACTTTGGAAGCTGTGAAACTTCGATAATATTTATATGATGAAAGGTATCAAAATTTTCATCGCTGTACAGGTTGCATAAATCGTAAATCATAGATAAATATTTTAGGGACAATTTTCGAGGGCTCGAAAATTGTCCCAGTTGGTTTTAAGCACTTAATTTTTCTTCGTAATCGTCTTTTTTTCTCTTAAAATCTCGGTGCAGCGTTTCTAATTTTATGTCTTCTTCAGTAATGTCGTAAATGGTAAGAAAGCTTTTTAAGCTTTTTAAAAAATGCTTTTTGTCTTGATCTTTATTAATGAGCATATGCACAAATATTTCATCTCTAAATAGTTTGTCGATCTGGTCATTAAAAAGTTGTGCATTTACCTCGCTAATGTGTACTCCCGTTTTATCGTATAAACTGTAAGGAACTTTTATGCTGAAAATTTTAGAGAAGTTTCTGGTCTTTGAATATTTTACATCGGTATTGCGACCGTGAAGCGATAAGATTAAACTCCCGATAAAATTGGTGCGCGAGGCTTCAATAGCATCAGACCCGCAGCGTTTGAGTAGAAATTTGTACACGTGATCTGCGACAGGAATGTGTTGCGTGATAGAGTAGTCTGCCATTTGAAGAAAAATTAAGTGTAAATATAAGTAAAAAATCCAATGACAAAATAAGATTTTATTAACGTTATTGCTAGGTTTTTAAATTTAAAAAATAAAATTTCTATTCTTTTTTATTCAATAGGGTAATCTCTTTTATAAAAAAAATTGATGTTTATTAATACACAGATTGTTTATAACTACTGAATTATCTGGGCATTGTTCAAAAATAAGGGTGTGTATTTAATGCTTATATTTGCTATACATAAGTATAAATTTCATTAAAAGCAAAAAATTTCTTTAATAGATTAGTTAACATAAATAAAAATAACGTGTGTTATTATTGCTTAAATTTGTTTTATAAACGATTAAATAAGCTTTATAACGTGATCTCTTTTATCAGAGTTGAATAATAAATAAATTTGTATAAATCCTAGTAACAGAGTTAATCTAGGTTGATTCTTCGGAAAATAAAAAAACCCGAGAGGTAGGAGTCTCAGGTTTTTAATTTAGTACTCAAATACTTATAGTGATGAATACAGTGTTATGTATTTTCCTTATGATCGTGCTGATTAAGGAACTCCGAGCGTACGGAGATTAATTTTTTAAGACCCATCTGCTGTAACAGGTGGGTTTTTTATTGGTTTTTGTATTACAAAAATAGACAAAACTTTTCTTTTTGTAAAGAAAAGTTTGCAATTTAAAAAGTTTAGTTAGGCAGAATCACTCTTTTAGAATTTGTATCTACATCTTGAGAGTAAAAGTTTGGAACGGTATGTTCTTTAAAATCTTCGTTAATAAACGCGTGCGGGATAAACTCTTCAATTTGTTTTTGGGTAAGATTTGGGTACATATAACCGGCAGCAAAATAATAAGGTTCGTAAAGCTCCGGAATAAGCATCGTAGCTTCAAAACGCTCAACGATTTGTTTTTCGGGTTTGGTGTTGGATGCGATGTAGCACATAAAAGTTAGTTTGTGCTAAATATAAAAAAAATGCTAACATCGAATATCACAAATAAACGTATGTAAATGCTTACAAACTTTTTTACTTGTGTTATTCGGTAGTTAGGCAACAATGTTTACTTCCAACGCTCAATTTTTAATTCTTACTCGGAGCGTGAAGAACGGCGTTCTGTTTCTTGGCTATGCCAATTTGCCTACGCTCACGAAAACAAAGTAGCCAACTATGTATAACACAAATAACTACCAAGTTTTTATAATTGATTTGCAGTAGCTTACAATTTCTTGGCAATCTTTGCAGTTAACTTTATCTTTAGTGTTTTCAAAACTTCCGCAAGTTTTATTATCGCCGTCAAGGGTCAACCCGCATAAAGTATAATCACCCCCTACTGCTGCAGAAAAATGAATAGTATCTTTAAAAAGATCATCTCCATCGCCAATAAATTTGATTTTATTTGTTTTCATAATGTATCTTACTTTTTATTTTCATCGTTACTTGTGTTATACTTATAAGTTGGCAACAATAGTAAAACGCCTTTGCGCTTAATTAGAGATTTTACTCACTCAGACGCACGTCCAGCCGCTAATTGTTTTACTACGGATTGCCAACATTGTATAACAGCAATAATTTTCCGCCGACTTACTCAGACGTTGAAGAACGCTCTAAGGGTAATTTTTCAATTCTCACAGTTTCATTTTCATATTTATCGTTATTACGAAATCGGTACTGCATTTTAGGGTATTCAAGTCCTGTGCTTTTGCACAAAACAGGAAGAGAGCCGAATATTCTCGGCTCATCTTTTTCTTTGTTTAAAAACCAGTAGGGCATAATATTATCTTAATTCCTCCCAAGAAGGAGCGTTTTCAAAAAATTCAGTTGTTGAGTAGTTTCCTATTTTTTCTACATTTTCAAAATCTCCTTCTGCCCAATCTGCAAAAGCTTCTTTATCTTCTTTACTTGCATTTTTGTCCGCCCAATTTAGTAAAGCAACTCCTTCTGCCCATAATGTGTTTTCCTCGTTGTTTGCAATGTTTAAGATATCATTAAAAGTTTTCATAATGTTTAAATTTTGTTGTTATTGTTTCTTTTGTACACTACAAATATATAACACATTTTGTTTACTGCCAAATAAAAACACAAATTGTTTTATTTATTTTGTAATTTTAACATTTTAAGCCGAACTATGCGGGTTTGTCGCTATCGCGCCACGGCGGAAAAATTAAAGCGGTTATACTTATCCGTTAGCGTGTAATTATAAAAAAGCCAACGCTAATTAATAATTCAATTTTTCGTTAAGAATTACCATATCTAAAATTTCAAGCTCGTCTACATTAGCTTTTTTTATCGCATCATAAAAGTCTATGTTTTCATCAGATAATCTTTTTGAAACTTTATTTCTAAACCTCTGGTAATTACTATCCAAAAGTTCTATAATTTTAATGCTTTTTTGCTTGTTTCTATGCCATTGCATCAGTCTTTTTCTAAGCTTAAAATGATATTGGCTTTCAATGTGGTTTAGCTTCTTGCTCATTCAAATTTTTCTTTTGTGTTTGGCTGCCGTTCCGGCTATGCCTACTCTATTTTTTTCATAACTACACCTAACAACGCATAACCGCAATTACTATGTAACTACAATGTAACTAAGCGTTTATTTTTGCTGTTCATTTCCTTTATTTAAAGGCTTTAGCTATGTAACTGACGGTTATACAAATCGGTTAGCGTGTAATTATAAAAAATCCAACGCTAATTTAAATTACTCAATTGGGTGTCCGGGACAACCTCCGCCAAAAGGATCAAATCCTTCGCAATCGACAGAAGAGGGTATTAACTTGTGGCCTTTTGCTTGCAATCTTGCAATTTCTTGTCTAGCTTCTAAGTCGGTCATCATTTTACCGTCTTCACCTTCAATAAAATTTATCTTTTTGCCTTTCATATTTCTCAAAAGACCTTCAATACTTGTGCTTAAATGTTTCTTAACTCTCATCTTGATGATGTATTTGTTCAAATTTATGATCGCAACGCTTAATCACTTTGTTTAAAGCTTCGAGATCATTAAAGTTTAACCGAATACGATCCCCATTGATTAACTCAAAACATAGCCAACCATTTTCTATGTAAGAGTTTTTGACGTTGGGTAAATTGTTGGTTTTTATTGGTTTTGGAGGTGGTGGTGGTGACTTATATTTTGGTATCCCATTTATACCTGAAAATGAGATGTGAACCAAGCCAAGCACATAACCAACAACACCAGCCCAAAAGATGATCCAACCTATTCTAAATGTTTCTTCCATAGTTAAAATAATTCTGGTTGAGACATTCTCGTGATTGAAATATCGTAGTTAATCCAAATACATTCCTGTACTTCTACCTTTTTGTTTTTCTTACGTAGCGTAGCTTTTATGTGATTGGCTTTTTTAGGAAATCTTATTTGTCGCCAATCTTTGTAGAGTTCTTCGGTGATTCCTCCCGGATATCCAGAAACCATTGCTAAACCATCAATTTTATGAAGCTTTTCTGATAACTCAATTTTCTTTTCATCAGAAAATTCAAACTTGTAATCGTTTTTAGAATTTCTGGTTTCGCAATCGTAGGGATAATCTACATAGAAGAAGGTTTTTGGTTTATTGGTTTTATCGATCAATTCTACTGCATCGTAATTAGTAATCTGAAATTTTGATCGTAATTGATAAGCGACTTCAATTAACTTGTCTAAAGAATTATTCCAACGGCTTACCGTTTCGCCACCAGTCGCATTTACACCACTTACTGCCATATGCCAACCTTTATTTTTTCGCTGAGCTCCTAAACCAAAAAATGATTGGCGTACACGCACATAAAATCGACGGGCATTTTCAATTTTGCAGTCTGTATCTTCCCAAGAATTATTGTATTCTGAAACAGATACCGGAGTAAGTTTTAATTTTGAAACCAATACTTCTGGGTAATCTCTTAAAACTTCAAAGAAGTTGGTTACATCATCATTAATATCGTTAGCAGTTCGAATAATGTTTCCCGGTGCATTTAAAGAAACCACATAGCTTCCTGCAAAGAGGTCTACTAAATGATCGTATTGGTTTGGAAAGTATTGGTATAAATTATGAAGCCAACTAAACTTCCCGCCAAAATAATTAAATGCGATTAGATTTGTGTTGTTACCGCTCATAGCTCTAATTTTTCTTTAAGTTTCTCAAAACGATCGGTGTCGGCTAAAGTTTCACATTTTAAAACTTCAAAACCTCTTAATTTTAATTCTTCAATTAGCAAATGGGTTTTAAAAATGGTTGTGTCTTTTTCTTTTTTAGATTGCTCTTCTACAACATCACAATTTTCGAGTGCGTAATCTTTAATGCTCTGATCGTTTAAATGCTCAAGCACTAAATCTTCTAAAAATGGTTGATCTTCTGTAGTGTATTCTTTTTCAGTGGGAATAAATTCTTGTATTTCAGAATCCCAAGAGTTTGTTTTAACGGTAATTTTAGTGATACTCATAGTTCCAGTCTTTTATGTAACAACTTTCCGCAGCTTTGGCATTTATTTGCGAGGACTTCAACGTTCACCGAGCCGCCAATCACAACTAAAACGGTTTGCTTATGGCTGCAGAAAAGTTGTTTGAGTTTTAAAATCATTATTATTTTTCTTCCTTATTAAAATAAACCAAGTAGTAATACATCTGGCGCTCATCGTCCCAACCTTTCTCGATAAACTTTTCTGCGCTTTCGGGGTTAATGAAGTCGAGCTTGATCTGAATATTGGTGTCTAGATTGATCACGCTTTTCAGCTTTTTTCTAATCGTGGTAACGGCGGTGTTAGAAATGGGGAACTCCGTAAGATCTTCGATTTTGTATTTTTCGCCTTTTTCAATTTTGTAGTTGTTAAACTCCGGGATCAACTCGGGGTTTTCGAGTACTGCATTTAAAAATGAATCTTCCTGAAACTCATCGTGCGATGCAAAATGATTCACGGCGCGGTTCATAAATAGTACTTCTTGTTGCTTATCTTCTGCCGGGCGCACGACGTCTTTGGCAAAATTCTCACAAAACTTCAAGTACTTTTTGGTGTGAAAATCGCTGTCTTCCATTTCTTCTACTCCTAGAAAATCTTCAATCCAATATTTGGTGTCGTAACGGTTAGAGTCGATAAATAAAACACGAGGCTCATCTTCAATAGTAATAATGGCACCTTTGTCTAATTTATTCAGGTTAACGCCTTCTTTTAAAATGGCATCCAGACGAGTTTCGGTTTGCTCAAACTGTATAAATTCTTGCTTTACTTCACTTTTAAAAATACCAAGAGCATAAATTTTTTCATTCTCAATCAAAATATTCTCAAGACCACATACGTAAAGCTCACCGGTTTTTATGTGCGGATGCTTTCCGCAGGAATATAAATGCGTTGCGATAGATTTTTCTATATCGCCAAAAGATGGTAAATCATCCTTTTTCGATAAAATTTCTTGCAAAATTGAATCTTCTGAAAACTTATAAAACTGTAAGTCTTTTTCGCGGAATGGTTTTAAGAAGAATTCTTTAAGTAGTGGTCTAATCTCGTCGTTAAGCTCGTAAGGTTCTTGGCTTAAAAACAATTGCTCGTTGCGAGCGCGGTTGCCTACCTTGTGAATGTAAAGGTTTTCTAATTGGGCATTGTACAAATTGATGTTCATAGTTATAAATATTAAGCGTTAAAATTTAGTTTTGAATTAATGCTCAGCTCTTCTTTGTCTGAAGTGTTGGGGAGTTTAGAGAATAGCTCCATAATCATCTGGCCTATTCTAGAGCTATCGAGTGAATTACTTACATAGTTGGTGTAATTCTGCAAAGCATCGTAAACCACAAAAGCACTCGAAATTTCAAATTTGATCGTGCTGTGAACCGGCTGATCTCTTCGCATCAGCTTTTTTGTCAACTCAAAGTGTTGCAAATTCGCCAAATTGAGATGTATGTGTTGCTGACTTAAGTTATCGCGATCGGTAATTTCGCTTAGAATTGTGATGTACTTTTCAATAGCCTGGTTAAGCAACAATATCTTATCTGTGGTTAACTCGGTGAGCGATATTTTTTCAAGTTTTATCATAATTGTACTTTGTGTATATAGTTAGATCGGTTACCGGTTAAGTAAAACAGCAGCACGTTTGCCGCTTGGCCATATTCAGGATGCAGCCTTACTTTTTCTTCCATTTTCTTGCAAATGGTCCCCATATCTTTACGATTGTCTTTTAGAAAGTTGTACCAAACCGGGTTGTATTTATTGCCATTAGCTGCAGTAAGTTTTAAGTTGTCGTGACCGTTTTTAAGGCAAATAATCATTCTTATTCTGCTGCAGTTAGGGCAGTACACTTTTTTACTTCTTCCGCAGGTGCAGTTTTTAGCAGTTCTCATGCGACAAAAATTAAATGATTATTAATCCCTTCTCGAATCTGTACTGTGCCATTCTCTACAAGTTCTTTTACTTTATGAATGGTTTCTTTTGAAGAATAGCCAGTTTGTTTGGCTAGTTTTACCAAGCTAATGCCGCTTAAATTTCCAGTCTTTCGGGCGTTTTCTTGAATAAGTTTTAATAGTGTTTCCATTACTTTTCAACTGTTGAATTATCAAATTCAAATACAGGAATGCTTTCTCCATCTTTATTAATGACTTCAGTTTTATGGATTTGAAGTAACCCGCCAAGTGTCCATTTGCATCCTTTATTCTCAACCCATCTTCCAATGCAAGAGAAGTAAAATTTTGTTTCAGGATCTTTTATTTTAGCTTCTTTGAAGTCTTTTAAGGTTTGTACACCTTTGCAACTTGGGCATTGAAATTTCCAGTCTTCAATGTTTTCACCAAATAAATTTTCGGCTTTCTTTTTCCAATCTTTAAATTTTAAGAGATTCATAGTTTCCATAATTAAGCGTTAATAATTTTTAAACATTTTGAATTTTTTCAAATTCCTTTTTAATCAGTTCGTTAAGGTTGTCTTGCACCTGCTTATTGCAGTTAAAATTCACATATTCGTACACCTGATCTAAGCTGATGCGGCCAATGAGGTAATCTTTAATTTTGTCTTGAGCTTTCTTTACATCGGTTTTTGCTCTCAGGCTTTTTTCTGCCCAAATTTTACGTCTGGAGAACTTTTCGACCTTTTCATCATCGAGTCTAAAGAAGCGGTAAGCGTACTCAAAACTGTTATTTTCTTTAAAGCTTCGGGCAGGATCAAAATAGATGCTAGGGTAGTGCGGTTGCCATTCTGGGTGGTTTTTCTTCCAAATTTTAACCTCTTTTAGTACCTGAATGCACTTCATCCAACGCTCGTAAATATTAGGTTTGTTGAGTCTTTGCCCATTGAAGTTTATAAATTTATCGTTCATCCAAAGCTTATAAGCATTCACCCAAGTACCAGGGTGGCAATCGAGATCTGAAAAGATGCTCGCCGAGAATTTAAAAATATCTTGTATCGCAACTTCTTTAAAATCATCTGGATGCAAGGCTCCGTAATAAGCTTCTTGCTGGGCGATTTTTTCTGAAAGTGAATTGTAATTGTCGAATTTACCGGCAGAAAGTTCGCGGCCCAGTGTGGCTTTTTCTTCTAGATTGCACGCTAGAACCTCGCTGAGCTCGTATTTTTTCGATGCATTGCCCGATTTTTTTTCGGCGGTCTTAATTTTTTTCGGCTCCTTGCCGATGGGTTTTTTTGTAGATTCTTTAGTATCAATATTATTTGATGGCGCGTTAGCGACATCTCCTTTATCTCTTATCTTATACTTATCTAAAGAATTCTTTCTACTAGATACATTGTTATGTTGAACTTTGTTGGTTCTCTCTGGGGTAACTGCTTGATTTTCAGTAGTACGATTTTTCGAGCTTCCATTGTCGGTAATCACTAAAATATCGCTGTTAAAGGCTATTTTAATGGCTCTGTTGGCTCCGCGAAATTGATAACCTCCTAGTGCGCCACATTCTTCTAAACGCTCTCTATGGTGGCGTATGGTCTCGACAGTGACCGGTAAGTTTCGGCATCCGTTGCGTTCGGCTTCGACGATCTTGTTTGGGTATAGATCCATTTTAGGTAAATCGCCCAAAACTTCAACGCCAAGCTTTTTGCGCACTTGCTTGCGCTTAAAAAGCTGCATATTGTATTGATGGAGAAATGCGAGGAAGTATTTTTCAGTATCTGGTTTTACTTCCTGGCGTAAATTACGCTTGCGAAGTTGCGGGCCGTGTTTGTGATTGTATTTCTCGACCGCTTCATTAAAAGCTTCAGGAGCGAGGTGTTTGTGCTGTTCTTTCCAGAGTAGTTCTTGTACTTTTTGCTCTGCGGTGATCGTTGCATTTCTGCGGTTCCTGATCACTTCTTTGTTGAATTTTCTTACTTCGGCATTCTCGATCCAAACCTGCATATTGTATTTTTTAATATGTTGGTTGTAATTAGCGAGAGTTTCCTTAAAATCTTGATTGGTAAGAATAGGGAAGATAAACTGTTGGCTTTCACTCTGTTTTTCTTCTGAAGTGGTCGCGGGTTGATTTTGCAAACCGTTAAGCTGCAAAATACTGTTGGTAATACTTCCAAGGGATCTAGGCGTGCTCATATCAATGAATTATTAATACGTTTCTAGAATTTTCAGTCTCGTCTATTTCAATGATGAGCCTTTCTTCAACAAATGCATTTTCAGCATAAACAATTTCAAAGCTTCCAGATCCGTCCGGAATGAAAACATCTAAGTTTTCATCTACTTTTTCAAAAAACTTTTTCAACTCTTTTACCTTCATAACTCTTCATTTTAGGTTATAAAATCCCTTACCCGCAAATGCGGAGTAAATTTTTAATATGGTTAATCGGGCGGGGAGTTATTTGTACTCGATTCGCCCGATTATCGGCGTTTTGCCAATGGGTGTGGAAAAGGCAGGACTCGAACCTGCATTCAGAAGTCTAAGGACCTTGTCAAAAAACGGCTTAATCTCTTCGCCTCTTCTGAATCCCTCAAGATTGGGTGCGTCTAACCGATTTCACCACTTTTCCTTTTACTCGTCTTTCCGAGCTGTCCCGATTTTAGCCTTTGTTAGACAATTGGTTTGCCTCAATAACCTCAAAGGTTTTGGAGGGAAGAACTATAGCCGGTGCGGTTCCCTATTCTCACAATAATCCGGCAAGTGTATATTTTATTTTCCGTGCATCAATTCTGCGATGAGTTGTTCCTGGTTATCGGGGTGCCAAATGGCAGGCATATCATCGTAGATCGTTTTCTTTTTCTTCTTTGGTTTTGGTTGTACTAGTTCTTGTAATCGCTGCAATAGCACTTCTTGCTCCTTCTTAGGTAAAGAAGAAACAATCGGCATCACGCTATTTGCAGTGAGTTGACTCATTACTGTGCTATTTTTAATTTTGGGCGGTTAATTTGATGCCGCTCGAATTGGATCTCGTTAGCGATCAAACTAAATTTTCTACCCGTTTTTTCCATTTCTTTTAAAAACTCAATGTTTGAAGGTGCAACTAAAGTTTCTACACAAATTTTATCTGCCGTTACTCGAAGTTCATCTTCCAGAAAATCGCACCGCAGTAAAAATTCTATTAATTGATAATCTTTCATCACAAAGGTTTTATAGTTAGGTATTTTAAAAAAGGACGCGCATTTCGTGGGTATAAATCTTTAACTGTCGCTTATAGATTTGTCGGAGTTCTTCCTTCTGTTGTGGGGTAACATTAGAAAGTTTCTCAAGCCTTTTTAGGTTGGCTTTTAAGCGGGCAATTGCCGTTTTATAGAATATGCGGTCCTTCTTTAGTTTCATTAGATTATTGCCTTTTCGCGCATAGCGCTCATCATTAATGCAGGTTTACTTTGCACTTTTACTTTTTTAAAAAATGCCCTTTTATGTTGGTTAAAGGTTGAAATTGCTATTCCCATTTCCTGCGCAACTACTTCATCTTTATGATCTTCTGCAAATAAGTCTAGCATCTTCAATTCTCTTGGCTTTAAGGGGCTTCCGTTTAGTTTGATCGTTTTAAAGTTGAGTGAAAAGCAATCGAGCGTGTGTCGGTAATTTTCTGGCTCTTGCAGCTCACCGTTAATAATATCTGGCGTATCGTCTAGGCCACCGTACATAAAATACGTGTACAACTCTACCCGTCTGGTAAAAGAGAGTAGTTGGTGGTTATGTTGTAAAGCATTAATATGCTTTTGAGCTTCTTTGTTTGAGTTGAAGGCATTGGCAAGCAACATAAAGTCTTTTTTTTCGAGTTGGTTAAACTCGTGCGTTTTGCCGTTTTGTATAAATTGTACCTCCATAGTTTCTGGTCGACCAAAAAATTCTATTCTGGTGTCTTCTTGCAGCAACCCCGCAATTAGGTGTTGCACTTGTTGGTTGTTTGTTGTACTTTTGTCCATGTATAATTTTTATTAATTAAGCGTTAATATTAATTTTAAGTCCTGAAGCGATTTCCAGTCCAACTTCAGGACTTTTTTTGTGCTGTTATCTCAAACAGCGAAGAGCAGGGTTTGCTCGAGTAACCTAAGGTTCATTAAATATGTGGTGAGAAACGATATTTTCTTTTTCTAGTGTTGTATTACGTATAGCAATACATAGCAAAGTGATCGCTATAATGGCAATACATACCATAAATATATTACCTGCACGATAGGCTGCTTTTTCTGCCTTGAGCTCGCGAGCGCGGTCAAAGGCTTTTTGGTGATTAACTTGCTTCTTGTACATTGGTAAGGTTTTTAGCTTCTTTTAAAAGCGAATTACGTTTTTCATCTTCTGCCTTTTTCTTAGCAACCAGATTTTCTACAAACTGCCAAATACCTGTCTCCACTTTTTTATTGGCTAACAAACCGCTAAAAACTTTACCTAGCATTTGTTTTGAATAAAACTCGTTTTTACGGTTGCGAATGTTTTTGGCTCTAAAAAATTCATCAAGCTGCCCGGTGTAATCGTGGCCGGTTAACTCTCTAAGTGTTTGTGCTTCCTCTTTCGTTATCATAGTAATCTACTATTGCCTAAACAAAACCCATTACCTATATTTGTATTAAGTTTGTTTCGTGTTAGTGAAGCAAATATACAACAAAAAAAGTGCAGTACACTAAAAAAGTTGTAAAATAATTGTGTTAAAATTTTAGATATGGAGATAAAAGGCAGTATTCATAAGGCTTTAGAAGATTTTAAAAAAGCACGAGAAGAGAGTGAAGTGGTAGACAAAGCTTTAAAAGCTAATAATAACCAAGTACAGGTTAAGGTAGACAAAGACGGGAAGTTGTTAAGCTATAGTTTTACTATTACTATACCAGAGATAGAAAGCGAACCTCCAAAACCAGAAGATTTACCAATTGAAACTATTTAGTAGTTGTTTGCGGTGCTGTGATACCTTCAAAAATTTTTTTAAAAAGCGCAGGGTATTCTTTTTTAAGCCATTTTTTATTTAAACAGTCGTAACCACGTGATACATAGTTTTTGGTAAGCACCAAGGCTGCTTCTTTGTCGTTTTTAGTAATAGAAACAAAAATGTTATACACAGGTATAACAAATTCTGGCGCATAGGCTTTGCTAATCTCAGCATTATTATGGCTAAACTCTGTTAAATGAGCAGCAACTTCAGCATCAGACATAATTAAAATAATTAGAATTTAAACGAATATACAACTTTTTTAGTGCAATGGATGCAAGGATTAAAAAATCAATAAAAGTACTTGAAACTGTTATCAAGGATTTGGATTTTGAAAATCCTAAGCAATTTTCAGACTCTTTAGGCTTTGAAAGACCCGAAAGGATTTATAAAATTCTTAGAGGAAAATCTGCGATAAGTAAGAATTTGGCTGAAATAATTAATAAAAAATATCCGCAATTTGGAATTGATTGGCTATTAACAGGCGAGGGATCAATGAAAAAAAGCGGTAAAGCCGAAAGTTTAGAGGAACCGGGTGTAGCTTATGGAGAAGAAGTTACGTTAAGCAGTTTAAAGAGAGACCTAAACCAAATTAGTGTTGGTTTTACTAAAAATTTTGAGGTGCTAAGTGAAGGGGTTTTCCAAACATTGCACCGCCAAGAAAAGATTATCGATTTTATAGAAAACATAAACGCAGAAGAAATTAGCAAAGCCACCAAAGCGCTTTCTAAATACCTGCAAGAACATAAATAATTTAATATGAAAGGATTGTTGCTTTTTATTTTTATAGTTGTTGTCGTAGCAACGCCAATTATAGGCTTAATGATGATTTTTAATTATATAAAAAAAATTAGGAGAAAACGACTATTAGTTTCAAATCCGAAAAAATTTAATGACATTTTTATTACTGATTTACAAAATTTTAATGATGCAGATTGGAAGCTAACAAAATCTGAGGAATTGTATTCTACTTACCATAAACAATTAAGAAAAAAAGAAGTAGGTCTTTTCAATAGAATCACTGCTAGAGTTTTTTTTGAAGAGAATGAAATTCATTATGTAATGGTAAAAAAGTTAACTAAAGAAGATATTCCATACATCGAGATTGTGATTAAAAATTTGCTAAAACTTTTAGGTGACGACTCTTCAAATAAAAAGTTTTTATCAAAAGGAGAAAAAATTGAATTAAAACAGAAAGATTATTTCTGGACAGGTAGAACCTGGCAGGGAGAAAATTATCTAGTTAAGCTCGAAGCATACAAAAATGAAGGTTTAAACTTAGCCGTTTCAATTTTAGGTGGTTAATCGTCTTTAAAAGCTTTTTCTAATTGGATTTGTTCCTGTTTAGTGTATAAATGTTTATTTTCTAAGTAGATGAGATAAGCCTGTAATTTTTCTTGACTTGTCAAGCCTGACAATACTTTAAATGTGGTGAGATAGGCTAAAAATACTAATTAATTATTAGTTTTTACCTTGGAAATAGAAACGGACATAGAAATTTTTAAGAATTACAATTTTAATAAAATTAGTTAAACTGATAATCAATAGGTTAGGGGTTAAAAAAGTATAGGTGCAGAACTTAAAATCCAATGAACATTAGTTCGTACGGGTTCAAGTCCCGTCCCGAGTACTTTAACCCTCTTTAATCTTACGATTTTAGAGGGTTTTTTGTTTTACAATATTTTTAAAATTTCACTTCAAAATTTCTTAGTTTCGATAGCTCTATTAATTATCAGGACCTCATAGACAGTTTTGTAATTTTAATGAATTAACATTTAAAAAATGAGTCAAAAAATATTCTTCACATTTATATTTTCATTGCTAGTTTGCTTAACTGGTTTAGCGCAAGATTCTGTTCAAAACAATCAGCCAAAAAAATATACCATTGGTATTAGAGAAACGCCGCCTTTTGTAGAGCAATCTTCTAACGGTTTTTCTGGGTTGAGTATTGAATCTTGGGAAATGGCGAATAAAAAGTTGGGTTGGAATTACGAATACAGAACCTATAATTCTTTAGCTGAATTGCTTCAGGCTGTAGAAAAAGGCGAAGTAGATTTTAGTATAAACCCAATTACGGTTACCGATCAGCGAATGCAGAAAATGGATTTTTCGCAGCCTTATTTTATTTCACATACCGCTATTGCTCAAAAGAAGAAATCTAATGCTTTTGCCGTAATTCAAAAATTATGGAGTTGGGAGTTTATCTCTGCAATTCTTGTGCTTATTGGTATCATCTTTATTTTTGGCTTTTTGGTGTGGTTGTTTGAACGCAAAAAAAATGAAGGCGAGTTTGGTGGTAAAGGTTTTAAAGGTCTTAAAGAAGGCTTCTGGTGGAGTGCGGTTACCATGACTACGGTTGGTTACGGAGATAAATCTCCACAAACTACCGGCGGTCGAATAATAGCCTTGGTTTGGATGTTTATGGCAATTATTATTATTTCTAGTTTAACGGCAAGTATCGCTTCTGCATTAACCGTAGAGAATATGAATAATGAAATTAATTCGGTGGCAGATTTAGATCGTTTTGATGTTGTAACCGTAGGAAGTTCTAGTTCTCAAGAGTTTTTAAATTTATATAGAATTAAGCATGAGGAAGTAGTAAATGGAGCTAGCGGTATTGAATATTTATTAGATAATCCTGAAGATTTATTTATTTACGATGAGCCTATTCTTAATTATGAAGTAGAACGTCAACAAGTTTCAGATGAAATTCAGGTGCTGAAGAAAACTTTGAAAAAAGATTATTTTAGTTATAGTTTTCCGAAGGATTCAAAATTGGTTAAAGAAATAAACCCAGTTTTAATTAGTACTATGAAATCTATGCAGTGGAGCAGGTTAATGGAAAATTACAATTAAAAGTGAATTTCTAAATACTAGTCTCAAAGCTTTCAACCAAAAAGAAATTACTTATAAAATTGTTTTTATAAGTAATAATTTTTCAGCTAAAGATGCTCTTCTCTTAATTTTAGAACAAGCTCGGGATAATCACTGATAATTCCATCTACGCCAAATTCGATAAGTTTTTTTATCGCTTCTGGGGTGTTTACCGTCCACGGGATTACTTTTATTCCCTCTTGTTGTATATTATTCACTATAGTTTGAGTTGAAAGTAATTGGTGAAACGGACTGTAAATATCTGGTTTGAAACTTAATAGGGTTGTGTTGTCTTTAAAATTCCCTTCTTCTACTAAGTAGGCTAAAACAAATTGTGGAAATATTTGGTTTATTTTTTCTAAAATATTAACATCAAACGATTGTAAACTTACTCGGTTTTCAAGCTGTTTATTTTGGAGGACATTTATGACTAAAGCAACAAATTGTTCGGGTAAAGGTTGTGAAATGTTATATTCTTCTACTTCAGATTTTAATTCAATATTATACTTAATTGCTGGAAGTTGATTGATTTTAATGTAGTTTTCTACAGTATCGATAACTTCAGAAAGTAAGGGTTTGTGTGTTTTTATTTTTTGCTGTTGAAGAAATTTTTTATTACTTTTAGAACCTCCGTCAAATTCACGAATTTCATCGTAATTCATGAGGTAAAGGTTAAAGTCTTTTTCTTCTTCTTTTTTAATGGATTTTCCATTCGGTTGAAGCATATAGAGCGAAGACATATAAGGCTCGTGTGAAACTACCACTTTATTATCTTTAGAGATAACAACATCCATTTCTAAGACCTCGACGCCTTTTTTTACCGCGCTGATAAATGCCGGGATACTATTTTCTGGAAAATTGCCGCGATCTCCACGATGTCCTTGTACTTCCATACGATAACCTACTAAATAGCTTGAAAAGCTTTTTTCAGAATAAAATTATTTTGAAGTGTCTTTGGTGACAATTTCTGTTTTAATAATTTCTAAGGTTGCTTTTTTGTGGTCTTCTTTTAAGTTATTAATTAATAAGTCTACCGCTTTTTCTCCTACTTTTTCTGGAAATTGATTAATGTAAGAAACCCTTGGGTATTGAAGTTCATTATGGTTTTTATTTACATAACCTATTAATGAAACTTCATCAATAAATTTAATTTTATTTCTAGAAATACTCGCGCTAGCAATTAAGGTAGATTCTATATCGGCTCCTAAGATGGCCTCTATTTTAGGTAAAGAGTTATCTGTAATTCTGGCTTCAATTTTAGCTCTTAGTTCATCTAAATTATGCTCTTCTATGGTTTCTCCTTCTATAGCCTTTTCAGTCTCCATATAACTCTTAAAAGTTCTTCTTCTGGTTTTTCCTACAGAAAGCCAGCCTATTGAAGAAACGAATAATATATTTTTTAAATTGTTTTCTTTAAAATGAGCACATGCCTTTAAAATACTTTGGTCATCATCTACAGATACAGAATTAAAATCTAATTCTTTGTGTATTCTATCAAAAGTGACAATTGGAGTGGTTTCTGCAATATTATTAAAATGTTTAAATTCTCTCTCGACAAAGGTTTCTTCAGAGGGGCATACAATAATTCCTTCTACCATTCCATTTGAGAGAATGTTTAAACTCTCTCTTTCTTCTTTTAATTTTTCATCAGTAAAAAATGTAATAATTCTATAGCCTTTCTTTTTGGCTGTAATTTCAATATTTTTTAAAACTTCAGCTAAAAAGGGATTTTGAATATCAGGTATAATTACACCAATATTAAATGTAGATTGATTTTTTAAACTAACAGCTATATGATTAGGCGTGTAACCATAAAACTTAGCTAAATCTTTTACTTTCTTTTTTGTTTTTTCGCTAATTTCGGGACTGTCATTCATTGCTTTAGAAACTGTAGAAACAGAAACCATTAATATTTTTGCAATTTCTTTAATTGTTATTTTTTTCTTCATAATAAAAAAATGAATTAGCCCTCTAGATAATAATTCTTCAAAAGTACTAAAAATACAATTTTAATAAGGGTTTTAGAATTAACTTATCTTAAAAGTAAATTTTTAAGATGAAATTACTTGTATTTAAGACAGTAAAAATGTGTGAAGTTTTAAATTTAAATTACAAGATTCTATAGCTTCAAATAATGTAGTTTTAGCATTAGATACAAGAAGGCTGAATGATTTAATATTGATAAAATAAAAATTAATGAACGTATTTATTGAATTATACAAAACCTTAATTCCTTATTTGTTATGTATTCCTTTAGGCTATTTGTTGGCTAGAACTAATTTTTTCCCTAAAAATATAGTATCTAAACCTTTACTGTATTTTTTTATGCCAGTATTGGTTATTAATCATGTATTAGAAGCGACGCTAGAAAACCTAACAATTTTACCAATCATCTCTTTTAGTTTATCTGTTGCGATGATTTTACCTGCTATAATTGTGCATAAAACCTTTGGAAAAGGAGAGAGTAGAAGCTTATTAAAAAGCGGATTTTCATTTTATAATGTAGCTTTTTTTGGAATACCAGTAGTACATGCACTTTTTGGAAAAGAAGCGATTACCACACTAATTTGTATTTACATAGGTTCTGCATTATACGGGAATATTATTGGTTATTTTCAAGTAGCCCGCACTCGTTTTAGTAGGAAACATGCTATTAAAGAAATATTTAAGGTTCCTTTTATTTATGTTTTCATATTAGCGGTAATATTAAAGATTTTTGGTTTTCATACCCCTTCTGAAGTAGAACCTGTGGTAGATGTTTTTGGAACCATTGTCTCTGTAGCCGGAATGCTTATTATAGGGATAAATATAGAACAAGTAGATTTTAAAGTTTTAAAGTGGAGTTATTATTTAAAACTTCTTAGTTTTCGTGTAGTTGCTTCTATTGTAATAATGACTGTTCTACTAGGTGTTGAGTATTTTTTTGTGAATGGATTAAGTATAGAAGAAACAAAGGTGTTAATCTTATTGACGCTATTCCCTATTGCTGCAAACCTTACGGTTTTTGCTTCGTTTTTAAAATCTAACGAGAAACAATCTGCGTTATTGGTGCTACTTTCTATGCTTATGGCTTTAGTCTTAGTGCCAATAGCTGCAATATTATTTAAATAATAAAGCCGAAATCTGACAGAGTTCGGCTTTATTAAATTATTGATTAATAGTTTTTAGTGTCATGATCATCTTCGTGCACTTCTTCATGAATTTCTTCTTTGGTTTCTCTTTCTGCATTTTCTGCAGCTTTTTCTATTTTATCTGCACCTCTTTCAATTGCGTCACCAGTTTTTTTAACTCCGCTTTCAATAGCATCCCCAGTTTCTTTTGCTGCATGTTCAACATCTTCTCCTATAGCTTCTGCAGCATCTTCAGTTTTTTCTTGAGTGGTTTCTCTACAAGAAGTAGTAGCTAATAAGATTGATAGCGCTGAAAATGCAATGAATAATTTTTTCATAATTAGTGGTTTAAAAAATTTAAGCTGTAAAATTAATATATTTAAGGTCAAGTATTAAAACTATGAGATATTTTTGTATCATTTTTATTTTTTTATTAACATATTCTGTTTTTTCACAGGAGCTCCCACCAATTTTAAATTTTTCAACTAAATCTTATCAAGCTGGAAACCAGAATTGGATGATTGCTCAGGACAAGGAGAAAAAAATATATATAGCTAATAGTGCAGGGCTCTTAAGTTATGATGGAGAACGGTGGATATTGAATAAAACCCCTAATGGTTCATTTATAAGATCAGTGGCTGTTGTAGCTGATTTCATTTTTACAGGAAGTTATATGGACTTTGGTTTTTGGGAGGAAGAAGATAATGGTGAGCTAACCTATAAAAGCCTTAGTTTCTTGTTAGATAAACCTTTTATAGACGGCGAACAAATTTGGCATATCGAAGCCGTTAAAGATTATGTTATTTTTCAGAGTTTGAACAGGTTGTATAGCTATAATATTAAAACTAACAAAGTAGTAATAATTCCAACAACTAATACGGTTGTTAATCTTTTTAAAGAGGGAAATAAAATCTATTATCAAGTAGAAAACGAAGGCCTCTACGTAATTTATAATGGAAAGACATCTAATTATATACCTAATTCTGAACTAAATAATCAAATTTTAGTAGGTCTATACAATTACAAAAATAGTCTTTATCTTATCACTAGAAATAATAAGTTATTTAAAGTAAAAGGAAAAAAGTTAGTTGACTTTAAACTTGATAATTTTAACCTATTTTCCGATGCTTCTATATTTTTGGCAAAACTTGTTAATAACCAATATTTAGTTTTGGGAACTATAGGTAATGGATTAAGAATTTATGACCTAGAGAATAAATCTGTAACGAACTTCAAGCAACCAAGTATCTTAAATAATACTATATTATCCTTGTATTATGATATTAATGGGAATTTATGGAGTGGTTTAGATAATGGTATAAGTCTTATTAATTTAAACAATTCAGTAAAAATTTTTAACGACACTTATGGTGATATTGGTACTGTTTATTGTAGCTATCAAAATAATGATGATGTGCTCTACTTAGGCACCAATCAAGGACTTTACGCGAAGAAAATAAATTCAAAAGCAAATTTTAGATTAATTCCTAAGACAAGTGGGCAGGTTTGGAGTATACAAAAAGTTAGCGGTAGGCTTTTGGTAGGTCATGATAAGGGCACTTTCTTAATTCAAGACTTTTTCGCAAAAAATATCTATAATAAGTCTGGAACTTGGCAAGTAAAACCCTATAAAAATGGAATTTTACAAGGTCATTATAATGGGATGAGTTATGCGAAAATCGAAGGTGACCGTATACAATCTTTTCACAGATTTGCAGGTTACGATTTATCTTCTAGAAATATTGTAGTCGATAGTTTATTGAACGAAATATGGGTAGGTCACGATCATAAAGGGGTTTATAGGCTTAAGGTTGATGTTCGAAGTCATCAAATAGAAGTTTTAGATAATTATCAACTACCAGCTCAAGAAGATACAGGATCTAGTATTTTTCGTTTTTATGATAAAATTTATATTGCTACGGCAAAATTAATCTACAAATACGACGATCAAGAAAATTCATTTGAAGAGGCATTAAAGCTTAATCAGCTTTTTAATAATCATCAGCGATCGACAGGAGTATCAAAAGTTATTGATAATAATAAATTATGGAGTTTTGGTAAAAAAAATATTTATCAAATTTCAAAAAATGCACTTCAAAATGATTACGTACTCAATGCAATTCCTATACCTAATAATTCTAGAGAAATTGGTGTAGGCTTTGAGAATATCGCTTCTATTGGTGAAAACCGGTTCCTATTAGGAGCAAATTCGGGTTATCTAACCTTTGAGATTCCTTTTGAGAAACAAAAAATATCAAGTATTATAATTACAAGTTTTAAAGCGGCAACTAAAGGTGAAGAGTACACCAGTATGTCACTTTCAGAAAAGTTGATAGAAATTCCTTATAAAAGTAATTCTATCAATTTTTCATTTGCTATCCCTCATTATCACTTATTAACAGATGTAGAATATAGTTATCAATTAGAGGGGTATGATGAGCACTGGACCGCTTGGAGTAATGAAGGAGAAGCAAGGTTTAGAAATCTACCTTATGGAGATTATGTCTTTCGTGTTAAGGGGAATTTAAATGGACAAGAAACTGAGATAGAAAATTTTCAATTCAGTATCAAAAAACCTTGGTATTTATCTAATTTACTTTTAATATTTTATTTCGTTTCATTTTTATTAATCGTTTATACTACAAATCGACTTTATAATAACTATTATAAAAAAGAGCAAGAAAAAATTATTGCGGAAAACAAAAAGCAACTAAAATTACAAGAAATCACTGCTCAACAAGAAATTATAACTCTTAAAAATCAGAAGTTAGAAGCAGAAGTAATCTCTAAGAATAGAGAATTGGCAGTTTCTACGATGAATATTATTCGAAAAAATGAATTTTTATTAGACCTGAAGCAGAAATTGATGAAGATAAGTTCTGATGTTGATATTGAAGAAGTGATTACTATTATCAATTCTAAAATTGCAGAGAAGGATAACTGGAAATTATTTAAAGAGGCTTTCGATAATGCAGATAAAGACTTTTTGCAATCGGTTAAATCGAAACATCCAAACTTAACATCTAACGATTTAAAACTATGCGCATACCTGAGATTAAATTTGAGTTCTAAAGAAATTGCACCTATGCTTAATATCTCAGTAAGAAGCGTTGAGATAAAACGATATCGTTTGCGTAAAAAAATTGAATTACCGCACGAACAAGGTTTAGTAGAGTATATTTTGACGTTTTAGATCCTCAACATATAGTGTTTTTACCACAACATTGCCACAACATTATTTTAACTTATTGAAATTTAGATGTTTTATTTTTAAAATTTGAATTTCAGAATTCCTTATTTTAAAGGGTTTTAATTAATTAATCATTAAAAAAAACTAGAAATTTTTATGATGTATGTTTTTTGTTGAGGTTATTTTTATTTGATGCGTTTATTAAAATTATAAATTAGTATGAAATCAAATCATCAACAAATGAATAAAATTTTACTATTATTTTTAATGTTTTTATCTCCTTTTGTTATTGTCGCTCAAACGTTTTCTGTTTCAGGAAATGTGAAAGAGGCAAAAACAAAAATGCCAATGCCCGGAGTAAATGTGTTAATTAAAAACACCAATAAGGGTGTAGTTACAGACTTTGACGGTAATTTTACTTTGGAGAAAATTAATAAAGGAGATATTCTAGTGTTCTCTTATATAGGATTTGAAACACAAGAAATTTCTTTTACTAATCAATCAACTATTAATGTTTCTTTAAAACCAGATTCTGAAGCTTTAGAAGAAATAGTGTTGGTCGGTTATGGTCAACAAGTTAAAAAACAAGTAACTGGTTCTGTTTCTACTATTAGTGAAACGACCATTGACGATTTAGAGCCAACTAATGTGGCTCAAGCATTACAAGGAACCACTTCTGGAGTAAATGTAGCGATGAATGGCGGTGCGCCAGGTTCTACTGCAAATATTCGTATAAGAGGAGTTTCTACTAACGGCGAAAGCAAACCGTTAATTATTTTAGATGGTTTTCAATACGAGGGAGGGTTAAATACCATAAGTCCTTCAGATATAGAAAGCTTTACAGTGCTAAAAGATGCACAAGCTGCAATTTATGGTACAATTGGTGCAAACGGGGTGATTTTAATAACCACTAAAAAGGGAAGAAAAAACCAAAAAGTTCAAGTAAGCTATGAAGGTTATACAGGTATACAAGAAACCACTCGTAAACTTTCTTTGCTAAATGCTAAAGAATATACGTTGTATTTAAATGAGGCTTATGCAAGTGCTGGACAAGATACGCCATTTTCTAACATTAATAATTTGGGTATAGAAACAGATTGGCAAGATGAGGTGTTTGATCAGGCGATAATTAGAAGTCATAATTTTTCTGTCAGAGGAGGTGAAGAGAAAGTTAGTTATAGCTTGAGTGCTTCTAATTTTTACCAAGAGGGAATTGTTGCACCAGATAAAGCGAATTTTGAACGTAATACCGCTAATCTTGCTTTAGATGTAGATGTTTCAGAAAAAATAAATCTTTCAACAAAATTATTTTATAGTAGTGCAGATGCAAAAGATATTAACTCTTTCGCATTGGGTTCAGTATTATTTAATGCAAATAATATAGCACCAATTATAGATACATCTCAGGATAACTTAGACGGAACTATTGATTTGGGTAACGAGGTAGTAAACCCATTAACACAAATTAGAAATACTTACAATAGTAGTTTAACAGATCGTTTAAGCGGTACGGTGCAAGCAAGCATAGATTATGCTAAAAACTTAAACTTGCAAGGTCGTGTAGGTTTTAATAGTACAAATACTAGGCATCGTGATTTTACTCCTGAATTTAATTATGGAGCCGGTAAAATTTACACTACTCCTATAAGTTCAGTTACTTTAGGTAAGATTAACGATTATGATTATACGTTTGATTTATTCAATACCTATGAAAATACTTTTGGTGAAAATCATAGCATTACTTTTTTATTAGGAACTACAGTATATCAAACTAAAGGTGAAGGTTTATATGGAAGTAGAAATGATGTAAATGCGAATAGCTGGCAATTTGCAGACTTAAGTTCTGCTTATGGAGTTGGAGAAGATCAAACTAATAGTTCTTATTCTTATTTATTACGTAGACTTTCTTATTTTGGAAGGTTACAATACTCTTATAAAGATAAGTACTTACTTTCGGCAATGATGAGACGTGATTCTTCTACTAAATTTGCTCCTAACAATAAAGTAGCTTACTTCCCTTCGGTCACTGCGGGTTATGTGATTACTGAAGAAGAATATTTTAAATCAGATTTCTTTAATTTAATAAAATTAAGAGGTAGTTATGGAGTCTTGGGTAACGATCAAATTGATGATTTTCTTTATCTATCTTTATTAAATGGAGAGGCTACTTATGTTTTAGGACCTGATCAGGCTTTAGTTAACGGGAATGCTTTAGGCGCTCTTGCTAATCCAGATTTGCAGTGGGAAGAAGCTAAAAAATTAGATGTCGGGTTAGATATAGATTTCTTAGACAATAAATTCTCTTTTGTTGGAGATTATTTTCATAATAGAAGAGATAACTTATTAATACCTGATATTCCAGTTTCAGGAATATATGGCACAGGGGCTCCAGGAGCTGGAAGTCCTACGATTAATGCTGGAGAAGTGGTAAATAAAGGTTGGGAATTCGCATTAAATTATAAGCAAAAATTTTCAGATGATTTTTCTATCTCAGCAGGATATAACATTAGTTTCTTAGATAACGAAGTTACAAAAGTAGATAATGGTACTGGATATATTGAAGGTGGAAATTTCGGCGTAGGACAGCCCGCTCCATCGAGAATGGAAGTTGGTTTCCCAATGGGGTATTTTTACGGTTACCAAACTAACGGAGTTTTCCAAACTCAGGATGAAGTTAATGCACATCCTTCTCAATTAGTATTAGGAGCAGATGCACAGCCTGGAGATATTCGCTATGTAGATTTAAATGAAGATGGAGTTATCGATGAAAATGATAGAACAAATTTAGGAGATCCTATTCCTGAAGTAACTATGGGACTCAACTTTAAAATTAACTATAAGAATTTTGATTTATCTGCTTTCTCATTTGCAAGTTTTGGCCAAGAAATGGTAAGAAATTATGAGAGAAATCAACCAAATGTAAATAGATTGAGTTATAGACTAGATCGTTGGACCGGACCTGGAACTAGTAATACAGTTCCAAGAGCAACGATTGCCTCGACTTCTAATAATGCATTTTCAGATTTTTTTGTGGAAGATGCTTCTTTTTTAAGAATTCAAGCAATTACATTAGGTTATACCATTCCTAAAAGCTTAACAGAGAAAGCTTTTATAAATAAGTTTAGAGTTTATGGTAAGGTAGATAACGTTTATACGTTTACAGAATATATGGGTTACGATCCGACGGCTTCTACCGGAGATCCAATCGGCCAAGGTATCGACTACGGGTTCTATCCTTTACCTCGAACATATTCATTAGGAGTTAACCTTCAATTTTAAAAAAAAAGATAATGAAGAAAATATATAAATATTTTACAGTTTTAGCACTTACGATAGTAGGAGTTATAAGTTGTTCAGACGATTTTACAGATGTTAATCCACCGTATGCAATTAATTCAGATACCTATTTTGCGTCACCAGACGATTACTCTAAGGCATTAATCGGTGCTTACGATGTGTTACAGTCAACATATGTGAATGTAATTTTGGGAGAGATAGCATCAGATAATGCAAATGCAGGAGGTGAAAGCGCTAACGATGTAATTGGTTGGCAACAAGTTGACCGTATGCAACATACCCCAATTAATGATAATCTTGATGATATATGGGATTGGAATTTTGCAGGTGTACAAAGAGCTGCTTTTATTATAGAAAACCAGGATAATATTGAGTTTGATGGTAAAATGCAAATCATTGCAGAAGCAAGGTTTTTGCGTGCTTATTTTAATTTTGAATTATTGAAATGGTTCGGGCCAATACCAATTAAACCCGAAGGTCAATTTGTTTTAGGTGAAGTGACTTCTATACAAAGATCACCAAAAGAAGAAGTGTATGCTTTCATTGAAGACGATTTACTATATGCTATCGAAAATATCGCAGTAGATGCTCCAGAAATAGGTAGAGCAACCAGAGGTTCTGCACAAGCATTATTGGGTAAAGTTTATTTATACCAAGAAAGATTTGAAGAGTCTGCTAATCAACTTAATAGTGTAATTAATTCAGGAAAATATCATTTGTATGGTACTGAAGGGGATGAGGTTTACGAAACACTGTTTGATTCTATTGGTCAAAATTCAGCAGAAGCCGTTTTTGAAATTCAATATACAGGAGCAGAAGGTGCTGGTTTTGATTGTTTACAATGTAGTGAAGGTAACGTAATGGTTGGTTTTAGTGGAATTAGAGGTTATAACGGTCCTGTTTTTGAATCAGGATATGGATTTAATCTACCAACAGAAGAAGCTTATAATTCTTTTGAAAGTGGTGATCTCAGGCAAGGTGTAACTGTTTTAGATATAGAATCTTGGGCTTCATCTACAGGTGCATCTTACAATATAGGAAGCCAAGATCCCATAACTGGTCATACAGGTTATTATAATAGAAAATATTTGCCTCGTCAAAACGATAATAAAGGAGATACCAACCTTACACAACCAAATAATTATAGAGCTATTCGTTATGCAGACGTATTGTTAATGGCTGCAGAAGCAATGGTTAGAGGTAATATAAATGAAGGTCAAGCAAGAAATTACCTAAATATGGTTAGAAACCGTGCCAGCCTAGATAATGTAGATTCTAGTGGAAACTCTTTGTTAGAAGATATCTATGCAGATAGAAGATCTGAAATGATGGGAGAAGGTCATCGATTTTTCGATTTAGTAAGGACAGGAAGAGCCGCAGAAAATATACAAGGCTTCACTACCGGGAAAAATGAAGTTTTCCCAATCCCATTAGAAGAATTGCAATTTTCCAACGGAAATTGGGAACAAAATCCAGGATATTAAAAAAATTAGAATTATGAAAAATATTGTTAATTATTTTTTGTTCAGTTTACTGTTTATAATAATAACAAGCTGTTCTGAAGATGAAGGTTTAGAAAAAGTGATTTCTTCAACTCCCACAAATATTTCGGTCGATTTTCAAATCGAACAAGATAATTCTGGAGAAGTAACTATCTACCCAAGTGCAGAAGGAGCAAATACATTTATGGTTGATTATGGTGATGGTAGTGAATTTTCAGAAGCATTTGCTACTGGTAGCAGTATGATGCATACTTATGAAGAAGGGACTTACGAAGTCACTGTTACAGCAATGAATTTGGCAGGAGATGCTGCTTCAACGACAAAAACATTAGTAGTGTCATTTTCTGCTCCTGAAAACTTAGAAGTTACAATCACTAACAATCCATCAAACCCATATGCGATTAACGTTTCAGCAGAAGCAGATTATGCAGCTTCATTTGAAGTTTATTTTGGTGATGTTGTTAATGAAGAGCCAACACCAATGATGATTGGCGAAACAATCACTCACGAATATGCTACTATTGGTACTTACGATGTAACGGTAGTAGCATTAAGCGGAGGCGTAGAAACAACAACTTACACCCAGCAAGTACAAATAGTAAACCCTCTTGCATTTCCTATCACTTTTGATAACACAGATATCAATTATGAATTTGTAACTTTTAATGGAGTAACTTATGCAGTAGTTCAAAATCCTGATTTGAGTGGAAGTAACCCAGATCAAAATCTAGTTGGAGAAATTACAAATGCAGGGAACAATTGGGAAGGTGGTTCTTTTAATTTAGGGATTCCTATTGATTTTGGTGGAGAAGAGAAAAATGTAGTTATGGATTTTTGGTCGAATACTCCGGTAGATGTTCTTTTGAAATTTGAGGCTGGTGTAAACGGAGAGAGAGAAAATGAGGTAACCGTAAGTCATTCAGGTTCTGGTTGGGAAGAACTGACCTTTAATTATGCTGAAGATGCTATTAAGAGCTATGTTGACGGCGCAACAGATAACGGAGAAAGTTTCGTTCCTATTGGTCAATATTCAGTAATGACAATGTTTATAGATGGGGCTGGTACTACAGCAGGTTCTTTTTATGTAGATAATATAGAACAAACAGCAGGAGTTTTAAATGCTCCAACATCAGCTGCTCCAACACCACAAATACCAGAAACAAATGTGATTTCTATGTTTTCTGATGCTTACTCAGATGTGCCTGTTTCAACTTGGGCAACAAGTTGGTCAGATGCTACGTATGAAGAAGTAGATATAGCAGGTAATCCAACTAAAAAATATTCAGTTCTAAACTATGTAGGTATAGAAACTCCTGCACCTTATTTAGATGTAAGTTCAATGACTCATTTTCATACAGATGTATGGACTGCAAACTCAACTCAAATACGTGTAAAACTTGTGGATTTTGGTGCCGATGGAGCATTTGGTGGGGGAGATGATGTTGAACACGAGGTTGCTATAGACAACTTTAATCAAGGTGAATGGATTCAGTTAGATATACCTTTAACAGATTTTTCTGGGTTAACTACAAACCAACATATAGGTCAGTTAATTTATTCTGGTAATCCAACTGGTGCTCATACGATATATGTAGATAACATATATTTTCATAATTAATTTAAACTCAATAGAGATGAAAAATATATATAAACTAAGTTTTTTAATGTTGTTTTCGCTTGCAGCTTTTTATAGCTGTCAAGAAGATGACCAAGAATTTGGTGAGGTTGCAGCACCAACTAATCTTACATTAGATGCAACAGTCTTGAATACTTCAGAAGAGTTTCCAAACGGTGATGGTAGTGGTTTAGTGAGTTTCACTGCAAATGCAGAAGGAGCAATTTCTTACGAATATTTTTATGGAGATAACACCTCTGAGCTAGTACCTTCTGGCGATATAGAATATGGTTTTAAAAAGACTGGAGTTCATGAATATGTGGTAACAGTAGTTGCGAGAGGTACTGGAGGAGCTAGTACGAGTACATCAACAAAGGTAACCGTTTTTAGTGCTTTTGAAGATCCTGAGACAGAGAATTTTTTAACAGGAGAAACTAGTAAAACTTGGTATATTGCTGCTGCTTTACCAGCACATATAGGTGTTGGACCATCTATAACAGCTACGCCAGATTATTATGCTGCAGCACCATTTGAAAAAGAAAGTGAAGGTTGTTTCTATGACGATGAAATTAAATTTTCAGAAAATGGCGGAACAATAAGTTTTGTACAAGATAATATGGGAGCAACTTTCTTTAATGTAGATTTCTTAAGCGTAGGTGGTGGTGGCGGTAGTGAAGATCAATGTTTAGGCTTTGATACCTCTGGTACTAAAACTGTAAACTTGTCATCGGCCGGTTCAAATTTATCTGAAGATGAAACTACGGGAACTCAGATAATTATTTCAGACGGTGGATTTATGAGTTACTATATTGGTACAAATATTTATGAAATTTTAGAAATTTCTGAAGAATATATGCACGTAAGGGCTATTCCAGCATCAAATTCAGAACTGGCTTGGTACTTAAAATTTACTACAGATCCTACTGGAGGTGGTTCTGGAAACAATTTTGAAACTGAGTTCCCAGGTGATTCGCCTGAAGAGGCTTTTTGGTCTCAAGAATTTAATAATAGTTCATTAGATACCGATTTTTGGAATTATGAAATTGGTAATGGAGATAATGGTTGGGGTAATGGTGAAGCTCAATATTATACCAATCAAAATACAGAAGTAAGTGATGGTACGTTAAAAATTAATGCTATTGCAGAATCAATAAATGGGTTCAATTACTCTTCTTCCAGAATTACCACACAAGATAAATTTCAATTTCAATATGGACGAGTAGAGGTGAGAGCTAAACTACCCTCTGCAGCAGGAACTTGGCCTGCCATTTGGATGTTAGGAGAAAATTTTGATGAGGTAGACTGGCCAGCTACCGGAGAAATCGATATTATGGAGCACGTGGGTAATAACTTAGGTGAAGTTCTAGGAACGCTACATTTTCCTGGAAATTCTGGCGGCAATGGAGTTTCTCAGGGGACTACCGTAGAAAATGTAGCTACAGAGTTTCATAAATATACGATGGAGTGGACCGAAGATCACATTGTTTTTTTAGTCGATGATGAGGTTTACCATGAGTTTACAGATATGGCAGGAACCCCATTTGTAGATCACGAATTTTTCTTGATCCTTAACGTAGCAATGGGGGGAACTTTAGGTGGAACTATCGATCCTGCTTATACACAAGACACGATGGAAATTGATTACGTTCGCGTATATAAATAATCATAATTTTGTTTTCATATTTTAAATAGCAGAAAAAGGTAGGAATTTTAATAAGCCTGCCTTTTTCAATTTTATACATCAAGTAATGAAAAAAAATATCATACTTCTTGTTGTGGGGATTGCTTTGTCTTTGAACGCTTGTAAAGTTTCAAGTCAATCTAATAAGTCACCACAACAAGAAAAAAATATCGAACAAAAAGTAGATTCTGTACTGGCTTTAATGACACTTGAAGAAAAAGTTGGTCAGATGGTTCAGTACAATGGAAGTTGGGATGTTACCGGTCCGGCTACAGGAACTACGAACGAGAAAAAACTAGAACGCTTAAAAAAAGGACTGGTAGGCTCTATGCTAAATGTCGTTTCCGTAAAAAATACAAGGGAAGCACAGCGTTTAATCATAGAAAATTCTAGATTAAAAATTCCTTTGATTTTTGGTTATGATGTTATTCATGGGTATAAAACCATGTTTCCGGTTCCGTTAGGTGAGACTGCTAGTTGGGATATGATTTTAGCTGAAAAAACTGCCGCAGCAGCTGCTCGTGAAACTGCAGCTTCTGGTATACATTGGACATTTGCGCCAATGATGGATGTTTCTCGAGATGCGCGTTGGGGTAGAATAATGGAAGGTGCCGGAGAAGATCCGTTTTTAAATGCCGAAATTGCAGTAGCGCAAATTAAAGGTTTCCAAGGTTCAGATTTAGCCAGTGAAAATACAATTGCTGCCTGTGCCAAACATTTTGCAGGCTATGGTTTTGCAGAGGCTGGTAGGGATTACAATACCGTAAATATAGGTGTTTACGAACTACAAAATACTATTTTACCACCGTTTAAAGCAGCAGCTAATGCTGGTGTCGCCACCTTTATGAACTCTTTTAATGAGATAGACGGCGTTCCTGCAACCTCTAGCAGTTATTTACAAAGAGAATTATTAAAAGAAGACTGGAACTGGGATGGTTTTATCGTTTCCGATTGGGGCTCTATTTCAGAAATGATTTCGCACGGAGTAGCAAGAAATAAAAAAGAAGCTACTTTATTAGCTATAAAAGGCGGTAGTGATATGGATATGGAAGGTGGAGCTTATGAAAGTTCTTTGATTTCTCTAGTTGAAGAAGGTGAAATTTCTGAAGATTTAATACACGATTCAGTAAAAAGGATTTTACGAATTAAATTTCACTTAGGACTTTTTGATGATCCTTATAAGTATTGTGATGAATCTTTTGAAAAGAGTGAAGTTTATTCTGATAAAAATCAGCAATTAGCCCTAGAAGCAGCAAAAAAATCTATCGTGTTGTTAAAGAATGAAAATAATATTCTTCCTATTCAAAATAAGGTGAAGTCTATTGCAGTTATTGGACCTTTAGCAAACGATAAAGATTCGCCTTTAGGAAACTGGAGGGCACAAGCTATTCAAAATTCAGCAGTTTCTGTATTAGAAGGAATTAAAAAGCACGCTCCAACGTCAATAAAAATAAATTATGCAGAAGGAGCAAAGTTAAGTACTGGAGAACGCAATTTTCTTTCTCCATTAACCATTAATAAAAATGACAAGTCTGGTTTTGAAGAAGCTATAAATTTAGCTGAAAATTCAGATTTGGTAATTTTAGTAGTTGGGGAAGATGCATTTCAATCTGGTGAAGGAAGAAGCCAAACCAATATTGGATTTTTAGGAGTTCAAAACGAACTGATGAAAGAAATCCAGAAAGTAAATAAAAATATGATAATGGTTTTAATGAATGGGAGACCCATGGATTTAACTTGGAGCGATCAAAATATTCCAGCTATTGTAGAAACTTGGTTTTTAGGCTCACAACATGGTAATGCGGTGGGAGAGGTTTTATTCGGAAAATACAACCCCTCAGGAAAACTTCCAGTTTCTTTCCCTAGAAATGTAGGACAAGAGCCTTTATATTACAATCAGAAAAGTACGGGAAGACCCAATGCAAATTCAGAAGTAACCTATTCACATTATACCGATGCTGGTCGGGATGCTTTATTTCCTTTTGGTTTTGGATTAAGTTATACCAATTTTGAATATGGAAAAATTCAGCTTTCTAGTGATTCTTTTTCTGGATCCGAAGAAATTAAGGCTTCCATAGAAATTAAAAATACCGGAAAAATGGCTGGAGCAGAAGTGGTTCAGCTTTACATCAGGGATTTATTTGCTAGCATTACGAGACCTATTAAAGAATTAAAGGGTTTTGAGAAAATATACCTAGAACCGGGCGCGTCTAAAAAAGTAGAATTTACGATTGATAAAGAATTGCTGAGTTACTTTGGAAGGGATAAAAAATGGGGCACAGATCCCGGTAAATTTTATTTATTTATTGGTCCAAATTCAACAGAACTCCAACAAGTAGAATTTCAATATAAATAGAAAATGAAACAATTAATCATCAATCTTATAACAGTTTACGGAGTTATTTTTTCAGCTTCTGCTCAAAATGTAAAACTCATTTGGGAAGAAAATTTTGCCGGCGATAATTTAAACATAGAGAATTGGAATTACGAGCTAGGTAACGGTTGCCCAAACCTTTGTGGATGGGGAAATAACGAGCGTCAAATATATCATAAAGATTATGTAAAGGTGAAAGATGGAATGCTTATCATTACTGCCGATAAAGTAGGTAAAAACTACTATAGTGGTAAAATAAACTCTAAAGATAAGTTTGAATTTAAATACGGAACTGTAGAGATTAGAGCTAAAGTTCCTGGAGGACAAGGTTTGTGGCCCGCATTTTGGATGTTAGGAGCAAATATAAATGAAGTAGGTTGGCCGGCTTCTGGAGAGATAGATATTTTAGAGTTTGTAGGCAAACAGCCCGACACTATTTATACTTCTTTACATACCCCAGCAAGTTTTGGTGAAACCATTAATTCTAAACAGACGAGCGTCAAAAATATAACTGCAGATTTTCATACTTACAAAATAGAGTGGAGTAAAGATGCTATCATATTTTACCTCGATGATTTAGAGGTTTACTACTTTTCTCCAAAAGACAAGAATGATAAAACCTATCCCTACCACCATCCGTTTTATTTTTTATTGAATATGGCGGTAGGCGGAAATTTTGGTGGTCCAAAGGTAGATGACTCTATATTTCCGCAGCGATTTTATATTGATTATATACATGTATATCAATAATTTAAAAATGAGTTAAACAAAAAAGCCTCTTTATGAAAAAGAGGCTTTTTTGTTTATCGAGAAATAAGAAAATTACATATCGTCGTTTCCTTCAACTTCGTCTTCTACTTCTTGAGCTCCATGTTCTACAGCATCTCCTGTTTCTTCTGCAGCGTGCTCAATTGCGTCTCCTGTGTCTTCCGCAGCATCTTCAACATCATCCATTGCAGAGTTTGCATCGTCGTCGATATCATTCTCTAATTCGTTAGCTTCTTGCTCTACTTCTTCTTCTGTGTTTTTTGTGTCTCTACAAGAAGTAAAAGTAGTACTAATTGTAAATAACATCGCTAGTAATAAAATTGATTTTTTCATGATTGTTTGTTTTAATTTGTAATTTGGTTTAGTCTATTTAGTCTATTTTGTCTATTTTGTCTATTTCTTCGTTAACCTCTTTAGATACTTTTTGGTCAACTTTTTCTCCGGCACGTTCTAAAATACCTTTGTCTTCTTTTTTAGTCTCAACTTCTTTTACTACTTCTTTAGTTTTTGTTTCTTCTCTACAAGAAGTAAATGCAAGCGAAAAGCCAATAAAGCTTAGTATTAAAAGTGTATGTCTCATTATATTTGATATTGATTAGTAAATGCTAAAGTATATATTTTAACATTTGATGAATAAATATCAATGATAAAATTTTATTAAAATTCTATTTAAAATAAGTGGTTTTCTTGCAGGTAATTCATAACTCTATCTGTAGCTCCTCTGTTTTCCTGAATGTAATTACTACAGATTTTTCCCTTTTCAATTCTTATTTCAGGTTGCAGAATAAGCAGGTCAAGTTGCGTTTTAAATTGCTTATAGTTTTGGATAGCAGTTAACCCTCCAAGTTCTATTAAAATTTTAGCTTCTGGAAATTTTTGATAATTATTACCAATTAAAATAGGTGCTCCAAACACCGCAGGTTCTAAGATGTTGTGTAAGCCAGTATGCCCTAATGCACCTCCAACATACGCAATAGAGGCGTAGCTATAGATTTTAGAAAGCAAACCAACAGTATCGATAATGAAAACTTCGTAAGTATCTAAATGTTGAGTTTTATTTAATTCAGAAAAGATAATTGTACGCTTCTTTATTTTCTCTTGGAGCGTTTTAATTTTTTCAGGTTTAATTTGATGAGGCGCAATTATATATTTGGTCGTTGTAGAAGATTGATTGATATAGTTTGCTATAAAATCTTCTCCTTCAGGCCAAGTGCTACCAAAAACCACGCAGGTTTTATTGTCTTTAAACTTTTCTATAAAGTCTAAATCATTTTCTTTTTTTAATTGCAAATGCACTCTGTCAAACCTAGTATCTCCACTTTTGCTACAATTTTTAATACCATGTTGTTGTAGCAAATTAAGCGAACTTTGATTTTGGACAAAAATATGTTCAAAATTAAAAAGCGTTTTTTTTAGAAAACTTCCGTATGCTTTAAAGTAAATTTGGTTTTCACGAAAAAGTCCCGAAATTAAAAGTGTTGAAATTTTGTGAATATTTAATTCTTTTAAAAAGTTGGGCCAAATTTCATATTTTATAAAAATAGCTAATTGAGGTTGAACTAAATAAATAAATCGCTTAGCATTTTTAGCAGTATCTAATGGTAAATAATAAACATATTTGGTTAAAGAGTTATTCTTTTTCACCTCATATCCTGACGGTGAGAAAAATGTAATAACAATTTGATAATTAGGATAACATTTTTTTACTTCTTCCATGATAGGGAGTCCTTGTTCATATTCTCCTAAAGAAGCTGCGTGAAACCAAATTACTTTTTCACTTTTTAAATTTGTTTTTTCTAATTCTGAAAATAGATTTTTTCTTCCTGATGAAAATTTATTCAGTTTAGTATTGAATAGCCCCAATAAGGGAAGTGCTATTCTTTCAGTGAAAACAATAAGAAAATTGTAGATAAACTTCAAGCGTGTAAAATTTCTTGCTAAAATAAAGCTTTACTTAAAAATTAGGTGCTTATGGCTACTTAATTTCTTATTTTTGTAGTTAGAAAAAGATTATAATGAAGAAAATTCAGATGGTAGACCTTAAGGGGCAATACCAACACATAAAAGAGCAAGTAAATACTTCAATTGAAAATATCATTGAGAATACCTCATTTATAAATGGTCCTGAAGTTCATCAATTTCAAAAAGATTTAGAAGAATATTTAGGCGTAAAGCACGTGATACCTTGCGGAAACGGGACCGATGCTTTGCAAATAGCTATGATGGGACTGGGATTAAAACCCGGCGATGAGGTGATTACAGCAGATTTTACATTTGCCGCAACCGTAGAGGTGATTGCTTTATTGAATCTTACACCAGTTTTGGTAGATGTAGATGAAGATACTTTTAATATTAATGTAGAAGCGATTAAAGCTGCAATTACACCAAAAACAAAAGCAATTGTACCCGTACATTTGTATGGGCAACCAGCAAATATGGATGAGATTTTAAAAATTGCTAAAGAACATAACCTTTATGTAATTGAAGATAATGCTCAAGCTATAGGCGCAAGTTATTATTCAGAAAATGGCACTTCTAAAAAAGCAGGAACTTTAGGAGATGTGGGAGCAACGTCTTTTTTCCCATCTAAAAATTTAGGTGCTTATGGTGATGGAGGAGCAATTTTTACGAATAATGATGAGTTAGCACATACTATTAGAGGTATTGTGAATCACGGAATGTATGAGCGATACCATCACGATGTAGTCGGAGTAAATTCTAGGTTAGATAGTTTTCAAGCGGCTGTGTTACGAGCGAAACTTCCATTTTTAGATGCTTACAATACGTCAAGAAGAAATTCGGCTAAACTTTATGTAGAAGGTTTAAAAGAAAATAAAAATGTGGTAACACCAGAAATTTCAGGAGCTCAAGATAGTCACGTATTTCACCAATTCACCATTAGAATTACCAATGGAAAGCGTGATGATTTAGCAAAAGTATTTCAAGAGAATAACATTCCTTTTGGTATTTATTATCCAATTCCGTTGCATTTACAGAACGCTTATCGAGATGATCGTTATGAAGAGCGTAATTTCCCAATAACCAATCAATTGGTTAAAGAAGTAATTTCTTTACCGATGCATACTGAGCTCGATAACGAGCAAATTGAATATATTACCTGTATAATAAATAAGGTGGTTTAAAAAATAAGATTTTTATTTAGAACCCAGATTGCCTTTTTTAGTCTGGGTTTTTTTGTTAAAATATTGTTTTTTTAGTAATATAAGTTAGGATGTTTTATGTTTAATTTGTTTTAAGTGTATAGCATAATCAATTCATTCTAAGTTTATGAAAAAAAAATACAGTTTAGTCTTTCTTTTTTTCTTTTTTTCTTCACTAGTTTTTGCTCAAGATATTTCAATAGGAAATACGGCATATATAGAAACCTGCAGTGGTTTTTTTTATGATAATGGAGGTGAATCTGGTACTTACTCTGATAATAACGGTAATAACCAGTTAATTACGGTATGTGCTGATGGAGATGAGCGTATTCAAATGGAGTTTACAAGTTTTGTGATCGCTTCTACAGATTATTTAAGAATATATGATGGTAGCAACATAAATGCACCGCTTATTGGAGAATATACAAGTTCAGTAAGTCCAGGTACTGTTGTTGCTAGTGGAAGTAATACTTCAGGCTGTTTAACTTTTGAATTTGTTTTGGATGGCGATTTTTCACCTTTGCCAGGTTGGGAGGCAGAAATTTCTTGTCTTAGTTCTTGTCCTCAAGAAATTATAATGATACAAGATATAACTCCCTCAGAATTTTCTAACGGGACTTATCAAGTCTATTCAAATCAACAACTTACTTTTAGCTCAGATTCAAGTTTAGATCCTTCAAATGGATTGATTACTTACGAATGGAATTTAGGAAATAATATAACTGTAACAGGAAGTGATATAACTGAAGCTTACGATTTTCCTGGAAGCTATACGGCTACTCTAACCGCTACTCAAAATGGTTGTGAATATATTACTTCTGTTAATGTTGATGTTGCAGATGTGAATGATTTTAGTTTGTATCATCAATTTAATGGTAAGTATGATTTTACGATGATAGGGAATACCATGAATGATGAAGAAAATAATCCTTCGGCAACTTGCCCTAATACAAATTCGACTTCTGCAACTTTAAATTTAGAAGTAGATCAGACCATTGAAGCAGCTTATATGTATTGGGCAGGTTCTGGTTTTGGAGATGCTGAGGTTATTTTAAATAATCAAACAATTAACTCCGAGCGTAGTTTTAATGGAATTATTAACAATTCGGGTGATAAATATTTTTTTGGAGAATTTGCAGATGTCACTTCAATTTTACAAAATGCGGGAAATGGTACTTATACAGTCTCTGGTATTGATATTATAGATTCTTCAGATTATTGTTCTTCAGGACTGAGTTTTGGTGGCTGGTCTATTGTTATTATTTATGAAGATCCAGATTTTAATAATAACAATGTAAGTGTTTATGACGGTTTTAGGTTTGTGAATACAAATGATAACCTAATGGAAATTACATTAACGGGCTTTGATGTTATAGATACCGAAGCAGCAAAATTGGCTTTTCTTGCTTGGGAAGGAGATGCACAGCCTTTTCCTGGTATGGAAGAATCATTAACTTTAAATGGTCAAATTTTAAGCAATGCGCTAAATCCAGCAGATAATGCTTTTAATAGTACTAATAGTTTTACAGGAGAAACTAATTTTTATAATATGGATATGGATGTGTATGATATTTCCAGTTATATAAATGTAGGAGATCAATCTGCAAATGTTGCTTTGCTATCTGAGCAAGATGCTATTTTTATCAACTCGTTAGTGATGAATATAAGGAGTGAGTTACCAGATGCAACTGTTGAGGTAGATGATGTTATTGGAGATGAGATTTGTGGCAATAATGAATTAGATATTCAGTTTACAGTTTTCAATATGAACAGTACCAAAGATCTGCCAGCTAACACTTTTGTGTCATTTTATGCAAATGGCGAGTTCTTGTTATCTACCAATACCATTGCTGTTATTCCTGTAGATGGCTCAGAGACTCAAACCATAACTATCCCTGTTTTAAATAATTTACCTGCAGATAACAATCCTTCTGATTTTGTACTTCAAGTGATTGTCGATGAAAATAATCAGGTAGATGAATCAGATGATAACAATAATGAATATTATCAAGATATTTTCTTAACTAATACCATAGCTGTTCCTACTATTAGTAGTTTAGAAGCTTGTACTGATATTAATGGAATTGCTCAAATTGATTTAACACAAGTTGAAGCAGAAATTGAAAATGAGTACAATGTTAGTTATTATCCATCTCAAGAAGATGCAGAAAATAATACACAAGAAATTACAGACCCTGTTAATTATGAAACGACTAATTCTCAAGAAGAGTTATTTGTCTTAATAAGTCTAGAAAATTGTAGTGAAATTGTAAATTTTGAAGTTCAAACTTATGTAACACCAGAAGTTCAAAATTTGTTAGAAATAGAAGAATGTGAGGTAGAAGGAAGTGATGTAAGTTTTGATTTGACTCAGAACACTTCATTAGCTTTTGGGAATCAGGATTCAGGAACCTTCAACGTTTCTTATTACGAAAATCAGTCCGAAGCAAATCTTGGTGATAATCCAATTTTAAATCCTTCAGATTACACTTCTTTAAGTAGTCCGCAAGAAATTTTTATAAGAATAGAAAATACGATACATCCAGAATGTTTCACCGTATCAAGTTTTAATATTTTTTTGTTTACAACTTATGTGGGTGATTTAGATGTTTTATATGAGTGTAGTGATAATGAATCTGGAACAACTAACTTTAACCTTACAGAAAATACAATTAACGCTATAGGTGATCAAGAGCCTAGTGACTTTATAGTTAAGTATTATGCGAGCAGTGAAGATCTCTCTAATGAATTGCCAATAGTTGATCCTGAAAATTTCACGAATTCAGTAAATCCACAAGAGATTTTTGTGAAAGTTGAAAATCAATTTAATGCTAGTTGTTATGCATTTAGTTCTTTTGAAGTCGAAGGTTTTTACAATGGGGCTAACTTTAATTTACCACTAAATTTGTTTGCATGTGACAATGGGTTGGGAGATCAAACCATTAATTTAGAAGAAAATACAGAGGTGATTTTTTCTAATGCAAATCAAGGAGATTTTATTGCAACTTATTATGAAAATGAAAGTGATGCACTTTTAGGTAACTCAAATAATATCATAAATTCAACTAACTACGTTCCAGCTAATTTAAACCAAGATATTTACGTTAGAATTAGCTCTACATCAAATACTCCTATTAATTGTTTTGTGGTGAACCAATTTAACATCAGCATAACTGAAGTGGTAATAGGACAAATAGTAGATAAATATTCTTGTCAAGAAGAAGAATCATTATACGGAATTTTCAATTTACTAAGCAGTGATGTAGAAGCATTATCAGGGCAGAGTTCATTAGCTTATACGGTAGATTATTATGCTAGTCAATCAGATTTAGATAATGGTATTGTTATCAATGACTATAGCGCTTATGAGAACACGAGTAAT
>NZ_JAHWDF010000010.1 GCF_019311235.1 Mesonia aestuariivivens | reverse complement strand
CCAAGTTTGAGGAAAATTCTTTGGGAACCTCTGGTTGCTCTTCAAAATGCAAGTGAAGTATATCTCCCTCTGTTTGATGGCCAGTAAGCTTAAAATGAGTAATTAATAATTCTGGTAATAAAATCTTAAGTAAGTCAATATAGGGCCTCCAATACTTTTAATTTAAGAAAACAAAAATCAACCTATTATTTCAATTCGCACACAACTTTTGAGAATGATCCTAGGTAAGTCTGGAAAATCATTTATAATATATAAATTTAAGTTAGATGTATTACCCCAATTATTTAATATTTTGCAAGGCAATATGTCGATTGTAGGACCTAAACCAGATATCCCAGGGTATTATGATTGTCTTCAAAGTGAAGCTGCTAATCTTCTAAAATTAAAACCTGGATTAACTGGTTACGCCTCTCTTCATTATTTTAATGAAGAAAAAATACTAAATAATGTAAATGATCCAAAGCATTATAATGATCAAGTTATATTTCCGCAAAAAATTCGATTAAATCTATGGTATTTAAATCATATTTCGCTATGCTTAGATTTAAAAATTATTTTAAAAACCTTAATTTTACTTTTCTAGTATAAAGAATATGGAAAAAAATAAAATTTGGCTTTCATCACCACATATGGGAGGTGATGAGATTAATTATATAAATTCTGCATTTAGCGAAAATTGGATAGCCCCTTTAGGTCCTAATGTAAATGGTTTTGAAAGTGACCTAGAAACCTATTTAAATCAATCTAAAAATGTTGCTAGTCTTTCAAGTGGTACTGCAGCTTTGCATTTAAGTTTGGTTATGTTAGGTGTTAAAAGAGATAATTTAGTTATATGTCAAAGCATGACATTTTCTGCTTCTGCAAATCCTATAAAGTATGTAGGAGCAAATCCTGTATTTATTGATAGTGAAACAGAAACTTGGAATATGTGTCCAAAAGCTTTAGAAGAAGCTATTATTAGTTGTATAGATAACGGGCGAAAACCAAAAGCTGTAATTTTAGTTCATTTATATGGTATGCCCGCTAAATTAAATGAAATAAAAGCTATTTGTGATACTCATGATGTTTCATTAATTGAAGATGCAGCCGAAGCCTTAGGTTCTACCTATAAAGGGCAGAAATGTGGAACCTTTAGTTCTTATGGTGTATTGTCATTTAATGGTAATAAAATTATAACGACTAGTGGTGGCGGTGCTCTAGTTTGTAATACTAAGGAAGATCAACAAAAAGCCGTGTTTTATGCTACTCAAGCCCGTGATGCAGCCCCCCATTACCAACATTCAGAAATTGGTTATAATTATAGATTGAGTAATATTTGTGCAGGAATTGGTCGTGGACAAATGAAAGTTTTAGATAAACATATTGCTCTCCGTAGAAAAATGAATCAATTTTATCAGGAGTTATTTAAAGAAATTGAAGGAGTAACTGTTTTTAAAGAACCAAATTCTGATTATTTTTCTAATCATTGGTTGAGTGCAATTTTGGTAGATTCATCTAAAACAAAAAATAACTTAACTAGAGAAGATATCCGTTTAGCTTTTGAAGATGAAAATATAGAATCTAGACCTTTATGGAAACCTATGCATTTACAACCTGTGTTTGAAAATGCTTTATATTTTGGAGGGAGTGTAGCTGAAGATTTATTTAATGAGGGACTTTGTCTACCCTCAGGTTCTAATTTAACCGATGAAGATAGAAGCAGAATACGTAAGGTTATTAATGAATTATTTAAGTAATAAATTATGATTGAAGATATTATAAAAAATAGAAGATCTATTTTTCCTGCTCAATATAATTCAGAAAAAATAGACGATGAAGTTATAAACAAAATATTAGCTACTGCTAACTGGGCGCCTACACACAAAAAAACAGAACCTTGGCGCTTCAAAGTAGTGCGCGAAGAAAAGTTGGAGCATTTAGGTCAGTTTTTAGCAGATAAGTATAAAGAAACTACAGACAAATTTTCAGAATTTAAATATAAAAAGCTTCAAGATAATCCTACAAAGGCTAGTTGCGTAATTGCTATTTGCATGCAACGAGATCCTAAGGAAAGCTTACCAGAATGGGAAGAAATTGCAGCTGTAGCTATGGCAGTACAAAATATGTGGTTAACCGCAAGTCATTTAGGTATTGGTGCCTATTGGTCTTCACCTGGATTAATAAAACATATGGATGAATTTTTCAGCTTAAAAAAGGGAGAGAAATGTTTAGGTTTTTTCTATATGGGTCATCATAATGAAACCAATTTAGAAGCTGAACGTTCTCCTATTGAAAGTAAAGTTGAATGGCTTTAAAATAAGATTGCTTGATGTTTAAAACATAAAAATATAAAAACGCCAAGATATATAAGGGCTACAAAGAACTTCATAAACGTTGAAGCTAGAAAACCCATAAAAGATCCAACTGCAGCTCTAAAAGCAATTTTAGAGCTGCTTTTATTAAATACAAATTCTCCCACAAACGCACCTACAAAAGGTCCAATTAAGAATCCTAGAGGAATAGGTATAAAAATACCTACAACTAATCCTATAGTAGTTCCTATAGCTCCTGCTTTACTTCCGCCATATTTTTTTGTTCCCGCTGCTGGAATTATATAGTCCAAAATAAAAATTAGGATTGCAATAAATAGTGTGACTCCTAATAGCCAATAATTCATTTCCATTCCATCTACAAAATAGAGCATTAATAGACCAACCCAACTAATAGGTGGTCCTGGTAAAATGGGGAGTAAGCTACCTACAATTCCTACGATACACAAAATAAAACCTAACACAATTAAAAATAAATCCATCTCTAAATTTTACAATAAAAATACACTTTTTTAAATTTTAACAACTAACTTGTTAGTTTAAACTAAAAGTTTAGTTATATTTATACTGAAGAACTAAATAATTAGTTAATAAAAATGAAAGAACTAACTAAAGCTGAAGAAGAAATTATGCAATTGCTTTGGCAATTATCAGAAGCTAATGTGGCAACCATAATAGAAGAAATGCCAGAACCAAAACCAGCTTACAATACGGTTTCTACCATTGTAAGAATCTTAGAGAACAAAGGTTTTGTAGGTTTTAGAAAGCAAGGAAGAGGGCACATTTACTATCCGCTTGTAGAAAAAGATAGTTACAGTAAGTTTTCAATGACAAAGTTATTAAATAATTACTTTGACGGTTCTGTAAAAAGTATGCTTTCTTTTTTTGTGAAGAAAAACGATTTAAGCATTCAAGAGTTAGAAGATGTTCTTTCTGAAATTAATAAAAAAGAAAAGTGATGTTGGGATATATTATTCAGTTTAGTGTTTTTTTACTCATCTTCTGGGTGGTTTACGAATTGTTTCTAAAAAAAGAGACCTTCTTCACTTATAACCGATTGTATTTATTGTTTACCCCAATTGCATCTGCTTGCTTGCCTTTTATAAGTTTTAATTTTTTAGAAAGTTATGCGGTAGAAGCACAACATTTAGTGCAATTGCCAGCGGTATTTATTGGAGACCCAATTATAAATGAAACAACAACTCAAGTAACTAAAACAGTTACTTCATCTGCTGGATTTTTAGAAAAGCACGCTTTGTTTATCATTTATATTGTGGGAGCAATCTTTAGTGCTGTAATATTTATAAGAAAAATCTTTCAGTTTCAACAATTCAGAAAAAAAGGGGCTATTTCTTATTTCAAGAATTTAAAATTAATTGAAATCTCCAATAGTAAAATTGCCTGTACATTTTTTAAAACAATTTATATAGGGAACGATTTAGCTGAAAACGAAAAAGCACAGATATTAAAACACGAACAAGTTCATGCGCAACAATATCATAGTTTGGACCTATTGTTTTTTGAGGTTTTAAAAATCGTTTTATGGTTTAATCCTATAGTTTATTTTTATCAAAAACAACTTACAAATTTACATGAATATATAGCAGATGCTGAAGCTACTAAAAATTCAGATAAAAAATCGTATTACGAAAGCTTACTTAATCTAGCTTTTGGAAGCGAACAAATATCATTCATCAATCAATTTTTTAATCATTCATTAATCAAAAAACGAATCGTTATGTTACAAAAATCAAAATCGGCAAGAGCCGCTAAATTCAAATTTTTAATTCTAATTCCATTAATCTTTGCGATGCTTACGTATGTGTCGTGTTCAGATACTACAAATTTAACAGATGGCGAAAATGAAAATATGGAAGTTCTAACTCCGCCAGCACCACCTGCTCCGCCAACACCACCAGAAGGAATATCGAAAAAAGATGCAGAGTTAATCAATCAGCTTGAAACGGAACTAAAACAAATGAGAGAAGATGGAGCGTCTTTTGAAACAATTGCTAAAGCTTATATGACAGAAAGTAATAAGCATATCAAATCTAAAGAAGCATTTTATAGAATGCGTGTATTTTCAGATTGGATATTTAAAAATAACAAAGAGAAAAAAATAGCTGATGGGACTTGGACTGAAGAAGATGAAAAGGGGCACCAAGAGATGAGAGAAAAAGGAGTGAATCAAACTTATGAAGACTATGTAGCTTATAGAAAAACTCAACCGAAAAAAGAGGTGTTTACAAATGATGGAATCCCTTTTGCCTCTATCGAAAAAGTACCTACTTACCCTGGCTGTGAAGGTCTAGAAAACGATGCAACTAAAGCATGTATGAGTGAAAAAATACAAAATTTTGTAGCTGAAAATTTTAATACGACAACGGTAAAACCATATGCTAAAAAAGGCAATAATAGAGTTTATGTACGTTTTGCGATTACTAAAGAGGGAACCATCGATAATATTCAAGCGAGAGCATCTTCACCTGAATTAGCTGAAGAAGGAAAACGTGTGGTAGCGATGTTACCAAAAATGAAACCGGGAAAAAATGACGGAAAACCTGTTAGCGTTGTGTACAGTTTACCAATTATCTTTCAAAAAGATGAATAGAGTTTTAATTATTCTATGTGTTATAACTTTAAAAGCCGGAGCTCAAACTTCGGCTTTTCAACTTGCCGATAGTTTATTTAATGTAGGCGATTATAAAAAAGCTATCGAACTTTATCAAAGTGAAAAAAAATTTCTGCAACACATTATCAAAAAATAGCTTAGGCTTATCAGGCTACGGGTAATCTAGGATTGGCAATTAAAAATTATGAGGAAGCGCTTCAGCAAAATCAAAAATTAGTGATTGTTAAAAACAATTTAGGAAAACTCTATTATCAAAATAGAAACTATTAATTTGCCGATAGTATATTTAAGGAACTCAATGAAAAATACCCAGAGAATCCTAATTTTTATTATTGGTTAGCATTAGCTAAGAAGAAATTAAAAGATTCAACCTCCATAAAAGAATTTGAGGAAGTTTTAAAACTTGATGAATTTCATTAAAAAGCTTTGTATGAAGTTGCAAATTATTATAACCAAAAGAAACAATATGAAAACGTAGAAGAAATAGGTAGAAAGGCCTTAGCTAACTATCCTGAAAATATAAAGATAATAAGTTTATTAGCTAAAAATGCGCTAGTACAAAATAAGTTTTTTTTAGCCAAAAATAGGTTCGAGCAACTCTTAGAATTCAATAAAAAAACGGTATTTGTTCATATAAATTTAGGTAATTGTTATTTCAATTTAAAAGAATATGAAAATGCTTATCAGCAATTTTTAAGAGTACTAGAATTAGATAATACTCATCACAACGCAGGATTATTAGCGGGTAAATGTTTACTCATGTTAGAACGCTACCAAGATGCAGAACAATTATTAAGAACAGCAGTTCTTTTAGTAGATCAAGCTGTAGACGATTATTATATGAGTTACGCGATTAGCTAGCAACAGCAACAAAAATTTAAACTGGCGATTATTAATTTTAAAATAGCTATAGAAGAGAATGAAAAAAATTACCGTGCACATTATGAATTAGCGGTATGTATAGATAATTATTACCAAGATGTAGCTGTCAAAATTAATTATTATAAGTCATTTATAAATAAATTTAAAAATGAGGCTAAGGCAAACTATTACATATTACTTGCTGAAAATCGTATAACAGATTTAAAAAAAGATAGCCATTTAGCCAAAAAATAATATTTATAAGGTTGTTATTAAAATATAGATGAAATTATAAGTATGCTTTAAGAAGAATACTTAATTTTACTCTTATGAAGTATAGTCGTCTTTTAATTTTAATTTTTTGTTTGGGTTGTCAAAATTTTGAGACTCAAAAAATATCTTCTAACCAAATTATTGAAGATGAGTTAAAAGAATTTAATTGGAATGAAGTTGAAGTCTATCCTTCTTTTAAAGAATGTGAGCATTTATCTGAAATTTCACAAAAAAAGGCTTGTTTTGAGCAAGAATTTACCCGAAAAATATATAGATATTTACAACAAAAAAAGGTGATTTTATCAGACTCTATTCAAGAAAAAATGATGCTTTTTGTGTCGATTAATTCTACAGGAAAACCTCATTTAGATTCCTTAAAAACTTCAGCGCTTATAGAAAAAAAACTTCCACAGTTAGAAAGTTGGTTGTTAGAATCTATTCAGCAACTCCCTCAAATTTATCCAGCAAGAAAGCGTGGTATTCCTGTAAAAACCTCCTTTAAATTGCCTTTGGTTATTGCTTCAAAATAAGCAGTTAAATTTATGATCATTTTTTTTAAACGAATGTGTTTTTTTAAACAGAGGTTTTTTATAAAATACAACACAATTTAATGATGAAGAAATAAGGCATAAGTACTCAAACATTTGTTTAGCTTTGTGCTGTAGCCATATTTTGGTAATGAAACTATAACTTAACTTGAAAACAGAAAAAATAATTTTAGGAATTGATCCTGGGACGACTATTATGGGGTTTGGACTCATTAAGGTCGTTGGCAAGCAAATGCATTTTTTACAATTAAATGAATTAATGCTGAAGAAATACGACGATCATTACGTAAAATTAAAATTAATATTTGAACGTACCATAGAATTAATAGAAGCTCATCACCCAGATGAAATTGCTATTGAAGCGCCTTTTTTTGGTAAAAATGTGCAATCTATGTTGAAGTTAGGTAGAGCACAAGGTGTTGCGATGGCGGCAGGTTTAAGTAGAGAAATACCAGTGACCGAATATTCCCCTAAAAAAATTAAAATGGCAATTACTGGTAACGGAAATGCCAGTAAAGAGCAAGTCGCAAGAATGCTTCAGAGTACACTAAAATTAAAAAGCTTACCCAAAAACTTAGATTCTACAGATGGGTTGGCGGCTGCGGTATGCCATTTCTATAATTCTAGTAAGGTAGAAACAGGAAAAAGCTATTCAGGCTGGGCTTCATTTGTAAGCAAAAACCCAGATAAAATTAAGTAGTATTGTTAAAGATTTATGAATAACATCTAGTCTTTTTCTTACATGAATTACCTTCATACAAAAATAAAATAATGAACACCAATAGACTTTCAATACCAATTGAAAAGATTTTAAATCATCAAGTAAAAAAAGAAGCAACAGCTTCTCAAATTTACCTATCTTTAGGTGCTTGGGCAGATAGTGAAGGCTACGCAGGAATGGCTGATTTTCTATTTCGCCATGCACAAGAAGAGCGTAACCATATGATAAAGGTGATGGATTATATTATGGAGCGTGGCGGTAGAGTAAAAATTACCGGAATAGATGATCCTGTGAAAGATCCTGAAAATTTGCAAGAATGTTTAGAGTTAGTTTTTACACATGAAGTAGATAATACGAAGGCGATTTATGATATTGTGAATTTATCCCAAGAAGAAAAAGATTGGGCCACTTGGAATTTTGCTCAATGGTTTGTAAAAGAACAGATAGAAGAAGAAGCTTTAGTCTTAGACTTACTCGATAAATTAAAAGTTGCCGGAGGTACAAAAGCAACCCCCGAATCTTTATTGTATTTAGATGCGCAATTTAATAAAATGGAAGACGAGGTTACTTTAGCCCGAGAAGCTTCCGGAGATAAACCCCAGTAAATAATGAAAAAAATAATTTTGTTGTGTCTACTATTTCCTCTTGCAATGGTAGCACAAAAAGAAAAAAGTATGGAACAAACAATTTATCAATTTCAAGTTGAAGATATTGAAGGTAATTCATTCGATTTGAATTCACTAAAAGGTGAAAAAGTTATGATTGTCAATACTGCTAGTAAATGTGGGTTAACTCCCCAATACGAGCAGTTAGAGGAATTGTATAAAAAATATAAAGACGAAAATTTTGTAATTATTGGTTTTCCTGCTAATAATTTTGCAAGTCAAGAGCCAGGGAGTGATAAAGAAATAGCTCAGTTTTGTGAACGTAATTACGGAGTTACTTTCCCTATGATGAGTAAGATTTCTGTTAAAGGTGAAGATATGCATGAGTTGTATCAGTTTTTAACTCAAAAATCTAAAAACGGATATGCAGATTCTGAAGTTTCTTGGAACTTTCAGAAATACTTAATCAACGAAGAAGGAAAGTTAGTAGAAGTTATAGATCCTAGAACTTTGCCTACAGATGAAAAAATCATAAAGTGGATTGAAGAATAATTTTTAAATTCATTTAGAGCCGCATTTTTAGTTGACTATCATTACCAAATTATAATAAAAAATCCCGAATAAAATATTCGGGATTTTTTATTAATAAAGCTTAATTAATCAACCCAGCACGCTTTAATAATGCTTCAGGGTTAGGTTCTTTTCCGCGGAAACGTTTATACAAAACCATCGGGTCTTCAGTGCCTCCTTTGCTTAAAATATTGTTTTTAAATTTATCGGCAACACTCTTGTTGAAAATTCCTTCTTCTTGAAAATAGGCGAAGGCATCTGCATCTAATACTTCTGCCCATTTATAAGAATAATAACCCGCAGAATAACCACCTTGAAATATATGAGAAAAAGAAGTACTCATACAATTTTCAGCTACATCAGGATACAGTTTGGTGGCTTCAAAAGCTTTTAATTCATTTGCTTTTACATCATGAATTGTGGAAGGATCAACGGCGTGCCAGGCCATATCTAACATTCCAAAACTTAGTTGGCGAACGGTTTGCATTCCTTCATGAAAATTGGCCGACTTTTTGATTTTCTCGATCATTTCCATAGGAATTACTTCATCGGTTTCATAATGGCGAGCGAACAATTCTAAAGCTTCTGGTTCGTAACACCAGTTTTCTAACATCTGGCTAGGAAGTTCAACAAAATCCCAATAGACCGAAGCTCCTGATAAACTTGGGTAGGTAGAGTTAGCTAACATGCCGTGTAAAGCGTGACCAAACTCATGAAATAAAGTTGTTACTTCATTAAAAGTTAGCAAGGATGGTTTTTTAGAAGTTGGTCGGGTAAAATTACAAACGTTAGAAACATGTGGACGTTCATTTTTGCCGTCTTTCACTTTTTGATCTTTATACATCGTCATCCAAGCACCATTTCTTTTTCCTTCACGGGGATGAAAATCGGCATAAAAAAGCGCTAGAAAGTTATGATCGCCATCATAAACTTCGTAAGTTTTTACTTCTTCGTGGTATTTATCAATATCAAAAACCTCTTTAAAATGAATATCATAAAGTTTTTTTGCAACTGTAAAGACTCCATGAATCACATTATCGAGTTTAAAATAAGGTTTCAGTTGTTCATCGTCTAATTGAAAACGCTTTTGCTTTAATTTTTCAGCATAATAAGCACTGTCCCATTTCTCTAAATGATCGATACCATCCAATTCTTTGGCGAATTGCTCTAACTCATCAAATTCTTGCTGAGCTGCCGGTTTTGCTTTTTCGAGCATTTCATTTAAAAACTCATTGACTTTCTCAGGACTTTTTGCCATTCGCTCTTCCAAAATGAAATGTGCGTGCGTTTTAAATCCTAATAAATTGGCACGTTGATGACGAAGTTTAGCAATTTTAAGTACGTTTTCCTGATTGTCATATTTATCATTTTGAAAACCTTTAGCGCCAAATGCAATCGACAATTTTTTACGCAGTTCGCGATTTTCAGCATATTTCATAAACGGAATATAACTCGGGTATTGAAGCGTAAAAATATAACCTTCTTTTCCTTTAACTTTTGCAAGTTGATTAGCGGTTTCTAGTTCACTTTCCGGTAAACCTTTGAGTTCATTTTCGTCGGTTATGTGAAGCTCATAGCGATTGGTTTCTGCCAACACGTTTTCTCCAAATGAAAGCGAAAGCTTCGATAACTCTTTGTCAATTTCACGAAGTTGTTCTTTTTTATCTTCCGGTAGATTGGCTCCGTTTCGGGTAAAACTTTTATAGTGTTTATCGAGTAAAGTTTTTTGTTCTACAGTAAGATCTAAGCTTTCTTTTTGCTCATAAACGGTTTTTACTCGTTTAAATAATTCTTCGTTTAACGTGAGGTCATTGCTAAATTCACTTAACCAAGGCGAAACTTCTTGCGCAATTTTCTGAATTTCTTCATTGGTTTCCGCCGAATTTAAATTGAAAAATATACTGGAAACCCTGCTTAAAGTTTCGCCTGCAAATTCTAATGCTTCTAAGGTATTTTCAAAAGTTGGTGCTTCTTCATTAGCTGTAATCGCATCAATTTCTGCTTTGGCTTTTTGGATGGCTTCTTGAAAGGCCGGTTTAAAATGTTCATTTTTTATTTTAGAAAAAGGAGCGGCATTAAACGGCTCCAATAAAGGATTTTCCTGACTCATAGATTTATTTTTCTGTAAAACGTAAAGATACAAAGAGTAAGGGGATTTCAGTTAGATTAAAACTGATTGTAAATTTAGATTTTAAGTGAAATTGATAAGTTTATTCATTCACTTTTATATTTGGATTAATACTTAATAACTTCTTAACCATTTCAGCTTTTTTAATAGGTGCTATATAAATTTCTTCAAAATTATATTTTATAATTAAACCATCAGTAGCAAGAGCTGGTTTTAATCCTGACCATTTTGTTTTGCCTATAGTAATTTCTTTTATATCATTAATATTGATTTTACCTTTTATAAATCCAGAACTATAATGCAATTTTTTTTCTTGTATTTTGTATTTAGTACTAAGAACAATCCAGATTAATAGGATTAAAGGAATGGAAGCAATTATAAAATTTAAGACCTGATCTTCTTTTGAATAGAAAAGTATAATTATGATAAGTATAAAAAATAATAATAATAAAATATAGATAGATATACTTTTCTTGGCCTTGTAGATAGTCATGAATTTATGTATGTAAATTTCTAAAATACAAAAACTTATTGAAATATTTTCTTTCTGTGATAGGCTTATGAGTAGGAGATAACTACATTACATTAGAAACTGAAAATAAAAATACCGTTTGTGAATATTATTTTAACATCGAATATTAATGGAATAATCAATAAAATTTTTAGATTTAAAGTTGTGTGAAAAGCGATCAATATAATAGTAATTCTAGTATAAAAATGTATACCAATAATCAATCTAAGTTTTCCGACCTTTCAAAGTTGATGTTAATTGCAAATAGCTTTGCGGTAATAGTATTAGCAGCGCTCTGTTTGCAGTGGATTTATCGGTTTAAGTCAGTGTTTTTAGGAGCGATTTTTGAACTGAGCATTATTCCTTCCGTATTACTCATTTTCCTAAATATAGGATATGGACTTTATTTGATGTTTTTTAAGAAAAAATATAGAATATCTTCTTTTGTTTTATTAACGAGTTTACTTGGAATCTTCTTGATGATTTATATGCAGTTAAATTATCCGTAATTTAAAATGAAAACCCTCACAAGTCTTGAAAACTTGTGAGGGCTGTTTTTAATATTTGGATGCAGATTACCTGTTTTTTACTTCTTCCGCCCCTTTTATTACTTTTTGTTTTAATCCTTCTTTATAAACCAAGATTTTATCAAGCACACATTTATCGGAAGCACCAATAATTTGAGCCGCAAGAATTCCGGCATTTTTAGCTCCGTCTAGAGCTACGGTTGCTACAGGAACGCCCCCAGGCATTTGTAAAATAGAAAGTACAGAATCCCAACCATCGATTGAGTTTCTTGATTTTACAGGCACGCCAATCACTGGAAGTGGTGAAAGTGAAGCGATCATTCCCGGAAGGTGAGCCGCTCCGCCTGCCCCAGCGATAATTACACTGAAACCACGTTCGTGCGCATTTTTTCCGTAGTCGAATAATTTCTCTGGAGTTCTGTGTGCTGAAACAATATCGACTTCAACTTCAATATCAAAACCTTTTAAAATATCGATGGCTTCTTGCATTACTGGCAGGTCGCTTGTGCTTCCCATAATAATTCCTACTTTACTCATTTTTACTTGCTTTTAGCTATTGGCTTTAAGCCCTTAGCTGGTTAATAAGAAGTGATAGTTTTAATTTTTAAAATCTACTTTTAATTTATTTTTCTCCTAACTGCTACTAATCACTTTAATTTCTTTCTTTACTTCTTCAGCGATTCGTCTAGCTTCACTTAAATCTTTATTGACGATGGTTACGTGTCCCATTTTTCGAAAAGGGCGGGTTTGTTTTTTTCCGTAAATATGTGGCGTAACTCCCGGCATCTGCATGATTTTTTCTATATTTTCATAAAGTACATTTCCTTCATGGTTTTCTTCACCAACTAAATTTACCATAACTCCGCCAACTTTACTATCAGTATCACCTAAAGGTAAATTAAGAATTGCTCTAATATGTTGCTCAAACTGATTAGTGAAACTCGCTTCAATACTATAGTGACCACTGTTATGAGGTCTCGGTGCGACTTCGTTCACTAAAATTTCATCATCTTCAGTCTGAAACATTTCTACGGCTAATAAACCTACGTGTTCAAAACTTTCTGACACTTTTTTAGCAATAGCTCTTGCTTTTTCTGCAACATCAGCATCGATTCTTGCGGGACAGATTACATATTCTACTTGGTTGGCTTCCGGATGAAATTCCATCTCCACTACTGGATAGGTTTTTACTTCACCTGAAACATTTCTTGCAACGATAACCGCTAATTCATTTTTAAACGGAATCATTTTTTCGGCAATACAAGCTCCTTCTGGTAACGGAATTAAATCTTCTTTTTCGCGAATTACAGAAACACCTTTACCATCATAACCACCGGTGCAACTCTTCCATACAAATGGGTACTCCCATTCTTTGCGGACAAGAGCTTCGGTTAATTCATACTTATTCGCGTAGACTTCAAAAGCTGCGGTTGGAATTTTTTGGTCAGCGTAAAATTGTTTTTGAACACCTTTATCTTGAATTTTTTTCAAGGTACTAGAGGATGGATAAACTTTTTTCCCTTCACGCTCTAATTGCGCTAACGCATCAACGTTCACCAGTTCTATTTCGAAGGTAAGCACATCTACTTTTCGCCCAAAATTTAAAACTGTATCATAGTCCATTAAATCACCTTGTTCAAAAACATCACAAGCAATTTTACAAGGCGCCTCGGGATTAGCTTCTAATACATAAGTTTGAATATCATACTTTCTCGTCTCGTACAACATCATTTTACCTAATTGGCCACCACCAAGAATACCAAGCTTAAAATCTGAAGAAAAATAGTTATGCATAGAATTTAGTTTCATTTATTTGCGCGTTTCCCTCGTTTAAAGACTCGGGTCGGGCTATTCGCTATATCTTTTTTGTTGGGCTATACGAGTCAATTTAACCTAAACTACAAACAAAAAAGGATGCCGCTACTATCCCTAACGCCATTTGTTGATGCAAAAATAATTCTTTTTAAGAGAATTAACGAAAAAATAGGCTTTCTCTCTGTAATCCTTATCTTTGCAAAAAACCGAGTGAAAACTCAATCCTATATGCTTCAGTTACACGATTTAACTTTTATTCCTTTTATTTCTTCAGCAGAAATTGAAGAAAGTATAAAAAAATTAGCGCAAAAAATTAGCGTAGATTATAAGGAGAAAATACCTGTTTTTTTGGGGGTTTTAAATGGTGCTTATCAATTTACAGCAGCATTAACTCAATTTTACCCAGGAGATTGTGAAGTAGAATTTACCAAACTTAAATCTTACGAAGGCACTTCTTCTACAGGAACGATTCAAAGTTTAATTGGCGTCGACAACTTAAAAGGTAAAGACGTTATTGTGGTAGAAGATATTGTAGATACCGGAAATACGATTTCAGAAATTATTAAAATTTTAGAAAAAGAAGCAGTCGCTAGTTATAAGATCGCTACTCTTTGTTATAAGCCAGTAGCCTATAAGAAATCTCATAAAATAGATTATATTGGGTTAGAAATACCGAATAAGTTTATTGTGGGTTATGGTTTAGACTACGACGGATTAGGAAGAAATTTACCAGAAATATATCAACTTAAATAAATCTAAATGACAAACATAGTATTGTTTGGCCCTCCGGGAGCCGGAAAAGGAACACAGGCAGATATTTTAAAAAAGAAATACGAATTGGTACATATATCTACCGGAGATGTTTTTCGGTACAATATTAAAAATAAAACAGATTTAGGAGTTACAGCCAAATCATTTATTGATAAAGGTAGATTAGTACCAGATGAGGTGACTATTAATATGTTGAATGCTGAAGTTGATAAACACGCAGAAGCTAAAGGTATTATTTTTGACGGTTTTCCTCGTACAGAAGCTCAAGCAAAAGCTTTAGATAAATTGTTAGAAAGCAAAAAAGATAGTGTAAATGCTATGATTGCTCTAGAAGTTGAAGATGAAGTTTTGGTGAAGCGTTTATTAGAACGCGGAAAAACTTCTGGCCGTGCAGATGATGCAGATGAGAACGTAATTAAAAACCGAATTAAGATTTATTACGATGAGACCGCAATTTTAAAGAATTACTACAAAAAACAAGATAAATACTTTGGCGTAGATGGTGAAGGTGGTATCGACGAAATTACAAGACGTTTGAGTAATGTAATTGACCAATTATAAATTTTTTCTTAGCTTGTACTTAGAAAGATAAAAAAGGTAAATATTTCCACAATAGTGGAGCAGGAAGTATGAAAGACGGAAATTTTATAGATTATGTGAAACTACATGTTTCTTCTGGTAAAGGAGGAAGTGGTTCTTCGCATTTACATCGTGAAAAATATTTAGAGAAAGGCGGTCCCGACGGTGGTGATGGTGGTCGTGGAGGTCATGTTATTTTAAAAGGTAATGAAAATCTTTGGACGCTTATCGAGTTTAGTTTTAAACGCCACCTTAAAGCCGGTCATGGCGGAAATGGAAGTAAGCAGCGAAGTACAGGATCTGATGGAGAAGATATTTATATAGATGTGCCTTTAGGGACGGTAATTAGAGATACAGATACCGAAGAGATAATCAATGAGGTAACCAGCCACAACGAAGAAATCATTATCGCTGAAGGCGGAATGGGAGGTCGTGGAAACTGGCATTTTAAATCATCTACCAACCAGACTCCGCGTTATTCGCAGCCTGGTATAGACGGACAAGAAAGAAATATTACTTTAGAGCTTAAAGTATTGGCAGATGTAGGTTTAGTAGGTTTTCCAAATGCAGGAAAGTCTACGTTACTCTCTGTGATTACTTCTGCAAAACCTAAAATTGCTAATTACGAGTTTACCACGCTAAAACCAAATTTAGGAATTGTAAAATACCGCGATTTTCAAAGTTTTGTAGTTGCAGATATTCCAGGTATTATAGAAGGTGCAGCAGAAGGAAAAGGTTTAGGTTATCGCTTTCTAAGACATATTGAGCGAAATTCAACGCTGCTCTTTTTAATTCCTTGTGATGCAGACGATATTAAAGAGCAATACGATATTTTGTTAGATGAATTGCGTCGTTACAATCCAGAATTATTAGATAAAGATAGATTAATTGCCGTCTCTAAAACAGATATGTTAGATGAAGAGTTAAAAGCCGAATTAGATGAACAGTTGAAGGAAGATTTTAATGGAATTCCTTATGTGTTTATTTCATCGGTAGCACAAACTGGATTGCAAAAACTAAAAGATGAACTTTGGAAAATTTTAAATAAAGATCCCGAAGCATAATTAATTATAAGATTACGAATTAAAAAAACGGAAACTATTAGTTTCCGTTTTTTTGTTAATAACAGGTTATATATTAGTGGCATATCATTGTTTTTTCCTAATTTAATAGAATAAATTCAGACCTAATGAAACTAAAAATACCTTTTATAGCTCCACTTCTTATTTTACTTATTACTTCTTGTGGTGGACCTAAAGCATATTTTGATTACGATTCAAAAGCAAATTTTGATCAATTTCAATCCTATAATTTTTATAAAGAGATGAAAAGTGGTTTAAATGAACTCGATGAGAAACGATTGAAAGACGCTTTAAATACCAGTTTAAGTAAGCGAGGGTTTATATCTTCTGCAACCCCAGATTTTAAAATAAATTTTTACACAGAGTTTTTTGAAAATCAAAGTAACAGCAGTATAGGTCTTGGTATTGGTGGAGGTGGCGGAGCTGTAGGTGGTGGCGTTTCTGGAGGAATACCTATTGGTGGCTCTAAAATGTATATGAGTGTCACCTTAGAATTTGTAAATGCAAAAGATGATGAATTATACTGGCAAGCAATCGTAGAACATAAATACCAACAGGAAGCAAGCCCAGAAGAGCGCATGTACTTTTTTAGTGAAATTGTAGAGAAAGCTTTAGAAAGCTACCCTCCTGAAGAAGAATAAACTTGTTTTAGAATCTCATTAAATTAAAAAAGTTCCTCTGAATTTGATTTTAGAGGAACTTTTTAGTTGATTAAAAGATTTTTACTGCTTAATTAATTCTATTCTACTTCCTTTAGATTGAACTTTAAATTCTGGTGCGTACATACTTTGCAACTGCGTGATTCCGTTAGAGAAATTCCCTGGGTTATTTACTCTCAAATCATATTCAAAAACATAAGTTCCTTTACTAATTTCATCAAAGAAAAAGTGAGTGGCTACATCTTTGGTACTTTGGTAATAACCTAAACCATCTTGCCATTTGTAGGCAGAAATCACATCGATAGGTTCTAAACCTGCAGCACGCATATCTTTTAAATGCATAAAGCTGAATTTTTCTTCTGCTTTAATAATTAATCTTACGGTAACTAAATCGCCAATTTTTAAGTTGCTTTTATTTAAAGGAATTAAAGTTGAACCTTTATTACTTTCTTCTTTTTTAAAGATTTCTTTTTGAATAGAAAGTTCTTGTTGGTTATTGCCTTGCACTTGATCTGATTCTTCAAAATACTGCCAATAATAAGCGCCATATTGTGGTGATGCAGAATTGTTTTTAATTTCTATATTAGCTATTTCTGCTGTAATTTTTTCCGCAGGAAAAGATTTCTTTACATAACCCGCTTTACCTTCAGTTTCTAAGTTTAGTTTTTCATTACCAATTTTAATTTTAGGCATTTTAGGCATTTTAGCATTTATAAATTCTTGGTCTCCCTGAATCATTAATGCATAAATCGCTTCGGTAGTCGCTTTGGTAGATTTCCAAGCTTCGGTTTTTTTATTTCGAAGCAGCCAAGTTTTTAATTGATTAATCGTTTCTTGGTCTTTATCTATTTCTGCAAATGCTTCAATAGCTAAAGTTTGAGTAGCGATTGGAGCGTTGTACCAATACCTGCTGCTTACAACTTCTTTCCAATACATCCCGTATTCAGAATCGATAACTGCATTTTCTTTAAGTGATTCTAACATAGTGCGGGCTAATTTTTTCTTCTCGTAACGCTGTGCAATTACGGCTAGCGTCATTTTAGTTTGTATAGGTAGTGTTATCCAATTTTTTTCTATTTCTGAAAATAATTTTTCTTTGTAAGTCTCGAAATTTTCATCTTTAAATCCATAGAAAAAGCTTCTAGCATAGATGTAATTTATTTCAGAGGTATTAAAGCTATCAGTTTCCTTGAATCGATCATTCTTTAAAAATTCATTATCTAAATAGATAATAAGATTGGTGGTGATATCATCGAAAGTTTCATTTTTTTCTAATTCAGGTGAAATGCTGAGTAATCTTCCCATTCCTTTTAAAAGATGTAAGGAGATAGAGCGATTAGCTCGACCACCATTAAACCAAGGAAAAGCTCCAGAACTTAGTTGAAGTGCTGAAAGTTTAGTAAAAGCTTGCTGAGTTCTCATTTTTGTCTCTTGAATATCGAGCAGTTGTGCCAAGCGTTTTTGCTGTTCTTCTTCACTTTCTGTATCCTTAAGCCAAGGGGTTTCTTGTAAGGCTATTTGCTTTAACTCTTCATTTTTGTTGAATGCAGAGAGCTCAGTTTTATTTTCTTTCCATTGCTGAAGTGTTTTTTTAATCTCAGGATTTTTCTCTAAAATAACTGTAGTTATATAATTGGCGTAAACCTTAGCAAAGGTTTGCTCGGCACAATCGTAAGGATATTCAATTAAATACGGAAGTGCTTGCAAGCTCGTCCAAGCTGGGTTCGAAGTGTATTCAAATACCAATTGATGGTTTTTAAGTGTAGTTGAATTATTATTTTTTAAGTTGTTAAAAGTTACACCTTTCTTTTCATTCGGATTCACCCAAATAGGAAGTGTTTCTGTGATGAAAATTCGGTTAGATAATACGGGAATGATATTTTCTTCTCCGTCAGAAAAGTTTCCAGCTTTGGCAACAATGCGGTAACGAACTGCTAATAGATTTTCTGGGATGACTAATTTCCAGCTTACTTCCGTATTTCCTTTAGGCATCATACGGAAGTTTTTAATTGAATTTTTGTCAGCAACCAATTTAATTTTTTGCTGTGTTACTTCATCGGTAAATTCTAATTGAATTACACCAGTAAGCACCTTTTTCGATAAATTATTGACTTTTGCAGAAATAATTACCGTGTCTTTACTTCTAAAAAAACGCGGGAAATTAGGAATAATGTTGAGGTCTTTTTGCGTGATGGTGGTTAAGTCAAGTTTTGCTTGGTGTAAGTTTTTATCGTGCGCAAAGGCTTGAAAATTCCAACGGGTTAAAGCCTCCGGAGTTTCAAACTCAAAAATTACTTCTCCTTTTTTATTGGTTTTTAACTGCGGAAAGAAAAAGGCAGTTTCCTTTAAATTAGTTCGGGTTTCTATCTGTTGCAATTCTTCTTCCGCAGCTTTAGTCGTGATAATTATGACTCCGTTAGCAGCTCTAGACCCGTATAAAGCAGTTGCGCTTGCGTCTTTAAGTACTTTTATAGATGTAATATTTTGGGTTGCTAATTCTTTGAACTCATTCTCAGAAATAGGAACTCCATCTATCACATATAATGGTTCTGCATTTCCATCAATAGAGCCAACTCCTCTTAGAGTTATCCTTTTAGAATAAAAATAATGAGAATCGTTTGTGCTTTCAACTCCTGAACTTTCTGTGAATAGTTTTTGATAAACATTTCCTCTGTAATAATTATCTTCTTCACTAATCGTTGAATTTGCGCCGGTAAATAAACGTTTTTCTGAATTGTCAAAACCAGTAATAACAACTTCATCTAGGTTTGCACTATCTGCTTTTAAGATAATTAATTTCGTTTGGTCAGCTCTTTTTTCTACACTGCTAAAACCTAAAGCACTAATAACTAAGAAATCATTTTCATTGGCTTTAATTGAATAATTTCCATCAAAATTGGTGGTAGTGCCAGTTGTAGTTCCTTTAATAATTACGTTAGCCGCAGGAATTGGAATGCCTTGTTCGTCTAGAACTGTACCGTTTATATAACCTTTTTTGTGTTCTTTATTTTCAGTCTCTATGACTAAATAATTGAGGAATAATTTATTGGTATTTATAGCGTTGATAAAGCTATACCCGAAATTTTTAAATACTGAATACCTTATGGGATAGCTGTAATAATTGGATTGATTGTAGTTTTGATTAATAAAATTGATGCTGTAAAAATTATTAATTTGTATAGATGAATTTGGCAAACCATTATTTTTATAGGAATAAGGTTTTTTATAAAGCTGGGCGTGCCAATTATGAGAAACAAATTCATCTAAAGAAGCATCGTACATACTGGCTAAAACTTCGGCATTTGCTGGTTTTTTCTCGTGATCGATCACTTTTAATTGCCAAGTTTCTTGTTTGCCAGGTTCGAGTTTGTTTTTGAAAGAGATTACTTCAAATTCAAGATTTTTATTAATCTCTTCTGGTTGTGGAATACCAATACTTTCTTTTTTTGTGAAATAATATCCTAGCTGATTAAACGTATATTCTAAATGAACATTTTCAGTTTTATTAGGAATCACATAACTTATTGAATTTTCACACTTGTTGAGTTGAATGTTTTTTTGTTCGACAAGCTGATCGTCAAATGCGATATTTAGAAGCAGAGGTAAGCTATCTAGCGAAGAGGTGAAATGCAGCGTGACTGTATGATTTTCGTTGGTTTCTTTTAAATCGTAAGTGTAACTAATAAATTCTTTTTCTTTTTGATCTAGCTTGTCGTTAGGGTTGTTTATTTTCAAAGCTTTAGAAGCTTCAACTTTAAAACCTAATTTTCCTATTCCTTTAAATTTTAAATAGTATTCTCCGGTTTTTAAGTCTTCACTATAATTATCTAGTTGAATTGTTGCAACAGAATCAATCTCTAGAGGAATTGTTGTGATGAGTTTTTTAGGCCAATTTTCTTTTAGATCTAAGCTGTCATAAACCGTATAGGGAAAATGTTTTATAAATTCTTCTTTAGGTATTTGCTGAATTTCTGGAGCCATCCAACTTCTATTTACCAGAATGCGATCGGGTTTTATGTATTTGTAAATCTTGAGTTCGCCTTCAGCTTTAGAAGCTAAATTGTTTAAATCTTTAGCTAATATTTTTAATTCTCGCTTTTCTCCAATTATAGGTTGATGTGGCGATTGAATATGAATTTCTGTAGCGTGATAGCCTATTCGAATACTTTGTTCTGCAGTTTGCGTTTCTCCATTAATATCTGTTACAGTAGCCTCAATTTTATAAGTAAAAATAGGTGTTGTTGTAGAATCTATAGCTTTATTTGGAATAGCTTTAAAATCAGTCTCAAAATTCCCTTTCTCGTCGGTTGTTGTTTTACCAGTTGCTATTCGCTCTGCTGAACGATTGTATTGGTAGCTGTACCAATAATTATAATCTTGTTGCCTATCTATGGTATAACTAACTCTAGCATTGGTAATATTGCCGCCAAAAAACGCTTTCGATATTCCTTTCAGTTGAATAGAATCATTAACAACATATGTTGAATCGATGTCTTTGAATTCAACTTCAAATTTAGGCCGTTTGTATTCTTCAACTTGAATGTTTTTATAGGTGTTGTTAAAGTAAAAATCTGTGTAATATGAATCTTCTTGAAAATTTTCTTCTAATTTTAATTTAAAATTCCCTGTCAATACACTTTTAGGAATTTTAAACTCTCCCTGTACTGAACCAAATTCATTTGTAGTAAGGCTTAAACTATCAACTAAATCGTAATTAGCATCATATAATTCAACATAAACTCGCTCACTAGGAACCACTTTTCTTTCGCTTTTACTTTGGTAAGAGAGAATTCCTTTAAAATAAATGGTTTGCCCTGGGCGGTAAATAGCGCGATCGGTAAGCAAAAAACTACGTATTTCGGGTTCTTTTTCATTAAGATCACCAGAAGAGGAATACGTTCTTCTAAAATTAAGGTTAGATTTTAAGGTATCTCCTTTATAATTTAGGGTGATTTTCTTTCTTTGGTAATAATTATTGGTTGAATAATGAATTTTTAATAACCCATTTTCATCTGAAAAATAAATCTTAGAGGGTTTGTCATCTAAAATTACTTTTACATCTTTTATTGGTTTTCCTGTAGTTCTATCTGTAATGTATAATTGCTGATCTTCATTGAAATCAAAATTAGTATAAGAAAGGTTGGTAACTTGTATGTTTTGGTATTGGTAGTTATCTTCTTTAAAATCTATCTTTTTAGACTTGTTAAATAAAAGTAAATAATTTCCAACAGGTAACTCATCTAGCAAAAGCTCGGTAGAATAGGAGAAATGATTTTCAATTTTGGGAAGTTTAAATTGTTGTTGCTGAAAGGGTTTTGCGTTTTTATATAAATCTCTAACGATAGAATCGGTGTCATTAATTTTTCGCTTAATTGTTTGACTAGAAATTTTATAAATATTTAGGTATAAACTATCAGTATTTTTAAAATTTACCAAGGCTCTAAACTTACGATTGGGTAGCGGTTTTTGCTTGGTTTTAATGTTGAGTTGAGAAGAAATAATAGCCTTTTCTAATTGAAGAGCCCCAATTCCTGGTGTTGAATTAGGTACCGTGCTTTTAATATTTTTAATTAACGAAATACTTTTTTCGAGGTAATCTGGAGTTTTGTATTTGTTAGCATTTTGATAATAGAATTGAGCTAGTTTATACGCTATCCAAGCTTTTCCAATTTTACTAGTTTTCCTTTTAAGTAAGTTTTGAAGTGATTCTTTAAATAATTCTCCAGAATTGGAATAAGAACCTTTATTTTTTAAATATTCAAATCGTTCTAGCGTAGTCATAACTAAAGATAAAGAGTCCTTTTGCTGAAGGTGTAATCGCGTGAGATCTTGATAAATTTGAAGTGTTTCTATTTTATGCGTTCTATCTTCATAAGTAGAAAAATCTATAGAGATGAAGTCTTCAGGTGAAGAAAAAAAGCTAGAATCTTTTATAAAATAAACTTCTTCTTGTTGCGAGTTATAATGTTCATACTTTAAAAAACTGAAGTAACGATTAGCGAGTAAATCGTATAACGTGCTTCTGTAATTATTATAATTTTCTCCGTATTTCAATATTTCGGTGAAATCTTTAAGTGGAGTTTTAATAAGTTTTTTTTCATGTTGAAGTGATTTTTGGTAATAACCCATCACTTTATTTTCGAAGTCATCTTTACTCCACGATAAGAAATCATTAGAAACAGTATCTATTTTAGTACGTTTATTAATGCGGTAACGGTTTTCTTTATAATAGTCGTTTAAACTTTCAGCTAAAAAGGAATAAAGAACCTGTTGGTTTGGTGTGTTTTGAGATTCAATTTCATCTAGAAAATCTTTATAAACTTCTTCTTGGCTATTTTTTTTCAGAATTAATTTATACTTAGAGACATATAAAAAAGCCTTTAGAAATTGTTGAGGGTTCTCTTTTCGGTCAGCTTTTCGTTTGATTTTTAGAGCTTTTTCAAAAGCATTGTCAGATTTACCTTCCAGCTCTAAGTTTTCTACTTCTTCCCACCACTTATCAAATCTTTGTTGTGCAAAATGCGTTTGTGTAAAGAGAAAACATATAATGCTTACCAAGTAGATTTTTTTCATAAGATTGGATTTTCGATAAATATAAAGATTAATTTCACCAAATAGAATTAACCTTTTTTTAAAATAATTAATACTATTTGGCAGCACTTTTGCTATTTTTAGCTTATGAAAAAAAAACTTACTTATATTATAATTCTTATCTGCGGTATTTTAAATGCTCAAGATTCATTTGAAAAAGGGGAAAAGTTTTTTAAAAATAAAGATTGGGATTTAGCAAAATCTGAATTTCAAGAAGTTAATTACGCTTCTACTTATTATTTAAAATCTCAGGAATATTTAGGAGATATTGCAGCTCAGCAAAAAAAGTGGGATCAAGCTTTAAATTTTTATAAATATTTAGTTGAAGAAGATCCAGATAATGCTAATTATAATTTTAAATACGGTGGTGCATTAGGGATGAAAGCACTCGAAATATCTAAAATGCGAGCAACATTTTATATTTCAGATATTAAATATTACCTTAAAAAAGCAGCACAGCTTGATGTGAAACATATTAAAACCCGTTGGGCATTGGTGGAATTATACATAAAATTGCCAAGTTTGCTAGGCGGAAGCTCCGCAGTTGCCTATAATTATGCAGAGCAATTACAAGAAATTAATGAAGTAGAAGGTTGGTTAGCCAAAGGGTTTATTGCAAAAGAAGAAGGGAATTATAGCTTGGCTGAAGAGAACTTTAAAAAAGCATTAAAAGTCGAAACTTCATTAACGTGTTATAAAAAACTTTTAGAGTTATACTTAAATCATACAAAAGAAAATTTAAAGGCTAAAAGATTATTAGAAGAAGCTAAGAAAAATTATCCCAGTACAAATTGGAATTCTTTTTCGCGTAAATTTTCATAAGAACTTTATGAATTAATATCTTTACTCTACTATCGAGACTTAGTGAAACGCTGTTCTCGAAATCTAACATACTAATAACCATTCTTTTTATTTAATTTAAAGAAATCGATCAAAAAAAAATTATATGCGTGTACATTTTATTGCTATTGGCGGAAGCGCAATGCATAACCTTGCTTTAGCATTACAAGAAAAAGGAGACGAAGTAACTGGAAGCGATGATGCTATTTTTGAACCTTCAAAATCTAGGTTGGAAAAAGCAGATTTATTACCTGAAGAACTAGGGTGGTTTCCCGATAAAATTACCTCAGAACTTGATGCCGTAATTTTAGGGATGCACGCCAAAGAAGATAATCCAGAATTAAAAAAAGCTCAGGAGCTTGACCTAAAAATATTTTCCTATCCAGAATTTTTATACGAACAAAGTAAAAATAAAACGCGTGTAGTTATTGGCGGCTCTCATGGCAAAACCACTATTACTTCTATGATTTTGCACGTTTTGCATTATCATGATAAAGAGGTAGATTTCATGGTGGGTGCACAATTAGAAGGGTTTGATACGATGGTTCATCTAACAGAAGAAAATGATTTTATGCTATTAGAAGGAGATGAATATTTATCTTCAGCTATCGATAGTAGGCCAAAATTTCATCTTTATCAGCCTAATATTGCTTTAATAAGCGGTATCGCTTGGGATCATATTAATGTATTCCCAAATTTCGAAATCTATGTAGAACAATTTAAGCTTTTTACAGATTCTATGGTGAATGGTAGTATTTTGGTTTACAATGAAGAAGATCCTTTAGTAAAACAAATTGCAGAAAGCGCCACGAAACCTACCCGAAAACATGGGTATTCAACTCCCGAGTATTCTGTAGAAGAAGGTGAAACATTTTTAAAAACCCCAGAAGGAGATATGCCAATTGAGGTTTTTGGAGAACACAACCTAAATAATATAGCTGGAGCCAAATGGATTTGCCAGCACATGGGTATAGATGAAGAAGATTTTTATGAAGCGATCGCAACTTTTAGTGGGGCTTCTAAGCGTCTCGAAAAAATTTCTGATGTTCGCGGTACTTTGGCTTTTAAAGATTTTGCTCATAGTCCGTCAAAAGTAAAAGCAACCACAAAAGCAGTGAAGCAACAATTTCCTAAAAAAAGATTGATCGCTTGTTTAGAGTTGCACACTTATAGTAGCCTGAATTCAGAATTTTTAAAAGAATATAAAGATACTTTAGCTTCTGCAGACGAAGCGATTGTTTTTTATTCTCCTGAAGCCGTTCAGCTTAAAAACTTACATGAGATCGATGCAAAACACATTGAAGAGGCTTTTCAACATAAAAACTTAAAGGTTTATACGAATCCGCAATTATTTCAAGAATACTTAAAAACCGGAGCTTTCATGAACACTGTAATTTTATTTATGAGTAGTGGTAATTATGGAGGTTTAGATTTTGAGCAAGTGAAAGAGTGGATTTAATAATATACACTTGTTTGCACAATTTTAATCCCATCAAAAACTATAGTCTTTGATGGGATTTGTTTTTAATTAAAATGAATTTATAAACTCTTCAACTATAAAACCTATAGACATAAATTCATATTTATTTTTTTGTGCTTATCTTTAAGTATGCAAGAAAACAAAACACCATTTTCTATTAAATATTGGGCAGAAGGAGATAGGCCTCGTGAAAAATTACTGCATAAAGGAAAAATGAGTTTAAGTGATGCAGAACTTATTGCTATTTTAATTGGGTCTGGTAATCGTGAGGAAAGTGCAGTTGAATTGTCTAAACGTATTCTGGCTAATTCTGAAAATAAATTAAACGAACTAGGAAAGCTTTCGGTACAACAACTCACAAAATTTAAAGGAATTGGTGAAGCTAAGGCCATAAGTATTGTTGCTGCAATGGAGTTAGCTCGAAGACGCAGAGGTGAAGAAGCAGTAGAACGCAAGAAAATAACATCTGCAGATTCAGTTTTTGAACTTATGCAACCTTTAATTGGTGATTTAGAACATGAAGAGTTTTGGATTCTTTATTTAAATAATTCTAATAAAGTTTTACAAAAGATTCAATTAAGCAAAGGTGGCATGACGGGTACTTTGGTAGATATTCGTCTAGCCTTTAAAAAAGCATTAGAAGTAGGGGCTACCGCCGTCATCTTGGCGCATAATCATCCATCTGGAAATTTAACGCCTAGTAGAGCAGACAAACAACTAACTCAGAAAATTAAAACAGCAGGTGAAAGTTTAGATATTAAAGTGCTTGATCATTTAATTGTAACACAAAAGTCCTATTTTAGCTTTGCAAATGAGAGCATTTTATGAGCGATACGCCTAAATTACTAATTTATGTAAGTGCAGTGACTCCTAGAATAAATTATACATTCAGGCATGTATGTACGCATATTTTAGGACTTCAAATTAAATTTACTTCTAAAATTGAAGAGTTTATTGCCCATGAAGGCATGAAACTCTCTTATGGGAAACAAAAATTAGGGAATGAACTATTTATTCAATCCTCGGGCTTACTATCTGAACAGGGTTTTTCAGATGTAGAAGTAAGAGTTTCTAAATGGGGTGATACGGTTTGTTTTTTTAGAAATTCAAAAGATAGCGACTTACCTTTTGATATTTTTGCGGCTACTTTTTATATGTTGAGTCGCTATGAAGAGTATTTGCCCCATGTAAAAGATGAAAACGGTCGTTTTCCCTACAAAGAAAGTTTAGCTTATAAGAAAAAATTTATCGAGCAACCAGTGGTAGATTTTTGGGCTTATAAATTTAAATCTAAATTACAAGAACGTTTTGATTATATAGACTTTCCTTCTAGAAAATATTCTACAAATAATATTTTAGCGGTAGCAGAAGCTTATAAGTATAAAAAGAAAGGAATTGTAAGAAGTATAGGAGCGAGTTTAAGAGATCTTTTTAGGTTGAATATTAATAATTTTCTAGAACGACTAGAAGTATTATTGTTTCTAAAAAAAGATCCTTACGATATTTATGACACGCTCATTCAATTTTCAAAACAAGAAAAATTAGCTTGGTATTTTATGTTTCAGCTTAGTAATTATAGCATACATAGTAAAAATATAAGCTATAATAAGATTAAATATCATGCACTTATAAAGTCTATGGGAGACTATGGTAAAATTGGTTTATTGCCAGGATTTGAAGCTTTATTTAAGCATAAAACATTAAAATTAGAAAAAAACAGGTGGGAAGCCATCGTTAACCGACCTTTAGAGATATGCTTAAGTCATTTTTTTGATATTAACTTACCAGACTTGTACAATACATTTGATAAGTTAGAAATAAAAGAAGATTTCTCAATGGCGTTTGTAGAATTACCAGGCTTTAGAGCTGGTACTTGTAGTTCTTTTTTGTTCTATGATATTAATTTTGAACGTATTTCTCCGTTAATACTTCATCCGCCGGCTTTAAATAGTAATGCTTTTGATAATTTTTCTTTTTTTGAAATTAAAAAACAATTAGAAACCATAAAAGCGAACGTGAAAAAAGTAAATGGCACGCTTTCTGTTATTTTTGAAAATTCAATATTTGAAGAAACAGGAAAAGATGAAAAAATGTTAGATTTAGTAAAGATGGTTAACAATGAGTAAGAAATTGAAGCATGTTTTTTTTGATTTAGATCATACGCTTTGGGATTTTGAAAAAAATTCAGCTTTAGCTTTTGCTGAAATTTTTAATAAAAATAAAATAGAAGTAGACCTTCTTCAATTTTTAAAAAGCTATAAACCAATTAATAACTTGTATTGGTCTCAGTATAGAAAAGATGAAGTCTCTAAAGAAAATTTAAGGTTTGGACGATTAAATGATACCTTTAAAGAATTAAAGATTAATGTAAGCGATGCTCAAATTAATACCTTGGCAGACGACTATATTTCTTATTTACCAAAGCATAACTTTTTATTTGATGATGTTACATCAACATTAATTAGTTTGCAAAAAAAATATGTATTACACATAATTACGAATGGATTTTCTGAAGTACAGCAGTTAAAGTTGAATAATAGCAATATTAATAACTATTTTACTACAGTAACTACTTCTGAAGAAGTAGGAGTTAAAAAACCGCACCCAGAAATTTTTAAATATGCTTTACATAAAGCTCAAGCAATAGCTTCTGAAAGCTTAATGATTGGAGATAATTTAGAAACTGATATTTTAGGAGCAGAAGCTTCTGGTATACAGACTATATTATATGATATAGATAATTCTATAGTATATTCAGGAAATAAAATAAAAAAATTAAAACAAATTTTAGATTTAATATAATATGAAAAAAATAAGTTTTTTATTCATAATAGCGACTACTTTATTATTTTCTAATAAGGTAGTTTCCCAAGAAAATAATATAGATAGAGTAAATTATTTTAAATATGTGGTGATTCCTGTTCAGTATAAATTTCAGGATGAAGAAAATAAATATATGCTTAATTCATTAACCAAGCATTTATTTAATGAAGAAGGTTTTGAAACTTATATGAATGTAGAAACAAAACCCAAAGATTTAGCATTTAACAAATGCTTAGCGCTATATGCAGAAGTGCAAAGTGAATCTGAAAGTTTTTTTTCATTGAATACTCAATTAAAATTAATTCTCAGAGACTGTAATGATCAAATAGTTTTTAAATCTGAAGGAAGAAGTAAACTTAAGAATTATAAAGAGGCATATCATGATGCATTAAAAAATGCTTTTAAAGTATTTAATACTTTTAACTATTCTTATAATGGTAAAAATAGTTATGATCAAAAAATTAGCTATTTAGAAAGTGAAACCTCTACGGTAGAAAATTCAAATAAAATAAATACACAAAAGCCTACTTTAGAAGAAGAGCTAAATACTACTTTACCCGGAACCTATTCATTGTTTAATGAAAACTATAGCATTCGTAAAATAGAGGCAGGCTTTATACTCACTAATAATTCTACGGGAAATAAAAAAGCCTTTATTAATATTACCAGTAATAATTCAATTTTATTTAATTCAGAATCAATTAATGGTACGCTAAGTATTAATGATGATCATGATTTAGAAATAGAATACTTCAATAAAAAATCTAGTAAATTAGAGAAAGTTACGCTTTATCGTATTGATTAAAGTTTAATAATCATATTTCTCTTTCCATAAAGCTTTAAGGTATTCCCTTAAAGCTTTTTCTCTTTTATTATTACCGGGTTGATATAAAGTTGTGTTTTTAATCTCTGTAGGTAAAAATTCTGCTTGTATAAAATTATTTTCATAATTGTGAGCATATTTGTAATCTTTACCGTAGCCTAGATCTTTCATTAATTTTGTAGGTGCATTTCTAATACCTAGCGGTACTGAAAGATCTCCTGTTTGTTTTACTAATTGTTGGGCATGATTAATAGCCATATAACTTGCATTGCTTTTAGCAGAAGTAGCTAAATAAATAGCACATTGGCTCAAAATTATTCTTGCTTCGGGATAACCTATCGTATTAACAGCCTGAAATGTATTGTTAGCCACTTGAAGCGCTGTGGGATTAGCATTACCAATATCTTCACTCGAGAGTATGAGCATTCTCCTTGCTATGAATTTTATATCCTCTCCGCCTTCAATCATACGTGCTAACCAATAAACAGCAGCATTGGGGTCACTGCCCCGAATAGATTTTATAAAAGCAGAAATAATATCGTAATGTTGCTCTCCAGTTTTATCGTAACGTACCGTATTTTTCTGAATTTTATCTTCTACCATATCATTGGTAATGGTAACCTTTTTATCATCTTCAGAAGTTACAATCAGTTCAAATATGTTTAGTAGTTTTCTAGCATCACCACCGCTAAGCTTAAGTAAAGATTCATTTTCTTTAATAGTTATGTTGTAGGTAGCCATCAAATTGTCTTCTCTCATTGCTCTTGCCAACAATTGCATTAAATCATCTTTAGAAAATTCATTTAAAATATAAACCTGACATCTGGACAGTAGTGCAGGAATAACTTCAAAGCTTGGATTTTCTGTTGTGGCACCAATTAAAGTTACCCATCCTTTTTCTACAGCACCTAATAATGAATCTTGTTGAGATTTGCTGAAACGATGAATTTCATCAATAAATAAGATAGGGTTTTTAGTGGTGAATAAACCGTCTTGTTTTTTAGCCTTTTCTATAACTTCACGTACATCTTTAACTCCGCTACTAATTGCACTAAGCGTAAAAAAAGGACGTTCGGTTTCGTTAGCAATAATATTTGCTAATGTTGTTTTTCCTACTCCAGGAGGTCCCCATAAAATTAATGAAGGTATAAGTCCCTTTTTAATTTGATTTTTTAAAGATCCGTTTTCACCAATTAAATGAGATTGACTTAAATACTCTTCTAATTTTTTAGGTCTTAATCGTTCTGCAAGTGGTTTATTCATACTACAAAAGTATAATTTGTATATGACAATTTTGCCTAAATTTAAAAATGGTTAAACTTTTGTCTTTTGTTTAGAATGATAAATAATCAACATTTATATAAACCCCGTAAAGATGTGATTTTTATGCCTGCTTTTATGGTATTAATCCTGTGGGTCTTGTATTGGTTTGAGTTTAAATTTGGATTTAATTTTAATAGTTTCGGAATAGCTCCTCAAACTTTAAAAGGATTAAGAGGTATTTTGTTTTCTCCATTTATTCATGGGAGTGCTAAACATTTATACAGTAATACAATTCCGTTATTCTTATTGAGTTTAGCCTTGTTTTATTTTTATAGAAAACTCGCTTACAAAGTTTTATTATGGGGAATAGTAATTTCTGGATTATTAACTTGGTTAATGGGGCAGGAGGGAAGTTACCATATTGGTGCAAGCGGATTAATATATGTATTAGCTAGTTTTTTATTTTTTAAAGGAATTTCGTCAAAGCATTATCGCTTAATGGCATTGTCCTTAATTATTGTTTTTATATACGGTAGCTTAGTTTGGGGTGTTTTACCGGGCGTTCCTGGTATTAGTTGGGAAGGACATTTAGCAGGTTTTCTCGCTGGATTGTTATTAGCTTTTTCTTATAAAAATGTAGTAATTATTGAAAAACCTACTTATGAATGGGAAAAAGACAATTACGAGGAAAAGGATGATGAGTTTATGAGACATTTTGATGAAGATGGAAATTTTATGCCTTCTTCTGAAATGGAATCAAAAGCGGAAGAAAATCATGCTGACTCTACAATGACTGAAGTAGAATTTACTTATATATTTAATGTCGAAAAAGACAAAACAGAAGATATTTAATTTTTTATATTAGTCGTTGTCTTACCATTTCATATAATATAACTCCGCAAGCTACAGAAACATTTAGAGATGAGGTTTCACCAAGCATCGGTAATTTAGCCTTTACTTTTGCCATTTTTAATGCGCTTTTAGACACTCCTTTTCCCTCGCTACCCATAATTAAAGCTGTAGGTTGTTTTAAGTCTATTTCGTAAATTAATTTATCTGTTTTTTCTGAAGCGGCAAGTGTTTGAATGTTATAGCTATCCATATAAAATAAAGCGTCTTTAATATGGTCTATTTTACAAATAGGAATATTGAAAATTGCGCCTGTAGATGTTTTGACTGTTTGTTCATTAATAGATGCTCCGCCGTGTTTTAACATAATAATACCATCTACACCAGTAGATTCAGCCGTTCTAATTATTGCTCCTACATTACGTACATCTGTAAGTTCATCTAAAATGAGAAAAAACGGATTTTCTTTTTCTTTTAGAATAGCTTCTAAAAGTTCTTCAATACTAATATATCCTATCGGTGATAATCTAGCGAACACACCTTGATGATTTTCGTTTTTACTCAATTTGTTAAGCTTCTCAATAGGAACATAAGAAACCTGAATATTTTTAGTTTGAGAAAGTGATATAATTTCTTTTATGCCTTCACCTTGTGTGTTTTTTTGCACATAAATCTTCTCTATATTTTGATCAGCTTTTAAAGCTTCTAATAACGGTTTTACACCGTAAACTTGAGTTGTTTCCATATTGGCAAATATAATAAAAAAGGGTAGCCCTTTGGCTACCCTTTTTTATTATAAATTAATTATAATTATTCCTTGATAAATTTTTTAGTAATGAATTTATTATTGAGTTTCGCGTTTAAAAAATATGTGCCTTTCTCTAAAAATTTTAAATTAATATTTGATTTCAAATTTTTGATTGATGAATTATCAGTATATATTAATCTTCCTGTAATATCATATATTTTTAAACCTAGTTTACTAGTTGAATTTAAATTTTCTAAAAATTGAATGTTTAAAATATCTTTAACTGGATTTGGATAAATTACAAATTTAGAATAATTAAAATTATCAGTATTTAAATCAAAATCAATTCCAGTTGCAATAATACTATAATCTTGCGGGTCTTCTAAAAGACCTTTATGCGAAATAGTAACAGTATAAATACCTGAAGGGTTTTCAATATTTACTATTTCTAAATTATCAACATTGTTATTGCCTTTGATAGCATTTCCATTAATATTATTTGGATTTAATTTATAAGGAAAATAGGTAACCTCATTTTGAACTACTTTTATGTCTAAGTCATTTATTAAAGCAGGAATAGGATCGTTTGCATTTGTATTATTTGATATATTACCTGCAGGATCATTCCAAGATATAGATATTTTTAAAGGTTCATTACCTATAGCTTGAACATTGAACGTATATGAATCAAAAGGGGTAAGTGTTCTTTCTTCAATTAATGAAAATTCACTATTTTTTTCAATAGTCTCTGCAGCTTTTTTAGCATTCAATAAACCCCATCCAAAAACAATATCAGGTCCTATTTTACCTGCATCGTCAGCAGTATGACAAACTAAACCTTTTAATGTTGCAGCCTTCATATAATTTTCATTCAAATTATTATAATATTCTTGAAGCAAAAGTAATGTTCCAGCTACATTGGGTGAAGCCATTGAAGTACCTGTTAAAGTGGCATAACTTGAAGGACTACTGTCAATTGAAGAATAAACATTTGTTCCCATTCCAGCTATATCAGGTTTAATTCTCAAGTCATCTGTAGGTCCTTGGCTGCTAGAACTAGCTATGGCAACTGTCACTAATTCTCCATTTGATGGGTTAATTTGAGCATTTTGTGCGTTTGCTACTACCAAATTATTTTTAGAATTGGTATTTCCAACTAGCTTATCTCTATTTGGTATAATAGAGCCTTCGTAAGATAGATTGCCTTCGTTTCCAGCAGCTACGACCATTAAATAATATGGAAAAGCATTAGCTATTTCGTCCCATTGTTTAGCTTCATCATCATATTTTCCAGGTAAATATGCAGGCAACTGTTGTACTCCATTTTCATTAAAAATTGGAGTACCATATGAATGATTTGAAATTAATAAATTATTTTCTTGAATTTCGTTTATAACTTCACTTGCATCATTTGTCCAGTTGTACGATACTATGTTAGCCCTTGGAGCCATTCCTTTAGCTTCTGGTACAACTCCATAAGCAACCATTGTTCCTGCTACATGAGTCGCATGTGCACTATTTGAATTTTGTGATGAAGAAGATTCTCCAATCGAAGATCTATACGAGAAAAGACCATCTGTAAATTCATTATGATCGGTGAGAATAGTTCCTCCATCCCATATGCCTATTCTCATATCCTGTCCTTGAAGATTTAAATTTAAACTACCTCCAGGATTCAAATAATTAGTTCTTGTAGTGTTTGCTGCATTGATATTACTTAAAGTATAGTATCTAGGAGTTCCGTCAAAATGAAAACCGATTAGTTCTTTAAAAGTTCCATCAGCATTATATTGCTTTTTGTTTATTTTGTGATTTTTTAGATATGATGTAATTTCTATTATCTCTTTCTTTTTCTTCTCATTAACTTTTAATTTTAACTCTGTTATTTTTTTATTATAGTCTTGAGCTACCAAATTTTTTGGAAGTATAAGGAAAAGTAATGTTAAGAATAAATATGCAATTTTTATTTTCATTATTTCTTTAATTTAAATAAGACAGCCATAACAATTTAAGGTATTATGGCTGCTTAGTTTTAATGTTATTGAGTAACAAGGGTCACATCAACCAAGAAGTTACTTGTAAATAAAGTTTGATTTAAAGAATATGTAAATGTACGAGTGCAAGCATCGTAAGATCCAGATCCACCTTGGAATAATCCTGTATTTTCAGGATCTAGCGCCTCAATAATAATAGAATTATCTTCATTTACGTATAACAAAGCCTCATATAAAAACATTCCTTGTAGATCGTCGTTGCCTGTAACATTTGCAACAAAATTATCACCCCAAGCGGTAGATAACTTATAAACATCACTTTCTCCTTCTACATTCATAAGGTTAATTTCAAACGAACTAGCTAAATCTCCTTGAACAAATGAAGAGCCTAAATATGACGTCTCGGTTTTAATTGTATCATCACAAACAGTTAAAGAGTGAGTAATAGGGTATTTATTAGTAGGTTCTTCATCAAGACCTATTTTTAAATTCTTTTTATTAGAATTTAAAATTGTAATTTGTACCGTATAACTATCTTCGGTTTTCGTTATAGGTATTATTAATTCTCCGTCTAACTCATCTTTATTTATAGTTGCTGTAAAGTTTCCTAAAATTTCATTAGGAGCTGTTCCTTCTAAACTTTCAACTAAGAAGTTGATTTTTGTTGTTTCAGAATTGGTTTCAGAATTTTGTTCTACAGGTATGCTTATAGAAGACATTTTGTCTGTTGTTTGCGTGGATGCTGTTTCAAAATTTATCCAACCTGAATTTGAATCACTGTCAAATTTATCCTCATTAGGGTCATCATGGTGACAAGAAGATAAAGTAATAAATGATAAAGCAATTATGGTATATAAATATAATTTATTCATTTTTAGATTTTTTAGATTTTTGTAAGACTAAATGAACTTAGCATAGGTCCGCCACAAGATCCTTCGATGTCTTCTGTATAGTTTATAATAATAGAATCATCACCTTCTTCTTCTAATGAGTAAGTGGTGTTTATATAGCCCCCAGCCGTAGCTTTTGCAAGAATTAAATTATTGGGATCAGAGCATCCTATTCCACTGTCTATATCTTTTGCGAAAACTAATTCTGAACAAATCAAAGATATTTCTATTGTTTTTGACCCAACGATGCCAGGATATAAATCTGTAGTGAAAACTCTTGATGTTGAAGTTTCTCCAATAGTAATATTTACTGTTGCTGGTCCAAAATTTGTAGTTCCATTCGCAGGTCCTATAGCTGCAGATATATCCTCTATAGCGTATTGACCAACTAAAAAGTCTTGAGGTATCGGACATACTTCATAAATGCTAATTTCTGCTGCAGTATAACCTAAATTTTCACCCTCAATAGCTTCAAATTGAATATATAAAGATTCAGGGGCTATATTTACATTATTATCAATTCCTTTAATTGTTACTTCTCCTATATATTCATCAGCAGGTATAGTAATAGTAGAAGGTATTTCATAAGTATTAGGCTCTGCTGAGGTTAGGGAGTCGATAACATTTAAATTATAAGTTCTAGCTGCACTGCGTTTTGCACTAGATTGTAATTTTATAATTAGTGATCCTTCGGCATTTCTTTCAACAGGTAAGTTATAAGCTTGCTTATCAAAGCTAACGAAAGTATCGTTATTAACATCACCATTGTAAATTGCTTCTTCTGCATCATCACAAGAAGCAAAAATACTTGCTAAAATGAAGAGAAATGATAGTTTGTATATAATATTGTTTTTTTTCATAATTTTAATTTTAATATCCTGTATTTTGAGTAATATTAGAATTTGCATTTAGCTCTAATTGAGGAATAGGTAAAGTGAATCTGTAATCTTGTCTAGGCAAGCCACAACTAGCACTAAAGCTTGCACAATCTGTTGAATTTCTATTTATACCTCTATTAATGTCTTTACCAATTCTTTTAATATCTAAATATCTTTTGCCTTCAAATGCAAACTCAAGCCTTCTTTCTTTTAAAATTTCTGACAGGGCATTATTTAGATTACTATAGTTTGGTAATGGTTGTGTACTTCCAAACCTTACATCTCTAAGTTCTTTAATTGCTTGAGCTGCTCCTGCAAGATCATTAAGTCTTGCTTTAGCCTCAGCTATAATTAATTGCATTTCACTAGATCTTATTAATTTAATGTCATTAATTAATGGTTCTACAGAACCTGGGTATTTATTAATTAAAAGAATATTGTTTTCTGAGTCTTCTCCAATATATTGAGATTCAGGACCAACTATTACTTCTTTTCTTACATCTTGACTGTTTAATTCATTATAAAGACCGTTAGAAACCTCTAAGTATGGATCACCATCAAGCGCAACAGTATTGAAATAAAATAATCCTGCAACTTGAGAATCACCCTGGCCTCTAGCTAAACTAAAAATAGCTTCACCTTGAGCCTCATCTCTAAACATTGCTGTGTATTCATCTGTATTGGATAAAGGGTATTTTGAAACTAATTCCTCTGCAAGGTTGATTGCGGTTTGGTAATTAGCCTCAATTAAAGCAACTTGAGCTTTTACTGCATTTATAGTATTTGCATTAATATAAAAATAATCACCAGTTACGGTTTCTGAAGAAATTAATTCCGATGCTCTATCTAAATCAGCATTAATAAATGCAAGTACTTCAGAGACAGTATTTCTTTCTGGAGTAGCTGTAATTTCAGGAACGTAATCTACTATCGGGATAGCTAAACCATTCGGATCTGAATAATCTTCTGTGTAATACTGAAACAAATTGAAATGAAAAATAGCACGTAAAGTTAATAATTGTGCTTCAATATTATTTTCTTGTTCTTGTTCTGCACCTTCAAATTCTAGCGTTTCAACACCATTTAAAACTCTATTTGCGTAATTAATACCTGCGTAATTTCCAGCGTATATACTTGTAGCTTCGCTTGTATTAGGTATTAAATTAAAATTATATAGACCTTGACCTTGTCCATTACTAGAAGTTCCTCTTTTAATATTATCTGTAAAAATACCATTAAAATTAATCTGGTTTTCGAACGAATATTGTCCATAAACACTATTTAACCCTAATTGAAGATCATTCACGTTTTCCCAAACGTTTTGATCACTTATAATTCCATCTTGAACGATATCTCTAGCGTCATTACAGGAAGCACCTAAAAGCAAACCTGTACTTGCTAGAAAAATTTTTATTTTATTTAATTTCATTTTCTTTTTTTTTAGAAGTTAACATTTAATCCAAAGGTGTAAATTTTCGGAGTAGGATAGTTTGATGCAGCTGTGTCTGTGAATCCACTTTGTGGGTCATAACCTTTCCATTTGCTAAATGTTAAAAGATTTTCTCCTTGAACATATATATTTAATGCTGTGAAAGGTGTTTTTTCTAAAATTTCAGGAGAAAAATTATAAGCTAACTGAATATTTCTCATTCTAAGGTAAGATGCATCTTCTAAATATCTATCTGATATATTGATGAAATCTACACCTGAAAACTGTCCGTTCATTCTAGGTATACTGGTAATATCACCTGGTTGTTTCCAAGCACTTAAAAGTGACGTTGCACTATTACTGTTTACAATACTTGAATTAGCTTCTAAGTCTGATAAATCTAAGTTATTTCTATATACATCAGCAAAAAACACCCACTGATTACTCAATGTGAAATTTTTATATGATACTTGTGCTCCAAATCCTCCTGACCAAGTTGGGTATTGTGATTTATCTGAAAATCTTCTATCGGCATCTTGTAAAGTTTCGGTTAGATTGCCATTAGCATCTTTAAATAAAGGGTTACCATTAGCAGGATTAACTCCAACATAATCAACTACGTAAAAAGACCCAACAGCCTCTCCTTCCCCTAAAGCTGTAGACCCTCCTTCAAAAATAATACCTTCTTCATTAGCGCCTGCTAATTCTAAGATTTCATTTTTATTGAAAGATCCATTTGCATTAATTGAAAGTCTCCAGTTATCATTATTTAAAATACTGTAGTTAAATATAGCTTCAACACCTCTGTTTCTCATTGATCCAATATTTGCTTGGATAGATTCTGTTGCGTTAATTAAAGATATAGGTCTATCCTGAAATAAATCTGTTGTTTTCTTTTCATAAACATCTAAACTACCTGAAAGTTTGTTATTCCATAATCCAAAATCTAGGCCAATATTAGCTTGTGAAGTTTTTTCCCATCTAAGTGAGGTGTTTGCTATAACAGATGGTGCATATCCATTTGTATTATTATACCCTGTAGTAAATGCATATAAGTTTTGTGTTAGATTTAAACCTCCAAACATGGTACCGATGATTCTTTGATTACCTGCAGTACCATAAGATGCTCGTAGTTTTAAAAGATTGAAAGCAGATTCTTCCATAAATGATTCTTCTTCAATATTCCATCGACCGCTAACAGAATAAAAAGTACCCCATTTGTAGTCATCTTCAAATCTAGAAGATGCATCACGTCTAATACTAGCACCAATTCCATATTTATTGTCAAAGTCATAATCTAATGTAGCAAAATAAGAAAATAATCCAGTTTCTAAATTAGTTTTGCTTATAGTTGGAATATATGGTCTTGCTTCTGTTCCATTAATTGTTTCTACAGTCGTTCCATCAACAAAAGCATTACCACTGCCTAATGATTTTGGATCTAAACCTCTTTGCTCAAACCCAAATCTGTATCTATGTTGTTTTACATACTCAGTATATAGATTTACATCGATAGAATGTTTTTTGCTAATTATAGTAGAATAACCTAAGTTAAGTGTGTTGTTGAAATATACATCTTGCCAAGAACGATTTCTTTCTAAACCGCCAAATTCAGCGCCACTTTGTGCTTGAAATGGACCTAGAAGACTTTTAGGGTCTATAGTTTGTTTTTTGGTAATACCTGTGTAATCCATCCCGAATGAATTTCTTATGTGCCAATTTTCAGTGAAATTGTACTGAGCGTTAAAATTACCAATGATTTTAATTTCATCATCTAATTCAGTGTTGTAAGCAGCAGAATTTAAAAGTATGTATGGCTTTAGATCTGCAGTTATTCCATTAATACTACCATAAGGAATACCTCCCGTTTTAGTTACTTCTCCGTTTGTGTCATAAGGACTTAGGAAAGGTAAGCTTGTCATAGCTGCTGCAAAGGGGTTGAAATATGTATTTCTTGAACCTTCTGCGTCTCTATAGTTACTTCGAGAGAAATTAGCACTCACATTAGCTGTATAAGTCAATTTATCGTTTTCACTTTTCCCTGTAAATTTATTTCTAAAACTAAACCTTTTAATATCCGAGGCAATAAAAGTACCTTCTTGCTCAAAATAACCAATAGAGGTGTAGTTGTTAGTGTTCTCAGAACCTGAAGAAAGTGATAAATTTTGATTGTTGGTTGTGCCAGTTCTAAAAAAGAAATCTTCCCAATACGTGTTAGTGGTTCTAGATAAAGCATCAATTTCTGCATTACTTAGATCAGCCCCTAATCCTTGCCCTAAAGATTTTTGAAAAGTCAATTTTTCTCTAGAATTCATTAAATCAATATTAAGATTCTGAAGCTTAGCAAATCCATACTGAGCTGAATATTTAATCGATAAGTTTTGATTAAACTTCCCCGCTTTAGTATTTATAATTATTACACCATTAGCACCTCTATTACCGTAAATAGATGTTGCAGCAGCATCTTTTAAAACAGATACGCTTTCTATATCGCTAGGATTTATACTTCTGAAATTGTCCTCATCTACAGGTACGCCGTCAACAATCATTAGTGGTTCTACATTTCCGTTAATAGAACCAACACCTCTTAGAATGATCTGGCTGTTTGCGCCAGGTTGACCGCTACTAGTTGATATGTTAAGACCAGGTATTTGACCCTGCATACTCTGAATAAGAGACGCGTTAGGTCTGTTTTCAAAGGTTTCTGCAGTAATCGTAGTGACTGCTTGATTACTTCTTTTTTTAGTTGTTGATCTGTACGCTGTAACTACTACTTCATCAAGTTCAGAGTCTTTATTCATCACGATGTCATAAGAGTTTCTTCTTGAAACTACTACATTTTGTCTCGCAAAACCAACATAACTAAAGGTTAAGGTTTCTCCAATTTCAGCTTTAATGGAGTAATTTCCATCAAAATCTGATTGAGTTCCTGTTGAAGTTCCCTCAATAATAACATTTACGCCAGGTAACGGTAATCCCTCACTGTCGGTAACCGTACCGGTAATTGTTTTTTCTTGTGCAAAGGAAATTTGCACGACAAACGCCAGTAATAGCGTTAAAAATCCACTAAACTTTGTTTTCATTTTATAATTTATTTGAATTAGCCAGTGCCAAAAATGCTAATTTAAAGTTAATTACACAACTAATTTTCACTAAAATTTATCTTTTCTTGAAGTTAAGGTTAAGAAAATGGTATCTTTTTTAGAATTGTGTAGTCAGGCTTAAGTGTACTTTAGTATTCTTAAATTCGAAATTTTGATTATTAGTTTTACCGTTCGCGATTAGTAATTTTAATAATCCTGATCTTGTTTTTAAGCCTAACCCAATTCCAATACTATATACGTTGGTGTCTGTTTTTTGGTTTTGATTTTCGAATTTGCCGAAATCAAAAATACTGTGGGTGTAAAGATTTTGGTCTAAAAGATATCTGTATTCTGTGTTGAAGAAGGTATAGAAGTTGGTGATAATACTGTTTTCTTGAAAGCCTCTTAAATTTTGTATGCCGCCAGTTCTGAATAATTCGTTATTTAAATAATTTTCAGAATTAATGAATCCAGTATGGTTGGCTATATAAATAAAATTCCGTTTATTAATGTTGAATATTTTATTGGCTGAAAATTTTATTTTTTGCTGATCTGTTTTTTCATTCAAGCTTATTCGTTTTCCGATACCCGCTTCTAATGCTCCGTATATTTTGTTATTAAATAATTCATTATTGTGTTTTTGTGAGTATTCAGTTTTAAAATTAAGGTAGTTGGTTTCGTAGTCTTCTTGATTAGTTTGAACTGCTGTACTTGTATTTTCTAAAGATTTAGAGTTTTCTGTTTCATAATTAATACCGGTAATTAATTCTGGTAATATTTGGTAATTAATTCCTATTTTTTGATTGGTAGTAGAAAATGTGCTATCCTGTCTTGTAATTCGGAGTGATGCTTCTGTTCCTAACGGCGTGTTAAAAAGAAATGGGAGTTTTAGGTTTGCGAAGAAAAGTGATAGTTTATCTCCATTGTTTTTGTATTCGACTGTTAATTCTTCACCGTAATTTAAGTTGTTTTTTAGTTTTAGATTAATATAGCCGTTTAGTTGAAGGTTATTCGATTCTTCTTCGTTAGAGAATCCTAGAAATCCATCAAATGTATTGCTGTTTTTTTTTTGTAGAAAAAGATATAATGTTGTTGAGTCTTTGGTGAAAAGTACTTCGGGGGTTCTTGTAGATTTAGCAAAATCTAAGTTTTTTATTTTTTTAATATTTTTGTCAATCTTCTTTTTGTTGAAAATTCTACCTTTCCTGATGTTTAAAAAGTTTTTTAAGTAACTTTTGGGGAATTTCTCGTAACCTTTAATTATGATATTGTCTATGGTTCTTTTTTGATTGATGTTTTTTTGAAGGGTACCAATAAGAATGGTGTCTCTTTTTTCGATATTTTTTAAAAAGAGTGAGTTAAAAGGCTGACCTTGATTTGCGATTTCTTCGTTTAATGTTTGTAAGAAATTTTCGGTATTTTGAAATTCGATCGTAAACTCTTTTTTGTTTTTATATTTTTTAGGTAAAACTTTTTCAACCTCTTTAGGGATGTTAATCTTTATTTGTTTAATTTTTAAACCTAAAAAAAAATCACATATATATAAGGAGTCATTTTTTTTTATTAATTTATGAAAAACGTCTATTTGTCCTTTTTTTATGAACCTTTTTTGAACAGAAGAAACTTCCTTCTTTAATTCCTTTATATTTTTGAATTCATTTCGGTAGTTAATAGAATCTGATAAGGAGCCTTGATCTTTAATTTTGACTTGAAGATGTAGATTTTGCCCGCAACTAGGCGTGTGTAATGAGAATAAAAATAGTAAAGTGAGTAGAAGTTTAATCGCTGTCTATTTATTTTGTTTTAAAACGTAAAATTAATTTTTTTCTTGTAGAAATGACTATTTCTTTTTAATCATGTTGAAAATTAATGAATTATAATTTGAATAGTGAAAATATATTTCTACATTTGCAGACCCTTAAAAATAGGGTTATTTAAATTTAATTAATTAGTTGTAATAGATTTTATGCCAACAATTTCACAATTAGTACGAAAAGGAAGAGCCAAAATAACTAAGAAGAGTAAATCGGCTGCTTTAGATTCGTGTCCTCAAAGAAGAGGGGTTTGTACGCGTGTTTATACTACTACGCCTAAGAAGCCTAACTCTGCTATGCGAAAAGTAGCAAGGGTAAGGTTAACTAATGGTAAAGAAGTAAATGCTTACATCCCTGGTGAGGGTCACAATTTACAGGAGCACTCGATAGTATTAGTTAGAGGTGGAAGGGTAAAAGATTTGCCAGGTGTTAGATATCACATCGTGAGAGGAGCTTTAGATACCGCAGGTGTTGAAGGTAGAACTCAACGTAGATCTAAGTATGGAGCAAAGCGCCCTAAAAAGTAATTAAAGAACTTTTAAAAAGAAGAAATGAGAAAAAGACAGGCTAAAAAAAGACCTCTTTTGCCAGATCCTAAATTTAATGATCAGTTAGTGACGCGTTTCGTTAACATGATGATGTGGGATGGTAAGAAATCTGTATCGTTTAAGATTTTTTACGATGCGATGGATATTGTAGAGGAAAAAAAGCAAGACGACGAGAAGACTGCATTAGAAGTATGGAAAGATGCTTTATCTAATGTAATGCCTCACGTTGAAGTTAGAAGTAGAAGAGTAGGTGGTGCTACGTTCCAGATTCCTATGCAGATTAGACCAGATAGAAAAGTGTCAACAGCTATGAAGTGGTTGATTTCTTTTTCTAGAAAAAGAAATGAAAAAGCTATGGCTGCTAAATTAGCTGCTGAAGTTTTAGCTGCTGCTAAAGAAGAAGGTGCTGCTGTTAAGAAAAGAGTAGATACTCACAGAATGGCAGAGGCGAATAAAGCATTCTCACATTTTAGATTCTAAAAATAATGGCACAGAGAGATTTAAAATTTACAAGAAATATAGGTATTGCTGCTCATATTGATGCTGGTAAAACAACAACAACAGAGCGTATACTTTATTATACAGGTATTAGTCATAAAATAGGAGAAGTGCATGATGGAGCTGCTACTATGGACTGGATGGAGCAAGAGCAAGAAAGAGGTATTACAATTACTTCTGCTGCAACTCATTGTACTTGGCCTTATAGAGATCAAGAATATATAGTGAATATTATTGATACTCCTGGTCACGTTGACTTTACAGTTGAAGTTGAGCGCTCATTGCGTGTGCTTGATGGTGTTGTGGCTTTATTTAGTGCGGTTGATGGTGTTGAGCCTCAATCAGAAACAGTTTGGAGACAGGCTGATAAGTATAGAGTGCCTCGTTTAGGTTTTGTTAATAAAATGGATCGTCAAGGGGCAGATTTCTTTAACGTGTGTAAGCAGGTGAAAGAAATGTTAGGAGGTAATCCTGTTCCTTTGCAAGTTCCTATCGGTGATGAGATTGATTTCCGAGGAGTGGTTGATTTGATTTCTAAAAAAGCAATTATTTGGAATGATGAAGATCACGGAATGACTTACGAAGAAATTGACATTCCTGAAGAATTGAAGGATGATGTTGATATGTATAGAGCTCAGTTAGTTGAAGCAGTTGCTGAATATGACGAAGCTTTAATGGAGAAATTCTTTGAAGATGAGTCTTCTATTTCAGAAGATGAAATTATTGCTGCGCTTAGAGCTGCAACTATAGATATGTCTATCATACCTATGATGTGTGGTTCTGCATTTAAAAACAAAGGTGTTCAGGCAATGTTAGATGCGGTTATGCGTTACTTGCCTTCTCCTGTAGATGTTGAGGCGATCGTGGGTACAAATCCAGATACAGGTGAAGAAGAATCTCGTAAACCTAACGTGGATTCTCCATTCTCAGCCTTAGCTTTTAAAATTGCTACAGATCCTTTCGTTGGACGTTTAGCATTCTTTAGAACTTATTCTGGTACTTTAGATGCTGGTTCTTATGTCTTGAATAATCGTTCTGGAAAAAAAGAGCGTATTTCTAGAATGTATCAAATGCACTCTAATAAACAAGAACCTATCGATAGAATCGAAGCAGGAGATATTGGGGCGGCTGTAGGTTTTAAAGATATTAAAACTGGTGATACGTTAACAGATATGAATCATCCTATCGTTTTAGAATCAATGACTTTTCCGGCGCCAGTAATTGGTATCGCTGTTGAGCCAAAAACTAAGGCAGATGTTGATAAAATGGGTATGGCTTTAGCTAAATTAGCTGAAGAAGATCCTACATTTGTTGTCAAAACCGATGAGATTTCAGGTCAGACTATTATATCTGGTATGGGAGAATTACATATCGAAATTCTAGTAGATCGTTTAAAAAGAGAATTCAAGGTGGAGGTTAACGAAGGTGAACCTCAGGTTGAGTATAAAGAAACTGTTACTAAAACTGCTCAACATAGAGAAGTTTATAAGAAGCAGTCTGGTGGTCGAGGTAAATTCGCGGATATCGTTTTTGAAATGGGACCTGTGGATGAAGATTTTGAAGGTGTAGGTTTGCAATTTGTTGATGAGATTAAAGGGGGTAGAATTCCAAAAGAATTTGTTCCTTCTGTTCAGAAAGGTTTCGAAGAAGCAATGAAGAACGGTCCATTAGCAGGATTTAAGGTAGATACTTTAAAAGTTGTATTGAAAGACGGATCTTTCCACCCAGTGGATTCAGATCAATTATCTTTTGAATTGGCTGCAAAAATGGGATTCAAAGCTGCTGCTAAAGCTGCTGGAGCTGTGATTCTAGAGCCTATCATGAAGAATGAAGTTGTGACTCCTGAAGAAAATATGGGAGATATCGTAGGTGACTTAAATAGAAGAAGAGGTCAGGTAAATAGTATGTCAGACAGATCTGGGGCTAAAGTTATTAAAGCTGAAGTGCCTTTATCAGAAATGTTTGGTTACGTAACTACCTTAAGAACTTTGTCTTCTGGTAGAGCTACATCTACAATGGAATTTTCTCACTATGCTCAAACTCCTTCTAATATTTCAGAAGAAGTAATAAAAGCAGCAAAAGGAGCAAACGATTAAAATTAGGAAAATGAGTCAGAAAATTAGAATAAAATTAAAGTCTTACGATCATAATTTGGTAGATAAATCTGCTGAGAAGATCGTGAAAACTGTAAAAACTACAGGAGCAGTGGTTACGGGTCCAATTCCATTACCAACTCACAAAAAGATTTTTACCGTACTTCGTTCTCCTCACGTGAACAAAAAGTCTAGAGAGCAATTTCAGTTAAGTTCTTATAAAAGATTACTTGATATTTATAGCTCTTCATCAAAGACAATTGATGCGTTGATGAAACTTGAATTGCCAAGTGGAGTAGAAGTAGAGATAAAAGTATAATCCTACTTTCTGAGAATTTCTCAGAAAAACATGTCCTGAGCCGCGTGCGAAGGAAAAACGGAAAATTATATTCAGGGCTTGAATGTGTTTTCTTGCCCTGAATTTTTTTAAATAAATCATTAATTAATAATTATTATGTCTGGGTTAATAGGAAAAAAAATCGGTATGACCAGCATTTTCGACGAGAACGGGAAAAACATCCCTTGTACCGTCATTCAAGCTGGGCCATGCATAGTTACCCAAGTCAGAACCAAAGAGGTTGACGGGTATGAAGCAATTCAACTTGGTTTCGATGACAAGACAGACAAGAGTACTACAAGTGCCGCAAAAGGTCACTTTAAAAAAGCTGGTACTGTTGCTAAACGTCGTGTTATTGAATTTCAAGGGTTTAAAGAAGAATTGAAATTAGGTGACGAAGTTACTGCTGAACATTTTAAAGAAGGAGAATTCGTAGATGTTGCTGGTACTTCTAAAGGTAAAGGTTTTCAGGGGGTTGTTAAAAGACACGGCTTTGGTGGTGTTGGGCAAGCGACTCACGGTCAACATAACCGTTTAAGAGCGCCTGGTTCAATTGGAGCCGCATCTTACCCTGCAAGAGTATTCAAAGGAATGCGTATGGCAGGTCAAATGGGTGGTGATAAAGTAAAAGTACAAAATCTTAAAGTGTTAAAAGTAGTTGCGGATAAAAATCTACTTGTGGTTAAAGGATGTGTTCCTGGTCATAAAAACGCTTATGTAATCATTCAGAAGTAATGGAAGTAGCAGTATTAGATATTAAAGGAAAAGAAACAGGTAGAAAGGTTACTCTTTCTGATGCTGTTTTCGGTGTAGAGCCTAATGAGCATGCTATTTATTTAGATGTGAAGCAGTACTTGGCAAATCAACGTCAAGGTACACATAAGGCAAAAGAACGTGCAGAAATTACTGGGAGTACCCGTAAGATTAAAAAACAAAAAGGTACAGGTACTGCTCGTGCAGGTAGTATTAAGTCTCCTATCTTCAAGGGTGGAGGTAGAGTTTTTGGTCCTAGACCAAGAAATTACGGATTTAAATTAAATAAAAGTTTAAAGAAACTTGCTAGAAAATCTGCATTAAGTCAGAAAGCGAAAAATAAAGAAGTTTTGGTTGTTGATAATCTTGATTTTGATTCAGCAAAAACTAAAAACTTTATCTCGCTAATGCAAGGTCTTGGTATTGAGGGGAAAAAATCATTATTTGTGTTGGCAGAGTCAAATAATAATGTATATTTGTCCTCACGTAATTTGAAGGCTGCTGATGTTATAACAGCTTCAGAATTAAATACTTACAAAATATTAAATTCAAGTAATATTGTGTTTGTAGAGGGGTCTTTAGAAGGAGTAGAGTCGAATTTGAGTAAATAAACGTTATGAGTATCTTAATAAAACCTATTATTACAGAAAAAGCTACTAACGATAGTGAAATGAATAATCGTTTCTCTTTTGTAGTGAATAATAAGGCGAACAAGATTGAAATTAAAGATGCAGTTGAGTCTGCTTATGGCGTTTCAGTAGAAAAAGTTCGCACTATGAATGTCCGTCCAGATCGTAGAACTCGTTATACGAAAACTGGGATCGTAACTGGTAAAACAAAAGCTTTTAAGAAAGCGATTGTACAGTTGGCGGAAGGTGAAACAATTGATTTATATGCTAATCTTTAAGATTAAAAAATGTCAGTAAGAAAATTAAAACCAATCACACCTGGTCAGCGTTTTAGAGTTGTTAATGGTTATGACGCTATTACAACTGATAAGCCGGAGAAGAGTTTGTTAGCTCCGAAAAAAAGATCTGGTGGTAGAAACAGTCAGGGAAAAATGACTATGCGCTATTTAGGCGGTGGTCATAAAAAGCGTTATCGTGTTATCGATTTTAAAAGAGATAAGCAGGGAGTTCCTGGAACGGTAGCGAGTATTGAGTACGATCCAAACCGTACAGCTTTTATTGCATTGTTGAATTACCAAGATGGTGAGAAAAGATATGTGATTGCTCAAAATGGTTTGCAGGTTGGGCAGAATTTAGTTTCTGGTCAGTCTGATGTGGCTACAGAAATAGGTAATGCAATGCCGTTATCTCAGATACCGTTGGGTACTGTTATTTCTTGTATAGAATTACGTCCTGGTCAAGGAGCTGTTATGGCTCGTAGTGCTGGAGCTTTTGCTCAGTTAATGGCAAGAGAAGGTAAATACGCTACAGTGAAACTTCCTTCTGGTGAAACTAGAATGATTTTAGCTAATTGTTTGGCAACTATTGGAGCAGTTTCTAATAGTGATCATCAATTGTTAGTTTCTGGTAAAGCTGGTAGAAGTCGTTGGTTAGGTAGAAGACCTAGAACTAGACCAGTGGTGATGAACCCTGTCGATCACCCAATGGGTGGTGGTGAAGGTCGTTCTTCTGGAGGTCATCCAAGATCAAGAAAAGGTCTTCCGGCTAAAGGATTTAGAACACGTTCTAAGACCAAATCGAGTAATAAGTATATTGTAGAACGTAGAAAGAAATAATAAGATATGGCACGTTCATTAAAAAAAGGACCTTACGTTCACTATAAATTAGAAAAGAAAGTAGCTCAAAACGTTGAGTCTGGTAAGAAGGCTGTGATCAAGACTTGGTCACGTGCTTCTATGATTACTCCAGATTTCGTTGGGCAAACTATCGGAGTTCATAACGGGAAGCAATTTGTTCCTGTTTATGTTACAGAGAATATGGTAGGTCATAAATTAGGAGAATTTTCACCAACCCGTTCTTTTAGAGGACATGCTGGTGCTAAAAATAAAGGTAAAAGATAATTGAAGCTATGGGAGTTCGAAAAAAAGAAAGAGCAGAGCAGATAAAAGAAGCTAAGAAGCTAGTGGCTTTTGCCAAGCTGAATAACTGCCCTACTTCACCAAGAAAGATGCGTTTAGTTGCAGATTTAGTTCGAGGTGAAGGTGTAGAGAAAGCGCTTCAAATACTTAAATTTAATAATAAAGAGGCTTCTTTGAAATTAGAGAAACTACTTCTTTCTGCAATTGCTAATTGGCAAGCGAAGAATGAAGATGCTAGTGTCGAAGATGCAGAATTATTTATTAAAGAAGTTCGTGTAGATGGTGGTGCGATGTTGAAAAGACTGAGACCGGCGCCTCAAGGTAGAGCACATAGAATAAGAAAGAGATCTAATCACGTTACATTAGTGTTGGGGTCTAAAAATAATACACAAAGCTAAGAAGTAGTATGGGACAGAAAACAAATCCAATCGGGAATAGACTTGGTATCATAAGAGGATGGGAATCCAACTGGTACGGAGGAAACGACTACGGTGATAAATTAGCCGAAGACGATAAGATTAGAAAGTATATCCATGCTCGTCTTTCTAAAGCGAGTGTATCAAGAGTAATTATTGAGCGTACGCTTAAACTTGTAACCGTTACTATCACCACTGCTCGTCCTGGTATCATTATTGGTAAAGGAGGTCAAGAGGTAGACAAGTTAAAAGAAGAGCTTAAGAAAATTACAGGTAAAGAGGTTCAGGTTAATATTTTTGAAATTAAAAGACCTGAATTGGATGCTCATTTAGTAGGTGCAAGTGTTGCAAGACAAATAGAAAATAGAATTTCTTATCGTCGAGCAATTAAAATGGCAATTGCAGCTGCAATGCGTATGAACGCTGAAGGAATTAAAATTCAAATTTCAGGTCGTTTAAACGGTGCTGAGATGGCTCGTTCAGAAGCGTATAAAGATGGAAGAATCCCTTTATCAACATTTAGAGCTGATATTGATTATGCTTTAGTTGAGGCACATACTACTTATGGTAGATTAGGTGTTAAAGTGTGGATCATGAAAGGTGAAGTTTACGGAAAAAGAGAATTATCTCCGCTTGTTGGCTTAGCTAAAAAGCAAGGAGGAAAATCTGGATCTGGGCGAGGTGGTAATAAATCACGTCGTAGAAAGTAATTTTTTAAAGTAAAAGAAATGTTACAGCCTAAAAGAACAAAATATAGAAAACAGCAAAAGGGACGTATGAAAGGTCTTGCTCAAAGAGGGCATAGATTATCAAACGGAACTTTTGGAATCAAATCTTTAGATTCAAGTTTTGTTACAGCGAGACAAATTGAAGCTGCTCGTATTGCTGCTACCCGTTTTATGAAAAGGGAAGGATCAATATGGATTAAAATTTTCCCAGACAAGCCAATTACCAAAAAACCTTTAGAGGTTCGTATGGGTAAAGGTAAGGGTAATGTGGAATATTGGGCAGCAGTAGTGAAACCAGGAAGAATTCTTTTTGAATTAGGAGGAGTGCCATTGGCGACTGCTAAAGAAGCGTTGCGTTTGGCGGCACAGAAACTTCCTGTAAGAACTAAGTTTATCGTTGCAAGGGATTATCAAGAATAATTTTTGAAAGTTATGAAACAATCAGAAGTAGAGAAATTATCAGTAGCTGAATTACAAGATGAGTTAGCGAATAGCAGAAAATCTTATAGAGATATGAGAATGGCTCATGTAATTACGCCTTTAGATAACCCTGCGCAGTTAAGAACTGTAAGAAGGACTATTGCGCGTTTAGCGACAGAATCGAGAAAAAGAGAATTGAATAATTCTGCTGAGTAAGATGGAAAAAAGAAATTTAAGAAAAGAGCGTATAGGTGTAGTTACTAGTAATAAAATGGAGAAATCTATTGTTGTTGCTGAAGTAAAGAAAATGAAGCACCCTATGTATGGAAAATTCGTTTTAAAAACGAAGAAATATGTAGCGCACGACGAGAAAAATGACTGCAACGAAGGCGATACTGTAAAGATCATGGAAACAAGACCTTTAAGTAAAACTAAAAGTTGGAGATTAGTAGAAATAATTGAAAGAGCGAAGTAATTATGGTACAACAAGAATCTAGATTAAGAGTAGCTGATAATACTGGTGCTAAAGAAGTTTTAGCAATTAGAGTATTAGGTGGTACAAAGAAGCGTTATGCTTCTGTAGGTGATAAAATTGTTGTAAGTGTAAAAGAAGCAACTCCTAATGGAAACATTAAAAAAGGAGCGGTTTCAACAGCAGTTGTAGTTCGTACCAAAAAAGAAGTTCGCAGACCAGATGGTTCTTATATTCGTTTCGATGATAATGCTTGTGTATTATTAAACCCAACTGGGGAAATGAGAGGAACTCGTGTTTTTGGTCCTGTAGCTAGAGAACTTCGCGATAGACAATTTATGAAAATTGTATCATTAGCACCAGAGGTGCTTTAATACGCAAAAGATGGCAAAGCTTAAAATTAAATCAGGAGATACTGTAAAGGTTATCGCTGGAGATCACAAAGGTCAAGAGGGTACTGTAAAAACGGTATTAATTGAGAAAAATAAAGCAATCGTTGAGGGGGTTAACATGATATCAAAACATGAGAAACCTAGCGCAGCTAATCCTCAAGGAGGAATTGTAAAAAAAGAAGCTCCTATCCATATTTCAAATTTATCTTTATTGACTAAAGATGGAGATACTACGAGAGTAGGTTATAAAATGGACGGAGATAACAAAGTGAGATTTTCTAAAAAATCTAATGAAGTAATTTAGTTATGAGTTACGTACCAAGACTTAGACAAGAGTATAATGACAAGGTCATTTCTGCTCTTACCGAAGAATTTAGTTACGAAAATGTAATGCAAGTACCAAAACTTACAAAGATTGTTGTAAGTAGAGGTGTTGGTGCAGCTGTAGCAGATAAGAAATTAATTGACCATGCGGTTGATGAACTTTCTACAATAACTGGTCAAAAAGCTGTTTCAACAATATCTAAAAAAGATGTTGCTTCATTTAAATTGCGTAAAGGTATGCCAATTGGTGCTAAGGTTACACTTAGAGGAGATCGCATGTATGAATTTTTAGACCGTTTAATTACAGCTTCACTTCCACGTGTACGTGATTTTAGCGGAATCAAAGCTACTGGTTTTGATGGTAGAGGAAATTATAACTTAGGTATTACCGAGCAAATTATTTTTCCTGAAATTAATATCGATAGAGTGAATAAAATCTCTGGTATGGATATTACATTTGTAACTACTGCAGATACAGATAAAGAAGCAAAATCATTGTTAACAGAACTAGGATTACCTTTTAAAAAGAACTAATTATGGCTAAAGAATCAATGAAAGCCCGTGAGGTAAAAAGACAAGATTTGGTAAAAAAATATGCTGAAAAAAGAGAAGCTTTGAAAGAAGCTGGCGATTATGAAGCATTACAAAAATTACCAAAAAATTCTTCTCCAGTTCGTTTACATAACAGATGTAAACTTACAGGTAGACCAAAGGGATATATGAGACAGTTTGGACTTTCTCGTGTAATGTTCAGAGAAATGGCGAACCAAGGATTAATTCCAGGAGTTAAAAAAGCTAGTTGGTAAGAATTTTAATCGGTTGAAGGTTCTGAAAAATAGAAAACCACAACCACAAATCAAAATAGATGAATACAGATCCTATTGCAGATTATTTAACTAGAATTAGAAACGCGGTGGCAGCAAGTCACCGTGTGGTAGAAATACCAGCTTCTAATCTAAAAAAACAAATTACTAAAATATTATTCGATCAAGGGTATATTCTTAGTTATAAATTTGAAGAAGAGGGTTCAAGAGGGACAATTAAAATTGCTCTTAAGTATGATAAAGATACTAAGGACTCCGTCATCAAAAAGATACAAAGAATTAGTAAACCTGGACTTCGAAAGTATGCTGGTTCAGGCGAATTACCACGTATCTTAAATGGTCTTGGTATTGCGATCATCTCTACTTCTCACGGAGTAATGACTGATAAGCAAGCAAGAAGAGATAATGTAGGTGGTGAAGTTCTTTGCTACGTTTACTAATATTTAAAAGACGAAAACATGTCAAGAATAGGTAAAAGTCCAGTATCAATTCCAGAAGGCGTAACCGTAAGCGTTAAAGACGGAGTAGTTACTGTAAAAGGAAAAATGGGAGAATTATCCCAGGAGTTTAGTGATATTGATGTAAAGATTGAAGAAGATCAAGTAATTCTTGAGCGTCCTTCAGAAAAAAAAGTATTCAAAGCTAAACACGGTTTATATAGAGCTTTAATCAATAATATGATTGAGGGAGTTACTAATGGCTTTACTAAGCAACTTGAATTAGTAGGTGTGGGTTACCGTGCAACTAATCAAGGTCAAAAGTTAGATTTGGCAATTGGTTTTTCTCATAACATTGTGATAGATTTGGCACCAGAAGTAAAGGTTGAAACCATTTCTGAAAAAGGTAAGAATCCAATAATTAAGCTATCATCATTTGACAAACAGTTGGTTGGTCAAGTAGCAGCAAAAATTAGATCTTTCCGTAAACCAGAACCTTACAAAGGAAAAGGTATTAAATTCGTAGGTGAGCAAATAAGAAGAAAAGCAGGTAAATCTGCTTAATAAAGTGTAATTATGGCATTTTCAAAAGTAAAGAGAAGAAATAAAATTAGAAGAAGAATTCGTAAGACAATTACGGGTACTGAAAGTAGACCGCGTCTATCTGTTTTTAGAAGCAATAAAGAAATTTATGCTCAAATTATAGATGATGTAAACGGTAAAACCGTTGCAGCTGCTTCTTCTAGAGATAAAGGAGTTTCTGAAAAAGGAACCAAAAGCGAGGTAGCTGAAGCTGTAGGTAAAGCTATCGCTGAAAAAGCAAAAGAAGCCGGAGTAGAAGTTATTTCGTTTGATAGAAGCGGATATTTATATCACGGGAGAGTTAAATCATTAGCAGAAGGTGCTCGCGAGGGAGGACTAAAATTCTAAAAGATTATGTATCAAGATTATAAAAATGTAGAGCTTGTAAAACCAAGTGGTTTAGATTTAAAAGATCGTTTAGTTGGAGTACAACGTGTAACTAAAGTTACAAAAGGTGGTAGAGCATTTGGTTTTTCTGCTATCGTTGTTGTAGGAGATGAAAGCGGCGTTGTGGGTCACGGTTTAGGCAAGTCTAAAGAAGTAGCTGAAGCAATAGCTAAAGCTGTAGAGGATGCAAAGAAGAATTTAGTTAGAATTCCTTTAAATAAAGGAACTCTACCTCACGAACAAAAAGGTAAATACGGTGGAGCAAGAGTTTTATTACTTCCTGCTGCAACGGGTACTGGAGTAATTGCTGGTGGTGCTATACGTGCGGTATTAGAAGCGGTTGGAGTGCATGATGTGCTTTCTAAAAACCAAGGTTCTTCTAATCCACATAATGTGGTAAAAGCTACTTTCGATGCATTACTGCAACTAAGAAGTGCAGAAGCTGTAGCGAAACAACGTGGTGTTTCATTAGACAAGGTATTTAACGGATAATAATTCAGGGAAATGGGAAAGATTAAAGTAACTAAAGTGAAAAGTGCTATCAATCGCACCAAGAACCAAAAGCTTACATTGGAAGCTTTAGGTTTAAGAAAGATGGGGCAAACTGTCGAACACGAAGATTCGCCTAATATCCTTGGAATGGTAAATAAAGTAAAACATTTAGTTTCTGTTGAAGAAACAAAATAAACTTATACGATGGAATTAAATAACTTAAAACCTGCAAAAGGTTCAGTTCGTGCAAATACGAAACGTATAGGTAGAGGTCAAGGATCTGGTAAAGGTGGTACTTCTACACGTGGGCACAAAGGAGCTAAATCTCGTTCAGGATATTCTAAGAAAATCGGTTTTGAAGGTGGTCAAATGCCACTTCAAAGAAGAGTTCCTAAATTTGGTTTCAATAACAGAAACCGTAAAGAATATCAAGGGATAAATTTAGATACGCTTCAGAAATTAGTAGACAACGGTCAAATTAAAGATACTGTAGATTTTCAGACTTTAATAGATAATAGATTGGCTACAAAATCAGAGCTAGTTAAAATATTAGGAAGAGGAGAACTTAAAGCAAAACTAAAAGTTACTGCACATAAGTTCACTGCAACTGCCAAAGAAGCTATTGAGGCTGCTGGTGGAGAAGCTGTAACCTTATAATACTTTAGAATGAAATTTATTGAAACAATAAAGAACGTTTGGAAAATAGAAGAACTAAAGAATCGTATTTTGATTACTTTAGGGCTTCTATTAGTCTATCGTTTTGGTACTCAAGTAGTACTTCCGGGTATTGATGCGTCGCAATTATCAAGTTTAGCAAACCAAACCGAAGACGGTTTATTAGGTTTGCTAAATGCGTTTACAGGTGGTGCTTTTTCTAATGCATCTATATTTGCTTTGGGTATTATGCCTTACATATCAGCATCGATTGTTGTGCAATTAATGGGTATAGCTGTTCCTTATCTTCAGAAACTTCAAAAAGAAGGAGAAAGTGGTAGAAAGAAAATTAACCAGATAACAAGATGGTTAACAATAGCTATTACATTGGTTCAAGGGCCTGGCTATATTTATAACCTTTATGGTACATTACCAGATAGTGCTTTCTTGTTGGGTGATTCAATAAGTTTTGTAGCTTCTTCAGTAATTATACTTACCACTGGTTGTATTTTCGCAATGTGGTTAGGGGAGAGAATTACAGATAAAGGTATTGGTAACGGTATTTCTTTATTAATTATGGTAGGTATTATCGCTAGATTGCCGCAGTCGTTCTTGCAAGAATGGGTGTCTAGAGTATCTGGTTCAGATGCTAATGGTGGTCTTATTATGATACTTATAGAACTGTTTATCTGGTTTGCTATTATCTTTGCTTCGGTAATGTTAGTAATGGCTGTTAGACAAATTCCTGTTCAATATGCGAGAAGAAACGCGACTGGTGGTTATGAAAAAAATATTTTTGGCGGAGCTAGACAGTTTATTCCTTTAAAGCTTAATGCTTCAGGGGTAATGCCAATCATTTTTGCACAAGCTATTATGTTTATTCCTTCCGCTGTAGCTGGTTTATCAGATTCAGAAATGGCTCAAGGTATAACAGCTGAATTTCAAAATATATTTGGATTGTGGTATAATGTAGTATTTGGTTTACTAATTATTATATTCACTTATTTCTATACAGCGATCACTGTCCCTACAAACAAAATGGCCGATGATTTAAAAAGGAGTGGTGGTTTTATTCCTGGTATTAGACCGGGTTCTGAAACGGGAGAATACTTAGATAGAATTATGTCTCAAATCACTTTACCGGGTTCTGTGTTCTTAGCACTTATTGCAGTTTTTCCTGCAATTGTGGTATCAATAGGAGTTCAGCAAGGTTGGGCATTATTTTTTGGAGGAACCTCTTTAATCATTATGGTAGGTGTAGCAATCGATACTATGCAACAAATCAATTCATATTTATTGAATAAACACTACGATGGTTTAATGAAATCAGGTAGAAATAGAAAAGCAGTAGCATAATTATGGCAAAGCAACCCGCAATAGAGCAAGACGGAACAATTATCGAGGCATTATCTAATGCAATGTTTAGAGTTGAGTTGGAGAACGGTCACGTAGTTACCGCTCATATCTCAGGAAAAATGAGAATGCATTATATAAAACTTTTGCCTGGCGATAAAGTGAAATTGGAAATGAGTCCTTACGATTTAACGAAGGCTCGTATAACCTATAGATACTAATAAATCTTATAAGTGTGATTTATTCAAAATTTTTTATTACTTTTGCAGTCTGAAAAATTTTGATAAGTTTCTATTTAACAGAAACTTCGCATTTGTTAGAAAAAAATAAATGAGATGAAAGTAAGAGCATCAGTAAAAAAGAGAAGTGCCGACTGTAAGATTGTACGCAGAAAAGGGCGCCTTTATGTTATTAACAAAAAGAATCCTAGATTTAAACAAAGACAAGGCTAATTATGGCAAGAATTGCAGGGGTAGATATACCTAAACAAAAGCGAGGAGTTATAGCATTAACCTATATCTTCGGAATTGGCAACAGTAGAGCTCAAAAAATTCTTGAAGCTGCCAAAGTAGATGAGAGTACTAAAGTTTCAGATTGGACTGATGAAGAAATTGGGAAAATCCGTGAAGCTGTTGGTCAATTTACTATTGAAGGTGAATTGAGATCCGAAGTTCAGCTTAGTATTAAGCGTTTAATGGATATTGGATGTTACCGTGGTATTCGTCACAGATCAAGTCTTCCATTAAGAGGTCAGCGAACTAAGAATAACTCTAGAACGCGTAAAGGAAAGAGAAAAACAGTTGCGAACAAGAAAAAAGCAACTAAATAATAAGTAGTTATGGCAAAGTCAACAACTAAAAAACGTAAAGTAATCGTTGATTCTTTTGGTGAGGCGCACATTACAGCTTCTTTCAATAATATCATTGTTTCTTTAACTAACAAAAAAGGAGATGTAATCTCTTGGTCAACTGCCGGTAAAATGGGTTTTAGAGGATCTAAGAAGAATACTCCTTACGCTGCTCAACTTGCTGCAGAAGATGCTGCTAAAGTTGCTCACGAAGCAGGTTTAAGAAAAGTGAAAGTTTATGTGAAAGGACCTGGTAATGGTAGAGAATCTGCTATTCGTTCTATCCATAATGGTGGAATTGAAGTAACAGAAATTATCGATATCACTCCTATACCGCACAACGGTTGTCGTCCTCCTAAAAGACGTAGAGTTTAATTAATTAGAAAATATCAACAAAGAGTATTACGATTATCGAAGGATTATTTAAGAAAGACCTTAATTCATAATCACTCTTTAAAATTTAAATAAATGGCAAGATATACTGGTCCAAAGAGTAAAATCGCAAGAAAGTTTGGAGAAGCTATTTTTGGAGATGACAAATCTTTCGAAAAAAGAAATTACCCTCCAGGACAACACGGAAACAACAGACGCCGTGGTAAAAAATCTGAATATGCTATCCAGTTAATGGAGAAGCAAAAAGCAAAATATACTTATGGTATATTAGAGCGTCAGTTTAGAAATATGTTTAAAAAAGCAACTGCAGCACAGGGTATTACTGGTGAGGTTCTTTTGCAATTATGTGAATCTCGTTTAGATAATGTAGCTTACAGAATGGGTGTTTCTCCTTCTAGAAGTGGTGCTAGACAATTAGTTTCTCATAGACATATTACTGTAAACGGCGAGATCGTAAATATACCTTCTTACCAATTAAAAGCTGGTGATGTAGTTGGGGTAAGAGAAAAGTCTAAATCTTTGACAGCTATCCAAAGTTCTTTGGAAAATGCTAGTAATGTTTACGAATGGATTACCTGGAATTCTGAGAAGAAAGAAGGAACTTATGTTTCTATACCTTCAAGAATTCAAATTCCAGAAAACATTAACGAACAATTTATCGTCGAATTATATTCGAAATAATCTTTAACAGACAGAACTCATAATATGGCCATACTAAATTTTCAGAAGCCCGATAAAGTTATCATGATTGATTCGACTGAGTTCGAGGGCAAGTTTGAATTTCGTCCCTTAGAACCAGGATATGGATTAACAGTAGGTAACGCTCTTAGAAGAGTACTGTTGTCTTCATTAGAAGGTTTCGCAATAACCTCTTTGAGAATAGAAGGTGTAGATCATGAGTTTTCTACCATTGCTGGTGTTGTAGAAGACGTTACTGAAATTATTTTAAATTTAAAACAAGTTCGTTTTAAAAGACAAATAGAAGATGTAGATAATGAAACTGTAACCATTTCTTTTTCGGGTAAGGATCAACTTACTGCAGGAGATTTTCAGAAATTTATTTCAGGATTCCAAGTACTAAATCCAGATTTAGTAATTTGTAATATGGAAGATAAAGTAAATCTCAATATCGAACTTACAATCGATAAAGGTCGTGGTTATGTGCCTGCTGAAGAAAATAAAAAAGCTAACGCTCCTTTAGGAACTATTTTTACAGATTCTATTTATACACCAATAAAAAATGTAAAATATAGTATAGAGAACTTTCGTGTAGAACAAAAAACTGATTATGAAAAATTAGTTTTTGAAATCTCTTCAGATGGTTCAATTCACCCTAAAGATGCTTTGACTGAAGCTGCTAAAATATTAATCCATCACTTTATGTTATTCTCTGATGAAAGAATAACATTAGAGGCAGATGAAATTGCTCAAACTGAAACTTATGATGAAGAATCACTTCATATGAGACAGTTGTTGAAATCTAAATTAGTAGATTTAGATCTTTCAGTAAGAGCTTTAAACTGTTTAAAAGCAGCAGAAGTAGATACTTTAGGAGACTTAGTTTCTTACAATAAGAATGATTTAATGAAGTTCCGTAACTTCGGTAAAAAATCTTTAACAGAGCTAGAAGAACTAGTAAACGTAAAAGGGCTTAACTTCGGAATGGATTTATCAAAATACAAATTAGATAAAGATTAATACGTCATATTTTGCTCCCCATCAAAAAGGGTTTGGAAGCAAGATGATGATTAAACAACAATGTCATGAGACACGGAAAAAAAATAAACCACTTAGGTAGAAAAACTGCTCACAGAAAAGCAATGCTAGCCAATATGGCTGCTTCTTTAATTGAGCACAAAAGAATCAATACTACTGTTGCTAAAGCAAAAGCTTTAAAACAATTTATTGAGCCTTTAGTAACAAAATCTAAAGAAGATACTACGCACAACAGAAGATTAGTTTTTTCTAAACTTCGTGATAAATATGCGGTTAGTGAATTATTTAGAGAAGTTGCACCTAAAGTTGGAGATCGTCCAGGTGGTTATACTAGAATCATAAAACTTGGTAATCGTTTAGGAGATAATGCTGATATGGCACTTATTGAGTTGGTAGATTTCAACGAGATCTATAACCCTAAAGGTGGCGATGCTAAGAAGAAAACTACTCGTCGTAGTAGAAGAGGTGGTAAAAAGAATGCAGAAGAAACAACTAATTCTGAAGCGACTACTCCTGAAAATGATGAAAAAGCATCTAATGAAGAGAAGTAAAATGATTTTTATTTTTCAATAATATTAAAAGGATAAACTCTAAGGGTTTATCCTTTTTTTTTAACTTAACCTAAAATATTATTCAATCGTAATGAAATATAACGTTCGTAAAAAAGCAATTTTATTATTAGAAGATGGTACAATTTTTCACGGAAAAGTTGTTGGAGATAAAGAAGGTACTTCATTTGGTGAAGTATGTTTTAATACCGGAATGACAGGGTATCAAGAAATTTTTACAGACCCTTCTTATTATGGACAATTAATGATTACAACCAATGCTCATATTGGTAATTACGGTACATTTTCTGAAGAAATAGAATCAGAAAATATTAAAATCGCCGGATTAATTTGTAAGAATTTTAGTTATAATTATTCTAGAGAACGTTCAGATTTATCTTTAGAAGAGTTTTTAACCAAGAATAATTTATTAGCCATTTCAGATGTAGATACACGTGCTTTAGTTTCTTACATTAGAAAAAACGGTGCGATGAATGCTGTTATATCAACCAAAGTTGAAGAAATAGAATCATTAAAAAAAGAACTTGCAGCTGTTCCTTCTATGAAAGGGCTCGAGTTAGCGTCAAAAGTTTCTACTAAAGAACCATATTTCGTAGGTGATGAAAATTCTTCTTTAAAAGTAGCTGCTTTAGATATAGGGATTAAGAAAAATATCTTAAGAAATTTAACCAAAAAAGGATGTTATGTAAAAGTATTTCCATTTGATACAACTTTTGCAGAAATGGAAAGTTGGAATCCTGATGGATATTTTCTTTCTAACGGACCTGGTGATCCAGAGCCTTTAACAAGTGCGATTGAAGTTGCAAAAAATATTATAGAAGCAGATAAACCACTTTTTGGTATTTGCTTAGGTCATCAAATTATAGCTTTAGCAAATGGAATTGATACCTTTAAAATGCACCATGGACATAGAGGTATTAACCACCCAATAAAAAACCTAATTACAGGTAAAGGTGAAATCACTTCTCAAAATCATGGCTTTGCTGTAAGTAAAGAATCATTAGAAAAAAATACAGAAGTAGAAATTACCCATATTCATTTAAACGATGAAACTGTAGCTGGTTTACGTATGAAAAATAAAAATTGTTTTTCTGTACAATACCATCCAGAAGCAGGTCCTGGGCCTAATGATGCGCTCTATTTGTTTGATCAGTTCATTGAGAATATGAAAAAACTTAATGCCTGATATTAAAGTCCTTAAAATTTTTAAGGGCTTTTTTGTTAACAATAACGTTTTCGGGAGTTTTAAAATTCAATTTTTCGTAAGAGTTGACATTAATTTAAAGCAAGAAAAATACATTAATTCGTATCTTGCGAGTATATATATTAATTATAAAAATACTATGAGCTTAATTATTGAAATTCACGCTAGACAAATATTTGATTCAAGAGGAAATCCAACCGTAGAGGTAGATGTAATTACAGAAAACGGTATCTTAGGAAGAGCAGCAGTTCCTTCAGGAGCTTCAACCGGAGAACACGAAGCTGTAGAGCTAAGAGATGGAGGTGATGATTTTATGGGGAAAGGCGTAACCAAAGCTGTAGAAAATGTAAATACAACTATTGCTGAAAATTTAATTGGTTTTTCTGTTTTTGAACAAGAAGCTATCGATAAAGCAATGATCGAATTAGACGGTACTCCAAATAAATCTAAATTAGGAGCTAATGCAATTTTAGGAGTTTCTTTAGCTGCTGCAAAAGCTGCTGCCAACGAGTTAAATCTTCCTTTATACAGATATATAGGTGGTGTAAGTGCTAAAACACTTCCTGTACCTATGATGAATATTATTAATGGGGGGTCTCACTCAGATGCACCAATTGCATTTCAAGAATTTATGGTGATGCCAGTAAAAGCAAAAAGCTTTTCTCACGCAATTAAAATGGGAACTGAAATTTTTCATAACCTTAAAAAAGTTTTAAAAGATAGAGGCTTAAGTACAGCTGTTGGTGACGAAGGTGGTTTTGCTCCAACGTTAGAAGGAACAGAAGACGCAATTGAATCGATTCAAAAAGCAGTAGAAAATGCAGGTTATAAATTTGGTGATGAAGTAATGATCGCATTAGATTGTGCTGCAGCAGAATTCTACGAAAATGGAGAATACAATTATAAGAAATTTGAAGGTGAAGGCGGTGTTGTAAGAACTAGTGAAGAGCAAGCAACTTATTTAGCTGAATTAGCTTCAAAATACCCAATTATTTCTATTGAAGATGGAATGGATGAAAATGACTGGGAAGGTTGGAAATCATTAACAGATAAAGTTGGTGACAAAATTCAATTAGTTGGTGATGATTTATACGTAACGAATGTTGAGCGTCTTTCTCGTGGTATCGATGAGGGAATCGCTAATTCAATCTTAATTAAAGTGAACCAAATTGGTACACTAACAGAAACGATTGCTGCAGTAAATATGGCTCATAACGCAGGTTATACTTCTGTAATGTCTCACCGTTCTGGAGAAACAGAAGATAATACGATTGCAGATTTAGCAGTAGCTTTAAATACTGGACAAATTAAAACAGGTTCAGCTTCTCGTAGTGACCGTATGGCAAAATACAATCAATTACTAAGAATTGAAGAAGAATTAGGTGAGATCGCTTATTATCCTCAAGATAAGGCTTTTAAAATCTAATTTTTAAATAAATAAAGCATTGTTGAAAAAGTCCTATTTTAATGAATAGGACTTTTTTATGTTATCAAATAAAACCTAGAAATGTTTAATTACGATAACCTTTTCGGAAATAAGAAAATTCTATAGGTCAGAGTCAAATTATAAAGTATTCTTAACGGCTATTTAACACTTAATTTTGTAAATTAGCGATACTTAAAAATTAAAATTCAATTATACATAACATGTCAAAAACAGCTACGATAGAACTTGACGGGAAAAAATATGAATTTCCTGTTATAGAAGGAACAGAAGGTGAAAAAGCAATTCAAATTAAATCTTTAAGAGGAGATACTGGTGGATTAATTACATTAGATCCAGGTTTTAAAAATACAGGTTCTTGTGAAAGCGCCATTACTTTTTTAAACGGTGAAGAAGGTATTCTTAGGTATAGAGGATATTCTATAGAAGATTTAGCTGAAAAAGCTAGCTTTTTAGAAGTAGCATATTTATTAATTTTTGGTGAACTTCCAAGTCAAAAAGAATTAGATAAATTTTACGGAGATATTAAAGAAGAATCTCACGTAGATGAAGAAATGAAGAAAATCTTAGACGGTTTTCCTAAAACGGCTCACCCAATGGGAGTGCTTTCTTCTCTAACCAGTGCATTAATAGCTTTTAACCCAAGCTCAGTAAATGTAGAGTCAGAAGAAGATATGTACAAAGCAATCGTGAAATTAATAGCTAAATTTCCGGTTTTAGTTGCTTGGACACTAAGAAAAAGAAATAGTAAGCCATTAGATTATGGTGATAGCTCTTTAAACTATGTAGACAACATATTAAAGATGATGTTTAAAAAGCCAAATGAAGAGTATAAAGTAAATCCTAAGGTTTCTGAAGCTTTAAATAAATTATTAATCCTTCACGCAGATCATGAGCAAAACTGTTCTACTTCTACGGTAAGAATTGTGGGTTCTTCTCACGCAGGTTTATTTGCATCTATATCTGCAGGTATTTCTGCTCTTTGGGGGCCACTTCACGGTGGCGCTAATCAGGCAGTGATAGAAATGCTTGAAGGTATTAAAGAAGACGGCGGAGATACTAAGAAATTCATGGAGAAAGCCAAAGACAAAGAAGATCCGTTTAGATTAATGGGCTTTGGTCACCGTGTTTACAAAAACTTTGATCCGCGTGCTAAAATCATCAAAAAATCTGCAGATGATGTATTAGGTGATTTAGGAGTTGAAGATCCAGTATTAGATATCGCAAAAGGATTAGAAAAAGAAGCATTAGAAGACGATTATTTCGTAAAAAGAAAACTTTATCCTAACGTAGATTTCTATTCAGGTATTATTTACAGAGCATTAGGTATTCCAACAGAAATGTTTACCGTAATGTTTGCTTTAGGTAGACTACCAGGATGGATCGCACAGTGGAGAGAAATGAGATTGAAAAAAGAACCAATTGGTCGTCCACGTCAGGTGTATACTGGTGAGAATCATAGAGATTTTAAAGATATTGAAAAGAGATAATCAAATCATTATCAAATTCATAAAAGCTTCATAGAAATATGGAGCTTTTTTTATATTTGCTAAAAAAATAAAATGCTTTCATTACATATCACCAACGAGACCAATCGCCTTAAAGCCGTAATTTTAGGTCTTGCCAGAAATATAGGCGATCAACCCAGTGTCGAAGATACTTACGATCCCAAATCTTTAGAACATTTAAAGGCGGGGACTTATCCTGTAGAACAGGATATGGTCAAAGAAATTAAAGCTGTAGAAGAAGTGTTGAAAAAACATCATGTAGAAGTTTATCGTCCGAAAGTAATAGAAAATTACAACCAAATATTTACCCGTGATATTGGTTTTGTGATTGAAGATAAATTTATTATTGCCAATATATTGCCTGATCGTGAACGTGAGATTGAAGCGATTCAGCATATTATAGATTTGGTGCCTCAAGAAAATTTAATTCGTTTTCCTGAAGAAGCGCACGTAGAAGGTGGCGATGTAATGCCACACGGCGATTATATTTTTGTAGGAACTTATCGAGGTGAAGATTACCCAGATTTTATTACAGCCAGAACCAATGCGAAAGCAATAAAAGCTTTGGAAGAATTGTTTCCACATAAAAAAATAAAATCTTTCAACCTTAGAAAATCAAACACAGATGCAAAAAATAATGCGTTGCATTTAGATTGTTGCTTTCAACCAGTAGGCAAAGACAAAGCGATTATTCATAAAAACGGATTTTTAGAAGAAGATGAATATGAATGGTTGGTGAATTTTTTCGGAAAAAAAAATGTATTTGAAATTACCAGTGACGAAATGTATCATATGAATAGCAACATTTTTTCAATCTCTTCTGAAGTGGTTATTTCTGAAAAGAATTTTACACGTTTAAATACTTGGCTTCGTCAAAATGGTATTACTGTTGAAGAAGTCCCTTATGCCGAAATTTCTAAACAGGAAGGCTTGTTGCGGTGTTCTACTTTACCTTTAATTAGGCAATAACCGCGTCAAGGATTAAGCCAGCGTGTTTGAGCTCTTTTTTGTCACCTTGAGCGGAGTCGAAAGGTTTGATAGATAAAAAAAGCGAGTAGCGAAAGCCTGCCCGGACGCCCAGAGAAAAATATAATTTCTTGATTCAGTTTAAAGAGTATTAAGAAATTTATAATTACAAAACTTAAATTGTTTAGTACAAAAAGATGAAACAAATTACAGATAGTATTTTAATGATTAGACCGGTTGCATTTCGAATGAATGAAGAGACGGCGGTAAATAATTATTTTCAGAAAAATATAGATGGGAATGTAGATGAAATTACCCAAAAGGCGCAAAAAGAATTTGATGAATTCGCAACTAAACTTAGAAGAGTAGGAGTGAAAGTTATGGTAGTAGATGATATTGCAGAAAACAATACACCAGATTCAATTTTCCCAAATAACTGGGTTTCTTTTCACGAAACAGGAGATATTGCTTTATACCCAATGTTTGCTGAAAATAGGCGTAGAGAGCGTCGTGAAGATATTCTACAACGCTTAGAAGATGAAGGTTTTCAAATTAATAATATCATAGATTATACGGCGGGAGAAGAAGAACAAGTTTATCTAGAAGGTACAGGGAGTTTGTTATTAGACCGTGCAAACGAAAAAGCGTATTGCGCACTTTCTGAACGTGCAAGTGAAGATCTGTTAATCGAATTCTGTGAAGATTTTGAATACTTTCCTGTTATTTTTGAAGCGAATCAAACTGTAGAGGGTGAGCGTAAAGCAATTTACCATACCAATGTGATGATGTGCTTGGCAGAACAATTTGCTGTAATTTGTTTAGATACTATAGATGATAAGAAGCAACGTAAAGCTGTACTCAATAGCTTAAAAGAAGACGGAAAAGAAATTATTACGATAACAGAAGAACAAATGCACCAATTTGCTGGCAATATGCTTCAAGTACAGGGTGCTTTCGGTAAAAAGTTTTTAGTGATGAGTGAGCGTGCTCATCAATGTTTAACTGAAGATCAAGTCACTAAAATTGAAAAGCATTGCGAAATTTTGAGCAGTAGTTTACAAACTATAGAAACACTTGGTGGTGGAAGCGCTCGTTGTATGCTTGCAGAAATTTTCTTACCAAAAATTTCTGAATAACATTTTCTATCTATTTCTTTATCTGAAAAAAGTTCTGATTCCAGATTTAAAATATAGTCAACGAAAAAACCTTACCGTTTTAAAACGGTGAGGTTTTTTTATGTCTTTAAAGTTCGGAAATCTTTCACCAATCGAATACCAATTAAAACACTCAATAAAGCAAAAGGCAACGACGTGATAATTAATAATTTTTGCATTGCGGTAAGTACATCAACTTCAGCATTAAAATTTCCTAATATTAAAATGGCTTCGGTGAAAATAAACATAAGTATCGCCCAAATAAGTCGGTGTGTTTTTTTAGGATTTTGTTTTCCTTTATCGGTAAACATACTCAACACGTAAATAGCAGAATCTACCGAGGTAATTAAAAAGCCGACTAACAAAACAATCGTTATTATAGAGGTGAAAGTGGCAAGCGGATAAGCTTCTAAAAAAACGAAAATGGAGGTAAATACATTATCAAAACCTCCATTATAGTTGCCCATAGCTTCAATGAGCTGGAAAGAAGAAGTGCCAAAAACACTAAACCATAAGAAACTACCCAATGATGGAATTAAAATACCCCCTAATATAATTTGACGAATGCTTCTTCCTTTAGAAATTCTGGCAATAAAAACACCAGTAAACGGAGCCCAAGCTAACCAAAATGCCCAATAGTAAAGCGTCCAATCGGTTAAAAATTCTTTTCCTGGATTATAATTTCCTAAAGCTAAACTTAGTGGTAGAAAATCTATCACATAATGATATGTAGCCAATCCAAAATTTTCTAATATTTGAAGAATATCACTTTGCACAAAAATGAAAATCAATAATAAAAATGTGAGTGCAATATTCCAATTCGATAATTTTTGAATTCCTTGGTGAATACCACGGTAAGCAGAAATAAAGCCAAGCAAGAAAATAATGAAAGTAAAAATATAGGCGAAATAATAATTGTTCTCGGTATCGAGTAAGTAGGTAAGTCCGCCTTCAATTTGTGCAGTTCCTAAACCAATAGCAGCTACAATGCCAATTACAGTCGTTAATACGGTTAGTAAATCTACCCCTTTAATTAACTTACTTCCCTCAAATTGTGGAAAAGCATTGCTGAGCAACATTGATTTTTTCCTTACAAACAGATAATAACCCATTACTAAAGCAAAGAAAACATAGAACGCCCAAGCGGTAAATCCCCATTGGTAAAAGGTATATTCTAGCGCAATCACTTCAGCAGAACTTGTTGTTGAAATTGGCGAATTTTGCTGCATAAACACTGGTTCTTGTACCGCTCGTAATAAAATACCAGCGCCCATACCTGCACTGTATAACATAGAGATCCAAGATAAAGTCTTATATTCAGGTTTTGTGCCACCTAATCTTATTTTTCCGAAGGGTGTAAATGCTAAAATCAATAGAAATAATACACATCCCAATCCTAACCATAAATAAAAACTTCCGAAGATATTTCTAATGCTTATTGAATATGATTCAATAGAGGAATAAAAAGTTTCAGGCGAGCTGAAAATCAATATGGAAAGAGCTAAAATAAAAACAATAGAAATCGATAAGAGTAAGTTGTTTTTTAAAAATTGAAGTATTTTGTTAATCACTAGATTTTGCAATTTCATTCAACATTCCTTTAAAGATAAAAAAATGAAACGGAAGCATACTGTACCAATAAGCTCTTCCTGCAAGTCCTTTAGGTCTAAAAGTTGCGGTTTGATGAACAATTCCTTCATCATCAATACAAAATTCTAGCCAAGCTTCTCCAGGAACTCTCATTTCAGCAAACAATAATAAACGTTTATTTTCTTTATCCGCAAGTAATACGCGCCAAAAATCTAAGGAGTCTCCGGTGTTTATTTTATTAAAATGTGTTCTTCCTCTACGTAAACCTACGCCTCCAAAAAGCTTATCTAAAAAACCCCTAAATTTCCATAGTGTGTCGGCATAATACCAACCATTTTTTCCGCCTATGCTCCAAATTTTTTCTAGAGATTCATCGGGATCATCAGCTTTTTGTTGTTGACTATCTTTCAAGCAACCGTGCATAGGAACTTGTACGTATTTATTAAGGTCTTTTTGTTTATATCGGCCACTAGATTTTGAATCTTTCCAGCTAGAAATAACTTGATTTTGTTCAATTTTATCAAATGCCATTTCAATTGCTTTCTCATAAGAAATAGGTTTAATGCCTAGCATATTTTGTAATCGTTTATCTTTAGAGGTAACTTCTACTGTCATACTATCAACTAAATTTACCGCTAATTTATAAGAGGTTGAAGTCACAAAATATAACCAATAAGAGGAAAGTCGTGGGGTCATAAATGGTACGCCAAAAATATGCAATCTTAATCCTCTAATTTTTGAATACTGCAGCATCATTTTTTTGTAGGTAAGCACTTCTGGACCGCCAATATCAAAAACTTCATCATAGCATTTTTCATTTCCTAGAACTCCAGAAAGGTATTGTAAAACATTTCTAATGGCGATAGGTTGGGTTTTGGTATCTACCCAGCGTGGAGTAATCATAAAAGGTAACTTCTCACATAAATCTCTAATAATTTCAAAAGAAGAACTTCCAGAACCTACAACAATTCCTGCTTGTAAGCGGGTGAGGTGAAAGTTGCCTTCTTGTAGTATTTTACCTACTTCTTCTCGCGAACTTAAGTGCTTGGAGCTTTCATTATCATTTGTCATTCCTGTAAGGAAAATAACTTGCTTAACATTTAGAGTTTCTAAATAAGCATTGAAATTTTTAGCTGCTTGTGCTTCTTTTTCGTCAAAATCTTTAGTTGAAGTTGTCATCGAGTGAATAAGATAGTAAGCCGCATCAATATCTTTAGGGAGTATATTGTGCTGTACTTCTTTTAGAAAGTCTATTTCTACAATTTCAATTTCCTTTCTTACTTCAGGATCAACCGAAAGTCTATCAGCACTTCTTACTGCGCAAATTACTTGGTGACCTTGTTCTAGCAATAAAGGTAACAATCGCATACCAATATAACCGTTGGCGCCGGTAAGAAGAATTTTCATGATTTAATTTTTGAAGTAAATTACAATTAAATCCTTAACTTTCGATGCTTTTAAGATGGGTTTATAATATGAAAAATACATTGAAGGTTGTTTTGTTGCTTGTTGGAGCGGTGTTAATTGGCTACGGAATTTACACTATACTTTTTCCGCATATTTCTTTAGAAAACGGAACAGATAAAGTAATAGCGGAAAGCGATAGTACTCAATCTTTCGCTATGATCTGTTTAGGGATTCTAACTTTAGTTTGTGGTATTGCTTTTCGAAAACGATAAAAAATTATTTTAATGATGAAATTATTAATTTCCTTTTTACTATGCCTACCTCTTTTAACTTTTTCTCAAAAAGTAGGTGGAGGTTTTTTTGCTGTTAACCCATTTTATGAAGCCGAAATCGAATTGTGAAACGGAGAAATAATACAGGGATTAGCAAGATTAAACTTGAATAATGAGATAGTTTTTAAAAATAATATTGATGCTAAAAAAGTTTTTTATGATTACAAAAAAGCTAATAATTTTATTTTAAATGATCATGGTGAATTTAAAAAATACGCTTATAAGATTGTTGATGGTGTCGAATATCCTCATGCTATTAAATTATTAGAAGTATTTACAGACGGGAATGTAATTCTTTATTTTAATAAGAAAACTTCTAATACTGCTCATACAGGTGTTACTTCTTCGGGTATGGGAATGATGTATACAAACTTCGATTATTATTTAGGAGTTTCTGGTGAAGATGTCGTTACCGATTTACGAAACGGAAATACTTATTCTAAACGTTTCAAAAAAATCGCTAAAAATACTTTAGCGATTGTCCAGAATTAATAAAAAAAATTAAGTCAAAATATTTTAAACGCAACGGAATAAGAACTGTAGTAAAATACTACAATAACGATTGTAAGTAATTACCTAAAGGCTACCTCTAAAACTGCCATTACCGAAGAGCTAATATATTCTATACCAATAGCGATCACGATAAAACCTATAATTCGTGAAATAGCATTGATACCTGATGCGCCTAAATATTTTACGATTAAGGGAGCGCTTTTCAAAACTAAAAAAGTAGCAAAACATACCGTTAGAATTGATAATACAATTATTATTTTATCTAAGATTAGGTTACGCTCTTCATTTAAACCAATTAAAAATGAAATAGAACCCGGCCCAGCTAACATGGGTATAGCTAGTGGAGTTAAAGATACGCTTTCCCTTTGGTAGGCGTCATCTTTTACTTTTTCACGATCCATACCTTTATGTTTATTGAAGGAGCCTGTAAGTAATGCAAAGCCTGAAGAAACAATAATAAGTCCGCCAGCGATACGGAGCGATTCAATACTAATTCCGAAGAAATTGAGAATGTATTTTCCAGTAAAAAAGGCAATCACTAAAATCACAAAAATATTAATAGCGGTAAAAATTGAAGTTCGAGATTTTTCTGCATTACTATCTTCTTTGGTGAGTCCTACAAAAATAGGAACTGTGCCTAACGGATTGATTACAGAAAATAATGCGGCAAAAACATAGATAAATAAGTCCATTCTTTTTTGCGGCAAATGTGTTTTTTTAAAACTAGATGTAAGTCAGCAATTCTTTAAATGAATGTTTGTAAAAGGTTAAAAAGAAGTGTTGGTATGTGAATTTAATGTTTTATATACTCATGGCCATTTGTATAGAACCACCTGATAAATTTTAATTATAAAACGTTTAAGGCTGAGATGAAGAAGTCCAATGATTGGCCTTAAAGTCAAGCACTTTTTTCATAAAATTATGAGTGCTTTTATTGTCCACTTTCACTTTAATAAAATAGTGATCTCGATAAATAGAATATTCCTCAGCTTTACCTTTATAGAGCTTAAGTTTGTAGTATGGTATTATCAGCGCATAAGTTTCTAACAACGATCTAAAACTTACAATAATTCCGTCTGGGCGCATTTCAATATTACACGTGTTAGTATATTTATCAAGAATAAGCAGGTTATGAATTTTAATACTTGTTGAGGTGATAAAAAGCTTATTAGAGCCTATACCTTTCATCTTTATGCGTTCTGCTAACGAAAAAGCTTTACCAACTTCGGTATTAATTTTTTCTTTTCGTTCAGGGTTATTGTAAGAAACGTTTAAAAGCATAAAAATAATCTTAATAATTCTATATAAAGGTAATTCAAACTTATTATAAAAACTCGCGTAGAGTTCATTATCTTTGCGGTTCAAAATTTTTTGAAGAAATGACTATTCAAGACACATTAGCAGAAAAAGTTAAAGAAGCTGTAAAACACCTTTACCAAGCAAAATTAGAAAGTGTAGAATTTCAAGCAACTCGTAAAGAGTTTGATGGAGACATAACCGTAGTGGTTTTTCCTATGTTGCGCCAAGTAAAAACTAATCCTGTGCAATTAGGTGAGGCTATAGGGAAATATTTAGAAGAAAATGTTGAAGAAGTTTCTGGCTTTAATGTGGTGAAAGGTTTTTTGAATATTGTATTGAGTGATGCATATTTCTTAAATTTTTTCAATCTGATGAAAGATGATGAGCATTTTGGAAGCATTTCTACAGACGATCAGTCACCAAAATTAATGGTAGAGTATTCTTCACCCAATACCAATAAACCACTTCACTTAGGGCATATTAGAAACAATTTATTAGGGTATGCTGTTGCTGAAATTTTAAAAGCAGCGGGAAATACAGTTTATAAAACTCAGATTATTAATGACCGTGGTATTCATATTTGTAAGAGTATGTTGGCTTGGCAAAAATTTGGGCAAGGAGAAACTCCAGAATCTACCGGATTAAAAGGTGATAAGCTGGTAGGGAATTACTATGTGAAATTTGATAAAGAATATAAAACTCAAATTGCCGAGTTACAAAAACAAGGCGCATCAGAAGAGCAAGCAAAAAAAGAAGCTCCACTTATTTTAGAAGCACAAAAAATGCTATTGCAATGGGAAGCCGGAGACGATGAGGTGGTAGCGCTTTGGGAAAAAATGAACCAATGGGTTTACGATGGTTTTAAGCAAACTTACGCAGCACTTGGGGTAGATTTCGATAAAAATTACTACGAAAGTAATACCTATTTATTAGGAAAAGAAGTGGTGAATAAAGGACTTGAGAAAGGCGTTTTTTACAGAAAAGAAGATGGTAGTGTTTGGATAGATTTGACCGACGAAGGTTTAGATGAAAAAATCGTTTTGCGTGCCGATGGAACTGCGGTTTACATGACGCAAGATATTGGTACCGCCATTCAGCGTGTAGAAGATTATGCCATTAATGGTATGGTTTATACGGTAGGGAATGAGCAAGATTATCATTTTAAAGTTTTGTTTCTTATCTTGAAGAAACTAGGTTTTGAGTGGGCAAATCATTTATACCATTTAAGTTATGGGATGGTAGATTTACCTAGCGGAAAAATGAAAAGCCGTGAAGGAACCGTTGTTGATGCTGATGATTTAATTGAAGAAATGACCAAAACTGCACAGAAAATTTCTGAAGATTTAGGCAAATTAGATGGTTATACCGATAAAGAAAAAAACAAACTTTATAAAACTATAGGACTAGGCGCTTTAAAATATTATATATTGAAAGTAGATCCTAAAAAAAGAATCTTATTTAATCCCGAAGAATCGGTAGATTTTCAAGGAAATACGGGACCGTTTATTCAATACACGTATGCAAGAATTCGTTCTATATTAAGAAAAGCAGATTTTAACCATTCAGCAGATTTAACTAATTATCAATTGAATGAAAAAGAGCGTGAAGTCTTGAAGTTGCTTCAGCAATATCCTGAAATTATTCAGTTGGCAGCAGATCAACACAGCCCAGCTTTAATAGCGAATTATACCTATGATTTAGTGAAAGAGTTTAATTCATTTTATCAAAATGTAACAATTCTAGGTGCCGAGGTAGAAGAAGAAAAAATCTTTAGAGTTCAGCTTTCAGAAGCTGTAGCCAATACTATTAAAAATGCTTTTTCATTGTTAGGAATAGGAGTTCCTGAACGTATGTAAAATAGAGTTTCATTAAAGAATACTTAAAAAGCTGCATTTTTATAGATGCAGCTTTTCTGTTTTTAATGTAAAGGTCTTCTTTTAATCATTCCGCCTTTGGTGTCTTTTACCGCAGTCATCACTACAAAAGCATTTGGGTCTATTTTTAAAATTTCGGTATTTAATTTATTTAATTCTAGTCGAGTAAGCACGGTAAAAATAATATCTAAGTTATCGTTACCACCATCGTGCTTGACACCGCGTTCACCTTTGTAAATGGTAACCCCGCGGCGTAAATCGTTTAAAATCATTAAGCGAACTTCTTCACTATGTGTAGAAATGATGTGAACACCGATATATTCTTCGATACCTTCGACTACAAAATCTAAAGTTTTAGAAGCCGCAAAATAAGTAATCATCGAATATAGAGCTGCTTCAATAGAAAGAAGCCAAGCGGCAGTTGCAAAAATTATTACGTTTATAATCATAATAATATCTCCAATAGTAGCTCCAGATTTTCTACTTAGAAATATCGCTAATACTTCTGTACCATCGATTACTGCACCACCACGTATAGAGAAACCAATTCCAGCCCCAAGAAAAAAACCACCAAAAACAGCAACAAGTAGTTTGTCGTCGGTCACTTCAGGAAAATGAATATTTGCTATAACTAAAGAAAGTAAAATAATGGCTAAGCCAGTTTTAATAGCAAATTGTTTACTTATAATATTGTAACCTATAATTACAAAAGGTAAATTAATAAGTAAGATAAGCCAGTGCAATGGTAAATCTGTAATTCCTGTAAAAAGTAAAGCTATACCCGTAGCGCCACCATCTATAAAATTATTGGGTAGTAAGAAGCTTTCCAGCCCAAAAGCAGCAGCAAAAATACCACAGATAATAAAAATAGCTTCTTTAGTAAGTTGCCTTAAGCTAATTCTAAACTTTCTAACTGCTTTTGCATGTTTAAAATCTGAAACAGGTGTGCTTTCTTGAGCCTTATCTTCACTTTTGTTAATGAGTTGATTTAGGAACCTTCGCCAAATATTTTTCATGAAGTTTTATTTGAAAAGGAAAGATGAGCATTTTTTAGCTCTTATTAAAATTTAAGTCTAAATACAAAGTTAGGAGTTAGGCCTAAAGCTTTTTGATTAACTAGATAAACTTGATTGTTATTATTTAATCGATAGTAAGAATTGATAATGTTTTTTCGGTCAAGCAAATTCCAAATCGATAAACCTGCGTAGGCGATTAATTTCTTTTGAATTTTAAATTCTTGGCTTACCGAAACATCAACTCGCATATAGTTTTTTAAATTACCACTATTCATAAGTTCATAATCAAATTGATTGTTAGTTATTCCGTTAGCCGATATTGGGGTGAAGGGTTTACCGCTGCGCCATATAAGTCCGCCAGATGCTTTAAAATTTTTATAACTGTAGGAACTTGCGAAGGTAAATGAGTTTGCAATTTCAAAATTATTAGGAATTGTTGAAGCGGGTAAATCTTTAAAATAATAATTATTTTCTGTAAAGGAATAACTCAACCGAGCGTCAAAATTTTTAAACTTTTTATTAATTAATAGGTCTACTCCCAGAATTTTGTAATCGCCAATAAGCTGAGCATATTCATATTGATTCTGAAACCCTTGAGTTTGAGAAGAAATACCTTCTACCTTTTTTAAATAGGATTCTATACTTGCCAACCAGTTATTTTTTTGATAGTTTATACCTAACGAAACTTGTTTACTTTTCGTAACTGGTAAGGTTTGCTGATTGGCCAATTGCCATTTTCTATTTTCTATGCCTAAGAAGTCATTCTGAAAATTAATTACTTGAGATATAGATTGATTTTTTATCTCTCCTAAAATTTCTATTGAAAAATGCTTGAAAAATTGTTGATTAAAACTTAATCTTGGTTCAGCTAATAGAGAATGAAAAGTATTGATGTAATTTAAACGCAATCCAGTATTCAGTACTGTTTTTCTGTCCTTACTCTGGTATCGTAAATTAGAAAATACATTGTTTGCATTTATTCCGTTTTTAATCGCTTCTTCATTAGTAATGGTTGTTTCGGTTTCAGTATCTTTAGTGTTTGTGGTGATGAATTGGTAACCCGCATTCAGTTCAAATAGATTGTTTAATGCCCAGTTGCTCGTGATTTTTAAACTATTTTCATATAAAATATTTTCTTGTTCTAAGTAAGTATTCGCATTTATACTACTGTTTGTAGAGTTTAAATTATAGTTAGAATGATATAATTGAAGACTTGTAGCTAAATTTTCAGACCAATTTCTATGGTAGTAAGCACCCATTCCTAAACTGCTTTGGGAGAGCTCGCTAACTTTGCGTTGAATTGAATTAAGAGAAAATTCTTCTGCAGTAAACTTTAATTCATTATTGATAGAAAAGTAATTTAATCTCAATACGTCTTGTTCTGAAAGTTTATAGAGCCAACGAAAACTTACATCAGAAAAATAAAATTTTTCTTTTGTATTCAACATTTTATCAGGGTTAGCTGTTAATTCTGTGTTTTGAAAAGCTCTGTCGTAATATTGTAAATAGGTAGGAGTAATAAAGGCATTATTAATAGAAGTTCTAGCTGAAATTTGTATGGAAGATTTTTGGTCTAACGGAGTGTCTATAAAAGCATCTGTACTCAAAAAAGTAAGCCCAAGCTCTGCAGTAAAATCCTGATTTATTTTTTTATCTGAAGAGAGCTCAATAACACTCGAAACACTATTTCCGTAAGAAGGGGGCGTTCCGTTCTTAAATAATTTTACGGTATGATTTTGGTGTGGATTAATAGCTGAAATAAGTCCGAAAAAATGTCCTGCTTGGTAAATCCTAATGCCATCCCACAAAATTAAATTTTGATCGTTAGTGCCTCCTCTAATGTTGATATTAGAAACTTTTTCGTTTACACTTTCAACACCGGGTAAGGCTTGAATGGTCTGAAAGGCATCGTTTTCAATAAGACCGGGAATAATTCCTATTTTATCAAAATTAATTTTGTAGCTGCCGTCTTTCATTTTAGAAACTCCTTTGGCAATCACATTGGCGAGAATTATTTCATCTAATTCTTCAACTATTAATTTTTGAGAATTAGCTTTAATGGCAATTTTAGCATCAACAATAATTTGATTTCCCCCTATTAAAGTGAATTTAAATCCTGTTTTACCTTCTAGAAAAGTAATAGTTTCGCTAACAGATAACATATTAGGGGGTTCGGGAACTTCAATATTTTTTAAATCATCGTCTGCATAAGAAAATTTATAATTAGAATGCTTTTCTAAAATTTCAAGAAGTTCAGTAAGCGGAAAGGTATTTTGACTTTTTTGTTGAGAAAAAAGTTGCTGGCAAAAAATGAAAAAAACTATAAAAAAGAGGTAGTTTTTATTACTCACGCTTAGCAATACTTACAATATCACCTTCTATTTTGTAGGTAAAATGAAAAGGGATGGTAATCGCCTTTAAAGCCTGATCTAAATTACGATGTACAAAACTTCCAGTAAAGGTTTGGTTTTTATCAAAAGTAAGATTTTTTACCTGAATTGTAACCTGGTATTGTCGCTCTAGTTCATTTAAAACTTCTTGAATAGGTATGCTGGTAAAACTGCTTTCTCCTTTGGTCCAAGTAGGAGTGATTTCAGAAATGTTTTCTACTATACTAGTTTGGTTAATTTGTCTAAACTCTTTGCCTGCAGGCAATAAAACGGTTTTATTTTTAGTTTTCACTTCAACTAAACCTTCATAACAAGTAACTATAAATATCTGGTCACGTTGTTTTACATTAAATTGAGTGCCTCTTACGCTAACTGCTCCTAGTGCTGTTTGTACCGTAAATGTTTCACCTTTTGCTACTTTAAAAAATGCCTCCCCATCTAAGTTAACTAGCCTGTTTTCACTCCAATGGTCTTCGCTAAAGTTTAAATGAGAACTTGCATTAAGTTGAAGTGTTGAGTTGTCTGGTAGTTTAATTTCTTCTGTAGAAGCGATTTGAGTTGTAAATTCTTCAGAAGAATTACTAAAAAACATTGTATAGCTAATAAATGCTAGAACTAATATCGCTGCAATTTTACCAAAAACACTCAACCAATTGCTAGAATTGTGATCGCTATTCTGGATATCTTCTTTAATTTTTTTATAAGTGGTATCAGCGTCAAATTTTGGCGCTTTAAAATATTGGGAAGCAGTAGCAATTTTTTGATAATCTTTAAAAGCATCAAGCTGCTCTAGTGCTGCTCTTTCTTCTTGAGAAAGTTCACCGTCTAACCACTTTTGTATAAGTTTTTCTTCTTTCATCTTCTTGTCTCTACTACTAAAACAAATAAGTTTCTTTTTTTCCTACCCTGTTATTTAAATTTCTTTTAAATCTTCTCTCAGTTTTTTTAAAGCCGAATAAATTCTTTTTTCAACAGCTTTTCTAGAAATGCCTAAAATCTCTGCAATTTCCTTATGTTTTTTACCTTCGGTACGATTCATCATAAAAGTAACACGTTGGGCTTCGGTAAGTTTAGAAAGCGCTAATTGAAATTTTTCTAAGTATTCTTTTTCTTCAACTAAAAATTGCGGGTCTTGATGATTTATTTTCTGCGTTTGTGTTTTTTGATATTTTAAGACAACTTTCTGATGGTTAAATTCATTAAGCATCAGGTTATTGGCAATCGTAAATAAAAAAGATTTAGCTTTTGTGGGAGGTACATCTTTGCATTTTTTCCACAATTTTATAAAAGCTTCTTGTACTTTGTCTTGGGGGTGAAGTTGATCTCCAAATTTATAATAAAGAAAATTGTATAAATGAGTAGCGTGATTGTTGTAAATCTTATTAAAAAGATGCTCTTCACAAACGTTTTCTTTTAAAGATTTTCTCATTCATTAAAATTTTAAGAGGATAAATGTAGAAAAATTTATTTTAAAGTAGGAGTTTTTGGTTTTCAATTGTTATAAAGAAAACAGATCGTTTTTCAATAACCGTGAATTCTAGTTATTAAAAAACAAAAAAGTATTTGTTGTTTATGTTTAAGGGGAAAACGGCCGTTTTAATAACGGTCGTTTTTTTATTGATTACTTTTTATTGTTATGTTTCAAATCGTTAACTTTGCAAATCTCAAAAATTGACTGAAAGATTATGTTTGATAATTTAAGTGATAAGTTAGATAAGGCGTTACACGTATTAAAAGGGCACGGCCAGATTACAGAAGTTAATGTTGCAGAAACATTAAAAGAAGTAAGACGTGCTTTAGTAGATGCCGATGTAAACTTTAAAACCGCTAAAAACTTTACCAATGTGGTGAAGGAAAAAGCATTAGGGCAAGACGTACTTACCGCCTTAAAACCTGGGCAACTTATGGTAAAGCTTGTAAAAGATGAGCTTACCGAACTTATGGGAGGAGATGCTGAAGGCATTAATCTTTCTGGTGACCCTAGCATCATCTTAATGTCAGGTTTACAGGGTAGTGGTAAAACAACTTTCTCTGGTAAGCTGGCTAATTTTCTTAAAACTAAGAAAACTAAAAAACCTTTATTAGTTGCTTGTGACGTTTATCGTCCGGCAGCGATCGATCAGTTACACGTGGTAGGTGATCAGATTGGTGTGGAGGTGTTTTCTGACCGTGAAGAAAAAAATCCTGTAGCGATTTCTCAAAAAGCAATTGCTTACGCTAAAGAGAATGACTTTAATGTGGTAATTATAGATACCGCTGGTCGTTTAGCAGTAGATCAAGCGATGATGAATGAAATTTCAGACATTCATAAAGCTATCCAACCTCAAGAAACACTTTTTGTAGTAGATTCTATGACAGGGCAAGATGCTGTGAATACAGCAAAAGCTTTTAACGATACTTTAAATTTTGATGGAGTTATTCTAACAAAATTAGATGGTGATACTCGTGGTGGTGCTGCAATCTCTATTAAATCTGTCGTGAATAAACCAATTAAGTTTATTGGTACAGGTGAAAAGATGGAAGCAATAGATGTATTCTATCCTGCACGTATGGCAGAACGTATCTTAGGGATGGGAGATGTGGTGTCTTTAGTAGAAAGAGCTCAAGAACAATATGACGAAGAAGAAGCGAGAAAGCTTCAAAAGAAAATTGCTAAAAACCAGTTTGGATTTGACGATTTCTTAAATCAAATACAGCAGGTGAAGAAAATGGGGAATATGAAAGACCTTATTGGTATGATCCCTGGTGCTGGAAAGGCAATGAAAGATATAGATATTGATGATGACGCTTTTAAACATATTGAAGCGATTATTCATTCAATGACTCCAGCAGAGAGAACACAGCCTACTTTAATTAATGCTAGTAGAAAAAGAAGAATAGGTAAGGGGTCTGGTACTTCTGTTACTCAAGTAAATCAATTGTTGAAGCAGTTTGATCAAATGAGCAAAATGATGAAAATGATGCAAGGCGGCGGCGGAAAGAAAATGATGCAAATGATGAAGGGAATGAAATAAAATAAAAAGGCTGGACGCAAAATGTTCCGGCCTTTTTTAATAAGCAGAAGTTAATTACCACGATTCAATTTATAAAAAAAATGATATTATTAGACGGTAAAAAAGTTAGCAACGACATTAAAAATGAAATTGCAACTGAAGTTGAAAAAATGGTTAGCCACCAAGAAAAGGTTCCTCATTTAGCTGCAATTATTGTAGGGAATGATGGTGCTAGTATGACATACGTTAATAGTAAAGTAAAAGCCTGTAAGCGCGTAGGTTTTGAGTCTAGCTTAGTGCGACTATCAGGAACAACAAGCGAAATGGAATTGCTTGATAAAATTGAAGAATTAAATAATAATGATGATGTTGACGGATTTATTGTTCAATTGCCACTACCTCCGCAAATAGATACACAAAAAGTATTAATGGCGGTAGATCCAGATAAAGATGTAGATGGTTTTCATCCTACCAATTTTGGTAAGATGTCTTTAGATATGACCTCATTTATACCTGCTACTCCCTTTGGGATTCTTGAGTTATTAGAGCGTTATGATATTCCAACCAAAGGAAAACATACGGTAGTGATAGGGCGAAGTCATATTGTAGGAAGGCCTATGAGTATTTTAATGGGAAGAAGCGGTTTTCCTGGAAATTCTACGGTTACCTTAACGCATAAATACACTAAAAATATCACCCAAATTACTTCACAAGCAGATATTATAATTATCGCTGTTGGGATTCCTCATTTTCTAAAAGCAGAAATGATAAAAGATGATGCGGTAGTAATTGATGTAGGAATCACCAGAGTCCCTGATGATTCTACAGAAAAAGGTTATAAAATTGTTGGTGATGTAGATTTTGATAATGTAAAAAAGAAAGCATCTCACATTACTCCAGTTCCTGGTGGTGTAGGCCCTATGACTATTGCTATGTTATTAAAAAATACACTTTTAGCAAGAGAGCGTCACAGAAAAAGAGAAAAATTATAAAATAAATAAAAAAAGGAAGCTAAACAGCTTCCTTTTTTTATTTAATCTTGTTCAAGTTTCCAATCTAAGTATTTGTGTAAATCTGTTTCTACAAAACGAAGTGCTAAAGTAAAAACACTAAAATCGTCTACGTAGCCAAAACCAGGAATAAAATCTGGTATTAAATCTAAGGGGTTTAATACATATAATAATGCAAAAACAATAGAAGCAATGCTAAACCAAGGTACATCTTGGTAAAATCCTTGCTTGTAATCTTTTAGCATATTGATCATAAGTTTGCCTAATTCTGCATATTTTTTCAGCATTCCGGCAGCAGACATTTTTTTGTCTATTTGTTCTTGATTGTCTAACGTATCTGTAACATCTTTTTCTCGTGTATTACTAGCTCCATGTTTAACGTACTCTTCGTTAATTTTGTCTTTAATTCCTTCAAACATCATATTATAATTTTTTTTGATTCATTTCTTTTTTTAGCTTTTCTTCATTTACACTATCATCTTCTTCTTTTAATTTGTGCTTTCCGTATTCTTTTTTATAGATCATGATAATCAATAGAAATAAAGATAGTAATAACGGACCAAATATTAGGCCAATAAACCCAAATAGTGGAACGCCTACCACTACGCCTAATAGCGTTATTAGAGGATGAACGTCAGATAGTCTTTTAAGAACATATAACCTAATGATGTTATCTGAATTACCAACAACTACGAGTCCATAAATAAGAATGCCAATAGCTTGCCAGTTTTCTCCTTGTGAAAGCAATAAAAGAATTACAGGTACTATACCAATCGCTGTACCTATAAATGGGATCATAGAGCCAATGGTTGTAATTACGAACCAAAAAAACGGGTCTGGCACGCCAAAAATTAAAAATCCAATAAGTGCAATTATTCCTTGTACCAGAGCTACAAGCGGAATACCTATTGCATTTGCAATTACCATGTTGCTACTCTCATTACCTATAAGTACTAAGTTTTCATGATTAATAGGTAAATATTCATCTAACGACTCTCTAATTTTATCTTGATAGGTGAGCATGTAATATAAAATAAAGTACATAATGCCTATAGCAATAAAAGCATTAAAAGTACCGCCTGCTAAATTTTGTAAATTATTTGAAACCCAACTTGTAATTTCTGAAGTATTAATTTGGTCACTTATACTGTAGTTAAGTGAATGTTCCCATGTATCTACTTGAGATTTAAATACCTGTACTATTTTTTCTGAATTATTTACTGCTTTACCTATTTTAGAAGTAAGCATTAAAATAATTCCAGTTACAGGAACCAAAATTCCTATAAATGAACCTATCATTAATAAAGCGGCGGCTAAATCTTTATTCCACCCTTTATCTACCAATTTTTTCATCCATCCCTTTAATAGAAAGAAGAGCGTGATGGCGCCTAAAATTCCGGAGAGGTAAGGGGTAAGTTCTTTAAAGATCAGTACGCTTAAAAAGAGAATAAGCAATAAAATAAAAAGTTGCCTTACTAAAGAAGGTTGTAATGTTTTCATAGGCTAGTTTGCAAATAATTGTCGTTGGTCTTTAAAAGCTTTAAACTCTAATGCATTTCCGCAGGGATCGTAAAAAAACATGGTAGCTTGTTCTCCTATTGTTCCTTTAAATCTTATATAAGGCTCAATTTCGAAAGCCACTTTTTTTTGCTGAAGTTTTTTTGAAAATAAATGAAAATCTTCCCAAGTTAATACAACTCCAAAATGAGGAACTGGTACTTGTTTGCCATCTACCAAATTTGTTTTATCTTCTTGTGAAACTTCTTTTTCTTTGTGATGAATTACTAATTGGTGACCAAAAAAATTAAAATCTACCCAATGTTCGTCGCTTCTGCCTTCTGAAAGTTCTAAAACATCGCTATAAAAACTTCGGGCAGTTTTAAGGTTATCTACAGGAATAGCTAAGTGAAAAGGTTGAATTTCTTTCATCAATTAGTGACTTCTAAGTGACTTTATTAATTCTTCTTTAGACATATTAGAACGACCTTCTATACCTACTTTTTTTGCTTGTTGGTATAACTCTTCTTTTGTGCGATCTTCATATTTATGACTCTTTCCACCTTTTTTCCCGGCATTTGGAGTGTTTGCTATGCGTGCAGATTTTTCTTTACTATAGCCTTGATCACGTAAAGCTTCGTATTGATCTTCGTTTTTAATTCTGTTAGCCATTTTTATTTTAAAAATAGGAAGAATTAAAAATCTTTATACTTAAAAATATGTTACTTTTTACGTGATATTCTATTACGCTTTGGTTTGGTTGAGGTTATTGTTTCTGCTGAAGCTTGAGAGGCTTCTTCCGTTTTTATAGAACCGCTAATTAATTCATTTAAATCATTAAATTCTTCTTCAGATAGTTCTCTGTATTTTCCGACAGGCAAGTCTAATTCTATATTCATAATACGAACTCGCTTTAAATTAATTACATCGTAATTTAAATATTCACACATTCTTCTAATCTGACGGTTGAGTCCTTGAGTGAGTATAATTTTAAACTCGTGGCTACTTATTTTAGAAACCTTGCATTTTCTGGTAACGGTATCTAAAATAGGCACGCCATTACTCATTTTATTTAAAAAATCATTATTTATAGGTTTATTAACCTCTACAATGTATTCTTTTTCGTGATTATTTCTTGCTCTCAAAATTTTATTAACAATATCACCATCGTCTGTAAGTAAAATAAGACCTTGACTAGGTTTGTCTAACCTGCCAATCGGGAAAATTCGTTTGGGGTAATTAATGTAGTCAATAATATTATCTTTTTCTACGCGTGTGTCTGTAGTGCAAACAATACCAATAGGTTTGTTGAAAGCGAGATAAACATTTTTTTCTTTTTTAACCGAAATTAATTCTCCGTTTACTCGAACTTCATCATCATTAGAAATTTTAGTTCCCATTTCTGGTACATTTCCATTAATGGTTACTCTGCCTTGGTCTATAAGTAGATCGGCTTTTCTGCGTGAACAATAGCCTACTTCACTTAAAAATTTATTGATTCTTTTTAATTTTTTTTCTTCTGACACAGATGGGAGTTTTTATTTTTTTAGAAATTGAATAATTTCGGAATAAATATAATCATTATTGAGCGAATGCCCAGCGCCTTCAGTCTCTATAAATTCTGAATGGTGAAGGTTTTTATGAATACTCATAGAAGCTTCTACGGGTGCAATTTTATCATATTTATCATGTATAAGCAATGTATATTGTTTGACTTTCTTAGCAAATTTGGCAATAGAAAATTCATGGAATTTAAAGCCTAATTGAGTTTGAAAGCTATTCTCTAGACCTCTCATAACTCTTGGTTTTAAATTTAAAATTTTCCTATAATCGTTCATGATTTGCTCTAGTTCTGACGGAGGTCCTAAAAGCACTAATTTATTTATGGCGTTATTTGAGTACTCATGTTGATGAAAGACCGTCGTCATTGCACCAATACTATGGCCAATTATTATTTCTGGGGAAAATTCTTGCACCATTTTTTCTACACATTTTGCATAGAAAGGAACATGAATAAAGTTTCCGCCAGAATACCCATGAGCCGGAGCATCAAAAGCATAAATATTATAATTTTCTTCTTTTAATTTTTCAATTAAGGCTTTCCATCGGTAGGTATTGCTTTCCCAACCGTGAACGAGTAAAATGGTTTTACCAGAACCCTTCCAGTGATATGTCTGAAGTTTAATTTCATTTACTAATACAGTGTTGGTTTTAGCCTTATTTAGAAATTCTTCTTGTTCAGGTTTTACTCTTCCTCGTCGAGGAGTGCAAAATAGGTAAAATGCTTTTTTTACAGCTTTTTGAGGCTTAACCAAATGCAATGTGTTTAATCTTGCACCAATTATTATTGGAAGGTATTTGTTTATTGTTTTTTTCATATCAACCTCAGGTTTGGGGTAAACTTAGTCGTGATTATTTTTGTATTTTACAATTCCCATTCCTAAAAAAAAGAAGAGAATGCCTGAAAAGATAAATGTCCACGGTATTGAAATAGCGATAGTTCCTAAAACTCCCAAAAAACCTACAATTAAACTCGCAAAACTAATTACAATCGATGATGTTCCTAAAAATTTTATCATGCCTATTTTATTAAGATATAAAAATACAAGGTTTAGTTTTTAGCAAGGATCGATTAACATATATTAAACAAAGCTTAATTCGTTTTCCATTTTTTTATTTCACGTATGGCAGCTTCTTCACCAGTCCATCTTAGTATTTGCACCTCGTCTTTCAAATCATAATTATCAAACCAATTTCCAATCATTTTTCTAATAGCTGGATATTGAGTTGAAAAGTCATGAAAATTTGCGGCTTTGATAATACGTTGTTTTTCATTGCTAGGAATAGCTATAATTTTATGGTCAACGGCTCCATCATCAATCATCTCTAACATCGCTATAGGGATAATTTCCATGATACTTCCAGTAGGTGTGTTTTCTCCTAAAACAAGTACATCTAGCGCATCTCCATCGCCACCATGATCAGGATCTGAATAGGTTGAAGGGATAAAGCCATAATTTCCTAAGTAGGGAAGAAAATCAATGATTCGTTCTTTTCCTTCTAACGAGTCAACTATAAATTTTCTAGCAACTTTATCATACTCGATTTTATGATTTGTTCCTGCTGGAATTTCAACTACCGCTTGAATGTTATTGTTAGAGGAGTATGTTGGTAAATGGTAATAGTCTTTATTTTCTTTAGGAGCATCGCAAGAAAAAAATATTATACACAAACCAATTGTTATTATAAATATAGATTTGTTCATTTTATTCCCAACCAATCCAAAAGCGTTTAATTTTTGCATCATCAGGTATTTGATTTGGTTCTACAGGAATATCTGTGTTGTATTTGGCATCACCAGAAATGTATTTTTTATCGATGGCGATATAAGCATTAAGTTCATCTATGAAAATAACAATATTGCTTAATGTGTTTTCTATACGTGAGATTTTATAATTTGTAGAAATGTCTTTAAAAGTACTCTTTAAAGTTAATCCTTTTTCGGTTTTAAAGCGTTTGTCTTTTATCTGAATACTAGCGACAGTGCTAGTACTATCAAATTTTTGTACCGGCGTAAGTAATAAAAGTTGATTTCCTTTTTTATCGTAAACAGAAATTTGATTACCACCTCTAAATTGATTTCTACCATTTTTTACAATAGAATCGTTAGCATAAATTGAGTCTAGTTCTTTTACTTTTACTTCTTTGTTAAGTAGCCCTACTTGATCTTTAGAAATTAGAAAAGGAGTTACTTTTTCTTTTTTACTACAAGAAGCTATCATTGCAATTAGCGTAAAAAGAGCGATTATTTTTTTCATTTTTAAGTCGGTTTTTAAAGGGTAAAAATAGTAATTGTTATTTGCTCTTAGAAATAAAAATCAATTTATCTTATAGTTACTTTTAATTTATAATGCTGAAAAAATTTCAGTTCTTCTGTGAATCACTATCTTTGCGGCGTGATGAAAAAAGAAGAAATAGAGCAGTTGGTAAATGAAGGTAAAATGCTTCCTTTAATGGAAGAATTTTATACCATTCAGGGAGAAGGTTTTCATAAAGGAACAGCCGCATATTTTATAAGAATAGGCGGTTGTGATGTCGGTTGCCATTGGTGTGATGTGAAAGAAAGTTGGGATGCCGAAAAGCATCCGCCAACCGCTACCGAGCAAATTGTTGAAAATGCGACTAAGTATAGCGATACTATTGTTATTACTGGCGGAGAACCTTTAACTTGGGATATGACCGAGCTTACTACACAGTTAAAAGCAAAAGGTGCTCAACTACATATAGAGACTTCTGGAGCTTATGAGCTAACCGGAGTTTGGGATTGGATTTGCCTTTCACCTAAAAAACTTAAATTCCCAACTCAAAAAGCTTACGATAAAGCTCACGAATTAAAGGTAATTGTCTTTAATAAACACGATTTAAAGTTTGCTGAAGAGCAAGCTGCAAAAGTAAACGGAGAATGTATTCTTTATCTACAACCAGAGTGGAGCGTTCGTGAAAAAATTATTCCGCTAATTGTAGATTATGTAATGAAAAATCCAAAATGGAAAGTTTCTTTACAAACACATAAATACTTAAATATACCTTAAAATTTTTAAATTGAATTAATTTTAACGCCTACGTTAATTTGTTAATCGTAATATTGCAATATACAATTAAAATAATGGGATTAACCAAATCAGCTATTTTTACCGAAGAGCAAAATCATTTAGCGAGAATGGCTAAAGTTTTAGCGCATCCTGCACGCGTGGCTATTCTTCAATATTTGGTAAAAGTAAATCAATGCATTTGCGGAGATTTAGTTCATGAAATTGGTTTAGCGCAAGCAACCATAAGTCAGCATTTACGTGAGCTTAAATCAGCAGGAATTATAAAAGGCAATATTGAAGGAACTAGCGTTTGCTATTGTATCGATGCCGAAGTTTGGCAAGACGTACAACAATTATTTGATGGTTTTTTCAATATCAACTCAACATCTCAAAGTGACGATTGTTGCTAAAAAAATTTAAATCAATTAATCGTAATATTGCAATAATACAATTATGAAAACTAAAGAATTTTTAAACGTACTCAAAACAAATCAAAATCTTCCTGTGTATTTCGAATATCAGTCAGGGAACTTTGTGAGAACAGATTTTCATCTTACAGAAATTAAAAACGTCGATTACAATACGGTAGATTGCGGTGGAGTACAGAATAAGTGGCAAGAAGTTCATGTGCAATTATGGGAAAATGAAACACCAGAACCCAGTCATCAGCTTACCGCAAGTAAAATGTTATCAATTTTTGAATTAGTTAATAAAGTAAGAACCACTTTAAAGAATGTTGAAATTTTATTTGAATATCAAAACCAGAACTTCCATAAAGCAACTTTACCAGTAAATGATTTTGAAGTGAAAAACGATTTATTAATTTTTCGTTTAGGCGAAGGGTTTACCACTTGCAAAGCAAAAGATAGAGTTACAACAGAAGACGAAAAAGCTCAAGCTTGCTGCGCTTCTCCTGTAGAAGAAGTAAAAACAGAAGCCAACCAATGCGGTTGTTGCTAAACTTTATTCAGTATGAAAAAATTAAGTTTTTTAGATCGTTACCTAACCTTGTGGATTTTTATAGCCATGTTATTAGGAGTCGCTATTGGATATTTTTATCCTCAAAGCTCAGAAACTATCAATAGCTTTCAGCTCGGCTCAACTAATATTCTAATTGCTGTAGGATTAATTTTAATGATGTTTCCGCCTTTAGCAAAAGTAAACTATGCATTATTACCTAAGGTTTTTAAAAACACAAAAGTGCTTACACTTTCGCTACTGATGAATTGGGTTTTAGGGCCCTTGCTTATGTTTTTCTTAGCAATTACATTTCTAAGAGATTATCCAGAATACATGATTGGTTTAATTTTAATTGGTTTAGCTCGTTGCATCGCTATGGTTTTAGTATGGAACGATCTAGCGGAAGGAAGCCCCGAATATGGAGCTGGATTGGTAGCTTTAAACAGTATTTTTCAGATTTTTGCCTATAGTTTTTATGCGTGGTTATTTATAACTAAACTGCCGCCATTATTCGGTTTTGAGGGTGCGCTTGTCGATATTTCTATCGCTACCATAGCAGAAAGCGTCGCTATTTATTTGGGTATTCCGTTTTTGTTAGGAATTGTTATTAGGTATATAGGAGTGAAAACCAAAGGAGAAAAATGGTATAATGAAAACTTTATTCCGAAGATTTCGCCACTTACTTTAATCTCGCTTTTATTTACCATCGTTTTAATGTTCAGTTTAAAAGGAGAGTTAATTGTAGAAATTCCGCAAGATGTTCTGATTATAGTAGTTCCATTGCTTATTTACTTTGTGGCGATGTTTTTAATAAGTTTTTTTACAGGTAAAAGTTTAGGAGCATCATATAAAGTGAATACTTCAGTTGCATTTACCGCAAGTGGTAATAATTTTGAATTAGCAATTGCGGTGGCTATTGCTGTATTTGGGTTAAATAGCGGTCAGGCTTTCGCTGGGGTTATCGGTCCGCTGGTAGAAGTTCCGGCACTTATTTTATTAGTAAAAGTAGCTTTTTGGCTTAAAAAGAAATATTATCATACGCAATCTGTCTAACTATGAAATTTTATCCTCAAATTGAAAAATTAATTAAAGAATTAGAACAAGATTTCTCCTTTATTTCTGAAGAACGAAAAACCGATTTAAAACTTTTTGCAGAAAAAATTAGAGAAAGCATCCAGCAGTTTAAAAAGGCGAAAGTAATTGTAATTTGTACGCATAATTCTAGAAGAAGTCATTTGGGACAAATTTGGCTTCGATTGGCAGCAGAAAAATATAATATTCCTATGGAAACATTTTCTGGAGGAACAGAAGCAACGACTTTTCATCCTAATATGATTTCAGCATTAAAAATTTCCGGATTTAGAGTAGAAGAAATTAACTCAGGTGAAAATCCTAGTTATCAAGTTAAAATTTCAGAAGAAGATAATAATCGCGAAGAATTATTTTCTAAAGTTTATTCAGACCAATACAATCCACAAGGAAATTTTATAGCCGTAATGGTTTGTACAGAAGCAGATGGCGGTTGTCCTTTTGTGGTGGGGAGTGTAGCAAGATTATCACTTCCGTATCAAGATCCTAAGTATGCAGATAAAACTTTGCATCAAGCAGCAGCTTATCAGGCAACGTTAAATGAAATAGGGAGAGAGATGCTTTTCGTGGCGTCACTTGTCTAATGTCTAATTATGCAATAAAAAAAAGCCTCACTAATTAAAGAAAGGCTTTTTTGTTCATTTGATTTATTCTGCATTTTGTAACGGGACTTCAATAAAAGTATTTTCCCAGCCAATTAACAAATTAGTGCCATTTTCAATGGGTTGAAAAGCGATAGAAAAGTCTTCTATAGGTGCAGCAGCTTTTCTAGCTGGTGCTTTAATTCTTAATAAATCTTTGCTATCATCATATTCGTATGCGCCCCATTGATTTCTTGCTTTGTTCAAAATAAGCGTCCATTCTGTTTTTTCTGGTATGGTATATAAAGAATAAGTACCAGCAGGAATAGTTTGTCCGCCTATAGTCATATCATTATATATTCTTAATTCTGTAGCTTCATTGGCTCCGGTTCTCCAAACTTTACTGTAAGGTACGAGTTCTCCAAATATTTCACGTCCACGCATTTTTGGTCTACTATAAATTACTCTCGCCATAGGAGAGCTGTCATCGTTTCTAATAATAGCAACATCCATTGGACTTTTATCGAGGTCAGAGAAATCTTGTGCTTGAATATCTACACTCAATAAGCTAAAGATCATAAATAAACTTAAAACTGCTTTCATAGTTGTATTTTCTATTTTCTTTAAATATAACTTAAACGCAGAAGTATTATTGTTAAGGTTTTATATATCTTCTGTTAAAATTAAAGGTAAGGTATGTAGGGGTTTAAATTGTTGCTTAGAAAGCTTATTTCGAGTTAATTGTTAATAACTTGAAGGTTTGCAGGCTTTTCAGGCTCTATTAGTAGCACTGGTTTTGCTATATTTGTGTTCTAAGTATGTTAAAAATTGAATATGAGCGAAGAAGTTAAAAAAGATTATTCTGCAGATAGTATACAGGCCTTAGAAGGTATGGAGCATGTACGTATGCGTCCGTCAATGTATATTGGTGATGTTGGAGTGAGAGGGTTGCACCACTTAGTTTACGAGGTGGTAGATAACTCTATCGATGAGGCGATGGCTGGCTATTGTGATGCTATTGATGTAGTGATAAATGAAGATAACTCTGTATCTGTAAAAGATAATGGTCGTGGTATTCCTATTGATCTTCACAAAAAAGAAGGGGTTTCAGCATTAGAGGTTGTGATGACCAAAATTGGAGCCGGAGGTAAATTTGATAAAGATTCTTATAAAGTTTCAGGTGGTCTTCACGGTGTAGGGGTAAGTTGTGTTAATGCACTTTCTATTCACTTACACGCTAAAGTTTATAAAAAAGGCCAAGTTTGGGAGCAAGAATATGAGAAAGGGAAGCCGCTTTATCCTGTAAAAAGTACGGGTGAAACAGATGATAATGGTACCTCTGTAACTTTTAGACCAGATCCAGAAATATTTAAAGAAATTACCGTATTTAGTTATGATACATTAGCTAAACGATTAAGAGAGCTTGCTTTCTTAAATAAAGGAATTAAAATTTCTTTAATAGATCGTAGGCATAAAGATGAAAAGGGTGAATTTATTTCTGAAAATTTTCATTCTGAAGAAGGTTTAAAAGAGTTTATTCGCTTTTTAGATGAAACGAGAGAGCCAATTATTGCTGATGTTATTGCTATGGAAGGGGAGAAAAATGGTATTCCTGTAGAAGTAGCAATGATTTATAATAATTCATACAATGAAAATCTTCATTCGTATGTAAATAATATTAATACTCATGAAGGAGGGACCCATCTTTCTGGGTTTAGGAGAGGATTAACTTCTACCTTAAAAAAATATGCAGATAACTCAGGCATGCTTGATAAGCTAAAGTTTGAAATTGCAGGAGATGACTTTAGAGAAGGCTTAACTGCAATTGTATCTGTTAAAGTTTCTGAACCTCAATTCGAGGGACAAACTAAAACAAAATTGGGTAACCGTGAGGTGACATCCGCAGTATCTCAAGGGGTTTCAGAAATGCTTGAAGCGTACTTAGAAGAAAACCCTAACGATGCAAAAACAATTGTGCAAAAAGTAATACTAGCAGCACAAGCACGTCACGCAGCTAAAAAAGCGCGTGAAATGGTTCAGCGTAAAACCGTGATGAGCGGTGGTGGTTTGCCTGGTAAATTATCAGATTGTTCAGAAATAGATCCTGAACAGTGTGAAGTATTTTTGGTAGAGGGTGATTCTGCAGGTGGAACTGCTAAACAAGGTCGTGATCGAAACTTTCAAGCTATTTTGCCTTTACGTGGTAAGATTTTGAACGTAGAGAAAGCCATGCAGCATAAAGTTTTTGAGAATGAAGAAATTAGAAACATATATACGGCTCTTGGAGTTACTATAGGTACAGAAGAAGATAGTAAGGCATTGAACCTTTCAAAATTAAGGTATCATAAAATTGTAATTATGTGTGATGCAGATGTTGATGGTAGTCACATTGCTACCTTAATACTAACCTTTTTCTTTAGATATATGCGAGAGCTTATTGAAGCTGGACATATTTTTATAGCAACACCGCCATTATATTTAATCAAAAAAGGAAACAGAAAACGTTACGCTTGGAATGAAAAAGAACGTGATGAAATAACTAATGAATATGCTGGGGGAGTAGCTGTACAACGTTACAAAGGTCTTGGTGAGATGAATGCCGAGCAGCTTTGGGATACCACCATGAATCCAGAATTTAGAACCCTACGTCAAGTAACCATCGATAATGGTGGAGAAGCAGATCGTATCTTTTCTATGTTAATGGGTGATGAGGTGCCACCACGTAGAGAATTTATCGAAAAAAATGCTGTTTATGCAAATATTGATGCATAAAAAAGAATAATTATCATTTATAAAATAAAAAACCGTAATTTACGTAAAGTAATTACGGTTTTTTTAATTTATTGATAAGATGAAAAGTGTTTTATTTGTTTCGGCTTTGTTGAGTACTTTAATTTTAAATGCTCAAGATAATATTAAAGATTTTTTAAGGGCAGGTGTTGATAACGCAGAGCGTTTTAGTGAGAGTTATATCGCTCCAGCTGCAGAAGCATCCGTTTATAATTTAGCTAATGGTTGGTATAATTCAGGAAAGGTGAAAAAAACCTTTCATTTTGAAATTTCTGTTGTAGCAAATGCAGCATTCGTAAGTGATGATAAGCAAAATTTTGAATTAAATGTAGGTGATTATTCAAACATTAGTTTCCCTGATGGTGCTCAGCGTAAAAGTGTAGCGACTATATTTGGAGAAAATAACCCAGATCAATTAGTAATTATCGAGTACGATACGGGTATAGCAACCGAAACTGCAGAAATTAAACTTCCGCAAGGTTTAGGAGATAGTAATATTAATTTTGTTCCTTCTGCTTACTTACAAGGAAGTTTGGGGCTTATTAAGGGGTTTGAACTTAAAGCTAGATTTTTGCCAGAAATTGAATATGACGGAACAAAAACTAAACTTTATGGTGCTGCATTACAGCATGAATTTACAAATTGGTTAAAAGGTGCAGATTTACTGCCAGTTGCTATTTCTGGACTAATAGGTTATACACGAATTGATGCTTCTTATGATCTAGATGAAAGCTCTATAGCAGGTGCCGGACAAGAAATAAGTTCAGAAATGAATAGTTGGGTTTTTAGTGCAATAGCCTCTACTAAACTACCAGTAATTAATTTTTATGGAGGTTTGGGCTTTGTGAGCGGTAATGCGACCACAGCTTTAAAAGGAAGTTATATAATCGATGCTGGTCCTTCTCAGGGGATAGAGTTGATTGACCCTTATGCTATAAAAACATCTATTAATGGCATAAATGCTACGCTTGGTTTTAAATTGAAACTTTCTTTCTTCAGGTTAAATGCGGCTTATAGCTTTCAAGAATACCAAAATTTTAATATCGGACTTAATTTTGGGTATTAATTCTATTTTATGGCTGTAAAATTTACCTTAAGCGAAATCAATTTTGTATTTTAGCAAGAATTAAAAAATTATATATAAATTATTTATAAAAATTTAAAATAATGAAAGTTACAGTAGTAGGTGCAGGTGCCGTTGGTGCAAGTTGTGCAGAGTATATCGCAATTAAAAATTTTGCTTCAGAAGTAGTGTTGGTAGATATTAAAGAAAATTATGCAGAAGGAAAAGCAATGGATCTTATGCAAACGGCTTCTTTAAATGGTTTTGATACAAAAATCACGGGAAGTACAAATGATTATTCTAAAACTGCTGGAAGTGATATTGCTGTAATAACAAGTGGTATCCCTCGTAAACCAGGAATGACGAGAGAAGAGTTAATAGGGATTAATGCAGGTATTGTTAAAGAAGTATCTTCTAATATAATTAAACATTCTCCAGAGGTAACTATTATAGTAGTTAGTAACCCAATGGATACGATGACCTACTTAGTTCATAAAACAACTGGATTGCCTAAAAATAGAATTATAGGTATGGGCGGTGCTTTAGATAGCGCACGTTTTAAATATAGATTATCAGAAGCCTTAGAAGCTCCTGCCTCTGATGTTGACGGAATGGTGATCGGTGGACATAGTGATACAGGAATGGTGCCGTTAACAAGATTGGCGACAAGAAATAGTGTGCCGGTTTCAGAATTTATTTCTGAAGAAAGACTAACACAAGTATCTGAAGATACCAAAGTTGGAGGAGCAACATTAACTAAAATGTTAGGAACAAGTGCTTGGTATGCGCCAGGAGCTGCAGTTTCTGGATTAGTACAGGCAATTGCTTGTGACCAAAAGAAAATTTTCCCTTGTTCAACTTTACTTTCTGGTGAATATGGTTTAGATGATTTATGTATTGGCGTTCCTGTAGTATTAGGAAGAGGCGGTATAGAGAAAATTGTTGAAATCGAATTAAATGAAGCAGAAAAAGCTAAGCTTAAAGAAAGCGCTGAAGGCGTGAAGAAAACCAATGGATTGTTAGAACTGTAAGTATTTAAGAAATAAATTGTAAAGCCTGTTGATTGTTAAAATCAACAGGCTTTTTTTGTGAAATTTATCTTAAAAAAATAATTGGCATTTCATGTTTGAAACCCTATATTTGTCCGTTTTTAAAAATAGATTAATCAATAACTTAAAGAATAATGCAGAATAAGGGGATAATTAAGCTATTCGCAATTTTATTCGGATTGGTAAGTATTTATCAATTGTCGTTTACATTTATCGCAAATAAGGTTGAAGATGAAGCCAAAACCTATGCGAACCAAAAAATTAGTGAAGATAAAGACGATTATGCTACTCTAAGAGATCTAGCAGAGCGTAGGTATCTAGATTCTATTGGTGGCGAAGAGGTTTTTGCAGGAATTACCTATAATACCGCAAAGAACAAAGAGCTTAATAAAGGTTTAGATTTAAAAGGAGGTATTAACGTGATTCTTCAAATATCAGTAAAAGATATTTTGAAAGAATTAGCTAATGGTTCAGATAATCCTGCATTTACGACAGCTTTAACTAGAGCAGATGAGTTACAGAGAAATGGTTCTGGGGATTATTTAGATTTATTTTTTCAAGCTTTTGCAGAAAATGAAGATGCTAAATTAGCTTCTCCAGATATTTTTGCTAACAAAGCTTTAAGTGAAGAAATTAATTTTGACACTCCAAATGCTCAAGTTGAAAAAGTTATTAAAAGAAAAGTAAACGAAAGTATTACTTCAGCTTTTGAAGTACTTCGTAAGCGTATCGATAAATTTGGCGTAACACAGCCAAATATTCAACGTTTAGGAGATTCTGGAAGAATCTTAGTAGAACTTCCAGGTGCAAAAGATGTAGATCGTGTAAAAGGACTTTTACAAAGTACTGCTCAATTAGAATTTTGGGATGTATATAAAGGCCAAGAGTTATTTCCTTTCTTAGGAAAAGCTAATGAAAAATTAAAATCTATAGTAGGTAACGATAAAGTTGAAACATCAACAGATTCTACCCAAGTTGCAGACGAAGATAATATTGATGATTTATTGGAAAACGCTGAAGAGGAAGAAGCTACAGAAGAAGGCGAAAATCCAATTTTCGATTTAATTCAAGCTCCAGGGCAACAAGGAGGTCCAGTAATTGCTAGTTTTCAATTAAAAGATACAGCTACCGTTGGTGAGTATTTAAGAATGCCAGAAGTTAAAGCATTACTACCATTAGAGCAGCGCTATGCGAAATTTGTATGGGGTAAGCCGCTTAGAGATAGTGAGCTGGTAGATCTTTATGCTTTAAAAGGAAATAAAAGTAGTGAGCCAGATTTGAGCGGAAGTGTAATTACAGATGCCACCCAAACTTACGATCAATTAGGAAGAATCGTAGTTTCTATGAATATGAACGGTAAAGGAGCTAAGAAATGGGAAGAGATGACCAACAATGCTTACCAGCAAGGCTCTCAAATTGCAATCGTTCTTGATAATGTGGTATATTCTGCACCAGGATTAAGTAATGGTCCAATCGCAGGAGGAAGAAGTCAGATTTCTGGTGATTTTACAGTAGCAGAAGGAAAAGATTTAGCAAATGTTTTAAGAGCGGGTAAATTGCCAGCTTCCGCAGATATCGTTCAAAGTGAAATTGTAGGTCCTTCATTAGGGCAAGAAGCTATTGACAGCGGAATTAATTCATTTTTAATAGCATTACTTTTTGTTTTAGCTTGGATGATTTTTTACTATGGTAAAGCAGGTCTTTTTGCAGATGTTGCTTTAGCCGTAAACATTTTATTCATTTTTGGTATTCTAGCCGGATTAGGTGCGGTCTTAACTTTACCAGGTATTGCTGGTATTGTATTAACTATTGGTATGTCGGTAGATGCTAACGTGCTTATTTTTGAAAGGATCAAAGAAGAATTGGATAAAGGTAAATCTCAAGTAGAAGCCATAAAAGATGGATTTAAAAATGCTTTATCTTCAATCCTAGATGCCAACATTACAACTGGTCTTACTGGGGTAATTTTATTAGTTTTTGGTACAGGTCCAATTAAAGGTTTTGCAACTACCTTATTAATAGGTATTGCAACGTCATTATTTACTGCGATATTTATCACTCGATTATTTATAGATGGTTACGGTAAAAATGGTAAATCTTTAGCCTTTTCAACAGGAGCAACTAAAAATTTATTCAAGACCGTAAACATTAAATTTATAGCTAAAAGAAAAATTGCTTATGTAATTTCAGGAATTGCAATTGTAGCGAGTTTAATTTCTTTAGCTACCGTAGGTTTAAACCAAGGTGTAGATTTTGTTGGAGGTAGAACATATACAGTTAGATTTGATCAGCCTGTAAGTCCTACTGAAATTGAACAAGATTTAGTAGCAGAATTTGGTAGTGCCGAAGCAAAAACTTTTGGTTCAGATAATCAATTAAAGATTACAACTAAATATAAAGTTGAAGAAGAAGGAACAGAAGTAGATAACGAGATATCTGAAAAACTTTATGGTGTTTTACAATCCTACTTACCAAACGGAACTTCTTATAAAGATTTCTCTGTTGCTAATGAAGATAGTGAAGTAGGAATAATGTCGTCAATGAAAGTGGGACCAACCATCGCAGATGATATTAAAGAAGCTTCTTATTTTGCTGTAATAGGGTCGCTTATTGTGGTATTTCTTTATATCTTATTTAGATTTAGAAAATGGCAATTTAGTTTAGGAGCTGTAGTTGCAGTTTTCCATGATGTGTTAATCATTTTAGGGATATTCTCTTTAACATATAGTTTTATGCCTTTCAACATGGAAATTAATCAAGCATTTATTGCGGCTATTTTGACAGTTGTAGGTTACTCCTTGAATGATACCGTGGTTGTTTTCGATAGAATTAGAGAGTATTTTGATGAATACGAAAATTGGCCGTTTAATAAAACGATCAATTCAGCATTAAACAGCACTATTAGCCGTACCGTAAATACCTCTTTAACTACTTTAATTGTGTTATTAGCGATCTTTATTTTTGGAGGTGAAAGCATTAGAGGCTTTATGTTTGCCTTAATTATTGGAGTTGTTGTAGGTACATATTCATCTTTATTCATTGCAACACCAATTATGTATGATACTGCTAAAAAGAAAAGTGAAGATCTTTTAAAGCGTAAAGAAGAAGAAAACGAACAAGAAGAGTTAGCTTAATTAAGTAAACTTGTATATATTCAAAAAGCCATCTATTATAGATGGCTTTTTTGTTTTATAGGTTAATGAGAACCTGTTGTTCTGCTAATTGATTAATACGTGTTACATCAAGAGTTTGAATTAATTAATTTAGTAGAAGTCTTTAAAATCTTTAAGTCAATCAAAATTAATCTGTCTTAAACTTAGTCTCTGCTCTAAATAACTATTTTGATTAGAGGTTGTAAGAAATTGTTTTACAAAGTAAATCAGTAAGTTTAGATGATTCTAATGCGACGCACGATATCATCTTTATATGGATAAATAGAAGTATTCTTATTCTTTTTGTAAAATAAAAAAAACACCTTTAACTAGTAAAAGTGTTTTTTGTGAAAATCTAATTAAGTGAAATTTTAGATTATTAAACTATTTTTTAATGGATTGAGTTTCTTTTTTAGGTCTAAAAATTAGATAGAAACCAAAAAGTATAAAAGGTATACTTAGCAATTGTCCAGTGTTAAGAGTCCAGCTGCCTCTTTGTATAACCTGTGCTTCTTTTACAAATTCTATAAAGAACCTTACCGACCATAATAATACTAAGAATAGTCCAAAAATAAAGCCCGTTTTTTCTTTTTTGTTCGTGCTCCAATAGATAAACCATAAAATAATAAACACAATTACATAACATCCAGCTTCGTATAATTGAGCAGGATGTCTTGGGAAATTTTCACCAAGTTGCTTAAAAATAACTCCGTAATCACTATGAGTGGGTTTTCCAATAATTTCTGAATTGATGAAATTTCCTATTCTAATAAAAACACCTCCAATAGCAACGGTAATTGCAACCCGATCTAAAATGAAGAGCATACTTTTCTTTAAATGTTTTTTATTGTAAAAATACATGGATATGATCACACCAATTGCGGCACCATGACTTGCTAATCCTTGAAAACCAGTAAATTCAAATCCATTTTTGAAGCTGAAAGGTAAAACGATAGAAAGCGGATCTTCCCAAAAAAGTTCGGTTTGGTAAAATATAACATGCCCTAATCTAGCACCAATTAAAGTACCTAAAACGGCATAAATAAATAAAGGATCTAGTTTCTCTTCATCAATATGTTCATTTGAAAAGAACTTTTTCATAATGTACCAGCCCAACACAAATGCTACTAAATACATTAAACTGTAATAACGAATCAAGAAAAAACCTAAATCTATTCCTTTTGAGGGATCCCAAACAATAGCTGAAAAAAGCATAGTTGAATTTTATTATTTCTGAACTGTAAATATAAGTATTTGAAGCTTTTTTAATGTGTACTTGTAAAAAAGTTCTAATTGTCTTTTGGAGGAACTGGATCCCAGCCAGAATCACCCCAAGGGTGACACTTTTTAATTCTAGAAATAGCTAATTTACCACCTTTCCAAAGGCCGTGAATTTTTAAAGCTTCAAATGTGTAATGAGAACAAGTAGGTTGAAATCTACAGGTTGCAGGTGTAAGTGGAGAAATAAGATATTGATAGACCTTAATGAGAAGTAAAAAAGGTGCTATCAATATCTTCTTTAACATAAAGTTTTATAAGCTGAAAGAAGTTCCTTCTTTGCCATCTTTTAATTGAATTCCGTTAGCTGCAAGGCCATCTCTAATTTTGTCGCCAGTAGCAAAATCGCGATTTGCTCTAGCTTTTGCTCTAAGCTGAATTAATAATTCAACAACATTTGCTAAACGCTCGCTATCTTGATTGTTTTCTAGAGCACTAACCGCTTCTAGACCTAATACATCAAAGATAAAAGCATGTAAGCTATTCTCTAATTCGGTTAAATCTTCTGGTGTAATGTTTGTTTTTTTAGCTTCAACTGCATTAATTATTTTAACAGCATCAAATAAATTAGCAATTAATACTGGGCTATTAAAATCGTCATTCATCGCATCGTAACATTTCTGTTTCCATTCAGAAATATTTATAGATGAATTAGCTGAAGTTTCAAGTTTAGGAATGAGAGCAACAGCATCCATTAGTTTTTGAAAGCCTTTTTCTGCAGCAGTTAAAGCTTCATCAGAAAAATCTAAAATACTTCTATAATTGGCTTGCAACATAAAAAAACGGGCTATACTTGGCGAATATGATTTGCTAAGTACATCGTTATTACCAGAAAAAAGATCACTTGGTAAAATATTATTACCTGTGCTTTTTGCCATTTTTTTACCGTTTAAGGTAAGCATGTTGGCGTGCATCCAGTAATTAACAGGGTTTTTGCCATTTGCGGCTTGTCCTTGAGCAATTTCACATTCGTGATGCGGAAATTTTAAGTCCATTCCTCCTCCGTGAATATCAAACTCTTTGCCTAAATATTTAGAACTCATAACGGTACATTCTAAATGCCACCCTGGGAAGCCGTCACTCCAAGGTGAAGGCCAACGCATAATGTGTTGCGGTTCAGCTTTTTTCCAAAGTGCAAAATCTTGCGGATTTTTTTTATCACTTTGTGCAGTAAGTTCTCGCGTATTGGCTATCATATCTTCTAGCTTTCTTCCGCTTAGAATTCCGTAATGATTGGTTTTATTATATTTCATTACATCAAAGTAAACAGAGCCGTTAGCTTCATAGCCAAAACCTTGATCTATAATTTCTTTAATAATTTCAATTTGTTCTACAATGTGTCCTGTAGCTGTAGGTTCTATACTAGGCGGTAGGTTATTGAATTTTTGTAGAATGGTATGAAAATCTACCGTATATTTTTGAACCACTTCCATAGGTTCAATTTCTTCTATACGTGCTTTTTTAGCAATACGATCTTCACCAGTTTCGGCATCATTTTCTAAGTGGCCGGCATCGGTAATATTTCTAACGTATCTTACTTTATACCCTAAATGTTTTAGGTAACGAAAAACCAAATCGAAAGAAATAAATGTACGGCAATTTCCTAAATGCACATTACTGTAAACGGTAGGGCCACAAACATACATGCCTACATAGCCATCTGTTAAAGGTTTAAAAACTTCTTTCTCTCCACTAAGGGAATTGTAAATTTTTAATTCTTGGTTTTCGTATAAGGGCATTTTTAATACTTTAAAATATTAGTAAAATAGATGGTGAATTTTAAAATTCAGTATCTAGTTTAATGTAATCTAAAAATTCTCTTCGTACAGCTTTTTCTTTAAATTTTCCGCCAAATTCACTCGTTACGGTGCTGCTTTCAATATCTCTAATACCTCGGCTATTTACGCACAGGTGCTTAGCATCAATCACACAGGCTACATCTGGAGTGCCTAAAACTTCTTGAAGTTCATTTACAATTTGCATTGTTAAACGCTCTTGTACTTGTGGTCTTTTTGCAAAATAATCTACCACTCTATTCATTTTAGATAGGCCAACTACGGTTCCGTTAGAAATGTAGGCTACGTGAGCACGGCCAACTATTGGTAATAGGTGATGTTCACAAGTAGAGTAAACGGTGATGTTTTTTTCAACTAACATTTCTCCGTACTTGTACTTGTTATCAAATACAGAGGATTTTGGTTTCTTGTCAGGGTGTAGGCCTCCAAAAATTTCGTTGACAAACATTTTGGCAACTCGAAGTGGAGTGCCTTTAAGACTATCATCAGTAAGATCTAATCCTAAAGTTTCTAGAATGTTTTTAACATCTCCTTTTATTAAATCAATTTTTTCTAAATCACTTTTTTCAAATGCATCTTTACGTATAGGATTGTCTGTGCTAGATCCTATATGATTGTCTCCTATTTCTTCAATATCGTTCAATACCTTATCTATTTTCATAACTCGTTTCTAATAAACTGCTAAGTTGGCAAAGATACAGAAATTAGAATGGATTGAAATAGTTTAGGTTGAAGAAATACTTGATGCTAATATTACAAATGCTTATGATTTTAGGATGTTTTCCTGAAATTATATAGGCATTACTGTTCAACTCTTTAATAAAAGCATTGCTTGTAATTTTAAATATGTTTTTTGAAATTGTACTAAAGAAGAAATTTGAGCACAAACTGAATTAAAGCTTATGCTCATTAAAATTACTATGGTGAGTTTATTCTTATTTTATTATAACACTGGACTATTAGTCACAGCGGTACGGTCAATTTTCTTTACAAGACCTTGTAAAACTTTACCAGGACCAACTTCTGTAAATGAAGTAGCTCCGTCTTTAATCATATTTTGTACACTTTGAGTCCATTTTACTGGTGCTGTGAGTTGAAATATTAAATTCTCTTTAATCTCATCAGGATTAGTTACGCTAAAAGTACTAACGTTTTGGTATATTGGGCAAATAGGTGTGTTAAATTTTGTTTCTTCAATTGCTTTCGCTAATTCTTCTCGAGCAGGCTCCATTAAAGGAGAGTGAAAAGCGCCTCCTACGGGTAAAACTAAAGCTCTTTTTGCTCCTTTTTCTTTCAAAGCTTCGCAAGCCGCTTCAATAGCTTTCACTTCACCAGAAATTACTAATTGTCCTGGGCAGTTGTAATTTGCAGCAACAACAATTCCGTCAATCTCAGCGCAAATAGCTTCTACTAACTCATCTTCTAAACCTAAAACCGCAGCCATAGTAGATGGTTGTAATTCACACGCTTTTTGCATGGCTTCAGCTCGTTTAGAAACTAGTCGTAAAGCATCTTCAAACTCTAAAGTTTTGTTGGCAACCAATGCAGAAAATTCACCTAATGAATGTCCTGCAACCATTTCTGGTTGAGCATTTTCACCTAAAACATGTTGCAAAATTACCGAATGTAAAAATATTGCTGGTTGGGTTACATTGGTTTGTTTTAACTGTTCCGCAGTTCCTTCAAACATAATATCGGTAATGTTGAATCCTAGAACTTGGTTAGCTTTTTCAAACAGTTGTTGTGCTTCAGGAAATTTTTCATATAAATTTAATCCCATTCCTGTAAATTGAGCTCCTTGTCCCGGAAAAACGTATGCTTTCATAATATTTTTAATTTTCTTTTAAACAAATGTACTATAAAAAAGACCTAATAAGAAAATTCTTCCTTATTAGGTCTTTTGGGGATAAAACAGAATTTAGTTTTATACGCTTAATTTTCCTTTTTCACCAACATCAGCTTTTTTTCCTGTAACAGCGCCAACTCCCATTTTGAAAAGGCTTACTAATTTATTGGTTTTGGTATCCCAATAATAAGCTTCTTTTGGGGTAAATTTAATTGCGGTTAAATTTGGGTCGTCTTTACCGTTAAACCAGTTGTCTGAAACCGAAGAATAGAGTTCTTCAAGAATTGCTTGCTCTACGACAATTTCAGCTTCGCCAAAAGTGCTTAAAAATTTATGAGAAGATGGGTCGCTATAGAGTAGTTGAGTTTCTTTGTTTTTAATAATGTTCTTATTATGATCACTGTCTCCTGGACTTAAAAACCAAATGTCACCATGAATATCAATTTTCTTTTGTGTCATGGGGACAGCTTGTAATGGAGTTTTGCCAAGAGCTGTTACCATCATTGAGGTTTTAATGTCTTCGGTTAGCTCTTTTATTTTTTTCTTAGCTTCTTCGTTATATTTGTTTTCGGTACTCATAAGTTTTTATTTTAAAAGTACAAGTTATAGGGCTTAAAATGAGCCAATAAACTATTAAAAATAGAGGCTTTGCTGTTAATAAATGTGAAAATGCTTAAGTAAATTTCTTTAAAATATTTTTTACCGAGGCTAAATACCCTTTTCCAAATAGATTTAAATGAACCAACAAATAATAGAGCTGCCAAATAGGTAGCCTTTCTTGCCATTGTGAAGTTAGCGGAAACACTTCATTATAGGTTGAAAACACTTCAGTAGAAAAACCGCCAAAGAGCTGCATCATTGCTAAATCCATTTCTCGCGGGGCAAAACATACGGCAGGATCTATTAACGCCGGATTTCCTTTTTCATCAACCAAGTAATTACCATTCCATAAGTCACCGTGAACGAGGCTTGGTTTTTCTTTTGGAATAATTTCTGAAATATGCTTATAAAACAAATTTAAATTTCTAAACTCAAATCCGTTTTCTAGCGCTAATTGAAATTGTGGTTTTAGCCGTTTTTCAATATAAAATTCGCTAGCATCTTTAAGGTTAGAAGTGTTATACTGCGGCAAGCTACCCATATCATTATCATCACTTAACCCAAAGCTGTGACGTGTAACCAAATGCTGTTTAGCTAAGCCTGTGCTAAATTATTCCCAAAAATTTGTCGATTTTGAATTAGAGGGTAAATATTCTAATAATAAATAAGCTTGGTTTTCAATAACTCCGTAATTCAACACTTTCGGTATTCTTAAAGCTTTAGCAGAATTTAATGTTTTCAAGCCTGAAGCTTCTTTTTTAAACATTTCTGGAAACCGGTCTGCTTTATTGAGTTTGACCACCAACTTTTGATTACTGGTGGTGAGAAGATAGGTATCATTAATATCACCGCCCGATAATACCGAAACATTTTTCAGTTGAAAATTTTCTTTTCTGCTATTTGTTGAAATACCTCTGGTAGAATAAATTTTATTTTTTGCGTTGGTAAGTGAAGTAGGTAAATGCATAGTTATGTTTGTCATCCTTCTCATGAAATTCTTCATTTACCAATTGCCAGTCATTCAAATCTAATTCAGGAAAATAAGCATCAGCTTCAAATTCACCATGAACACGTGTTAATTCAATTTTATCGACCTGAGGTAAACTCAATTTATAAATTTCTCCTCCGCCAATAATAAAAGGTTGTTCATCTTTACTAGCCAAAGCCAGCGCTTCTTCTAAATTATGAACTACCAAGCAATTTTTATCTTCATAATCTAGCTGACGGGTAATTACAACGTGTGTACGATTTGGTAAAGGTTTAGGGAAAGACTCGTAGGTTTTTCTTCCCATAATAATATAATGACCAGTGGTTAACTTTTTAAAACGTTTAAAATCATCTGGTAAATGCCAAACCAAGTCATTATCTTTACCTAAGGCATTGTTTTCTGCTGCTGCTGCAATTATAGTAAGCATATTATGCGTTTAAAGAACTGTTAGAAGTAGACGTAGGTAGCGGATGCTCTTTTTCTACTTGTTGTTGTAATTTAAGAATTTTATCTTTTTGTTTGGCTACCAAACGTTCCAATTGTTTGTTTTCCCATTCTTTGCCCATTAATTTATTTACAAAAAATACATTAATCGCATGTATCAAAAAGAAAAAGAACCACAGTAAAATTGCCCAAACAAACCAGTCGGTACCAAAAAGCTGAAATTCTTTACCAAAATCTAGTACTACATTTAAAATAATAAATAAAATAGAGCCTGCTATAAAAATCACAAAGTGAGTAGTTAAGCGCTTTTTTTGCTTAATTCTACGTTGTGCATTTTCAAAAAGTTCTCGTTGTTCTATATCTGTTCTGTGTGTTTTTTTTTCTGCTGAAGCCATATTATTGTAACTTAGTTGTGTACCAAATTAAAGATTTTTAGTTTAAAATTTTTTCTGCTTATGAAGAATTTAAGAAATGAATTTCCAATTATCGGCCAATATACTTATTTAAATACTGCCGCCACAGGATTACTTTCTGAAACTGTTTTTGATTATCGCCAAGATCAAAATTTAGATATGCTCACGCAAGCCAGTATGTTTAGAGATCAAAAATCTAATTTGTATGCAGAAGTTCGTGAAGCATTGGCTCATTTTTATAAAGCTGAAGCCAATAAAGTAGCGCTCGTTCCTAGTTTTTCTTTTGGCTTTAATTCGCTGCTAGAAGGTCTACCAAAAGATGCTAAAATTTTATTACTAAAAGGCGATTATCCATCTATCAATTTGCCAATAGAAGCTAGAAATTTTGACATTAGCTATGCAGAAATTGATGAGAATTTAGAAATGAATATAAGTGCGGCGGTGAAAGAACATCAACCCGATGTATTTATGTTTAGCGTCGTTCAATACGTTAGCGGAATTAAAATAGATCTTGATTTTATAAAAGAATTGAAAAAAAATAATCCTAAGCTATTAATTGTAGGTGATGGTACACAATTCTTTGGTAGCGAAGTTTTTAATTTTGAAAACTCAGGTTTTGATATCCTCGGAGCTAGCGCTTACAAATGGTTGAATGCTGGTTTCGGAAATGCTTTTTTCTTGTTTAAAGAAGAAGTCGTAGAGCGGGTTTACCCAAAGGCTATTGGTTTTGGTTCTAACATAGGAAAGTACAAACAAGAAGAAAATACATTAATAGGTAAATTTGAACCAGGACATTTAGATACCTCGAACTTAGGAAGTATAAAAGCGGCATTAAAACTACAAAGTGATATTGGTGTCGAAGCAATAGAGCAACAGGTAAATAAATTAAAAATTTTAGCCAAAGCAGAATTTGAAAAACTAAAGTTACTAGAAGAAAAAGTAGTGAAGCGAAAAGCGCATTCTTCAATTTTTAATATTAAAGGGAATGCTGAATTATTTAATTTTTTGAATAACAATGCGGTGATTTGCTCACAACGCGGTAACGGAATTCGGGTAAGTTTTCATTACTATAACACCGAAGAAGATTTAGAGAAATTATTAAGCCTACTTCAGAAGTTTAGAGGTTAATAGAACAATAAACGTCACTAAAAATTAATTTAAAGTGACGTTTATTGTTTTACGATATCAAGTGTTTTCTTAAAATTCAGTAATTCTTGTTACTACTTTTTCTCGAAAATATAGTTTTTATAAAAGTGTTGGTCGTCTGTAAAATATTCGATCAACTTTAACCCAGCTTGATCGGCAAGCCAATCCACAACTTCATCGTCATATTTTTGAGAAATCTCTGTATGAATACTCTCCCAAGATTTAAAGCTTATATTTAAATTAAGGGCATTAATGGCTACGGTTTGCTCTTCTGTACTAATTAAAAAGCTTTTAGCGGTTCCTGTTTCGGGATTGTAAGTTTCCCAATGCTTAAACTTGTTAAGATTAAAATCTGCCTCTAGTTCTCGGTTAATTCTTTCTAATAAGTTCTTGTTGAATGCTTCAGTAACGCCTGTTTGATCATTATAAGCGTCTAAAATTGTTTGCGGATTTTTCTTCTGATCAAATCCCATAAAAAGCATATCACCCGGATTCATTGCTATTTGGATATTTTTTAAAAACTCAATAGCACTGTCATGATTAAGATTTCCGATGTTGGAACCCAAAACCATGATTACTTTCTTGCGTAACTTGTACTGAGAAACTTCTTTTAAAACATCAAAATAAGATCCCTGTAAGGTTTCTACATTTACTTTGGGAAGTTCTCTAGCTAGCGAGTCTTCTAAATTATCTAAAATATTTTGACTAATATCGATGGGTAAATACTTAAAATCGATTTTATTATCGATAAGGTATTTTAATAAGATTTTTGTTTTTTTACCATCGCCAGCACCTAATTCAATTAAATCAAAACCAGATTCAGCATTAAAATAATCACTAAGTGCAGCTTTATGTTTTTCAAGAATATCAAATTCACAATTGGTGAGGTAGTAATCAGGTAAATTCATGATATCTTGAAAAAGCTTATCGCCCTTTTTATCATAAATAAACTTTGAAGATAAATATTTAGGAAAGGCTGTTAGTCCTTCTTGTACTTCTGAAGCAAATTCAGAATTATGTTTAGTTTGCGTATCTTTTTTCATTTTTTTCTATTTGGCTAAGCGTATTCCTGTAAACTGCCATCTTAAATTAGCGTGAAAGAAATTGCGGTAGGTATAGCGTGTATGTTCTGGAGATGTTGCTACAGAACCACCACGTAGCACTTTTTGATTCACCATAAATTTACCATTGTATTCACCTAAAGCTCCTTCAGGTTTCTTATAATTAGGGTAGGGAGCATAGGCGCTTTCTGTCCATTCCCAACGTTGTCCCCAATCAAATTTTTCTTGTGCTATTTCCCATTCAGCTTCCGTAGGTAAACGCATATCTTTCCATTGTGCAAAGGCAAAAGCTTCGTAATAAGAAATGTGTGCTAAAGGAGCTTCAGGGGTTAGTGGTTGTAATCCGCTAAGCGTATATTGGTGCCAGCAACCATCGATGAGATACCAATATGCTGGGGCTTTTATTTTTTCAGCATTTATCCAATCCCAAGCTTCGGCATGCCATAAAAGTACATCTTGGTAACCGCTGGCATTCATGAATTCTAAATACTCGGCATTAGTAACTAATTTATTAGAGATGAAAAATTCATTTAAATATACCTTATGTCTCCCTTTTTCGTTGTCATAGGAAAATTCACCATCGTCAGGTTTTCCTATTTCGTATACACCTTCTGCTAGCGTTAACCACTTGTGTGGATGTTTCTCTATCTTATTTTCGTTGAAATTTTCTTTATACTGCGGAAGTAATGGATTATTCCCTAATATGTATTTAATATCTGTTAGCAGTAATTCTTGATGTTGCATTTCGTGATGAATCCCTATTTCTAAAACTTCTTCTAACGCTTCGCTAATTTCATTTTCATTGAAGAATCTTTCTATAGCATTGGTAACGTAATTACGGTATTCATAAATTCTACTTACCGTGGGTCTAGATAAGTTACCACGATGAGTGCGGATTACTTTTTCACCTACACTTTCGTAATAACTGTTAAAAACATAAGCAAATTGCTCATCAAAGATTTGATAATTTTGCTGATGCTTTTTCAAAATAAACTCTTCAAAAAACCAAGTAGTGTGACCCAAGTGCCACTTTGGTGGAGAGACAAACTCTACCGGTTGAACCACAAAATCTTCAATTTCTAACGGTTCACAAAGTTGTTTGGTTAACTTTCTGGTTTTTAAAAATTTTTCTAATGTAGAAGTAGACGATGTGATCATAAATGAATAGCGTTTTTACGCTCAAATCAAATTTACGATTTTTTAAATGCGAACTTCTTTAAGCTTTGTTAAAGCAAAAGTTAAAGTTGAAAAATTATAATTAATTAGACAATTAGGGTTTAAAAAAAGCCTGTAATAACAGGCTTTTTTTAGCTAAAAGCTAAAAATTAAAAGGAACCGTATATTTAATTTCTCTAGGCTTTCCGTTTAGAGAGCCAGGTTGCATTTTAGGAATGGCTAAAATATTACGCTTGGCTTCTTCTTGTAAAGAATTTCTGCCTCCTTTAACTTGTGTGATCTCAATTTCACCTTTTTTATTGACTATAAAACTGACTAAAACTTTAGTGCCTTTATCTGCTGCAGTGTAATCTTTAGGAAATTTAAAATTTTTCTGAATGTGTGTGGCAAGCATTTTATTAAAGCAATTAGAAGTAGAACTTTCGGTCTCACAGCCCGGCCAAACTGGTGGAATTTCTTTAGAAGAAACTGTATTGCCTTTTGTTACTTGAGCTTGGCTAATGCTTACGGCACAAATAAAACTAAGTATAAATAAAACTTTTCTCATTGTTTTTTTATTGAAAATAACTAAAATTCTAGATCTAGCTATTATAAAGTTAAGATTTTTTTAAGTTTGATAATAGATTAAATAGCTACAGCAGCCTTAATGTGTGGATGCGGATCGTAACCTTCTAAACTAAAATCTTCAAACTTAAAATCTAAAATATCTTTTATTTCAGGATTTAATTTCATTTGTGGTAATGCTTTTGGCGTTCTTGATAATTGTAGCTTTACTTGTTCAAAATGATTATTATAAATATGTACATCACCAAATGTATGTATAAAATCTCCAGCTTCGTAACCACAAACTTGCGCCATCATCATGGTAAGTAACGCATAAGAAGCAATATTAAAGGGAACGCCTAAGAATACATCTGCACTACGTTGGTAGAGCTGGCAAGACAATTTACCATCGGCTACATAAAATTGAAAAAAGGCATGACAAGGCGGTAAAGCAGCTTTTCCGTTGGCGACATTTTCGCTAAAAGAAACCGAGGTGTCTGGCATGACACTTGGGTTCCAAGCAGAAACAATCATTCTTCTGCTATTAGGGTTTTTCTTTAAAGTTTCTACTACTTCTTTAATTTGGTCTATTTCTTCACTGTTCCAGTTTCTCCATTGGTGGCCATAAACCGGACCTAAATCTCCGTTTTCATCTGCCCATTCATTCCAAATTCTTACGCCGTTTTCTTGCAAATACTTCACATTAGTATCTCCATTTAAAAACCATAGCAGTTCATAAATAATAGATTTTAAATGCAATTTTTTAGTGGTCACCATCGGGAAGCCTTTACTTAAGTCAAACCGCATTTGGTGGCCAAAAACGCTACGGGTTCCTGTTCCTGTTCTATCTCCTTTATCGGTGCCGTTTTCTAAAACGTGTTGTAGTAAGTCGTGATATTGTTGCATGAAAATTGGTTTGGGCGTTCTGGCGGGCTCTCGTGAGTCGCTTTTTTAAATTTCTAAAAAAGAAAAATTTAAAAAGAGCTTCAACAAATCACTCCATCCCTAACGCAATGTAATTTGTGTAAAACTATGAAAGAGAACTTATATGTAAAGTCTGCTAAGCGATAGATTTTTAAAAAAGTTATGCACATTTTCAACTTTATGCTTAGATATGATTTATGTCATAATTCAAGCAGAACTTAGGAGGTACTTTTGTAGGGTAAACTTTTAAAAACCTCTACAAATGAAATCATTATTTGCAATTACACTAGGCTTACTTATGCAGGTAGCAACTGCACAACAATTTACCGTGCAACCAGAGAACTCTAAACTTAGTGTGTCCGGAACATCAACGTTGCATGATTGGGAATGTGTTGCAGAAACTTTTAAAGGAAATATTTCAGCAAAAATAGAGAACGATCAAATTGTAAGTATCGATAAATTCAACTTTCAGTTTCAAGTAGAAGATTTGAAAAGTGGAAAGTCTGCGATGGACAATAAAACCTATGATGCTTTAAAGGAAAAGAAACATCCAACCATTACCTATAACGGTACCGCTGTAGTGATGAACGGTCATTCTGCTACTTTTTCAGGAACAATGAAAATAGCAGGTAAAGAAAGAGAAATGGTCACTAAAGTAAAAATGAATTACAGCAATGGAGTCATTAAACTTTCAGGAGCTAAAGCTTTCAACTTAACCGATTTTAATATGGATCCTCCAACCGCTGTGTTTGGAACTATAAAAACGGGAGACGAAGTTAAAATTCATTATAACATTCAACTTAAATAAAAATAACAAACCATTTAAATATATATAAAATGAGAACGCTAGGCAAACTTTTAGTAATCGTATTTGTAGTAGTCATGTCTGCTCAAGTACAAGCTCAACAAATTAATTTTGATAGAAATATTGATAATTTTAGATATCCTGACAAACGAGGTGTAAATGTTTTTGAATCTCCAAAAGATACCACTTCTACTTTTGATGGAGTAGATGTAAGAGTGGGAGGATCTTTTGCATTACAATTTCAGGCTATAGAAAATGAAAATGCTGGATTACCAGGCTACCAGCTTAAAGAGGCAGGGAGTAACTTTAATTTAGCAACCGCTAATATGGATTTAGATGTGGCGCTTTACGATGGAGTAAGAATGCATTTACGTACCTACTTATCTTCACGTCACCACCACGAACCTTATGTAAAAGGAGGGTATTTATTAATTGATAAACTAGACTTTGTAAGTGAAGGTTTTTTAAGTGACTTTATGCAATACACAACCATTAAAGTGGGGCATATGGAGAACAATTACGGTGATGCTCACTTTAGAAGATCTGATAATGCACAAGCTTTATACAATCCGTTTATAGGAAATTTAATTATGGATGCTTTTACCACAGAAGTGGGGGCAGAAGTATACTATAGAAGAGATGGCTTTATAGGAATGGTAGGTTTTACTAATGGTAAACTTAATCAAAATGTAGAAGAAGATATAACTGGGAAAACAGGTGGAGCTTCATTTTTAGCTAAACTAGGTTATGATAAACAAGTAAATGATGATTTACGACTTCGATTAACAGGGTCATTATATAATACGGGTTATGTACCAAGTTCTTATTTATATAATGCAGATAGAGCAGGAGCTCGTTATTACGGAGTGATGCAAGCTTTAGATGCTGATAGTGATGATTTTAGAGCGGGGCGTTACAATCCTAACTTAACAAACAGTATTACAGCGGTGATGATTAATCCGTTTGTGAAATATGGAGGCTTAGAATTTTTCGGAACCGTAGAGATGGCAAAAGGTAAAGCCTCTGCTGAAACTGATGATAGAACCACAATGCAATATGCAGGAGAACTTATTTACCGCTTTGGTGCAGATGAAAATATTTATGTAGGTGGAAGATATAACCTAGTAGATGCTGAAGATATTTCTGGAGAAGATGTTACTATAAACAGAGCACAAATTGCAGCAGGTTGGTTTATGACAAGAAATATTCTTTTAAAAGCAGAATACGTAATTCAAAATTATGATGACTTTGGTCAAAATAGTATCTTAAACGATGGGAAATTTAACGGGGCGATGGTTGAAGCCGTGATCTCATTTTAATTATCTTTCAACCAAAACTCTTAGAAAACAGTACAGAAAGATAATTTCTGTGCTGTTTTCGGTTTAAAACACTATCATGATGAAGACAATACTAACCATATTCTTTTTCTTTTCGCTAATATCAGCTTATGCACAAAGCGGAATAGTAAACATAGAAGTAAGAACCAACGTTAATAAGTTTAATTGTTCTTGTAAAGAAGAGAGTTTTATATGTCAAGAGTTTACTGCACAAGAAAAAGTATTAAAGCTTCCTGTAGCCTCTTTTGATTGTCCTAAACGAATGATTGAGAAAGATTTAATTGAATTATTTGAAGCAGAAAAATACCCTCATATTGCTATTGAGATATTAAACTATACAGAAAGTAATGGGGCTATTACAGCATCTATAAAGATTACTGTAAAAAAGACCGCAAAGGTTTATCAATTACAATTAGGAGAAACTTATGATAGTGAAGCCTTTTATTTCACAGGAACACAAGAATTAGATCTTACCGATTATCATATAGAACCGCCAGTAAAAGCTTTAGGTTTAGTAAAAGTAAAACCAGTAGTAACTATTGAATTTAAAATACCAGAAGAGTTTGTAATTAATTAGATTTTAAAAATCTTGAAATATTCGATTTCTGGTAAGAATAATTAGATTGCCATTTTCAAGTTTTTGAGAGACATTTTCTTTTTCAAAAGTAGTTTTGAGACAATCAATAATTTTTGGGACCTCGTTCTTTTCTTTAACTAGAATATATTTGATATCCTCTAAATCAAATTTTAAAGAATAGTTGTTTTGTCTAAAATGAGGTTTCTTAGTTTCTCTTGAAGAATATTTTTTAAATAAATCTTGTAGGTTTTTATCATTTGAATTTATTATTCTTGGGTAAATTTCTGTGTCAGTATTTTCTATAGTTGGTACAAACCTCCATTCTCGTTCATTGTAACAGTTTATAGTTGATTTGAAGTTTTCATTTTTATATACAACCTTATCTTTATTATCTTTTAGTATTATATGTTTTTTAACTTCAGCTTCCCAGTATTTTGAAAATTGAATATTTTTTATTGTTAATTCTAATAGATCTTGAATGGGCTTTTCAGGATCAGTCATAGATTTAATAATATTAAGAGGGAGTTTAAAATGCGAATTTTCTTTTGTTTCATTTTCTAACCCTAACCCTAACCTTATATCGTTAGGTTTTTGCTGTAATAAATACCTAATATTATTTATTGCTTTAATATTCTCTGAAAGAGAATTAATTTTTAATGGAGTATTGTTTACTAAATACTTTACAGGTTCAATGTTGTTTTTTATTCCCCATTCTTGTGATAGTCCAATTCCATAATCACCATAATACAAGAAATTGGGAACTAGTGATAAAGGAATGTTGCAAAAAGAAACCATTGGGATTAGAATTTCATAATTGCCGAAGTTTTCTTTACAATAAGAAGGCTTAAAAGATTTACTTTTTAATATTTTTTCAATTGTCTCTAATTCTTCTGTATACTGAAGAAGATGAGGAATCTTTTTGTAATTAAAGATTTGTTCAGATAGTGATATTTCTAAAGCCATATCAAAACATATTATGATTAACCAATAATCATTCCGGCAATTGTTGCAGAAAGTAACGAAGCTAGCGTACCACCAATTACCGCTTTAATACCAAATTCAGATAAATTTTTACGCTGTCCGGGTGCTAAAGAGCCAATACCTCCCAATTGAATACCAATAGAGGCAAAATTAGCAAAACCACAAAGCATATAAGTTGCCATAATAATAGATTTTTCGTAAGTTAAACTTAATGCAGTAGTAGGGTCTTTTAATTCGGCTAATTGAATGTAGCCTACAAATTCACTGGCAGCAAGCTTTATCCCTAGCAACTGTCCCATGAGCATCATATCTTCTTCAGCTACACCAATTAACCACATTAGTGGGGCGAAGACTGTCCCAAGAACCGCTTCAATAGAAAAAGATTGATAAGGTGTGTTTTCAGCTAAAAAAGTATTTAAAGTAGTGATTTCTCCAAATTTTCCAAAACCATAATTTACCATCGCGATTAAAGCCACAAACACCAATAACATTGCACCAACATTGGCAGCTAATTTTAAACCTTCAGTGGTTCCTATAGCGATGGCATCTAAAACATTTGAACCAATTTTTTCTGAAGAAACTTCAACATCGGTATTAATTTTCTCTTGCTGTGGGTAAAGCATTTTAGAAACTACAATAGCCCCAGGTGCTGCCATTACTGATGCAGCAAGCAAGTGTTTAGCAAACTCTAAACGTGCCACAGGATCGTCGCCACCAAGAAAACCAATATAAGCGGCAAGAACTCCACCAGCTACGGTTGCCATACCCCCAATCATGACTAATAAAATTTCAGAACGCGTCATACGTTCTAAATAGGCTTTAATCATAAGAGGTGCTTCGGTTTGTCCTAAGAAAATATTTCCGGCTACATTTAAACTTTCAGCACCAGAAATACCTAAAAGTTTAGTCAGTATAAAGGCAAAACCTTTGACTACAACTTGAATAATACCGTAATAAAAAAGGATAGAAGTTAAGGCAGAGAAAAAGATAATGGTCGGTAAAACCTGAAATAAAAATATATATCCAAAACTAGAAGTATCCATTAAACCGCCCAATAAAAATTCACTACCAGCAGCAGTAAACTCAAGAATTTTTACAAAAATACTTCCTACAAATTCAAAAACACTTTTTACCCAATCTACTTTCAAAACCCCGTAAGCAAGTAATAATTGTAGACCAAGGCCAACGCCTACAGTTTTCCAGTTAATGGCTTTGCGATTACTACTAAGTAAAAAAGCGATAATTAATAAGGTAAACATGCCTAGAACACCGCGCCAAAAACTATTAAATGTAAACCCTTGGTTTTTTATAATTTCTTTACTTGCTATTGCTTTAAGCTTTTTTGGAGCTAATTTTAAATAGAGTTTACTTTTATTTTCTACTAAAGTTAGCGTAGAGTCTGTCTGTGTTTCTATTTTAAATCGTTGAATGCTATCTTTTGGCGTATTATAAAAGAAAACTAGATTTTTATTCTGAAAAATATAAGAGCCTGAAAGTTGTTTTTTTTGCTGTGTGTTGCTCCAAGAAAAATCACCTTCTTTTAATAACAATCGATCAAAATCTTTTGTGATGATGGCTTCAATATTAGCATCTATTTGGGGGGTGATTTCCCATTCTTGTTCAATTTCTTGAGCATTGATAAATGGAATAATAGCAATGATAAATAGTAGGGTAAACAAGTTTTTCATGCCTTGTTTATTTACGTTTAGAAATTTCATCTCTTAATTTAGCGGCTTGTTCGTAATCTTCATTATTGACGGCTTCTTCCAATTCATCTTCTAATTGCTCTAAAGATTTTGTTGGTGAAGGTTTAGCTGATGCAGAAGGTTCTGAAGATTCTTTGAGAACATCTTCAATAATCAATTCTGTTTTTTTAATTTCTTTTTCTTCCTCTTCAGAAGGTGTATCGGTATTTTTAAGGAAAATACCTGCTTTATCTAAAATATTCTTATAAGTGAATATAGGCGCATTAAACCGAAGGGCTAAAGCTATAGCATCACTGGTTCTTGCATCGATGATCTCTTCAATTTTATCTCTTTCGCAGATTAAACTTGAATAGAAAACACCATCAACTAATTTGTGAATAATTACTTGCTTTACTGTAATAGAAAAACGTTCAGCAAAACTTTTGAATAAATCATGAGTGAGTGGGCGAGGAGGTCTAATGTCTTTTTCTAATGCAATGGCAATAGATTGTGCTTCAAAAGCACCTATAACAATAGGGAGTTGTCTTTCGCCGTCAGCTTCACTTAATAGAAGTGCATAGGCGCCATTTTGGGTTTGACTGTAAGAAATTCCTTTTATGGTTAAACGCACTAAACTCATACTACAAATTAATCAAAATAGATAAAATAAAAAAGCGACCTAAATAAGAGCTTTTCGTTATTTAGGTCGCCCTAATTTGAGGGGCACAATTTATAAAAAATTACGCGTTATTTGCTTTAAATTCTTTTAATTTTTCATTGAGTTGCGGAACGATCTCAAAAGCATCGCCTACTATGCCGTAATCTGCGGCTTTAAAGAAAGGTGCTTCTGGGTCATTATTGATGACAACTTTATATTTAGAGGCATTAATTCCCGCTAAATGTTGAATAGCACCAGAAATACCAATAGCAATGTAAAGATTTGCGGCTACGGGTTTGCCTGTTTGCCCTACGTGTTCGCCGTGGGGTCTCCATCCCATGTCACTTACAGGTTTAGAGCATGCCGTTGCAGCTCCCAATGTAGTTGCAAGGTTCTCAATCATATCCCAATTTTCAGGTCCTTTGAGTCCACGACCAGCAGAAACTACAATTTCTGCATCGGCAATGGTTACTTTATCTGTAGCTTTATCTACAGAGGCTACATGTACAGAAAAGTCACTAGCTTCTAAGCTTGGAGAGAATTCTTCTATAGTAGCAGTAGTTTCGTTTTCTTTTAATCCGTAAGCGTTTTTAGCAATTCCTAATACTTTTATTTCGCTGTTAATAGAAGTGAAATTAAATGCTTTATTGGTAAACGCATTTCTTTTTACTGTAAAAGGGGAAAAGCTTTCTGGCAGAGCAACAACGTTAGAAGCGTAACCTGCTTCTAGGTTTACAGCGATAATAGGCGCTACATATTTATCATTAGCAGTTTGCCCAAGCACTACAACTTTGGCGTCTTCGCTTTTTGCAGCTTGTGAAATAACATCTGCATAAGCATCTGCATTAAATTTAGAAAGTTGGTCGTTTTTTACTTGTAATACTTTATTGACACCGTATTTTGATAAACTTTCGTGATCATCTGCATTAATGGTGATAGCGGTAACAGATGTGCCTAATTGATCTGCAACACCTTTTGCGTAAGATGCAGACTCGTAAGAGGCTTTTTTAAATTTTCCGTTTTCTGATTCTATATATACTAAAACTGACATAGTTTTCTTTTTTTATTTAATTCGACTAATTTGAAATTCTTTTAAATTGCTTTTGCTTCATTATGTAGAAGGTTAATCAATTCATCTAAATTGTCTTTATCGATAAGTTTAACCTCTCCTTTAGGAGCAGGTTTTTCAAATTTATTGGCTGAGGTTTTTTCATCAGCACCCAGAGGTTCAACTACATTTAATGGTTTTTTACGGGCCATCATAATTCCACGCATGTTAGGTATTTTAAGATCACTTTCTTCCACGAGACCTTTTTGCCCTCCAATAACTAAAGGAAGTTCTGTCGTTAGGGTTTCTTTACCACCGTCAATTTCTCTAATTGCTGTAGCTTTATCTCCTTCAACCTCTAAACTAACACAGGTATTTACAAAATTAGCTTTCATTAATTTAGCAAGCATACCTGGTACCATTCCTCCATTGTAATCTATAGATTCTCTCCCTGCAATAATTAAATCATAACCACCGTCTTGTGCAACTTTTGCTAATTCTTTTGCGACTTGAAAACCATCTTTGGCAGGAGTGTTCACTCTAATGGCATTATCTGCACCAATGGCTAATGCTTTTCTAAGTGTAGGTTCTGTATCTGCTTCTCCTACATTTACTACATCTACAGATGCGCCTTGCTTTTCTTTAAACCACATGGCACGAGTTAAACCAAACTCATCGTTAGGATTAATTACAAATTGAACTCCGTTCGTATCAAATTTGGTATCCCCTTCTGTAAAGTTAATTTTAGAAGTAGTGTCTGGAACGTGACTTATACAGACTAATATTTTCATTTTCGTAGTATTTTATGTTTAAAAATTAGATTTATAAAATTGTTTATTGCGAATATAATGAATTTCATAATAAAATACTATGCTTGCATAATATTTTTTTTCTTTGATTTTCTATAGGTTTTGCAACTGTATTCCTTATTTTTGTGAATTGTAAAATATAGCCGAATAATAATGAGAACAATTCAATTTAGAGAAGCAGTAGCTGAGGCAATGAGTGAGGAAATGCGTCGTGATGAAGCGGTGTATTTGATGGGTGAAGAGGTTGCTGAATATAACGGAGCTTATAAAGCTTCTAAAGGAATGTTGGACGAGTTTGGTCCAGAACGTGTAATCGATACACCAATTGCTGAAGCTGGCTTTAGTGGTATTGGTGTGGGATCTACAATGACTGGTGCGAGACCAATTATAGAATACATGACCTTTAACTTTAGTTTGGTAGGTATCGATCAAATTATTAACAATGCAGCTAAAATTAGACAAATGTCTGGTGGGCAATTTAATTGTCCAATTGTATTTAGAGGCCCAACAGCTTCCGCAGGTCAATTAGGAGCTACGCACTCTCAAGCTTTTGAAAGTTGGTATGCAAACTGCCCTGGCTTAAAAGTGATTGTCCCTTCTAATCCTGCAGACGCAAAAGGTTTGTTAAAAGCCGCTATTCGTGATGACGATCCTGTAATTTTTATGGAAAGTGAGCAGATGTATGGTGATAAAGGCGAAGTGCCAGAAGCCGACGAAGATGTGGTGATCCCAATTGGAAAAGCAGATATTAAAAGAGAAGGTTCTGATGTGACCATTGTTTCTTTTGGTAAAATTATCAAAGAAGCTTATAAAGCTGCTGATGAATTAGCGAAAGAAAACATCTCTGCAGAAATAATAGATTTAAGAACGGTACGTCCATTAGATTATGATGCGATTATTAAATCTATCAAGAAAACTAATAGATTAGTAATTTTAGAAGAAGCTTGGCCTTTTGGTAATGTTTCTACAGAAATAACTTATAGAGTACAAGAGCAAGCATTTGATTTCTTAGATGCGCCGATAATTAAGATAAATACAGCAGACACTCCAGCACCATATTCTCCAGAATTGCTGAAAGAATGGTTGCCTAATAGCAATGATGTTGTTAAAGCTGTTAAAAAAGTTATGTATAAGTAAATTATACACTTATATTTACCACTTCATCTCCTGCCCAGGAGATGAAGTTTTTTATTTTATATGAGATATGTTTACCTACTTTGTTTAAGCCTTTTTAGTGTTCTTTCTGTATTTTCACAGACCAAAGTTAGTGGTGTGGTGAATGATGAAAGCGGCAGCCCCGTTCCGTTTGCGAACGTTATTTTTACAAACTCTTCTGTAGGTACTATCACCAATGATGATGGTAGTTTTTATTTAGAATCTGAAAATAACTACACTTCTCTTCAAATTTCATTTGTAGGTTTTAAATCTACCTCTTTAGACCTTCAGAAATCTGTCACCTATGATATAAAAATCATCTTAGAAGAGGAAGCTAGTGCATTAGATGAAGTCGTTATTTATCAAGGTAAAACTTCAAAAAAAAATAACCCAGCGATAGATATCTTAAAAAAAATCTGGGAAAATAAAAGAGACAATGGTATTTACATGTTTGATCAATACCAGTATAAAAAATACGAAAAGCAAGAGTTTGATTTAAATACGATAGACAGCTCTTTAATTAATAGTCGTATTTTTAAAGGTATGGAGTTTATTTTTGAAGAAACCGATACCAATAATATTACCGGAAAAACCTACCTGCCCATTTTTATAAATGAAGCAGTTTCTAGAGTTTATGGTAATAATGAAACCAATCAAAAGAAAGAAACCCTTATAGGAAATAAAAATTCTGGTTTTAGTGATAACCAAACCTTAATTGCCTTCATTAAAGACTTATATAAAGAGTATAATGTATATGATAATTACCTGAAATTCTTTGATAAAAGTTTTGTAAGCCCTCTGTCTACTACAGGCGTTGGTGTTTATAATTATGTATTGGCCGATAGTAGTTATATAGATAATAAATGGTGTTATAAAATTGTTTATTACCCAAGACATAAAAACGAACTTACATTTAAAGGTGATTTTTGGGTAAATGATACCACTTGGGCAATAAAGAGAATAAAATTAGCAGCTACCAAAAGCGCTAATATTAATTGGATTAGAGATATCTATATCGAACAAGATTTTGAAGTATTAAATGATTCAATTTTTCTCATTACCCGAGATCATTTTATGTCAGATTTTTCATTTCAAAAAAAAGAAGATGCTAGGGGTGTGTATGGTAAGCGTACTACACTTTATGATGAGTATAGTTTTAATATAGATAAGGGAGAAGCGTTTTATAATAATAATCGAGAGCAATATATAGATCAGGTTTATCACCGTGATAGTACCTTTTGGGAACAGAATAGGTTAGAAGCACTAAATAAAGATGAGCGTAAAGTGTACGATATGTTAGATACACTTAAAACAGTTAGAGCATTCCAGCGCTTATATAATATAGGATCTATTTTAGCATCAGGCTATGTAGAATTTGATAATTTTGACTTCGGGCCTATATTTTCAACTTTCGGTTATAATGATGTTGAAGGCATTAGAGTACGTGCTGGAGGGAGAACTTATTTTGGAAGAAATGACCCTTGGCGAATTGAGGGGTATACGGCTTATGGTTTTAAAGACAACAAGTTTAAGTATGGTTTGGCAGGTAAGTTGTTGGTAGATGAACGCTCAAGATTAATTTTAAGTGGAGGTAATCGTAGAGATATAGAGCAATTAGGAGCCAGTTTAACCAACACTAACGATGTCTTAGGTCGTAGTTTAGCTTCTTCTTCTTTAATTACAGTAGGCTCTAATACGAGTCTTACCGATATAAATTTAAGCACTTTAGCTTTAGAAATAGAGCCCTTGAAAAATTTAGAAGTTCGTGTAGGCGGTTCTTTTAGAACCTTACAATCTGCTTCAGATCAATTTAGTTTAGATTACTACACCAATGAAGCGCGAACAGAAACAGCTTCAGAAATTAAGCAAACTGAAATTTCTACCATGATTACCTACTCGCCAGGAAGGAAAACTACGGGTTATGGGGTAGAACGTATCCTAATTAACGAAGGAGATTTTCCACGCTTGTTTTTAAATTATGGGGTAGGAGTTAAAGATGTATTCAATAGTGATTTTGAATACGAAAGACTTCAGTTTTATTATAGGCATCCTTGGCAATTGGGAGGTGTGGGTAAACTCACCACGACTATCGAAGCAGGAAAAACCTTTGGAGATGTGCCTTTAGGTCTTCTCAATGTTGTCCCTGGTAATCAAACGCTTTTTTCTATTTATGGTTCTTATCCATTATTAGATTTTTATGAATTTGTGACAGACACCTATACCAGTATACATATAGAGCATAATTTTAACGGAAGATTTTTTGGTAGAATACCATTGTTAAGAGATTTAAATTTACGAGAAATTGTTGCGGTAAGAGCTGTAAGCGGAACCATATCTGACAGTAATCAAGCACTTAATGCCTCTTATTCTAATCCTGTTTTAATGGCGCCTAGTGATAAACCTTATTGGTCCTATAGTGTAGGAGTAGGTAATATTTTTAGAGTATTTAGACTAGACTTTCACTTTAGAGGAAATTATTTTGAAAATCCAGGGGCTAGAAAATTTGGTGTGACGGGATCTTTTGGTTTTTATTTCTAAAAACGTAGTTAATAAGCGCGACATTTGTTAAATTTGCAGTCTTGTTTAAATTTAACTAATAAGATTAACAGATAATATTTTTTACAATGACGTTTGATGTTTTAATAGAGATACCGAAAGGAAGCCGAAATAAATATGAATATGATTTTGAGCTAAAAAAAATTAGATACGATAGAATGATTTTTTCATCTATGATGTATCCTGCAGATTATGGTTTTGTGCCAGAAACTTTAGCGTTAGATGGTGATCCGTTAGATGTTTTAGTTTTAGTAACCGAACCTACATTTCCTGGTTGTGTGATAGAAGTAAAGCCTATTGGTGTTTTTCATATGGCAGATGAAAAAGGTCCTGATGAAAAAATTATCTGTGTACCAGTAAGTGACCCTATTGCTAATAAAGTAGATGACCTTAGTGGTTTAAACCCTCACCTAATTAAAGAGATAGAACATTTCTTCCGTGTTTATAAAGATTTAGAAGAAAAGAAAGTAGATGTAGGAGATTGGGGAGACGCGAAAGAAGCTAAAGATATTGTAGAACAATGTATTGCTAGATTTAAAGATAGTGATGTGCCAATGCAAGAAGTAAGCATTAAGTAATTTTAGCTAATTATAAAATAATAAAAAGCGGTTCGTAAAGAATCGCTTTTTTTATACCCTGTTTCAAATTAAAAATACTCTTAAAGAAACTCTAAGTTTATAGAAATCGTTGATAAAATCTTTACCTTTCAAATCCAAAAATAAATGAATGATTAGAAGGATAAAAAAACTACTTGGGCGATATAAAAATTATGAACAAATTTTAATAATGCCTTATCGTAGTTATGCCACCCCACATCATTTATATGTTTACGGTCGTTTATTAGATAACGAACCCCTTAAGATTGAACAAGAACAAAACTTTTTTAAAACTGTAAAAAATACTTATAAGCAGTTTGATAGTTTTGAAATTCCGGAAGAGAAAATTTTATTACAACTTCCCAATAAACAAGAGTTTGTTACTCAAACCAATAAAGAAGGCTATTTTTTATTTGATAAAAAATTAAATGAAGATCTAGCAGAATACGCCGACAAAGATGGCTGGTTAGACGTTAAATTATTTTATAAAGGACAGCTTTTTGCGAAAACTAAGTTAATAGCTAACCCATTTAAAGGAGAGCTGTTAGTACCCGATAAGAAAGCTGAATTTGGAGTGATTAGTGATATAGACGACACTATTTTGCATACGGGAGTAACTTCTTTTTTAAAATGGCGTTTATTAAAAAACTCGTTGTTTACTAATGCTTATAAAAGAATACCGCTAAAAGGTGCTCCAGAGCTTTATCAAAAATTGGCAGTAGGCTTGCAAGAAAGTTCGAAAAACCCAATGTTTTATATCAGTAACAGTCCGTGGAATTTGTATGAATATTTAAAGCTGTTCTTAGATCACAATCACTTTCCTAAGGGGCCTATTTTGTTAAGAAATATACACGGACCTTTTGACACTACTCTAAAACCAGAAAAACCACACAAGCAACGACAAATTATAAATATTTTAAACAATTATCCGCATTTAAATTTTATTTTAATTGGAGACAGTGGCGAACACGATGCTTCTATTTATACAGATATAGCGGCACAGTTTGCAGATAGAATTTTATGTATTTACCTAAGAAGTGTAAATCATAAGAAGCAAATGCAGCGTGTAAAAGGTATTATTGATAATTTTGAAACCACCCCGGTGCTTATGGTGCATAATTCGGAAGAAGCAACACAACACGCACGTGAAAATGGTTATATTATTTAATCATCTATACTTGTTCCTGTTGCAGCTCTTCTCCCTAACGGATTTTTTCTAGGCATTGTTCTGAAAATATGATCCCATAAGGTTGAAGAAACACCAAAAGCCCTATCAGATTCGCGATAATGATGAATACTATGATGATGCCATAGTACTTTTAAAAAGTTATTGGGCACCTTAAAAGCGTGTACAGAATAGTGAACCGCTAAATAACCAGCATAGCCAATTAAGAATCCTGCTAGAAAACCAAAAACAAAATCTCCTAAAACCACTCTGTAAACTATAAAAAGTACAGTAGCTATAATTAAACTAAGCACGGGCGGCATGGCTAATCTAGATTTGTCTTTTGGGTAATCGTGGTGTACGCCGTGCATGGTGTAAGAAATCTTTTGCTTGCGCTCCGATGTTGCTGGAATATGGTATAAATAACGGTGCATCATATATTCTACAAAAGTGAAGAATAGCAGCCCTGCAAAAAACAACAAAATAATTTCTGGAGTTTTAAATCCTTTTTCAATAATACCATAATAAATTAATGCAGCAGAAATTGCCGAAAAAATAATTAGTGGTAAGGAGATATGCGTATGGGTTAACTTTTCTAAAATAGGATTTTTAAAAAGTTGAGGTGAGCCTTTATGTTTAGGTCTTTTTAGTTTAGTAGATTCCATATTTATTTTCATTTAAAACAATCCGTGTAGTTCACCGTCAATCTTATTGATAATTTCCCCTAAATCTTCAGGATTATCTACAAAATTAATATCATCTACATCTATAATTAATAAATTTCCTTTTTTGTAATCGTGCGCCCAAGCTTCATAGCGTTCGTTTAATCTACTTAGGTAATCTATAGAGATGGAGTTTTCATACTCTCTACCTCTTTTTTGAATTTGCGCCACCAAATTAGGAATGCTGCTTCTCAAATAAATAAGCAGATCTGGAGGTTTGGTAACACTTTCCATTAAATCGAACAATGACTTATAATTTTCAAAATCTCTGTTTGTCAATAAGCCCATTGCATGAAGATTGGGAGCAAAAATAAATGCATCTTCATAAATGGTGCGGTCTTGAATAATACTCTTTCCACTTTCTCTAATTTCTAGAATTTGACGAAACCTACTGTTTAGAAAATAAATCTGAAGGTTGAACGACCAACGTTCCATTTGGTTATAAAAATCTTCTAAATAAGGGTTTTCTAAAACATCCTCATATTGAGGTTCCCACTGATAATGTTTAGCTAATAATTGGGTTAAGGTAGTTTTTCCTGCACCAATATTTCCAGCAATGGCAACATGCATATGCTTATTCGTTTGATAGGTTAAGTTGATATTGATAAATCAAATTATCGACGTAAATATAAAGGTTTTCGTTATTTAAATAAAAATCTTTAACGGCATTTTGAGAAACTGATAAGGTTTCAAATGAAGAATGATTCTTTCTTAAGATCAACCATTTCTCATCAGTTTTACCAACAATAAGATGGTTGTGTTCTGAAAATTTAAAGTTTTTAGGAACTTTGTAACTCCCCATAAAACTTCCGTAGCTATTGTAATATTCTAGCTTTTCTTGCTGCAATAACCAGCAGAAATTATAATTACTTTTTTGAGATAATAGTTCGTTACTAATAGGTTGGGTATGTAAAATAGCTTTTGAAGTATGATAATTAAAGAGTTCTAGTTGTTGTTCATCTATATTATAAATCCATAAACTTTTATCTTTGCCTGTAGTGGCAAAAGCAATATTTCTGAAATTAGAAATTGTCGTAAAGTTAATTCGATTAATTTCATTTAAGCGATTGTCTACAAAAACTACGGTATTGGTATTTTTGTAAAACAGTGTTATTTTTAAAGGGTTTAATAAATCTACCGAGGTGAGTTCTCCCAGTTGTAAATCTGCAAATTGATAGTGTTTAGCTCCCTCTAACTTATACAGTGTGTTATTCTTTATTCCGTAGAAATTGTTAAACTTATCTACCCCTACAAATTGTTCTAAATTAAACGGCGTTTTTTCTACTAGGCTAGTGGTGATTTCTTGAGATTTCACTTGAAGCGTGATCAAGATGAAAATAATAAACGTATAGATTTTCATAAATTAAAGTTAGCCAAAATTATTCCATAAACAATCAATTTTGTCGGTAAACATATGAAAACAAAGTCCGATACAAATCAATCTTACAATTTTATGCTTTATTAAAATGGCTCCTAAACAATAAATCGTAATAGCATAATACGTGTGCAATAAATGAAAATTAATACTACATCGTTGGGGTTGAAAAATAGGATCTGCCAATACGTGATCTACATCTACAAGCATAGTCGCTACTAAAATAAGCCAATACATTTTCCAGTTAGTTTTATCATAAAGGTAAGCAATACCTCCAATAGCAATAAAATGAAGAAAGTAGTGCGTAAAATTTTGCAGCATTTAAGACTCGATTTTTTCTTCAGAAATTTCTTCTGAAGCATCATTGGGCAAAAGTAGATTTTTTAATTTTCTCTCTAAAGCAATATAACGCCAAACCCCAATAATAATGAAGATCACACATACACAAAGCGAAATATAACCCAAGCTGTGCACTTCTGGATATTCTTCAATTTTAAGCAAGGCAATACCACCAACTAATAAATATAATGAAGCTCTTATGTAAGCCAAGAGTGTACGCTCGTTGGCAAGTTTAGTGCGTTCTAAAGCTAAGTGTTCCCTTAACTTTTTTTCGTTAATAACCTTTGGTTTAAATGGATTATGTAGTCTTACTTTTTTCATATTAAAACGGGAAAAATAATGGAATTATAAATGAGGCAGCTACCCAAATAATAAAATTTAGCGGAGTACCAATTTTTAAGTAATCTTTAAATTTATAATTACCCGGTGCATAAACCATCGTATTGGTAGGGTAGCTTACCGGTGTCATAAAAGTTAACGAACACGCAAACATCACCGCAATTAAAAAGGGTTTGGCTTCCACTTGCATGGCGGACGCTAAGCTAATGACAATTGGGGTCATTAGTGCCGCTGCCGCTTTACTCGAGAGCACATTGGTCGATAAAAAGGTAGCTAAAAAAATTAAACTTAAGGTGATTCTTGGATCGAAACTGCCCATAAAATCGTAGATAAAGTCTGAAATTAAATCTGAACCTCCCGTTTTTTCTAAAGCTTTGCCCATAGACAGTACGCCTGCCATCATAAAAATCACTTTCCATTCAATAGCTTCGTAGGCTTCCTTTGGTTTTAAAATGGTTGTGGTGACAATTAATAAAGCACCCACTAATGCACTTATTAAAATAGAGGTGATGTTTAAAGCTGCTGCTAAAATAACACCGACTAAAATAACTAAGGTAGGAATTGCTTTTTTAAGGTTTAATTTTTTCGCCTTGTACTTAGATAAAGTTACGACTAGTTTTTTAGATACGAGCTTCGTTAAACTCGCATCTGAAGTATATAGCAATAACATATCGCCTTCTCTTAGCGTAAGATTAGAAACATCTTCTGTAATCATTTCTTTACGATGCCTAATGGCTAAAACGGAAGCATAATAACTATTTCTGAAATTGAGTTGTTGTAAAGATTTACCAGCAAGCGATGAACCATAGGGTATCATCACTTCATAGATTTTCTTCTCGGCATCATCATCTTCAAGAAGTTGTTCGTCACCAAAAAGTGCATAGTTTTTACTTTCTTTAAGTTTAGCTAAGTGTTGTGGGTGAATAATAATTTTTAGTACATCACCTTTTCTTAAGATTGTTTCTTCATTAATTTCATACACCCGATGATGACTTCTTTTCAGCATTAAAACCTGAGCGTTGTAATCCTGAATCAAACTGGTTTTACCTATCTTTTTATCAATATCTTGACTTTCTTCTGTCAGCTCTAATTCAGCTAAATATTTTTCGGTCTGTTTTTTTAAGGAGTTTTTATGGCTTTTTCGCTTCGGAAGTAATAATGGAGAAGCGATTAATAAATACGTCATCCCAATCGTAAATAAACACAAAGCAGGTAGCGAAAACTCGAACATACCCAAAGGTTCGAGTCCGCTTTTTTGCGCATAACTACTCACCAAAATATTGGTTGAAGTACCTATTAAAGTGCAAGTACCTCCAAATAATGCTGAAAATGAAATAGGAATTAGTAAACGTGAAGGCAAAATATTGGTTTCTCTACATACCAATAGCGCCATCGGGATGAGTAAAGCAACCACAGCAGTATCATTAATAAATGCAGAAAATACTGCTGCCGATAAGCAAAAAATAAGCAGCGCAAAAAAGTAATTTATTTTGGCGACTCGTATAATTTTACTCGATAAACCGTCAATAAGCCCCGATTTAAAAATCGCGGCGCTAATCACAAACATACAGCCTAAGGTGATTGTTGCAGGATGATTAAAGCCTGAAAAGCCTTCTTCTGGATTTAAAACTCCAGACACAATAAATAGCGACATAATTAAAATAGAGGTCGTATCGATAGTGAAATAATCTTTTATAAAAAGAAATATTCCTACCGCAATTATTGCAAAAGTAAGGTAGAGCATCATTAGGTTAAGATATAAAAACCATTAATAACCTTTTTGTAAATCTACTTCGTCTTTCAAAGTTTCATTGTTTTTCATTCGATTATAATTTTCTATCATTTTAGGCACAATAGTTTTCGGATTGGTAATGCTTGCTGTATGTGGGGTAATGGTTATTTTATCGTGATTCCAAAATGAATGTTCTTTAGGTAATGGCTCGGTTTTAAATACATCTAAAGCAGCTCCAGAAAGTTGCCCCGATGCTAAAGCAGCTAAAAAATCTTCTTCCTGTAAATGCGCCCCGCGCCCCACGTTAATAAGATAAGCTCCTTTCGGTAATTGCTGAAACAATTTTTTATTTAAAATATTTTCAGTTGCTGGCGTATGTGGAAGCATACAAACCAAAACTTCAACTTTAGCTAAAAACTCATCTAGTTGAGGTTCTTCGTAAGTGGTGATTCCTTCTACTTCTTTTTTAGAACGAGACCAACCCAAAACTTCAAAATCGTTTTTGTGCAATACTTTACCTATCGCTTGTCCAATATTTCCGAAGCCTAAAATACCAACAGTGGTGTCTTTTGGTCTTTTATAAGCTTGTCTATTCCACGTTTTTTCTTCTTGATGCTGAAAATATAAGGGCATATTTCGTAAATAATTCAAAATAGAATTCAACACAAAATAGCTTAAATCGTAATTGAGATAATCGTCTTTAACTCGGGTAACTTTTACATTCTTTGGAATTTCTTTTGAAGTAATATGTTTTACTCCAGCAGCCATAGAAGCAATTACTTTTAAATTCGGAAACTTTTCAAAAGCATCTGCCGGCGGATTCCAAGTAGCAACAAACTCTGTTTTTTCGCGATCGGTATCCTCGGGATATACTTCAATGGTTAATGATTCATTTTCTTTTTTAAACGTTTCTACCCATTTAGAAACATCGTTTCTTTCTGGGCAGATCAATACAATTTTATTCATGAAAAATTTTATACAAATGCGCTATATCCTGTAATAGCGCGTCCTACAATTAGTGAATTTATTTCTTTAGTTCCTTCATAGCTGTAAATAGCTTCAGCATCGGCAACAAATCTTGCCACATCGTGCTCTAACAAAATACCGTTGCCTCCTAATACTTCACGTGCTCTACTTACAATATCTCGCGTTCGCATACTGCAATATACTTTTGCGAGAGAGGCGTGTTCATCGGTTAAAATACCAGCGTCTTGCATTTCTGAAAGTCTAAAAACCATGGTTTGCATGGCGGTTAAATTAGAAAGCATTTCTACCAAATGATTTTGTACCAATTGGTACGAAGCAATCGGTTTTCCAAATTGCTCTCTTTTTTTAGTGTATTTTAAAGCGCTTTCGTAAGCTCCGCGTGCGCAACCAACGGCTTGCCAAGCTACACCAGCGCGAGTCATCTTCAGCACTTTTGCGGTATCTCTAAACGAATTGGCATTTTGTAAGCGGTCGCTTTCAGTAATTTTACAATCGGTTAAAGTAATAATGGCATTTTGAACAATTCTCAACGCCATTTTATCTTCCATTTTTTCTGCTTTAAAGCCTGGATTTTCTTTTCTAACAATAAAGCCTTTTACTTGGTGAGAATCTACATCTTTTGCCCAAATAATTATCACATCGGCAAACGTAGCATTACCAATCCACTTTTTTTGTCCGTTAAGAACCCAATTTTCACCATCAAATTTGCAAGTGGTTTCCATGCCTTGAGAAACGGCAGAACCTACATTAGGTTCGGTAAGACCAAATGCGCCAATTTTTTCTAATTTTTGCATTTTGGGTAACCATTCTTGTTTTTGCTCTTCACTACCGCAGAGGTAAATTGAGCCCATCGCTAAACCACTGTGAACTCCGAAGAAAGTAGAAATAGAAACATCTACACGAGCAATTTCTTGGGCAATAATCCCTTCCATTAAAAACGGAAGGTTGGGGCAACCATAACCTTCGTAAGGAACTCCCGTAATATTTAGTTTGGCAAATTTTTCGATGATTTCAAAAGGAAATTTTGCTTTATTCCAGTAATCGTTAACTAGTGGCTTAACTTCATCTTCCATGAAATTTCTTACCCTCATCTGCAGTGCTCGCTGCTCTTCGGTAAGTTTTAAATCGAGATTATAAAAATCTCCATCTATAGGAGGAAGTTTGTGTTGTCCTTTTTTGCCTTGGTTATTCAGCATCTTCATTAATCCTTTAATCTGCCTGTCGTCGAGACTTCCTAAAGTATTCATCGCTTCCTTCAAATCAATTTTTTCATTGAGTTTAGCAAGCTTGTCTAAGTCTACATCTTTAAGTAAACCAATGGTGTTTTTGATTTTACTGAGCAAAGCCATAATTTAAAGTTTTAGTACTCTAAAGTATAAATTAAAAACACAGCCAATTGTTAAAGGTTTCTGAAGAAATGTAATTTGTTGAATTTAGCTATTTTTTTTGAAATTTAGGGTTTATCTTGTTTTTATTCTTGTTTTCCATAGGTTTTGTAAGTGTTTCTTCAACCATTACTGAAAAAATAAAATAGGGGAGTTGAATACAAACAGCTATAAGTTTATAAAGTAAAGATAGTAGTGCTTTTAGGGTTCGAAGCCAGAAAATTGATAATCAAAAAACTTAAGTTTAATTGAAAAATATGATTCTTATGAAAATTTAATAGAAGAGCGTATTCATGAATTTTTAAGCCAATAATTTGATATTGCTAAGAATAATGTAGCGTTTAAGGTTGAAAAAAAATAGCCAAACAGGCTGTAGACGTATATAATTCGTAGTGTAAATACAGTGTAAAAAGTATCACTCCAGTTTCAGTCCACTATATAGTGCTGTATAGTGGTTTAGATATGCTTGCATACTGGACTCACTATGCTCGCACTAGGGGGATGCCTAGGCTTTGCTAGTGACAGCCTTAGAGTGCTTAGGGAAAATGTTTAAAATAAAGTTGTATGCTTCTATTTTTAGCAATTTTCTATGTTAATAGGTGCTACTAATTTAAAAAACTTTTAGCTGGTTAGTTAGCCTATATAATGTTAATTGTGAGGTAGTGATAACTCTAATTTAATAAAATTATTCTTTTCGCTACTTACTACTGCTTATTGCTAGGTAGTGGAACAAATACTAGAATCGTATTGAACCTCAATAAAAAAAGCCTTCCGGGTTAGGGGAGGCTTTTATTTTTTAAAAAAAACTTAGTGATTAATACCCACCTAAAGCAAACCTCAGTTTAATTCCATAAGAGATTAGTCTTACGTCTTCAGCTAGGTTGGTGTTTAGCACACTGTTTGTTTTTAAGCTTGTAGGGTTTTCAGTATTGTATTCAATTAGCGGTGTGTTTTCTGTATCTTTATCTATGGTATTTAAGCCGTAGTTACAGAAAAGCCCAATGTATAGTCCACCAATATTATCGATTTCACGTTTTACGCCAGCTTCAATCACTGCAGCAAAAGAAGTGTCGAGTTCTAATTCTTGACTTTTTTGAGAAAGGTTAGTATATCTTCCAAAACCCATGAAGCTAGGGTCAAACAACTCTGCATCATATTGCGCGTAATATCCGCTAGTAGTCAAAGTTCTAATCGAGGTAGCGTATTCAGCTTTATTAATTAGACTTACTTGACCTCCTAAACGGGCATAGAATTTAGTCTCTCCATCAGTTTGAAACTGTACGGTCAACGGAATGTTAATCACATTTAGTTTTTGCTCTTCCTCATAATTATCGGCGCTGTAACGATATTCAAAATTTTCACCTTCTATATCTACCGCTTCACTGCTTAACTGCAACGTATTATAAACAAGGCTAGCTTTAAATTGCTCATATTCAGCTCCAATATTTACCGCCCATTGGCGACTAAAATAGAAGCTATAACCTAGGCCAATGCTTCCGTTTTGAGCTTGATCTATATAGGCGTTTTGAGTATCGTAAGATACCGTTGAAAATACTCCTGAGCCTACGATAGAGATTTCGTGTTGTGATTGAGCAAAGCCTAGCTGACTCATAAATAACAGCGTAAGGCTAACCAAGGCAACATTATATTTTGCCTTGGTTAGTTTACTATATTGATTTTTTAAATTCATATTGATGATATTATTCTATAATTAATTTAAAGGTACGTTTGTTTTTTCCTGAAGAACAATCTACAATATACACCCCAGCAGCTAACAGGTTAGGAATACTTAATTGTGTGTAGTTGTTAGTAGATTTCCAATCTCCCACTTGTACTCCTTGCAGCGTAAATAATTGAACGTGTAACGGATTTTTTGCTGAAATTTTATAATCTTCAATTGCTACATTTAAAACTCTTCCAGGTTCATTAGGGTTGGGGTATATGTTAGCAGAGAAACTATTCACCAAAGTAGGGTGCCCCACACAGGTTTGTAGCCACGCTCCATTTTCAGTTTTCATTCGTACATAATAATCAGCGGCTGGATCTAACTTGTCTGTCGCATTAGGTCCGGCAGAATAATACTGGGAATCATCTCCTATAAGAACATCATCTTTAAACCACTCATAATCTACAAAACGATACCCCCCGTTGGTATTAGTGTTGTTATTGACCAGTAACACATTATCAAATTTTTGTGTTATAATATCAGAAAATTGAAACTGCTTTTCGATCATCACTTTGTAAGTTTCTGTATTGTTTTCATCTTGAGAGGTCACCGTTATTTCTTGTTGGTAGATACCGGGAACTGGTGTTTCAATGATAAAGCCATCACTAGGAAAAAGGCTTGCATTAGCTTCAGTTCCAATTTCTATTTCAACTTGACTTACGTTATTTTGACAATCGATCAAATAATAGATTTCATTGGAAGGATTATCATAAATATCTCCTGCCACACGAATCCAGCTTATAGCGGCATCTTGACTGGTAATTGTTAAGGTTTGCGTTACTGGAGCTGCAGGTAAATAATTAGCATTTCCAGGCTGTTGTGCCGTAATTTCGATACTACCAGAAGTTATTAAATCAACAAAACCTGTAGAAGTAACCGTTGCTGGAGGATTTGCTGCAGTAAACGTATAAGTGTAGGCTACTGGAAGTCCGGAACTCGCTGTGGCTTCCAGCTGAAAATCAGCATCATTTTCTAAACTCATTACTGGAAGTGCATCAAAATTGATGATTTGTGTAGCTTGCTCAATGCTTAAGGTGGCTGTCAGTGTAATTGGATCACAATTTACAGCGGAAGCCGCAGGACTTACTACAGCGGTTACCGTATAAGTTCCTACATCAATAGCTCCATTGGAAGTTCCTGTACTAGGTGAAGTAGTATAACTTACACTTGCATCGGCAGGTAAATTATTTACGGATACTGTGTGTACACTTCCATCATAGGTAACGGTAACATCATCTAAAGAAACTCCTGCAATCGGTGAAGCCACTACATTGATGTTTTGTGTTTGCGTTGAAGTATTACCGTTTTCATCTTCATAGGTCCAAGTGATTATGGTAGTTCCTTGTGTGGTGATCGGGAAAGTTGCATCATTGGTTACGGTTACTGTTCCTCCACAGTTATCGGTAGCTGTTGGATCGGTTACATCTGTAGCTAGAACTTCACATTCCGCATTAATATCGGCTAGAGTAGCTTGATCGGCAACCGGAGCGGTGATATCATCAATGATTACGTTTTGTGTTTGCGTTGAAGTATTTCCGTTTTCATCTTCATAGGTCCAGGTAATGACGGTAGTCCCCTGTGTTGAAATAGGGAAACTCGCATCGTTAGTTACGGTTACTGTTCCACCACAATTATCGGTAGCTGTTGGCTCGGTTACATCTGTAGCTAGAACTTCACATTCCATGGTTACATCAGCTAAAGTAGCTTGATCGGCAATCGGCGCGGATACATCATCAATGATTACGTTTTGTGTTTGCGTTGAAGTATTTCCGTTTTCATCTTCATAGGTCCAAGTGATTATGGTAGTCCCCTGTGTTGAAATAGGGAAACTCGCATCGTTAGTTACGGTTACTGTTCCACCACAATTATCGGTAGCTGTTGGCTCGGTTACATCTGTAGCTAGAACTTCACATTCCATGGTTACATCA
>NZ_JAHWDF010000001.1 GCF_019311235.1 Mesonia aestuariivivens | reverse complement strand
TTCAGCTGAATCCTTTAATGCCAAAGTAAAGGCTTTTAGATCACAATTTAGAGGAGTGAGGAATACCGAATACTTCTTATATCGATTGATTAAATTATATTCTTAAAATCGTAAAAACCCAGATTTTGGACTTGATCCAAAAAAAGCCTCTCCTTTAAACAGGAAAAGCTTCTCATTGGTTGAAACACATCAACATAAAATACCAAATACTTAAATTTAGTACTCACAACACAACTTCGTAAAAAAAGCTCCAATGTTTCCATTGAAGCTTTTAGCAATTTTGCGGTCTGGACGAGACTCGAACTCGCGACCCCCTGCGTGACAGGCAGGTATTCTAACCAACTGAACTACCAGACCGTTGCGTCATTGCGAGTGCAAATATAAGACTGATTTTCGTTTCTGCAAACTAATTTTAAACTTTTTTTTAGCCCAACAACACGGAGTAAAATCAACCAGCTGAAATTCAATAAAATAAGCATGAAAAAAATTTAATTATTTTTAAATAAAAAATTCAAATCGGATTTAAAAGGCATCAATTAAAATTGATATCATAGAAATAAATCAAAATAGCCACTTTAATTCTATCCATAATATCGGCTTTTCGAGACTTATTTTAGAATCTACTTCTCTCTACCATATAGGTAGTAAGTACATCATCAAAAGAACGATGAATTTCTACTGGAACGTATTTAATTTGGTACTGCATACATTTTAGTCTAAGCCGATTAAAATAATCGCTAACAGCTGCTTCATAATTTTCTTTAACCGTTTCAGAATACAAGTTGATTCCTTCACCGGTTTCTACATCGATAAAGCGTTTAGGAACGTTGTCAAAATTGAATTGAAACTCTTTATCGCCATCATAGGTATGAAACAATACAAGCTCATGTTTATTATATTTTAAATGCCTTAGTGATTCAAATAAGCGCTCTTCTTCTTCATCGTCTTGAAACATATCTGTAAATAGAAAAATTAACGAACGTCTTTTCATTTTTTGCGCAATTTGATGTAAAAACGTATAAGTTTTGGTTTTTTTATTAGTGGGTTTATGTAATACCAATTCTTCTAATGCATGTAATAACATATGATGATGTCGCTCACTCCCTTTTTCTGGAGCATAATATTCATAAGTATCGCTATAAACACTTAAACCTACCGCATCGCGCTGCTTTTTTAAAATTTGCATTAGTGAAGCTGAAGCTAAAGCGGCAAAACCTATTTTATTTAGCTGATTAAGGCTTTGTTGCTTTAAGTTAGGATAGTGCATCGACGAAGAGTTATCTATAATTAAATGGCATCGTAAATTGGTTTCTTCTTCATAGCGTTTGGTATAAAGTTTATCGGTCTTAGCATACAATTTCCAGTCTATATGCTTTGTACTTTCTCCATTATTATAAATTTTATGCTCGGCAAATTCTGCCGAAAAACCGTGAAACGGACTTTTGTGCATTCCAGAAATAAAACCTTCTACCACTTGCTTTGCCAATAATTCTATATTGGTAAATCCATTACTTTTATTGACTTCGTCTTGTAAATTCATTTGAATTTGGTTTATAACCTACTAAAAATAAAAAAGGTTTGACTTACGCCAAACCTTTTTACAAAATATATCTTTATAATATTACAATAAAGCATCAATAGCTTCTGTGTATGTATTTTTAGGTGAAACCCCAACTTGACGATTCACTAATTCTCCATCTTTAAAAACTAGTACTGTTGGAATGTTTCTCACCCCGTATTTAGCTGCAAATTCTTGGTTTGCATCTACGTCTAATTTACCAACTACTGCTTTACCATCGTATTCTTTACTTACTTCATCAATGATAGGTCCAACCATACGACAAGGCCCGCACCAAGCAGCCCAAAAATCTACCATTACTGGCTTATCACTTTTCAATACGGTTTCTTCAAAATTTTCGTCTGTTATCTCTAATGCCATAATTTTTTGTTTTTTATTGATATACAAAAGTAAGGAAATATTTTAGTCCTTCCATCGCTTTTAGCATTACATTAGACTATTAAAAGATTGAATAATTTTATTTTAATCACATCTTCACTAGAGTTAACAAGAAAATTAATGATATAAAAAAAGCTAAGATCATAAGACTTCGGCTTTTCAAAAATTAAAATAATTATATTACTTAAAATTTACTTTGGGTGTCGATAAATTGACCACTTACAGTACTATTTTGATGTCTATTTAAAGTGCCATGAACATTGGCAGTAGAAGAATTTCCTTGAAATTCTAACGTAGAGTTTGCTCCCATATTTACATTACCATAAACAGTCAAATCACCATTGATTTGAAGTGTACCTCCACTACTCATATTTAAATTTCCATAAATCGTCACGCTTCCTTCAATTTGCGCTAAGGCATTAGATTTAACTTCAAAAGATAATAATGGGTTTGTTGTAGTTCCTTGTACTAATGAGCCACTCATAAAAAAGTTACCATTACTTGTAATACTGATTGCTTGACTTACAGCAAGGTTACCACAATAAGTTAAGTCTCCCTTTACTTGAATTCCGCTAACACTTGTTGTACCACTATAAGCTTTTTCTTGATTAGAATTAATACTCATCCAAGTTAAACCTGTATACGGCGGAAAATTTTCGCAAGCAATGCTTCCATCTATTGCAGAAGGAACGGTAGTTAAACGTTTAATAATTTTTAAGCCTCCACCACCATTAGCTACAAATAAATATTCCCCTTCACCTTTTACATAATTGGCAGAATCGTCTAAATCTAATATTCCTACATTATTCACATCGGTTACATCATTTCCTACTTCAAATAAACTTACCCCTGCAGATCCTTGGGCTACAATAATATAATTATCTATGGTAGTCACGGCATTTGTTACTACCTCTGCTGGATCTATAGTAGAAGGCAGACTATTCAGGGCTGGCAATGGCAAAGTATTAATTTGATTGCCTGAGTTTAAATCATATATTCCTACTCCATCGGTTCCTTCTGCAGCTAATAATTGATTATTATAAAAAGCAATGGTACGTTTTGCCTCCGGAACATCTTGAAGCGTCGAAAAATTTAAAGTTTGAGATAAGTTATTGGCATTATAAACATACACGCCAGTAGTACCACTTAAAGCAACTAATTGGTTATTGTTAATACCTACAGCTCTTAAATCTGTGATAGAAATACTATTTTGTAAATTTCCATTTTGGTTGTAACGAGCCAACACGCCGTTATCTCCTGAAACTCCATAAATTCTATTTCCATCAACGGTTACATCTACACCAGAAAATCCAGGCATATCAATTAAAGTGAGATCATTAGTTACAGGTAAATCTTGCACTAAGCCTATTCTAAATAGAAGCGCTGGATCTGTACCTTCAATACTTAAAGAAGGATTGGCTCCTGCCACAAATAAATTGCCGTTACTATACACAATCGCATTTATATCTGTATTAGGAAATATAACCTGACTAGCCAATAATGGGTTTTCTGGATCTGAAATATCGATTACATCAATAGCTCCTTTATATTCATCACCTTCAACATTATAAGACACATAAGCGTAATTTTCATGAATAGCGACTTGGGTCGCTTTAAGCAAGGTACCACCTATAGAAGGAGGATTTACGCTAGCAATAGTTATTAAAGGAAGATCTGTACTTGAAACTTCTTCATTAGTACTTAAAGTTCTTATTCTAGGTATTTCTGTAGGTTGAACACCTACATTTTTAAATCCTACAACCCCTAGATTTTCTGTACTTAAACGAGTTGCATCTGCATCTTGAATAATTATTTCTTCATTTTCTAATTGTTCAGCTAAAGATTCTGTTTGATACTCAGTCTGACACGACTGTAATAAAAAAATGAACGCTGCAGCAGCGCTAAAAAATAAGTAGTTGTTTTTAAACATAACAAAAAGTTTAATGACCTAATTAATACTTCTCCTGTTTTTATTATTTAGTAAACCCCTTACGAGTCATTTTCCCCCAGCCTTTTTTTCTGCTAAACAAATCTATATTGCCTCTTACAGAATACCACATGACTAAAGGATGATAACATAAAGGCTCTAAAAAAGAGGCTAGAATAAGTTTAAAAATATCTTTTACATTTTTATATTGCTGAAAAGAATATTCTTCAAAAAAAATAGCTGTAATTGAAAATAATACCGAAAGAAAATATATCACTATAAAAAAACTAATGGAATACATCCAATTTACTTGCTCTGTAAAAATAAGATATAAAAAAAACAAAATTCCAATAAATTCGATGAGTGGGGCCAACCACTCGAAGAAGAACCAATAAGGTGTGCTTAACAGTCCTAAAGTTTTATAATAAGGATTAAATAACATACGCCTGTGAATCCATAAAGTTTCGGCACAGCCTCGAGCCCAACGATTTCTCTGTTTAGAAAGAATAGTTAAATCTTCAGGAACTTCTGTCCAACATAACGGATTTGGAATAAAACCTACCTCGTAAGGAATTTTTTGTTTAATCATCATTTTTCGCATACGCACCAATAGCTCCATATCTTCTCCCACCGTATCTGTATTGTAACCGCCTGCTTCAATTACCAAATTTTTATCGAACATGCCAAACGCTCCAGAAATAATTAACAGACCATCTATGCGTGACCAGGCCATTCTTCCCATTAAAAAAGCTCTAAAATATTCTAAGAGTTGTGCCCTCGCAATAAAACTTTTAGGAAGTTCTACTTTTACTAATTTACCATCTTCTATAACGCACGAATTAGCAATACGAATAACACCACCTGCTGCTATTACTTTACGTTTAGTAGCATTAAGAAATGGTTTTACCAACTTCACCAAGGCGTCTTGCTCTAATACACAATCTACATCTATACAGCAAACTAAATGGTGTTTTGCCAAGTTAACTCCGGCATTTAAAGCATCTGCTTTACCGCCATTTTCTTTATCTATAACCACCAAACTTGCAAAAGAAGATAATTTAGACTTGTAAACTGCCCTCACTTTTGCTGTGTGCATAAAATTATAACGAGGTGAGGTATCTAATTTTAATTGAAAAGTAGTAATTAATTTTTCTAAACTATCGTCTGTACTCCCATCATTAATAATAATAATTTCAAAAGCAGAATAATTAAGAGTTAATAAAGAACGTACATTTTCTATAATGGTAACAGACTCATTATAGGCTGGCGCTAAAATAGAAATTGCGGGAAGGTTAGATGTTTTTAAAAGCGGAACTTCATTTTCAATAGCGTTATTCTGTTTATAGTCTCGTAATTCTAAGAATGAAAAAAAAGACGCTAATAGATAGCCTACATAAACAATTACACTATATAGTATAAATAACCAACTGAATATAGAAAATAGAAGATCAACATTAATCATTAAGAAGTTGATTTTAAATTATATTTAGCATTTTGAAAAGCAAGTTCTAAATATGGATTATCTAAATTAAGATTCAGATTAATTAGCATTTGATAGTCTCCCATTTGAGAAATAGCTTTTATTATTTCTTTTTGCACTAAAAAACCATCATCTTTTAAATTTTGAAGTATAAAAGGCAACGCATTAGATACGTTTAAGGTAGTTAGTGTACGAATAACTTCTTTTTTTATAGCTTGATTACCTTCATTAAGTTTAGGCATTAACTGTTCTATACTTTCATACTGATTAAACAACCTAATCATGCGGATATTAAAAATGCTAACGCTGGTTAATTTATGATTAATATAAGTAGCAAAATTTGGCACTTCACCTATATAAGAATACCGTAAACTATGTTCTATATGAATTTGCTCCCATAAGGTTAACTCTTGGGTTAACTCTTCTAAAAATTCTAAAGGTTTATCATTAGCTGTTTTAATGAAGTAAAGAATGGCTTGTTCTTTTATTTTTTGCCGTTTATGTTTTAAAAAAGGAACCATCAATTCATCATTTTTTATTTTCAATTCAGATAATATATGAATTGCTTTTACTTGATCTACCCACTTTCCTTTTGCTAAAACGTTAAATAAATAATTAGCTAAGCCTACTTCTTCAAAAAAAAACTTTAATCGCTCTATATATTCTCCGGTAAAGTTTTCAGTAAAAATCAAAAACTGTTCTAACGCCACCTCTCGTGCTAGTTGATCTTTTTTAAGATATGTGATAAATGTACTACGCTGCTTTTCTGAATATTCGTCTAAAAACAAGTATTCGTTAATCATGTTAGCCAGTTCTTTTTCAAAACTTTTTCTTTTGACTACGATTAACAATTTTCGATAACGTAGGCTTACAATAAAAAATACTAAAAAAACAATCATGAAAAAAAACAGCAATCCTGCTGTTATATTAAATTTCACAAAAAATGGTAAACCATTAAAACTAGCCCATAATTCTTTTAGCAGAGAGACGATTTTCATTATTATTGCAAGACTCTTTTAACTCGCAAGATAAGTTCATTAGGGTTAAATGGCTTGGCTATAAAATCTTTTACGCCTAATTGAAAGGCGTTCATAATCATTTTTTCTTGATTAGCTACAGATAAAACAATGATAGGAATAGACTCATAGTTGTTTTTTACAAACTCAATAAGTTCTATGCCGTTCATATATGGTAACATAATATCTGTAATAATTAATTGAAATTGATGAGCTGCTAATTCTTTTTGCGCCTCTCTGCCATCTAAGGCTATAATTACCTCATAACCTTCTCTTTGTAATTTAAATGCTACAGCATTGGCAACCATCTCATTATCTTCGACTACTAAAACTTTACTCATTACACTACAAATTTGGGTATTCTTTATTTAACTGATTTAAAATTAAATCGTATTGTTCTTTTAATCTAAGTACATAATTTGAGATTTCTTCTTTATTGTTAGCGTCTACCTCATAACATAATTCTTGTGCTAAGTCTGCTCCTATTTCATTATTCAACATTTGAAAAGAAGGTTTTATTTGATGCGCAGTTTCTTTAATTTTTTTTATATTTTCATCGGTCAAATTTTCTTTCCAGCTTATAAGTTCTTGCACTCTTTCGCCTACAAAATACTTAAAAGAAGCCAATGATTTTTTTATAAAATCTTCGTTTCCACTAGCCACTTCATTTAAATATGAAAGATTAAAAATATTAGATTGATTTGATTTAACAAAAGAATTAAAATTATTTTCTTTAATAATTGTTTCTACTATATTTTTTAGATCTTTCTCTGCATTTATAAAAGGTTTTTTTACAAAAAATGTATTTTCTAGATATTCTTCTACCGTCACAGGTTCTATATATGTTACTACAAATGAAAACTGTAAATCATTAATGTTTTGAATATAATTTTGTATTTGTACAGAGTTTAATGGTATTGTTGTAGAAGAAACTAAAACTAACCAATAATCTTCTAAATTGCTTTTTAGAAAATTAAATGCCTCAAAACAATTAGAGAAATATTCTACCTTCCAATTATGTTTTTGAGCTAAAGTTTTAAATTCTAAAATGTCGGATTTAGTATCTTCAATAAGTAAAATTTTATAATCATGCATATTTAAATAGTATTGTAATTAAACTTTGCGATCATTTTTTTTATTTCATTAAATTTTAAAGGCTTAGTTAATACTGCATTCATCCCACTATCTATACATTCTTTTCGCTCTTCTGCTAATATTCTTGCGGTAAGTGCAAAAATAATGGTGTGTTGAAAATCCTCTAAGGTACGAATAGCTCTTGTAGCTTCTAACCCACTCATTACAGGCATCTGTACATCCATAAAAATTAAATTAAAAAAAGATTTGTTGCATTTTTCTATTGCTATTTTTCCATTTTTAGCAAAACTTAAATGCGCAGTTGGTAAAATTTGAGATATAACTTCTGTAATTAATAAAGTGTTTACAGGATTATCTTCTACAATTAGCACCTCTAAATCTTTAGGAAGTTTGATTTGAGAATCAATTTTAAAAGATTCTTCTTGAAAATCATTAACCACTTTTTCCGTAGGCTGAATAAATTTTGCAAGGTCTTTAAAACTTATAGGCTTTTCAAAACATTTTGTAATGTTAAGTTCTTTACGAGCTTTAATTATAACTTGATCTTCTGCTATACTATGCAATAGCATCATATCTACATTTTCTAGCTCTTCTTTAAAATTATTTCTAACATAGGTTAAAAATTCTACACCACTCATAAATGGCATATTATAATCTGATATAATTAAATCAAAATCTTTGGTTTGCATTAAGGTCTGGATTGCTTCTACCCCATTAGGTTCTCTTTTACATTCTATTTGAAGCTGTTGCAGCATTCCTTCTAAAATTTCTAAATTTTGGTCATTATCATCTACTAATAATACTTTTTTATAAATAGACTTTTTAGGTGTATCAATTTCATTTGCTGCTATCAAATTAAACTTAACATCAAAATAAAAAACACTCCCTATATTTAATTCACTTCTAACCTTCAACTCTGCCCCCATTAATTTCAACAAACGATTGCTAATGGTTAACCCTAAACCTGTGCCTCCATACTTTCTAGTAATAGAGTTGTCTTCTTGATCGAAGGCGTTAAATATTTTTGAAAGTTGACTTTTCGCTATTCCTTTTCCTGTATCTCTAATAGAGAATCTTAACAGAACAGCTTTTTCTTTTTCTAGATGTTCTAAAACTTTTATTTTTAATTCTATCTCTCCTTTTTCTGTAAACTTCACAGCATTGTTTAACAGGTTTGTGATAATTTGCTTTAGACGAATATCATCAACACTCATTAGCTGATGTATGTTAGTATCGATATTCAATAAAACTTCAATTTTCTTTTTTTCAGCTTGAAATTTTATAATATCTACGGCTTCTTTACACAAATCATAAATATCTACTGGCGATAAATTTAATTCTAGCTTTCCTGCTTCAATTTTTGAAAAATCTAAAATATCATTAATAACATCTAATAATAAATTAGCTGAACTATTTACCGTTTTTAAATACCCCATTTGATTGTTAGTTAATGAAGTTTTCATCAGTAAATCTGTAAACCCTATTACTCCGTTAAGCGGAGTTCTAATTTCATGACTCATATTAGCCAAAAAATCTGATTTTGATTTACTAGCTGCTTCGGCTTTTAATCGAGCTTGTACTAATGTTTTTTCATGATTTTTTGAATTGCTAATGTCCTGAAAAAGACCATATAGACGCTTATTTTTCCCCTCGATTGTTTCTATAAGCCCAATACTTCTTACCCACCTTAAATTATCTTTTAAAGTCATAATTTGAAATTCATCATCAAAGGGCTCACCATTACTTAGCATTTGTTCTATTAAATTGATGATTTTAAGTCGGTCTTCAGGGATATAAAAGCTAATTCCTTGCTGCAAATCAACCACATAATCTTCAGGGGCTTCATGAATTTCTTTTGTTATAGAACTCCAATACACAGTATTCTTCTCTAGATCTACTTCCCAAATACCTATACCAGCAACCTCATTAATTTTATGAAGCATATTTTGCAACCTCAAATTTTCTTGATAATTTTCTTTAAATGAGGTTAAATTAATAGTATACATAAGTAAGCCTCCAATTTCTCCTTCATCAACATACCAGGGTTTTACTTCCCAAGAAATCCACTGAATGGTTCCGTCTTCGCGCTCAAAAGCAGTCTCATCACTAACATCTTCACCGCCATTTAAGCATTTTTGATGGTGTTCTTTCCATTCTGCAGGAATTTCAGGAAATACTTCATAATGAGATTTACCTATAATATCTCCTTTAAGGTTATAATCTGTTATCCATTTTTTTGAGACCGCCAAATACCGCATATCATTATCTAACATAGCGATGGCAGAAGGTGCTTGTTCGATAAAAGCCCTATTCATCTCATAACTTCTTTTTAAATCAAGCTCATTTTCTCGCTCAGCGGTCACATCCCAATTTGTCCCTAACATGTGTAAGGCCTTACCAGATTTATTGTAAATTACTTTACCTCTCGTTTTAATGTAATGCATAGAACCATCGGGCCAAAAAATGCGAAAAGTTTCATCAAATGTCTCTCCATGCTTTATGGCATACTCAAAACTTTTATCTACTCTTTCTATGTCTTTCTGGTGAATACATTTTTTAAAAATTTCAAGAGAAATACCCTTATCATCATGGTTTAACTTATACAACTTCATCATATTCTCATCACATGTAAAGTTTTGAGTAAGAAAATCGTATTCCCATATTCCTATAATTGAAGAATCTAAAGCTACCTGTAACTTTTCAGAGACTTCTTTATAATTTTTTTTAACCCTTACTCTTTCAGAAATATTAGTAAATGAAATTAATACATATAATTCATTGTCTAATAGAATAGAACTTAAAGAGAATTCTACGGGAAAAGTTTTCCCTGACTGATGCACAATTCTATTTTTAAGCTTTATATAATTAGGTAAAAAACAAGATTTATCGCCGTTTAGGTCTTTAAGAAAATTATCTAAAATTGCAATAAACTTATTTCTTTGCTTAAATGACATTAACTGATTTAAAGGCTTCCCCTTAAGTTCTTTTTCTTGGTAACCCACTAAGTCTAGCAATAAATCGTTTGATGCTATAATTTTTTTTTGTTTATCTACGAGTAATAAACACTCAGGAATACAACCAAAGTACTTGCAAAATATTGACACATCACTTCCCATACAATGACAGATAATTTATTAAAAATCTAATTTTTTCTAGAAAAGATAAGACATTTGAACAAAAAAACTGTATTCATGTTGCCTTTTATTTTGTGAAAATTCTAAATTGTTATAATAAATTTTAGCTCCAACTAGGTATTTTTTTAGATATAAATGCTGGTAAGCAGCTCCAACATTATAACTTTCTAAACTCACACGTTCTCCTATTTGGTTTTGCACAATAGTATTATCTGGAGAAGTACCATACCCCAAAGAGGCCTCCCAATAATCAAAACGGCTATTGGTATAATAACGCGTTCTAAAAGCAAAAACGGGATAAAAAGAATGATCTTGATAGGTAGAAAAGCTCCTTAAGTTTAACCAAAAAGAACCAAAATATTTACTCCCACCAATAACCAAGGCATAAAAATCTTCGGAACGTGTTTGTGTATATCTTGCCCCTAACTCTGCCTCCCAACCTTTATTAAAGTTATGAAAAAAAGAGTATCTAGCTTGTAACTTGGGGAAAATAACATGATCGCTATAGGCTAATGCTAAAAATGAATAATCTGATTTGCTAGTAAAAAAATAAGATTGAAGGTCAAACTGCAACCCATCTATTAGTAATTCACCATTAGAACGCCGGTGGTTATAATTAATGTTTGCGACTAACGAACCCCAAGTTCGTTCTCTCACATATTGAAACGTACTTAAATGCCAAGGCCCTTGTCCTTCTCTATCTATCGTTGTATACGTATAGAGCGCTCCTAGCCTATCTGTTTTTAATTTTGAAGCGAGTAAATAATAGTTTTGCGAAATTTCTGAATTCTCTGGAAACTTCTTTCTTGCTAGCTCTAAAAACCTTAATTGTTCTTGTGCATTTAATACGTAAGGAATTACTTCTATTTTTTTTTGATAGAAAGAAACTTCTTCAGGAAATTCTTTAATAGCCAAGGTTAACACACTATCGGTAGCTTGGTAAGCTTTTTCTTTCATTTCTAAAGAATACCAATAATTGTAAGCATCTTTATAGTTTGGAGCTTGTGCAATCACTTGTTGGTAATAATGCCTTGCGCTATCTAGTTGTGTGGTAAGTTGATGAGCTCTCCCTAAAAAAAGTTTAAAATCTACATAATCGGGGGCTATCTTAAGCCCCCTTCTAGCTTGTTTTTTTGCAGTCTCGAAGTTAGAATGATTTACTTCTTCAATAGTTTTAATTAACAAACTATCCACATCTACTTGTTGCGAATAAACTTTATAGAAATTACTTATAAACAATAAAAAACAAACTATTAAAAAGTTTCTCATGGGTTATGTATATAGTTTGCTCCTTAACCGTAAAAGCAAATAAAATTAAATCATAAAAAATGGAATATACATAAATTGTAATTGTTATAAAACTTTCAACACTTCTTGATTAATATATCATTAGTTCACTTTATACTTTAATTTTTGCTCTGTTAGCTCATCTAGTAATTCACGGCAAATTTTGACTTTTTGCTTTCGGCTAGGCATATTCAATTTCAAGCGTTCTTTTAACTCGTAAACCACAAAATTAATAGCGTGATCTCCGGTATAAGTAATAAATAAATCTTTTAAAGCTTCTATTTGCTCTTCTTTTAATTCATTAATATCTAATTGTATGGTTAGTTTTCTAGCCATACTTTCCATGACATCTTGCAATTGTTTAAATGCGTTAAACTGAATACGAGGATCGCCCGCTTTACCTGTATCTTTATTTACCCAACCTTGCTTAACGTATATTTTAAAATGAACAAAATTATTGGGCATTAAGAAGTGACGGTATTTTAAATATTCTTCGCCAAAAATTCTAAATTCATAAGATTCAATATAATCTTCTACCGTAAATGCTGCCCAACCTTTTCCCATTTTACTGGTACGGTGTTGCACATCACTAATTACACCAGCAAAAGAAAGTTCTCGCCCAGTTTGACTATGCAAATCGGCAAGATTTTCGAGTGTACTGTTACAGAAATAATCGATTTCATAACGAAAATCGTCTAGCGGATGTCCCGAAATATAAATTCCTACCACTTCTCGTTCTTTCTTCAATTTTTCCATAGTCGCCCATTCTTCACAAGGTGGTACTTGGGGTTCTGGTATTTGCACATCGCTCGCTTCTCCAAACAAACTTACCTGAGAGGAGTTTTGATTCTCTTGAAACTTAGAAGCAAATTTCATCACTTTTTCTAAAAAGGTAATTCCATCACCTTCGTCTTGAAAATATTGTGCTCTATGTGTAGGTTGAAAACAATCGAAGCCTCCCGCTAAAACAAGATTTTCGAAAGCTTTTTTATTGGCTGCCCGTAAATCTATACGCTTGGCCATATCAAAAATTGATCGATAAGGGCCGCCTTCTTTACTTTTTCTATTTTTAACAATAGTTTCTACAGCTCCGCTTCCTACTCCTTTTATCGCTCCCATTCCAAAACGCACGGCATTATCTTTATTTACCGAGAATTTGTAATATGATTCATTTACATCTGGTCCTAAAACTGGCAATTTCATACGTTTACATTCTTCCATAAAGAAAGTAACGTTTTTAATATTGTTCATGTTATTAGATAATACTGCCGCCATATATTCTGCAGGATAATGTGCTTTTAAATAGGCCGTTTGGTAGGCGATCCAAGCATAACACGTCGAGTGCGACTTGTTGAATGCATAACTTGCAAAAGCTTCCCAGTCTTTCCAAATCTTTTCTAATTTCTCAGGATCGTGACCTTTAGCAGCTGCTTGAGAAACAAACTGTGGTTTCATTTTATCGAGTACCGCTCTTTGTTTTTTACCCATCGCTTTACGCAATACATCGGCTTCACCTTTGGTAAAATCGGCTAATTTTTGCGATAGCAACATCACCTGCTCTTGATAAACCGTAATACCGTAAGTTTCTTTTAGGTATTCTTCCATATCGTCAAGATCGTAAGTAATCTCTTCTTCGCCATGTTTACGGGCAATAAAACTTGGGATGTACTCCATAGGTCCGGGACGGTACAAAGCATTCATCGCAATTAAATCTTCAAACACCGTAGGTTTTAAAGCCTGCATATGTTTCTGCATTCCAGGAGATTCATATTGAAATATTCCTACAGTTTCTCCTCGCTGGAAGAGTTTATAGGTTTCTTCATCATCTAACGGAAAATTTTCTGGATCTAATTCTATCCCGTGGCGACCTTTCACAATCTTAATGGTATCTTTAATAAGGGTTAAGGTTTTTAACCCCAAGAAATCCATTTTTAATAAGCCAGCACTTTCTACCACAGAGTTATCAAACTGCGTGACATATAAATCTGAATCTTTAGCCACCGAAACCGGAACGTAATTGGTAATATCTCCTGGCGTAATAATTACCCCACAAGCGTGAATACCTGTATTTCTTACTGATCCTTCTAAAATTCGTGCCTGATTTACGGTTTGCGCCTCAAGGTCGTCACCTTCAGATATATTAAGGAGTTCGTTTACTTTATCTACTTCTTCACTTCTAAACTTCGCTTTAATTCCTTTTTCATCTAATGCAAAAATTTTATGCAATTTCGACATATCTGGAATTAGCTTTGCAATACGGTCGGCATCACTTAGCGGTAAATCTAACACTCTGGCGGTATCCCGAATTGAAGATTTGGCAGCCATTGTACCATAGGTGATAATTTGCGCTACTTGATTGGCTCCATATTTCTTGATAACATAATCCATTACCCGACTTCTTCCTTCATCATCAAAGTCAATATCAATATCAGGCATACTTACACGATCTGGATTTAAGAAACGCTCAAAAAGTAAATCGTATTTAATGGGATCGATATTGGTAATCTTTAAACAGTAGGCCACGGCACTTCCTGCTGCTGAGCCCCGACCAGGACCTACCGAGACATCCATATTTCTAGCTTCCCGAATAAAGTCTTCTACAATCAAAAAATAACCAGGATAACCTGTATTTTCAATAACCGAAAGTTCAAAATCTAATCGATCTTTAATAGAATCGGTAATCTCTTCATAACGAGCTTCTGCTCCTTTAAAGGTTAAATGACGCAAATAAGCATTTTCTCCTCGTTTGCCGCCATCTTCTTTGTCTTTTTCATCTAAAAATTCTTCAGGAATTGTAAAGGCTGGTAACAATACATCTCTTGCTAAAACAAAAGGCTCTACTTTCTCTACCACCTCTTGAATATTGGTAATGGCTTCTGGTAAATCTTTAAAGAGATCTTTCATCTCTGTTGCCGACTTAAAGTAATATTCTTGATTAGGTAGACCATAGCGATAACCACGACCTCTACCTATAGGCGTAGATTGTTTTTCTCCATCTTTTACACATAATAAAATGTCGTGTGCATTCGCATTTTCTTTATCGCAATAATAGGTATTATTAGAAGCTATTACTTTAACCTCATGCTCTTTTGCTAAACGAATTAACACTTCATTCACCCGATCTTCATCTTCTTGTCCGTGACGCATTAACTCTATATACAAATCGTCTCCAAACTCTTCTTTCCACCATAATAAAGCTTCTTCTGCTTGCTTCTCACCTACATTTAAAACCTTACTTGGCACTTCTCCGTATAAATTTCCGGTAAGTACCATCACATCTTCTTTGTACTGTTTAATTACTTCTTTATCTATACGCGGCACATAATAAAAGCCATCGGTGTAAGCCTTAGAAGACATTTTGGCAAGGTTATGATACCCTTTTTTGTTTTTAGCCAAAAGCACTACTTGATAACCGTTATCTTTTCTGGTTTTATCGGTGTGATTTTCACAGACAAAAAATTCACAACCTACAATACCGGTCATTTCTCTACCGTCGTAAGTCTCTCCGTTTTCTTCAGCTTCTGCTCGTTTCTGTTTAACTTCATCATTATGTTTAGCTACCGCAGTAACAAAATGAAAAGCCCCCATCATATTAGCATGATCTGTAAGTGCGACTGCAGGCATTCGTTTCTCTGCTGCGGCTTTCACTAAATCTTGTACGCTAATGGTGGACTGTAAAATGGAATACTGACTGTGATTGTGTAGATGAACGAAATCTTCATCTTGCAATACTTCTATATTCTCTTGTATCTCTTGAGCTGAAAGTTCACTTTGCGGCTCTTTCTTCGCCATTTTCTTCCGAATCGCTTCGGAAGCTTTTTTCAGGTTAATGTGCTTTAATCCGATTAGTGGAATAGGCTTCGGATTTGCTTCTGAATAGTTTTCAAAATAATCTGGCGCAACATCTAATTCTTCAATCGTATAAATTCGTTGCCTTACTAATTCTAAAAAACAGCGTGTGGTAGCCTCTACATCGGCGGTTGCATTATGTGCTTCTGCAAAAGGCTCTCCAAATAAATGCTGATGAAGCTCAGTTAATGTTGGCAACTTAAATTTACCGCCACGCCCACCAGGAATCTGACAAAGTTTTGCTGTTGTTTCTGTACATGTATCTAAGACCGGAAGCTCAGTAAGATTTGTCTCTATACCTTCTCTGTAGAATTCGGCTCCCATAATATTCACATCGAAACCTACGTTTTGACCTACAATGAACTTAGTTTTATCTAAGGCTTGCTGAAAGCGATCTAATCCTTCTCGAAGCCTAATACCCTCTTCAGCTGCTAATTCTGTAGAAATACCATGAATTTGTTCAGCATCATAAGGAATATTAAACCCATCGGGGTGAATTAAAAAGTCATCGTGCTCGATCATAACTCCCAACTCATCATGCAGCTGCCAAGCAATCTGTATGGCTCTTGGCCAATTCTCAGAATCACTAATAGGTGCATTCCAACGCTTTGGCAATCCAGTAGTTTCGGTATCAAAAATTAAATACATGAGCAGTGACTATTTTGGAAATTTGAACCCCTAAAATTAGAAAAAGCTAAGCTTACTAAAAAGGGAAGTTATCAACAAAAAAAAGTCACTTCTAAATAAGAAAGTGACTTAAAATATAAAGAAATAATATTCTTCTAATAAGCTACATCAAATGTACCTGAAACTTCATAGGTTATGCTAGTATCTTGACTATCTTCACAAGTAAATGCAAATTCGCCAGCAATTCTATCTTCAGTAGTATCGTGTGTTGTAATTTCTAAAACAACGGAAGAAGAAACTATTGTTGTTATCTCTCCTAGGGTAGCTTCAAAGACCCAATCATCTGTATTTCCCAATTCAGCAGCATCAAAATTTCCTACGACAATATCATTAGGGATAAAGATAGTAAGCTCATTCATATCTGTTTCAAAAGCACTAATTTTAATAGTATCTGCTAGTTCTTCCGCAGTCAATTCTACATATTCATATTGTTGAGTATTTACTTCTGCTGTAAATAAATTTTCTTCAACAGGAGTACAATCTACTCCTTGAAGAATGGTTGCAATATCACCATCTGGATCTCCACAAGCACTTTTCTTAGCTTCTAAAGCCGTTTTATAAGCCGTACAAATTTCTACAAAGTTATCATCTTCAATCGTCACTTGGTTATAGGCGGCCTCAGCAATTTCAACCCCTACTCTTGCACTTATACAAAGATATTCTTCATAGTTTGTGACTGGAACGTCGAAAAAAGATCCCTTACTCACATTAATCGTATCACCATTAATGGCATTAAAATAAAACTCTCCAGATAAATAAGGCCCTCGTATTCTCGTGATTTCAATTAAACCATCTCCTGTAGTTCCTGTAGCATAGCTTTTAGAAGCATCAAAATTATAATTAGCTTCACTTTCAGAGCCTAGGCCCAGGACGTAAGATCCTATTTCAAATTTCGAAGCTTTTAAAGTAATCTCATCTCCACCAGTTTCCCCTGTTAGGGTCACCGATAAATCGTCATTTATTAAAGCTGAAGAAACATTAGATCTAAAAAAATTATTATTTAATTGACCTTGAATAGATGGCGTATTACTTTCTATATCATCACTACAACTGGCGGCAAAAACAACTAATACCAACAACAGGGTTAATTTTTTCATAAATTCAGATCTATTTTAACTATTTGAGTGTTACAAATGTAAAATAAAAATTAATAATCTTTTGTGTAAAAATAAAAAATTATATACTACCTTTGCAGACTCATTAATAACAGGGGTCGAGAACCCCAAAATTTAATTTTTATGCCTGTAAAATTAAGATTACAAAGACACGGTAAGAAAGGTAAACCTTTTTATTGGATCGTAGCTGCAGATGCACGCTCAAAAAGAGACGGTAAATTCTTAGAAAAAGTAGGAATTTACAATCCAAACACTAACCCAGCAACTATCGAATTAGATGTTGATGGAGCTGTAAAATGGTTACAAAACGGTGCTCAACCAACAGACACTGCACGTGCCATTCTTTCTTACAAAGGAGCTTTACTTAAAAATCACCTTGCTGGTGGTGTTCGTAAAGGTGCTTTGACTGAAGAACAAGCTGAAGAAAAATTTAACGCTTGGGTTGAAGAAAAAGAAGGAAAAATTAACGCTAAGAAAGATAATCTTACGAAAGCAGAACAAGATGCTAGAGACAAGGCATTTGCTGCTGAGAAAGAAGTAAACGAAAAGCGTGAAGCGGAAGCTAAAGCCGCAGAAGCAGAAGCTGCTGCAGTAACTGAAGAAGGTGAACCTGAAGCAGATGCTGACAAACAAGTTGATGCTGAAACTGCTGAAGAAGCAAAAGCTGAAGAAAAAAAATCTTAATAAATTAAAAGGTAACGATGCAAAAAGAAGATTGTTTCTATCTTGGTAAGATCGTTAGCAAATTTAGTTTTAAAGGAGAAATCTTAGTCAAACTTGACACCGATGACCCTGAAAGTTTTTTAGAGATGGAATCGGTTTTTATTGATATGAATAAAAACCTGATTCCATTTTTTATTGAAAAAAGTTCGCTACAAAAATCAAATTTACTTCGCATTAAATTTGAAGAAATTACTTCTGAAGAAGACGCAGATCGTATTCTTAAAAAAGAACTTTACCTTCCTTTATCATTTCTACCTGATCTAGAAGAAGATCAATTTTATTTTCACGAAATTATCGGCTTTCACGTTATTGACAAACGCTTTGGCGAGGTTGGTCTTTTAAAAGGCATCAATGATAGCACACCGCAAGCCTTGTTCGAAATAGAACATCAAGGCAAAGAAATCTTGGTTCCTGTTAACGATGATTTTATAGAAAGACTAGATAAAACCAAGAAAGAATTACATCTTAATGTACCTGAAGGACTTATAGAAATGTACTTGGATTAGGTTTTTTTAGGTAACAGGTTTGAGGAAAGATGCTATATTCTAAGTGTTAAGCAATAAAATTTGTATGTCAAAAGCATTTCAATTTAAACAGTTTAAAGTTGAACAAGACCAATGTGCGATGAAAATTGGCACCGACGGTGTTTTACTTGGTGCTTGGGCATCACTTGAAAAGCATCCATTTTCTATCTTAGATATTGGTGCTGGCACAGGAGTTATTAGCTTAATGCTTGCACAACGAAGTACTGCTGAACTTATTGATGCTATTGAAATTGAAGAAAATGCTTACGAGCAATGTGTTGATAATTTTGAAAACAGCAATTGGGGCGACCGCCTATTTTGCTATCACGCAGGCTTAGATGAATTTGCTGAAGAAATGGAAGATGAAACTTACGACCTCATCGTGAGCAACCCTCCGTTTTATGATGAAAATTACACCTCAGGCGAAAAAAATCGCGATTTAGCTCGCTTTACTGAAGCGCTTCCGTTTAAAGATTTAGCAAAATATGCTGCGCAATTACTTGCTGAAGACGGTAAATTTTACACAATTATTCCGTTTAAAAATCAACAAGAATTTATTGAACTTGCTGAACAAGAAAAACTTTTTCCTCAAAAAATAACTCAAGTAAAAGGCAATGAAAATTCAGTAATTAAAAGAAGTTTACTTCAATTTGGTTTTGAAAAAACAACTCCAGAAATTACTGAATTAATCATAGAAATTGATCGTCATATTTATACAGAAGATTATAAAAATCTAGTGAAAGATTTTTACTTAAATCTCTAATTTGATTTTTTCTTATTTCTAGAATTTCCAGTTCTTCTAGTATTAGGCTGATAAGATCTACTTTTAGGTTTTGATGGCTTTGAACTCTCCTGCGCTACACTGGCCTCTTCTTCATTAAACTCATGCTCGACAACTGGTAGACGCTGTTCTATAAGTTTCTCGATAGATTTTAAGTAAGAACGCTCATCCTGATCACAAAAAGCTATTGCACTTCCACTGGCTTTTGCACGCCCAGTTCTCCCTATTCGGTGAACGTACGTTTCTGCTATATTCGGCAAATCAAATTGCACTACTAACGAAAGCTGAGAAACATCTATACCGCGAGCAGCAATATCGGTAGCCACCAATACATTTATCTTTCCGTCCTTAAATCCGTTCAACACTTTTTGACGTTGATTTTGAGATTTATTACCGTGAATGGCAGCCGACTGGATGCCGGCTTGGCTTAGTTTTTTTACTATTTTATTCGCTCCGTGTTTAGTACGGGAAAACACTAACACAGTCTCAAAAGGTTCTGTTTTTAATAAGTGAACCAAAAGCTTTGTTTTGTTTTTCTTGGGCACAAAATATATAGCTTGATCTACACGCTCAGCAGTGGTTTGCTGTGGAGCAATATTTACACGCTCAAAATTTCCTAAAATTTGTTTTGAAAGATCGATTATCGATTTAGGCATCGTTGCCGAAAAAAATAAGGATTGTCTTTCTTGAGGCAACTTCTTTAAGAGTTTTTTAATGTCGTGCACAAAACCCATATCCAACATTTGGTCGGCTTCATCGAGCACAAAATGATTCACATTTTTTAAAGAAACAAACCCTTGATTAATTAAATCTAATAATCTTCCGGGAGTTGCAGTAAGCACGTCTACTCCATTTTTTAAGGTTCGTACTTGTGAGGCTTGCTTTACACCTCCAAATATAACCGCACTTCTAATATCGGTATATTTAGCATATGCCTTTACATTATCATCAATCTGAATCGCCAATTCTCGTGTTGGCGTGATGATAAGCACCTGTATTTTTCTTTGCTTTTTAGGCGGTGCTCCTTCTGCTAAATGTTGTAAAATTGGTATGGTAAAAGCTGCTGTTTTACCTGTACCTGTCTGTGCTGACCCCAGCAAGTCTTTTCCTGCTAATAATACAGGGATAGCTTGCGCTTGAATAGGTGTGGGTTGTGTATATCCTTTTTCGGCTAATGCCTTTAATATAGGCTCTATAATGCCCAATTCTTTAAATGTCATATCTTATTATAAGTCGCAAAGGTAGGGTTATTTTAGCAATTTATATAAAGTTGATTATTGGTTAATACGTATTGAAGATCGACAAAGTAGTATTCATTTTTTGAGTAATAGCTATAACTACGAGCGCAGCTGTCTACATATTTAGTTATGATTTCTTTTTGCTTTTTTGTAGTGACTTGATTGGTTAGCCTAGGTCTGGAAGTTGTTTGCTTTTTCTTACAAGAATTTAGCCCAAGAAGAACTAATAGAATTATGAGGCAACACTTTATTAAGACCATAAATTTTGATTTAATTATTTTCTATTCTACGTGAAAATCATATAAAGATATTAAGCTTACCAAATAAGAAAATAAAATGAGATATTATTGCTACATTATTACGCTTTCGCTAAATTTAGCCATAAAATTTTAAGAATTTCAAAAATAGTTTATGGCAGATTTATTTCAAGCTCCAGATTATTACCATATAGACGACTTATTAACAGATGAGCATAAAATGGTGCGCGATGCAGCTCGCGATTGGGTAAAAAGAGAAGTTTCTCCTATTATAGAAGAAGCAGCACAAAAGGCAGAATTTCCGCAATCTATTGTAAAAGGTTTAGCCGAAATTGGTGCTTTTGGTCCTTATATTCCAGAAGAATATGGCGGTGCAGGTTTAGACCAAATCTCTTACGGCTTAATTATGCAAGAAATTGAACGAGGTGATAGCGGCGTTCGCTCTACCGCATCGGTTCAGTCTTCTTTGGTTATGTATCCCATTTACCAATACGGAAATGAAGAACAACGTAAAAAATACCTCCCTAAATTAGCTTCTGGTGAATTTATGGGAAGTTTTGGATTAACAGAGCCAGATCATGGTTCAAATCCTGGAGGAATGATCACTAATTTTAAAGATAAAGGCGATTATTATCTATTAAACGGTGCAAAAATGTGGATTTCTAATTCGCCTTTTTGTGATATTGCTGTAGTTTGGGCTAAAAATGAAGAAGGAAGAATACACGGACTTATTGTTGAGCGTGGTATGGAAGGATTCTCTACACCAGAAACGCATAACAAATGGTCGCTACGGGCTTCGGCTACGGGGGAGTTAATTTTTAACGATGTAAAAGTTCCTAAAGAAAATTTGTTACCAAATAAAAGTGGATTAGGCGCTCCATTAGGGTGTTTAGATTCTGCTCGTTACGGCATCGCTTGGGGAGCAATTGGCGCAGCGATGGATTGTTATGATACAGCCTTAAGATATGCTAAAGAACGTATTCAATTTGGCAAGCCTATTGCTGGTTTTCAACTTCAACAGAAAAAACTGGCAGAGATGATTACCGAAATTACTAAAGCACAATTATTAGCTTTACGCCTAGGACAGTTAAAAAATGAAGGCAAAGCAACTTCTGCACAAATTTCGATGGCCAAACGTAATAATGTAGAAATGGCGATAAAAATTGCTAGAGAAGCAAGACAAATCTTAGGCGGTATGGGAATTACTGGAGAATATAGTATTATGCGCCACATGATGAATTTAGAAAGTGTAATTACCTATGAAGGAACGCACGATATTCATTTATTAATTACAGGGCTCGATATTACCGGAATTTCAGCTTTTAAATAATTACACCAATGATGCGATCCTGTAACAAGTTCAGCATGAAAAAAAATCATAGGTTTCGACAGATTTAGTAGACCTAAATCAAGAAAGCAAATCAAAGCAAGGGCAGCGTTTACAGCGTTTGCCCTTTTTTATGTACTTTTCGCAACACTTTGTTTTCAACTTCACTTCTTTCTTTGGCAAAACACCTTCTACCCGCAAGTAATCTTTAGATTGATTGGAATAAAAAATAAGAATATTAATCACCACAGTAAAAAAAGATTTTGTTCAATCTAGATTTTCTAGATTATTTACGCATTAAACTTTCATTTGAATTTTAATATACAAGAATCACGCCTTACTTTTGCACAAAATTTGAGCTATGAATACTGCCCATATCGAAGATGCCACAGAAGAGCTACGTGAGCAATTACTGAATCATTCTTTATACGAAAAAATTCAGACGCCTAAAGATCTACAGGTTTTTATGGAGCATCACGTATTTGCCGTATGGGATTTTATGTCGTTACTCAAAGCACTTCAGTCTAAATTAACAAATACAAACTTTCCTTGGTACCCAATAGGGAATCCTGAGGTTCGTTATTTAATAAATGAAATTGTGTTAGCTGAAGAAACCGACATCAATTTAGACGGAAAACGCCAAAGCCACTACGAAATGTATTTAGAGGCGATGGAAAAAGGAGGCGCGAGCACCAAAGCTATTGGCAACTTTATGGAGCAAATACAACACGGCACCGATATTTATTTAATCATTACAGCATCAGATTTACCCATTAGTGTTAAGAAATTTTTGAAATTTACTTTTGAAACAATTTATGCGAATAAGCCTCACGCCATTGCTGCTGCTTTTACTTTTGGAAGAGAAGACTTGATTCCTGGAATGTTTAATTCTATTATCACTAAAATTCAACAAAAGTTCCCGAAAGAAGATTTAAGGCTATTTAAATATTACTTTGATCGTCATATAGAATTAGATGAAGATGAACACGGCCCGATGGCATTAAAAATGATTGAAGAACTTTGCGGCGATGATCAAGTAAAATGGCAAGAAGTAGAAGAAGCTTCCATCAAAGCTCTACAAAATAGAATTGAGTTATGGAACGGAATTGAAGAACAACTAAGCAAACAAGAAGTCGTTGGCTAGATTTCTTTCTTCAGTATTTATCACGCTCTACTTTTTAGCTATGCTCAAACCTGTTGAGCATATTTTAGAGTATTGTTTTAATTACAATTACATTGTAAACGTTCTTTGTGTAAACAAAGAGAAACCACGTCTTAATTGTAACGGTAAATGCTACCTTATAAAGCAACTGCAAAAACAAAGCAGTGAAAATTCTCATAGAAAACGGCAAAGCATTCAATTAGAAAATTACCCTATTGGTTTTGTAGAAATTATTACAATTCATCAACCTCAACCGTTCAATTTTTATCATCAAAAAAATCACTTTTATTTTAATCATTATGACTATTTAGGTAAAAACATCCCGTTTCAGCCCCCAAGGATATAATTCTGCTTCATTTATAAAAGTTGAATAAGCATTTAAAACTTCAACATAAATTTTAATTATAATCAAATGGTAATCTCCTGCTTCAACTTCAAACTAGACAGCACATTCATTACCGCTATTTAAAAATCAATTCATGAAAAACATTTTATGGTTAGCGATGGCATTATTTTGCCTTCACCTCAACGCGCAAGAACACAATAATAAAGAAGAAAATTTATGGGATGCTCACCGCACTAGCAGCCATGCACCCATTGGGGTGATGGGTGACCATACACACCAAAAAGGTGAATTTATGATTTCTTATCGTAATATGAGAATGCAAATGAAAGACCTTCGTTACAATAATAACGACGTAACTAATAATTTTGTTTATCAAAATTATATGGTATCACCACAAGAAATGACGATGGATATGCATATGCTTGGCGCTATGTATGCACCATCTGATAAGTTAACCTTAATGGTAATGGCTAATTACATTACCAATGATATGGACTTAACTATGCGAATGACGAACAATATGGGAATGAGTATGGATACCGATTTCTCTACTAAATCTTCTGGTTTTAGCGATGTAAGCATAAGTGCATTGGTACAATTAATAAACGAAAACCAACAAGCATTACATGCAGAGTTTGGAGTTGGCATCCCTACGGGCTCTATAGACCAAAAAGATGAGACTGCAATGTCTAACGGTAAGGAAGTTATTTTACCTTACCCTATGCAAATTGGTGCTGGTTCATTTTCTACAAAATTAGGAATGACTTATTTATGGCAAGCCGAAAAATTAAGCGGTGGTGCACAAGCCAATGCTAAATTTTATATAAATGAAAATGATAATGATTACCGCTTAGGAAATCAATATTTAGCAACTTCTTGGTTAGCATTAGACGCTACCAGTTTTTTTAGTTTTTCGGTAAGAGCAGAAGCTAATTATGTAGAACAAATTGAAGGTAACAATCCAAACTTAAACCCGATGATGGTCACTACTGCCAACACCAGTAACATTGGCGGAATGCAATTAAACTATGCCCTTGGTACAAATTATTACTTTACAGCTAAAACTTTAAAAGGTTTGCGTTTGGCTGCAGAAATAAAATTACCAGCATACCAAGAACCAAACGGAATACAATTAAAACAAAAATATACGCTTAGTCTAGGCACACAGTATTCGTTTTAATTTTCAACTCGTTTTATTAATAACAAAAGCCTTATCACGTGATAAGGCTTTTGTTTTTTTATATTGAATATGTTATTTATTCTTCTGGCGCCAATTGCACTTTCAACCCTTTTAAATCGTGAGTAATTGGTATTTGACAACCTAAGCGACTGTTATCTTCTACATGAAAAGCTTCTGCTAACATCGCTTCTTCTTCATCTTGCATTTCTGGTAATTCGGTATCACTTAATACATAACACTGGCAAGAAGCACACATTGCCATTCCGCCACAAATCCCGATAGTTCCTTCGGGAGCGATCTCATATGAACGAACTACTTCCATAAGATTCATATTCATATCGGTTGGCGCATCAATTTCGTGGGTTTCTCCTTCACGATCAATAATGGTGATTTTTACATCTTCTTCCATACCTAATTAATCAATTGCTTTTACGACCGCTTTTGGCGCTTCTTTTTTAGTACCATCAAAACCAGTTACTCCTCCTACAGTAGTATACTTCATGACGTATTTCTTATCGGGATGTATTCTTTTATACGCACTTTGACACATTAAGGTAGCTTCATGGAAGCCACAAAGAATCAACTTTAATTTTCCAGGATAAGTATTTACATCACCAATGGCATATATACCAGGAACGTTGGTTTGATAATCTAAAGTATTATCTACTTTAATGGCATTTTTTTCAATTTCTAAGCCCCAATCTGCGATAGGACCTAATTTTGGAGAAAGCCCAAATAAAGGAATAAAATGATCTACCGCTAACTGAATTTCTTCGGTAGCTTCGCTTTTCTTTTTAATACTTACCGAAGATAAATGTCCATTTTCATCTGCCTGCAAACCATCGACCTCTCCTGGTGTAATTAAATTAATTTTACCTAGGTCTTTTAATTCTTTTACTCGATCTACAGAATCTAAAGCTCCACGAAATTCATTTCTACGATGAACTAAAGTAACTTCTTCAGCAATATCTGCTAGAAAAATACTCCAATCTAATGCAGAGTCTCCACCTCCAGCAATAACCACTTTCTTGTTACGATAAACCTCTGGATCTTTCACCATATAGGCGACACCTTTATCCTCAAAATCAGCGATATTAGGGATAGGTGGTTTTCTAGGTTCAAAACTACCCAAACCACCTGCAATAGCTACCACCGGTGCATTATGCTGCGTTCCTTTATTGGTCGTTACTAAAAAACTCCCATCTTCTAGTTTCTCAATGGTTTGCGCTCGTTCTGCCAAAGTAAATCCTGGTTCAAAAGATTTAATTTGCTCCATTAAATTATTTACCAAATCGCCAGCTAATACTTCTGGAAAACCAGGAATATCGTAAATAGGCTTTTTAGGATATAATTCTGAACACTGACCGCCAGGTTGCGGAAGCGCGTCTATTAAATGACATTTTAGTTTTAGCAATCCTGCTTCAAAAACAGTAAAAAGGCCGGTGGGACCGGCTCCTATAATTAATATATCTGTCTTAATCATAAATTTATTTCTTAAGAGAAGTTGCGATATTAACTTTTAAGACTTAATTAAAAAATGACAATCATCATCTTTTTCTGAAAAAGTATAAAAAACCTAAGCTTCTATATTAATTACTTTTTCAATTTGAGGAGCATATTTTTTTATCGTCATTTCTACGCCAGACTTTAAGGTCATTTGGTTAACACTACAACCTACGCAAGCTCCTTCTAATCGTACACGAACGACATTTTCCTGCTCATCAATTTCAATGAGTGTAATATCTCCACCGTCGTTCTTTAAAAAAGGTCTAATTTCTTCTAGAGCCTTTTCTACGTTATGCTTTAAGTCTTTGTTAATCGTCGTCATATCTCTATTTTTTTACGGCACTACAACCTGCCATGGTAGTGATTTTTATAGCTTCTGTAGGCGGAATATTATCATTTCTTCTAACGGTCTCCTGAACTACATTCTTTGTAATTTCTTCCATTGCCGAGGCAATAGCTGTACCTTTTTGTAATGCAGCAGGTCTACCTATATCTCCTGCTTCTCTAATGCTTTGCTCTAAAGGCAACTCTCCTAAAAATGGAACTTGTAAGTCATCTGCTAAATTTTTAGCTCCCTTCTCTCCAAAAATATAATACTTATTCTCCGGCAACTCGGCTGGGGTAAAGTAGGCCATATTTTCAACGATCCCTAATACCGGTACATTAATGCTTTCTTGCTGAAACATTGCCACTCCTTTTTTAGCATCCGCTAAGGCAACATTTTGCGGAGTACTTACAATTACAGAACCTGTAATAGGTAATGATTGCATAATTGAAAGGTGAATATCTCCTGTTCCTGGAGGTAAATCTATTAATAAGAAATCTAGCTCTCCCCAGTCTGCATCAAATATCATTTGATTTAAAGCTTTTGCCGCCATAGGTCCTCGCCAAATTACGGCTTGGTTAGGTTTGGTAAAAAAGCCAATAGAAAGAAGTTTAACTCCGTAATTTTCTACTGGTTTCATTTTCGACTTTCCATCTACGGTAACTGATAATGGCTTTTCACGTTCTACATCAAACATAATTGTTGCTGAAGGTCCGTAAATATCTGCATCTAATAATCCTACTTTAAAGCCCATATTAGAAAGGGTAACCGCTAAATTTGCAGTTACAGTAGATTTTCCTACCCCACCTTTACCTGAAGCTACCGCTACTATATTTTTAATTCCTGGGATTGCTTTTCCTTTAATCTCTGGATTTTTATTTTGTGGTGCGTCTACCTTAATGTTGACTTTTACCTTAGCTTTATTATAAACGTGTTCATGAATAGCTTTCATCACATCTACCTCAGCTCTTTTTTTAATATGCATTGCTGGAGTTTTCAAGGTTAAATCTACCTCTACTTCATCTCCAAAAATATTGACGTTTTTTACAACGCCACTTTCTACCATGTTTTGTCCTTCTCCAGAAACAGTAACTGTCTCTAAAGCTTTTAAAATATCTTTCTTATCTAATTTCATATAGCTATGATACGTCTTTATTTTTACCTCTTAATTAGAATTAATCTAAAATACAAATATACAGGTTAAGAGCGTAATTAAGAAGATCATCGATTGAATTTATCAATGCTAAATATAAGCGAATTCAATTTTAACTTTCATCTCCTTTAGGTTCCCATAAAACCTGCTCTAAATTCTGAACTTGGTTATTTTTAACAACTACTCCTTCACTTTCCAAAAGTTGTTGCATAAGGTTAGTTCCTTGAAAATGATGCTTACCGGTGAGTAAACCTTTTCTATTCACTACACGATGAGCTGGCACTTCTTCTTTTTCGCTAGCACCGTTCATCGCATAACCTACCATTCTAGCACTTTTTTTTGCGCCAATCGCTTTAGCGATAGCTCCGTACGTAGTTACTTTACCATAAGGAATTTGTTTGGCGACCTCATAAACTTTTTCAAAGAAGCTAGCATCACTCATGAAAAAGGTTTAAATATTTTTATAAGCGTAATGACAACCAAAACAAACATTAACCCAGCCATGAAGTAATTAGAATATTTACTAAATGATTGAGTATGTTTTTCTATTTTAGTAAAACCTATTACATACCCATAAAGTGTTGCGAGTGTTCCTAAACATGCTGCCGAAGCAAAAATTACCATATCTACCATATCGTACTTACCATTTTGAGGAGCAAAAGCGGTACTTAAGGCAACAAAATAAGGGATTGGAAAAACGTTAAAAACCGCTACGGTCAATCCTTTAAAGTAACTTTTACCCGCTTTATTCTGCTTATTAGTATTTATTTTTTTATTTTTTTTAGCCTGAATGAAAAAATAAATCATCAAAATTAGAAATACCACCAAGCCTACCCGAAGTAGCATTTTATTTACATACGGGTGACTTAAGATATATTTTGATAATAAAATAGCAAAAAATGATTGAATCAATACAATAGTAGAAGCACCAATCGCTACAAACAAACCGCTACGCTTACCTCTTTCTACGCAAGATTTGGCGACGGTCATATTCACTAAACCAGGAGGAATTACTCCACCCAATGCTGCTAAAAATGTAAATAAAAAAAGTTTAGATTCTTCCAAGAGTAATTATTTTACACGAAATTTAATGTAGGTTATTTTTTTATTTTCTTCAAGATACTGTTTTTCGTAGAAAGTTTGTATACCTACCACTTCTTTTGGTGAATATTCGTTTTTATACACGTCGTGATTGGCATGTAAAATTTCGTGCCCTTCGCCATGTAATAAGCCTAAGGTATAACCGTGCATAAATTCGCTATCGGTTTTTAAATTCACCACACCATCAGTATGAAGTATTTTTTTATATTTCTGTAAAAACTCGGTATTGGTAAGCCTATGCTTGGTGCGCTTGTATTTTATTTGAGGATCTGGGAAAGTAATCCAAATTTCATCAATTTCATTTTCAGCAAAAACAAGATCTATTAATTCTATTTGTGTTCGTAAAAATCCCACGTTATTCATTTCTTCTTCTAAAGCCGTTTTTGCTCCGCGCCAGAAACGTGCCCCTTTAATATCTATACCTAAAAAGTTTTTTTCAGGATACATTTTAGCAAGACCAACACTATATTCACCTTTCCCACAACCTAACTCTAATACAATAGGCAAATCATTTTTAAAAAATTCTTTTGCCCATTTTCCTTTCAATTTGAAATCTTTATTCGTAATTTCTTCTCGGCTAGGCTGAAGAACATTTTTAAATGTTTCATTTTCCTTAAAGCGCTTTAATTTATTTTTACTTCCCACAGGTATTATTTAATATTTTGGTAAAATTAAATAAAATAAAGCAGAGCCTAATAAAGTTATTTTTGATTATGCCGAAAAAAAAGATTTTAGTCGCTCCATTAAATTGGGGATTGGGACATGCCACTAGATGCATCCCTATTATTAACGCATTAGAAGCAAATAATTTTGAACCGATTATTGCTTCTGACGGAAGCGCACTTGCTTTACTAAAAAAAGAATTTCCTCACTTGAAGTTTTACGAACTCCCCTCGTATGACATTAGGTATGCAAAAAAAGGGTATTTTTTTAAATCGAAAATACTTTTAAAGACATTCAAAATCTCCAAAACAATTACTGAAGAACGCAAAATAGCATTAGAAATTTACACTAAAGAAGATTTAAGCGGAATTATTTCTGACAATAGACTTGGGGTTAATTGCAAATTTATACCCTCGGTATTTATCACGCATCAGCTTAATGTTCTTTCTGGGAAGACTACCTACTTTAGCTCTAAATTACATCAACGTTACATTAAAAAGTTTAAAGAATGTTGGGTGCCAGATCTAGAACAAGAGCCTAATTTAAGTGGAAAACTAGGTCATTTAAAAGAAAAAAATGATTTTCAATTAAAATACATTGGACCCTTAAGCCGATTAAACAAAAGAGAGTTACCAATAATTTACGATTTAATGGTGATGCTCTCTGGGCCTGAACCTCAACGCACGCTTTTAGAAGAAAAGTTATTGCATGAATTAAAAGATGATCCGCGAAAAATAATTTTTATTAGAGGAGTAATGGATGAGGTACAAACTAAAGAAACTCGAGAAAATCTAACCATTTATAATTTCTTAATAGGTAAAGCTTTAGAAAATGCATTTAACCAAAGCGAAAACATACTTGCTAGGTCAGGTTACACTACTTTAATGGATTTAGCCAAATTGGAGAAGAAGGCATTTTTTATTCCCACACCTGGGCAAACAGAACAAATTTATCTTGCTAAACGCTTACAAGAAAACAACATTGCTCCTTACTGCAAGCAACATCATTTTACTATTGAAAAATTAGAAGAAATAAAACTCTATCAAGGTTTAAGATTTGGCAATAGCATTCCTGAGTGGAGTGACATGTTTTCCCTTTTCTAGCGTAAAAGAAAATTCACTACCTACGCCAAAGTCACTTTCTACATATATTTTTTCGTGATGAGCTTCGAGAATATGTTTTACTATAGAAAGTCCTAAACCAGAGCCGCCTTCTTTACGGGAACCACTCTTATCTACCCGATAGAAACGTTCAAAAAGTCTAGGGATATTTTTTTGCTGTATACCTTCGCCGTTATCTGTAGTTCTTACAATCACCTTATTTTTAATAAGGTTTTCTACACTTACTTCGGTAGTACCGCCAGATTTACCGTATTTAATAGAGTTTACCACTAAATTAGTTACTACTTGCTGTATTTTATCTTTATCTGCAAAAACATACACAGGCGTTTCATAATCGATATCGAACGTTAAAGAAATGTTTTTCTTCTGAGCTTTCATTTCTAACAAATCAAAAACACTCTCGACAACTTCAATAATATCAAATTCTTCTTCAACTAAATGCAAGTCACCAGTTTCTAATTTGGTAATCATATCTAAATCTTTAACGATATAGATAAGACGGTCTAAGCCTTTACTAGCTCTGTTTAAATATTTATCTCGAACATTCTTGTCTTTTATAGCACCATCAATAAGAGTTAGAATATAACCTTGTACGGTAAACAGAGGTGTTTTTAATTCATGAGAGACGTTACCCATAAATTCTTTACGGTAATTTTCTCTAATTTTCAGGGTTTCTATTTCTAGTTTCTTCCCTTCGGCAAATTTTTCTACTTCACGCGTAAGCGTTGCCATATCTGTAGTGACTTGCTGTTCTTGTAACGAGGAAGATTCTAATAACGAAACGTTATCGTAAACTGCTTTTACTCGTCTATAAATAAAATGCTCTATCCTTAGTTGAATAATTAAAAAAGCAAAGCAATAAACGGTAATTGCAAACCCTACTACATACGGTAAATAAAAAGTAGCAAATAACACCTCGTGAACTACCAATAATAGGGTTGTAAATATGGTAATGAATAAGGAGGTATAAAATGCAAATTTATAGGAACGTTTAAACTCTTTTGCCATTAAATTACAAACTTATAACCCACCCCTTTTACGGTCTTAAACTTATTATCTCCAATTTTTTCTCGAAGTTTTCTAATATGAACATCAATCGTTCTTCCACCAACGACTACTTCATTACCCCATACTTTATTTAAAATATCTTCTCTTTTAAATACTTTACCAGGGTTAGAAGCTAATAAAGATAACAGTTCAAATTCTTTTCTAGGTAAAATAATTTCTTCTTTACCTTTTACAATTTTATACTCATCTCTATTAATGGTTAGATCTCCTATTGTAGTAATATTTTCTTCGTTTTCTTCTGACTTTAAGCGTCTTAAAAGTGCTTTCACCTTACTAATTAAAAGTTTAGGTTTAATAGGTTTGGTAATATAGTCGTCTGCTCCTGCATCAAAACCAGCTACTTGAGAGTAATCTTCACCTCTAGCAGTTAAAAAGGTAATGATGGTATTCTGCAAATCTGGAATTTTTCTAATTTGCTCACAAGCCTCGATACCATCCATCTCTGGCATCATCACATCTAATATAATTAAATCTGGCTTTTTCTTTTTAGCTAATTTAACTGCTTTCAATCCATTCTCTGCAGTAATCACCGTATAGCCTTCCGCAGAAAGGTTATAACCTACAATTTCTAAGATATCTGGCTCATCATCTACTAATAGGATGGTAATGTTCTGGTTTTCCATAATTAAAAAGGTGGTATTTAATTGGGCGTAAAAGTAAAGATAATATTAAAATCTCTAAGTTAACAAATCTTTTAGATAGATAACATTAATAACTTTTTCGTAACAGTAAAACCATAGATTCTTAACAAACCAATAACATTTATCATACACGGCTTAACTTCCTTTGCACCGAAAAGAAAACGATCACATGAAAACAATTATCAACACACTAATTTGCCTTGTATCAGCATTTTCGTTTGCACAAGGTACAGGTTCAATTGCCGGTCTTCTCAACGATAAAGAAACCGGAAACCAGCCCCTACCATTTGCTAACGTCACCATTAAAGGTACAGGAAAAGGTACCACTACAGACTTTGACGGACTTTACCAAATTGAAAATATTGAACCTGGAAGTTATACTGTTGTCTTTAGTTTTGTGGGTTATGAAACCTTAGAAGTACCCAATGTTAAAGTTGTAGCCAATAAAGTTACGACCATAAACTCTGGTTTAGGAGCAAGTGCAGCCGCTTTAGACGAAGTTCTTATTCAAGTAGTAAACAGTAGAGAAAAAGAATCTGCCTTACTTCTTGAGCAAAAAAAAGCGGTTGAAATGAAACAATCTATAGGAACTCAAGAACTTGCTCGAAAAGGAGTTTCTGATGCTTCCACCGCAGTCACCAAAACTACAGGGATCTCAAAAGAGGAAGGCTCTAGTAATATTTACGTTCGTGGTCTAGGCGATCGCTATAATTCTACTATGTTTAACGGCTTACCTATTCCCTCTAACAACTCTTTAAATAAGAATATAGATCTAGGTATTTTTTCTACAGATATTATCGAAGCTATCGATATTGATAAAACCTACGTCACTAGAAATTACGGAGATTTTGGCGGTGCAAGTATAAATATTGCTGGAAAAGACTATAAAGGACCTGGTTTTTTTGAAGTTAATATCGGTACTGGTGTGAATACGAATGCTATTGGCGTTGATAAATTTAAACAACAAGACGGACCTAATTTTACAGGGTTTTATGACAAAAACCCACCAGCCAATGCCTTGTCTGGATACAATTTTGATACTAGTTGGGAATTAAAAGATAGAGACCCAATCAATACAAGTTTAGGGTTTACTGGAGGTAAAAGTTTCGATCTAGGTACAGAAAGTAGAATAAGTCTTTTTGGGCATGCTTCATTTGGAAACGATTTTACTTACAAAGAAGGAATTGCAAGAGGTGGTATTTCTACTCAAGGGGTAGCAAGAAAGAATTTTGATTACGAATCTTATGACTATACCACAGGGAGTACATTTATGCTAAATTCTACTTATAAAATTAACAATGATCACAACATCAAGTACAACGGTTTTTATATAAACTCTACCAATCAAGCGCACGAAGAATACTACGGAACTATAGATGTATTTGATGAAGCTGCTAATGGGGGTGGTATCGTAAGAAGATCAACTTTTAAAAGAACTCAGTTACTAGTTAATCAATTATTAGGTGAACATAAGATAAAAGAAAATTTAAGCATTGACTGGGGAGCAACTTACAATTCTATGATTAGCTCTATTCCAGACCGCATGCAAAACACACTTAGACCAATAGATGACGATGGAGACCTAAGTATCAAAACCTTATCCGAACTCTCTGATGCAAATAATCATAGGTTTTATCAAGAGTTAACTGAAGATGAAATTGCGGGTAGGTTAAGTGCTACTTTTCAATTTGCGAAAAAAGAAAATGATTATAAAGGAAAAATAACTGCAGGATATAATATAAGGACTAAAGATGTTGCTTTTGAAGCAACCCAATATAACTTTTCTTTAAAAACATACAACAATCCTAACGATTACCCAATCGTAGACTTTAATAACTTGGATGAATTTTTTACACAATCCTCATATGATCAGAGTTTATTTCAAATAAAAACTTTATTTGGCGGATCTACAGAAAAACCAGAAACATATGATGGAGATTTATTTATAAACGCAGGTTATATTAATCTTCAATATAACTTTGGAAAATTAATTTTAAATACTGGTGTAAGAGTAGAGAATATTGAACAAAATATTGAATGGATAACTGCTATTGCTCCAGTTGGTGGTGAAAGCACTTTAAAAGAAACTCAGGTACTACCTAGCTTATCTTTAAAATATGAATTAAATAAAAAACAAAATTTAAAATTTGCCGCGAGTAAAACCTATACGTTACCACAATTTATAGAAAGAGCTCCGTTTCAATATGTAGATATAACTAATACATATTTTGGTAATCCAGATTTATATTCATCTACCAATTATAATGCAGATTTAAAATGGGAATTTTTTCCAAAATCTGGTGAGCTCATTTCTTTTGGAATTTTTGGAAAAATTATTGAAAATCCAATTAATGAAACCACTATCGCTTCTGCCACTAACGATATCTCTTGGGTAAATTCTGGCGATCAAGCAAAAGGTGTAGGTGCAGAACTTGAAGTAAGAAAAGATATCTTTTCATTAAAATCTGAAAATGATAATTTAGAAGAAAAATTAAGTTTTGGAACCAATATCTCTTATTTAAATACAAAACAAGATTTTGATGCAGAGAAAGTAAGAAAAGAAACAAACTACAGCGTACAATTTACAGAAGAAAATGGTCCACTAACAGGAGCTTCTGACTGGTTAGTTAATGGAGATATTAGCTATAGCAAAGAATTTTCACAAAGTATGGACATTATGGCTACCGCAGCAGTAAATTATTTCTCCGACAGATTATATGCTATAGGAAACAACCAAAGAGGAGGTTTAGAAGATAAAGGTTTTGTGACATTAGATTTAATTATCAAATCTAATTTAACCAAAAACTTTGGAATAGGTATTTCTGCTAAAAACTTACTTAACCCCACTGTTGAACAATTACAACAAACTCAAAATGTTTTAACAAGATCTTTCAACAAAGGAAGAACCCTCAGCTTTTCAGCTAGTTATAAGTTTTAAATATTTAGAATTAAGCCAATGTTAAGAACCTCCTTAAAAAAGGAGGTTTTTTTAATATACACTTAATGTTTACATAAACTCTAATACAAAGTTGTATCGTTCTTTTGCATCAAACAATCAAATTAAACACTAAAACAATGAAAAAATTCTTTCTTTCGGTTTTTGCTTTATCTGCACTATTTGTAACCTCATGTTCAGATGATGATGACAACACAAACAACGATGGTGACGAAGTAACTATCGACCCTTCAGATTTTCAATTAACATTAAATGATGGTGACGAGGCTGAGTTAGATGCTTCAAAAACATACCAATTAACTGGACCTGTTGTGGTTCAAAGTGGTGCTTCACTTACAATTCCTGCAGGTACTAAAATTTCTGCTAGCGGAGGAACTAGCGCATATATTGCTGTTGCTCAAGGAGGTAAAATTTTTATTGAAGGAGAAGCTAACAACCCAGTTGTTATGACATCTGCAAACGAGACACCAGCTCCTGGAGATTGGGGTGGTCTTGTAGTTTGTGGTAAAGCACCAACCAACAAAGGTGGTGATGGTGGACAAACTGCAACTGCTGAGGTTTCTAATTTAACTTACGGCGGTTCTGAAGTTAGCGATAATTCTGGTTCTATTAAATACTTAAGATTAGAATATACTGGAGCTGAGTTTAATGGAGATAAGCAATTTAATGGACTTTCTTTATTTGGAGTAGGTAATGGTACAACTGTAGATTACGTTCAATCTTATATGGGTAAAGATGATGGTGTAGAATTTTTTGGAGGTACTGTAGAAGGTAATCATTTAGTTTCTATAGGAAGTGGAGATGATTCTATCGATTTTGCTGACGGATGGAACGGATCAGGAAACTACTGGTACATCAAAGGCGGTACTAAAGCAGGTATTGAAGGGTCTAATAATGGTGATAATGGCGCTGCCACACCTATGACAGACGCAACAATTTCTAACGTATCTATCGTTGGAGGTGGCTCTGAAGGAGGTTTCTTCATTAAAGAAGGAGGCGGAAAATGGGCTATATCAAATGTATACATCAATGGTTACGAAAAAGGAATCTACATCAAACCTGCAACAGATGATCCAGAAGCAAACAGCCAAGTAGCTGCTGGAGAAATTACTTTCACAAACATTCAGTTTGATGAAGTAGATAATGTAACAGATTATGCTGGAGACACTTCTTTCATTACTGAAGGAACTTCTACAGGTGCTGGTAACGGTGCTGATATGCCAAGCTGGGCTGCAGGATGGACTATAGATTAACTAGTAATTAATACTATAAAAAGGCCTGTGCTAAAATGCACAGGCCTTTTTTATTTATGCTTCAAGAAATTAAAGATTCGGTAACATTTAAAAATTAAACAAATGCTTATATTTGTGATTCAATAAAACACTTTTTATTATGAAGAAAATTACTTTATTATTTGCCCTTATGATTTCACTTATTTCATTTGGACAAACACCAATTATTACCATGATAGCTGATGGAGACTGTTCTGGAGGAAACCCAAAAGTAGTAGAAATTTATGCTGATGGTGCTGTAGATTTTTCATTATATTCTATAGAAAAACAATCTAACGGAGGTAGCTGGGGCACAACGACAAGCCTTTCCTCATTTGGAACTGTTACAGATGATTTCATATATGTGTATAGTGATAGTAGCTCTCCTGAACTCTTCCCTTCTGAATATCCTTCTGCATCTAACGTTTTAAATGATGGTGTTGTAAATGTTAATGGTGATGACGGAATTAGAATTATCTTAGACAGTGACTCCTCTGTAATAGATCAATACGGTGTAGATGCTGTAGATGGTACTGGAGAATTTTGGGAATACAAAGATGGGTATGCAAAAAGAAATACTGGAACCACTGCAAACGGATCTTTTAATCAAGGAGATTGGACTTTCTATAACTTAGCTTTAGATGGACAAGGTAGCTGTCAAGGCGGTAATACCTTCGAATCTATTATAGGAATTGCTAGTTTTACACCAGGCACCGTTTCTTGCCCTTTAACTCTTTCTATAACAGATGTTACCTGTGACAATGTAACCTCAGGAACTGACACCTATACGGTAACCGGTACTTTTCAAGGTGGAGGTACAGAAACTTACAATTTCGTTATAAATGAAGGAACTATCACAAGTACAGATGACCCTGATACAATGGCGAGTGGAAACATTGTAGTTACAGGAATACCAGAAGGTACAGATTTCACATATACAATTACTAGTACGAGTTGTAGTATTACTAACACGATTACTTCTCCTGAATGTGAGCCTTCTACAAATGTTAGCTCTATTGCAGATTTAAGAGCAGGTACTATTGGTGAAACCTACACATTAACTAGCGAAGCTGTCCTTACTTACCAACAAAGTAACAGAAATCAAAAATATATTGAAGATGCTACAGCTGCTATTTTAATTGATGATAGTGAAGGTAATATTACCACAACTTACAGCATTGGTGATGGTATCACAGGAGTAACTGGTGAATTAAGTTCTTATAATGGAGTACTTCAATTTGTTCCTGAAACAGATCCTGGTGCAGCAACCTCTACTGGCCTTACTGTTTCTCCACAAATAGTAACTATTGCAGAATTTACTAATAACTACGCAGATTACGAATCTGAAATGATTGCTTTTGAAAACGTAAGCTTTACTGATGCTGATGGTACTGTGACATTTGCTACCGCTTCAAACTATATGCTTTCAAACGGAACTGATCAAATTACTATGAGAACTAACTTCTGGGATGCAGATTATATAGATGAAGTAATTCCAACAAACACATTAAATGTAGTAGGTATTGCTGCGCAATTTGATAACGGAACTGATCCTGTAACTCCGCAAATTTTCGCGACAGATGTAAACGCTACTTTAGCAGCAGATAAGTTTACAACTTCTCAATTTTCACTTTACCCTAACCCAGCTTCAAATGGTTTTGTTTCAATTCAAACAAAAACTACAGGAGCGGTAAACGTAGAGGTTTATAATTTATTAGGTAAAAGAGTATTAGCCGCTAAAAACATTAACAGTCAATTAAATGTTTCTGCTTTAACTACAGGAGTATATTTAGTAAAAGTTTCTCAAGATGGAGTTTCTGCTACTAAAAAATTAATTGTAAAATAAGCTTAACTTTTTATAATATTGAAAGCGCCCTACTCGGGCGCTTTTTTATTTTCTTATTTTTGCTGAAATTTTTAAATTCAAATGAAATTAGAAGAACAAATTTTCGGCATTAAAAATGAAGCAGATTTTGTAAACACAAGTCTTCAGGTTTTTCAATTTCAATACCAAAACAATGAGGTATATCAAAAGTTCTGTAAGCTTTTAAATATTCAACCTCAACACGTAAAAACACTTCAAGACATTCCGTTTTTACCCATAGATTTTTTTAAAAATCATCAAATTCTATCTTCTTCAAAAAATATAGAAGAAACCTTTACCAGCAGTGGCACCACCGGTAACTTAACAAGCAAACATTTAGTCACCAACCTTAACCTCTATGAGAAAAGCTTTATCAAAGCTTTTGAGGGGTTTTATGGCGCAATAGAAGAGTATGTCACCTTAGCACTACTTCCTGCTTATTTAGAGCGTAAAGGCTCTTCATTAATTTACATGGCGAACCATTTTATTCATAAAAGTAAACACCCAGAAAGTGGTTTTTATTTAGATGAATTAGAAGAACTAGCCACATTACTCAAAAAATTAGAGCAAGAAGGGAAAAAGGTGTTGCTTATTGGGGTTTCTTTTGCTTTGCTAGATTTAGTAGAACGAGAACAGTTTCAATTAAAAAACACCATTGTTATGGAAACTGGCGGAATGAAAGGCAGACGCAAAGAAATGATTAGAACAGAACTTCATGAAATTTTAAAAGAAGGTTTTGGCGTAGACCAAATTCATTCGGAATATGGAATGACAGAATTACTCTCACAAGCCTATTCTAAAGGTGAAGGCGTTTTTAATTGCCCAAACACCATGAAGCTTCTTATAAGAGATACAGAAGATGCTTTAAGTTATGTAGCCGAAGGTAAAACTGGCGGTATTAATGTAATAGATCTCGCTAATTTAAATTCTTGCTCATTTATTGCGACGCAAGATTTAGGAAAAAAAATTGGAGAAAATAGCTATGAAATCTTGGGAAGGTTTGATCATAGTGATGTTAGAGGCTGTAACTTAATGGTGCTCTAATTTGAAAATTGTTATTCTTATGTTAAGATGAAGTTTTTCTGTAATTAGTAAAGCTTTGCTTCGTCTTATTATATGCTAAGATGAAAGTTTTTTCATAATAGATTGGTTAGTTATTTAGAAAGCCCGGTGTGATTACCGGGCTTTTGCTTTTCTATAATTTTAAATAACTAAACCGCTTTAATAATATAGGTGTTTTTCTTCCCTTTATTAATAATTACATATTTATCATTAATTAAATCTGCTGTGGTTATGGTAAAGTCTTCTTTTACCTTTTCTTTATTTACAGAAACCGAGTTTGCTTTTAACGCTCTTCTCGCCTCACCGTTACTGGGTAAAAAATTAGTTTCTGCAGCAAGCGCAGCAATCATATCTAAGCCAGCTTCAATTTTAGCTGTTGCAACTTCTGCTTGTGGCACGCCGTCGAAAACATCTAAAAAAGTTTTTTCATCAAGACCTTTTAAATCTTCTGCAGTACTTTTTCCAAATAACACATGAGAAGCTTTAATAGCATTTTCTAAATCTTCTTTAGAATGTACCATTTCTGTAATTTCTTCAGCCAAACGTTTTTGTAAAACACGCGTATGTGGAGCTTCTTGATGTTGTTTGACCAAACCTTCTACTTCTTCTTTTTCTAAGAAAGTGAAAATTTTAATAAACTTTTCGGCATCTTCATCGCTGGTATTAATCCAATACTGGTAAAACTTATAAGGTGAAGTTCGCTCTGGATCTAACCAAATATTCCCTCCTTCAGATTTTCCGAATTTAGTACCATCTGCTTTTGTTATTAAAGGAGAAGTTAGCGCATAGCCTTTTCCGCTAGCTATTCTTCTTATTAACTCTGTACCCGTCGTAATGTTTCCCCATTGGTCACTACCTCCCATTTCAAGTGTACAATTTTTTGTCTTATATAGATGAAGAAAATCATAACCTTGTAACAGTTGGTAAGTAAATTCTGTAAAACTCATGCCTTCACTAGATTCTGAAGAAAGGCGTTTTTTAACCGAATCTTTAGCCATCATGTAATTTACAGTAATGTGCTTCCCTACATGCCTCACAAATTCTAAAAATGAAAATTCTTTCATCCAGTCGTAATTGTTTACTAACACAGCACCGTTTTCTTCTGTACCAGAAAAATCTAGAAACTTAGAAAGTTGCTTTTTAACCCCTGCTTGGTTTTTTCTTAAATTTTCTTCATCTAGTAAGTTTCGCTCTTGTGATTTTCCGCTTGGGTCACCAATCATACCAGTAGCTCCACCAATAAGCGCGTAAGGTTTATGTCCGCATCTTTGAAAATGCGCTAACACCATAATTGGCACTAAACTACCTATATGTAAAGAATCAGAAGTAGGATCAAAGCCTATATAAGCAGAACGCATTTCTTCTTGCAAATGCTCTTCGGTTCCTGGCATTACATCGTGTAACATTCCTCTCCACGTTAATTCTTCAACAAAATTTTTAGACATTATTTTAGGTCTTTAATATTATTTTTCAATTTAAAATACAATTGTTTGCCACTAAAATTTTAGCACTTACAATTATAACTAAGATTTACAAAGATAGGAGAAACTCAAAATTTTCCTATTTACAAGAGCCTGAAACTCGCTAAAATAATTTTTCAGCTTTTTAAGTCACTTTTTCCTTCTATAAAATTTCATTTTTTAAGAATGAAGAAGAAGATATCTTAGTAAAACAAAGTAAAAAACTTAAACAGTTTCTTATCTTTACCTTATGATTTTAGTTACAGGTGCTACCGGTTTAGTGGGTTCTCATTTATTAGCAGATTTACTGCTGCAAGAAAGCCAAATTAGAGCTTTATATAGAACTAAAAGTAAAATTAAAGCCACAAAAGAAATTATAAAATTTAGGTTAGGAAATGAAGCTGAAACCCTATTAAAAAAAATTGAATGGGTGCAAGCTGATATTACCAAAGTACCCGAATTAGAAGATGCTTTTGAAGGAATTAAGTTTGTTTATCATTGCGCAGGGTATATTTCTTACAACCCTAAACACTACCAATTACTTCGGAAAATAAATATTGAAGGTACCGCCAATGTGGTAAATCTATCGCTCTATAAAAACATTAAAAAGTTTTGCCATGTAAGTTCTATTGCGGCATTAGGAAGTGAACTTGGCGGTAAGAAAATCACCGAAAATTCACCTAGAAATAATGAAGCAGAGCACAACAACTATTCTATCTCTAAGTACGGAGCCGAAATGGAAGTTTGGCGCGCTAGCCAAGAAGGCTTACCTGTAGTGATGGTAAATCCTGGCGTTATTATTGGTGCCGGAAATTTTAACACAGGTAGCGGTATACTTTTTAGTAAAATAAATAACAAACTTTCGTTTTACCCGCCATTAGTGACAGGCTTTGTCGCGGTAGAAGATGTTACGAGGGCCATGGTGCTATTAACCTACAGTTCTATTGTAAATGAACAATATACATTGGTGGCAGAAAGTTGCTCTTTTAAGCAGGTTTTAGAAAATATTGCAGAAGAACTTGACCGACCAGTTCCTGATAAAGAGCTAAAACCTTGGATGGTTTTTATAGGCTGGCTATTTCAATACGTAGGAAGAAAACTGTTCAACACGCATCAAGAAATTGCTAAAAACGCTATTAAAGGAGCTTTTAGCAAATCTTATTATGATCATTCTAAAATTAAAAAAGAGTTGGATTTTAAATTTACTCCAATTAAAAAAAGTATTTCAAAAACTGCTCACTATTTTAAACTTACGCACTAAAAATCAGGATTAGTTTATCGTATCTAATATTCTTCCCTCTTTTAGTCTTACTTTTCTTACTTCATCATTTATTTTTTGCAATTCTTTGTTGGTATCTTTTTCTACCTCAATGAGCGAATCGTAAATATTTTTTTGATGTTCTAATCGTTCTTGAACTCGATCATAAATACGTTCATTTAATTTAAAGTTTTCGGCGTAATAAGCTGTACTTTTTGCAAACTGTAAACTATCTACACTGTATTTTTTAAATATTAAATCTTTGGTAGTAACTTCTCTTTTTTCAAATTCTATAGTAGAGTACCCTTCTGCTGCATCTAAACGTAAAAGATCTGTGAGTACATTGACCATTTGATCTTCTGGAATTAAATTTTCGGGCTGATTTGCATTTTCTACGCTTTGGCAAGAAAATAAAAAGCCAATCGTTAAAATAAATATACTATTTAGAAAAAACTTTTTCATGACCTATCAAAAGTTAGTCGTTCTGCATTTCTCACTCCCAGAACTTTAAAGTTCTTATACACTAATTTACCATTCACAAACGTATGTGTGATTCTAGATCTAAAGGTGGTTTTTTCAAAAGGAGACCAACCACATTTATATAAAATATTATCACTTTGTACCGTCCAAGGGGCATTTAGATCTACTAAAACTAAATCTGCTTTATAGCCTTCTTTAATATAACCTCGCTTTTCAATTTCAAAAAGAATAGCAGGATTATGACACATTTTCTCTACTATTTTTTCTAAAGAGATTTTACCTTTATGATAAAACTCTAACATAGCTGGTAACGCATGTTGTACTAAAGGCCCGCCACTAGGTGCTTTAGTGTACACATTATTTTTTTCTTCTTTAGTATGTGGAGCGTGGTCTGTCGCGATCACATCTAATTTATCATCTAACAATGCTTTAAAAAGTGCTTCTTGATCTTTCTTCGTTTTTACTGCAGGGTTCCATTTAATATGGGTTCCTTTCTCGTTGTATTGTTCGTTGTTAAACCATAAGTGATGAATACAAACTTCTGCAGTAATCTTTTTATCTTTTAAAGGCTTTTTATTGCTAAAAAGGGCTAGTTCTTTTGCGGTAGAAAGATGAAATACATGAAGTCTAGCGCCAGTCTTTTTTGCTAAAGCTACCGCTCTTGAAGAAGAGATGTAACAAGCCTCTTCACTTCTAATCTCTGGATGATAAATGATAGGAATATCATCTCCAAATTCTTCTTTATACTTGGCTAGGTTATCTTTTATAGTTTGCTCATCTTCACAATGCGCCGCAATTAACAAGGGGGAATGTTTAAAAATTTGCTCTAAAACTTTTTCATCATCGACAAGCATATTTCCGGTAGAAGAGCCTAAAAACAACTTTAAAGCTGCTGTAGTTTTAGGGTTAACCTTTTTAATTTCCTCTAAATTATCGTTAGTACCGCCAAACATAAAAGAATAATTAGCATAAGCCTTTTCAGCTGCGATAGCGAATTTTTCTTCTAACTTTTCTATTGTAGTGGTTTGAGGTATTGTATTTGGCATTTCTATAAAAGAAGTAATTCCACCTGCAATAGCTGCTTTAGAACCGTGTTCTATATCTTCTTTATGCGTTAAACCAGGTTCTCTAAAATGAACTTGATCATCGATTACACCAGGAAGCAAATACTTGCCTTCTGCATCATATACTTGAACATCTTGAGACTTTGCACTAATGCTATCTGCAACCTCAACGATGATATCATTTTCGATATACACATCACCTTCAAATACTTTACCTTCATTAACAATATTAGCATTCTTAATTAAAATCTTTTTCATATCTCTTTGCCAAATAAACTTTTAATTTTCATTTTAATCACCCCAAAAACGGCTTCAGAAATAATATTACCGCTTAATTTTGATTCTCCTTTTGTACGATTCGTAAAAATAACAGGAACTTCTACAATTTTAAAATTTCTTAAGTAGGCTTTAAACTTCATTTCTATTTGAAACGCGTAGCCTATAAACTGTATGTTATCTAAATTAATAGCTTCTAAAACTTCTCTTTGGTAACACACAAAACCCGCGGTAGTATCTTGAATGTTCATTCTCGTAATTAATTTCACATATTTTGAAGCAAAATAAGACATCAAAACCCTATTCATGGGCCAATTAACAACATTTACTCCAGTTAAATATCGTGATCCAATAGCCACAGCTGCTTCTTGCTTTACACAAGCACTATAAAGCCTAATCAAATCATTAGGATTATGTGAAAAATCTGCATCCATTTCAAAAATATACGCATAATCTCTGGCTAATGCCCATTTAAAACCATGAATATAAGCAGTACCCAAACCTGATTTTTGGGTTCGAATTTCAAGAAATAACTGTGTTGAAAATTCTGCTTGAAGTTCTTTAACTTTTTCTGCCGTTTGATCGGGAGAATTATCATCTACCACAAGCACATCAAAAGACGCCCTTTGGGAAAAAACATTACGTAAAATACGTTCAATATTTTCAATTTCGTTATAAGTAGGTATAATTACGAGCCGCCTCGACATGGGTGCAATTTTTGAGCAAATGTAATTATTTTTAAACTCTCCTATTTCTAATTTTTTAGCTATTTAATTTTAAATTTGTCAAAAAAAATAATTTGGAAGCGATAACGCGTTCTTTTTCTTCTAATGACTGGGTAAGCATAGTGCTATTTACAATTTTGCTATTACTCACCTTTTCTAAAATATACTTCACAGAAGACTTTCGAGACTTTTTTAGAATTTTTATCTCTAATAAGTATTTCACCTCTCATAAAAGAACCATATCTGTGTTTAATCTATTCAGTTTTATTTTATTTATAGGGCATAGTCTAGTTATTTCTCTTGCTATTTTTTATTTTTTAAAACTAACACCTAATACTACTATTACTAAAAATTCTTATTTATTATATATCCAAATTTTAGTGGGTTACAACATTTTAATTGGGGTGAAATATTTAATTGAAAAAATTATAGGAGAGGTTTTCACGATACATCGAATTTTAGATAATTACATTTTTTATAAAATCACTTATAAAAATTTGCTGTCTTTCTTAATGTTACCCTTTTTAATTATGTTAATATATAAATGGCAAAATTCTATGATTTTTGCTTATATCATCTTCGCTATATGGGGCATAGCTAATATTTTAATACTGTTAAAGTATTATTCAAAACAGCAAAAGCTGGTTTTAGGTAATTGGTTTTATTTTATTTTGTACCTTTGCACTCTTGAAATCGCACCTTATTTCATTTTGTATAAAGTGTTTACGAGTGCACAATGATTTCGATCTAAAAACACAGCGCTATGAAAGTTAAAACTATTTTAATTTCTCAACCAGAACCTAAGGTAGAGAATAGTCCTTATTCCGATTTAGAACAAAAACAAAAAGTAAAGATCGATTTTATTCCATTTATTCACGTAGACGGAGTACCTTCTAAAGAAGTTAGACAGCAAAAGATCGATTTATCTAACTTCACCGCCATTATACTTACCAGTAGAAATGCAGTAGATCATTTCTTTAGAATTGCAGAAGAAATGCGTTTTAAGGTTCCTGATTCTTTAAAATACTTCTGCCAAAGCGAAGCTGTCGCCTATTATTTACAGAAATACGTGGTGTATCGAAAGCGTAAAATTTATGTAGGTAAAAGAACCTTTCCTGAGTTAATGCCTTTGGTTAAAAAGTATAAAAATGAAAAATTTTTACTTCCTTCTTCAGACATGTTAAAACCTGCTGTCCCAAAACAGTTAGATAAAATTGGTATTACTTGGAAGCGAGGAGTTTTCTACAGAACTGTAGTTAGCGATTTATCTCATTTAGAAAAAGTTTTCTATGATGTAGTTGTTTTCTTTAGCCCCAGTGGCATTAAATCTTTATTTGAAAACTTTCCAGACTTTGAGCAAAAGAATACCAGAATTGCTGTTTTTGGTAATTCTACCATCAAAGCCGCAAAAGAACACGGATTAACTGTAGACATTAAAGCACCAACACCAGAAACACCTTCTATGACTATGGCCTTAGAAAAATACATTAAAGAGCATAATAAGAAATAATACTTTAAAAAAAGGGCATTTAAAAATGCCCTTTTTTTATTTATAATTATTGAAAATCACCTAAACGACGGGGCCTCCTTTTAAAATTTCATCATTAGCGTTATCTTCATATTTTTTAAAGTTATCATTAAAGAAAGAGGCTAATAAATGAGCTTTCTTATGGTAAGCTTCTTCATTCTCCCAAGTTGATTTTGGATTTAATACCTCTTTAGGTACTTGTGGACATTCTTTGGGCATTTCGAGACCAAATACAGGGTGGGTATGGTAGCCTACTTCATTTAAATCGCCTTTCATCGCTGCAGTAATCATTGCTCGTGTATATGTTAACTTCATTCTAGAACCCGTACCATAAGGACCGCCAGTCCAACCTGTATTTACTAACCAAACATTTACCCCAGATGCTTTCATTTTTGAACTCAGCATTTCTGCATACTTCGTGGGATGTAATGGCATAAAAGGAGCACCAAAGCAAGCCGAAAAGCTAGGGACTGGCTCTGTAATTCCTTCTTCTGTTCCTGCTACTTTTGCCGTGTAACCACTTATAAAATGATAAGCTGCTTGCCCTGGGTTAAGTTTACTGATAGGAGGCAAAACGCCAAATGCATCTGCCGTTAAGAAAAAAATATTTTTAGTGTTTTCGCCTACAGATGGAATTTGAATATGATCGATATGATCTATAGGATAGCTTACACGAGTGTTTTGAGTAATAGAAACATTTTTAAAGTCTACCTTACCTTGTTCATTCACAATTACATTTTCGAGGATGGCGCCAGGTTTTATAGCCTTATAAATAGCTGGTTCTATTTCTTCTGAGAGGTTAATTACTTTAGCATAACAACCGCCTTCAAAATTAAAAACCTTATTATCTGGTGTCCAGCCGTGCTCATCATCACCAATAAGTTTACGGTTAGGGTCTGCAGATAAAGTTGTTTTTCCTGTTCCTGAAAGACCAAAGAAAATTGAGGTATCTCCCTCTTCTCCAACATTGGCAGAACAGTGCATGGGTAAAACATTTTTCGCTACGGGAAGTATAAAGTTTAATGCTGAAAAGATTCCTTTTTTAATTTCCCCAGTATATCCGGTACCGCCTATTAAAGCGATTCTTTTGCTAAAGTTTAAAATGGCAAAATTATGCTGACGAGTTCCATCTTTATCTGGATTAGCATGAAAGCCTGGAGCATTAACGATGAGCCAATCTTCTTGAAAATTCTCTAGCTCCTCTTCTTCTGGACGTAAAAACATGTTGTAAGCAAACATGTTACTCCATGGAAATTCATTAATCACACGAATATTTAATCGATAATCTTGATCTGCACAGGCATAAGCATCACGCACATACAATTCTTTTTCAGCTAAATAAGTAATCATTTTATGATAAAGTGCATCAAACTTATCTTCAGCAAAAGGAATATTTATATTCCCCCACCAAACTTTATCTTTAGTTACGTTATCTTTTACAATAAAACGATCTTGTGGTGATCTACCGGTAAATTCTCCAGTGTTCACAGCTAAAGCTCCAGAATCTGTTTCAACCCCCATATTTTTATTGATGGAAATTTGATGTAATTCTTGTGGAGACAATTGATAATGAACAGCTGCTTTTTTAATTCCGTACTTAGATAACGAAAACGATTTCGAAACTAGGCTATTTGAAGGCATATATAAATAATTTGTTGTGTTTGTCTAACAAAAATAGAAATAAAATCTATAATCCCTAACAACTTCAAAGGTTTATTTATTTCTCATTTTCAACAAGTTAAACAACAAAACTAACCACGACAAGATTAAAAGAACACCCCCAAGTGGAGTCAAAATTGCAATACTTTTAAAAGAAACCCCTGTTATACTAGAGGTCGTTAGTAAATAAATAGAACCTGAAAACAAAACTACCCCTGTTAAAATTGAATAAAATGAAATATTCTTAGTTTTATTTGAAAAAATCGAAGTATTCGCAATTATGAGCGCTAAAAGTGCATGATAAAATTGATATCGTATTCCTGTCTCATAACTATTTAGCTCTTCAAGCGTTAAATAATGCTTTAATCCGTGAGCCCCAAATGCACCTAAAATTACAGCTAAAACTCCAAGTACAACTCCTAATATTAATAACTTTCTCTGCATCTATAATTTTTTTTAATGGTATTTTATTTAGTACTTTGATAGAACCACAAAATTAACCAAGTAAACTTAAACATGCGAAATATATTATTAATAGGTGCAGGAAAATCTACCGCTTCACTTATCAAGTACCTTACAGACAAGTCTAAGGAAGAAAAAATTAAAATTATTATTGCAGATCTTTCGTTAGAAAATGCTAAAAGTTTTGCAGGAAAGCATGCACATACTCAAGCCATTCAGCTTGACATTTTTAACACTGAAGAGCGCCAAAAAGCCATTCAAGATGCCGACATTGTGATTTCGATGCTTCCCGCTCGATTTCATATTGAGGTGGCTAAAGATTGTGTAAAATTCAATAAAAACTTGGTCACCGCTTCTTATGTGAGTGACGAAATGCAAGCTCTTGACGAAGAGGTGAAGCAAAAAGGACTCACCTTTATGAACGAAATCGGTGTAGATCCTGGGATCGATCATATGAGTGCCATGCAAGTGATTGACCGTATTCGAGCAAAAGGCGGAAAAATGCTCTTGTTTGAATCGTTTACTGGCGGTCTTGTCGCACCAGAAAGCGACACCAACCTTTGGAATTACAAATTCACTTGGAATCCTAGAAACGTAGTCGTTGCTGGCCAAGGAGGAGCTGCTGTATTTATGCAAGAAGGCCAGTACAAATACATTCCTTATCACCGATTGTTTAGAAGAACAGAATTTTTAAAAGTTGAAAACTATGGAAAGTTTGAAGGTCTTGCTAATCGTGATTCTTTAAAATATAGAAGTATATACGGATTAGAAAATATAAAAACACTTTACAGAGGAACATTACGCCGTGTTGGTTTTAGCAAAGCTTGGAATATGTTTGTACAATTAGGAATGACCGATGACACCTACACGTTAGAAGATTCAGAAAATATGAGTTACCGAGATTTCGTCAATTCTTTTCTACCGTATTCTCCAACCGATTCTGTAGAATTAAAAACGCGCTACAACCTTAAAATAGATCAGGATGATGTAATGTGGGAAAAATTATTAGAACTCGATATTTTTAACCGAAATAAAAAAATTGGAATTAAAAATGCCACGCCTGCCCAAGCACTTCAAAAAATATTAGAAGAAAAATGGACGCTAGCTGTCGATGATAAAGATATGATTGTGATGTACCATAAATTTGGTTATGAACTTGATGGTAAAACCAATCAAATAGATTCAACAATGGCGCTAATTGGTGAAGATCAAACCTATACCGCTATGGCAAAAACCGTTGGTTTACCCGTGGCCATTGCGACCCTAAAAATTTTAAATAAAGAAATTACCACAACAGGAGTTTTGCGACCAATCACTAAAGAAATTTACGAACCTATTTTAAAAGAGCTTTCCGAAAACGGAATTGTCTTTAAAGAAAAAGAGCGTAAATATCTTGGTTATAATGAAGATAATGTAGTAGGGTAAACTAAAACTCAAGAAAGCCGTTTTAAAAATTTCTTTCCAAACGGCTTTCTTATTACATAGATCAATTTAATGTACTCAACAAGGATTTGGGCATACAAAACAATCGTATCTTTATCGCTTTTCATAAAAAACTTTATAGCATATTCTTAGCTAACCCACACTGCCTCCATACTCAATCCACACAGAAACCACACTTTGCCATAAAAACAGTGGTCTTACTATAGAGGTATTGTAAAGTGAGCTTACCTTAAACTTAGGATAAACAAACCTTTATTGATAGGCCTATAACTATGTATACCCCAAGAGAGTTATCCTTTTTATAAAATGAATTGGAGTTATTCCAGACGTTATCTTTCAGACAAATAAAAATGCTTCTCATTTTTTATGAAAAGCATTTTATATAAATCAAGTTCTTTAAAATAAATTTAATCCCTACTTCCTAAAAATATTCCAACGAAGTAAAGTAGCGTCGCTAAAGAACCTACTGCCGCAACCACATAAGTTCTCGCTGCCCATTTTAAAGCATCTTTAGAACCTTCATATTCTTGCGGAGTCACAATGTTTTCTGCTTTTAACCAGGCCAAAGCACGGTTACTCGCATCGTATTCTACGGGTAAAGTGATAAAACTAAACAAAGTTCCCATTCCGAAAAGAATAATTCCTGCCAATAAAACCATTTGCCCGACTCCAAAAGAAACCGCTGCCATTAAAATAATTCCGCCCATAATTACAAACTGACTAAAACGAGAAGCCACACTGACCACTGGCACCAATGTGCTTCGCATCTTTAACCAACCATAAGCTTTTGCGTGTTGTACTGCGTGACCACATTCGTGTGCAGCGACAGCTGCCGCTGCGGCATTACGCTGATTGTAGACGCTTTCGCTTAAATTTACCGTTTTCTTTTGTGGGTTGTAATGATCTGTTAATTGCCCAGGCGTAGAAATTACTTTTACGTCGTAAATTCCATTATCCTCTAACATTTTACGAGCTATTTCAGCTCCACTCATTCCATTTTGTAAATGAACCTTTGAGTATTCTTTAAATTTCGATTTCAGCTTATGGCTCACATACCAACTCATCAGCATAATAAGTCCGATAAGCACATAATATCCCATCATAATTTTTTCTTTTTCAGTTTTAACAATAAGAAATCAAAAATCTAGCCAATTTAAATAAGTGACGTTTTGTCTTCTTGGGCATATCCCTTCGGGTCGGGCTGTACGCTATATCTTTTTTATGCTGCTTACTACATAAGCAACCTAAAAAAGGATGCCGCTTCCATCCCTTATGCAAAAAAACTAGTGTTCATTTTAAAATTTTAACTTAACTCAGATAAAACCCTTCCGACTTATTTCACTATCGCTCCATAAGCCACCTTCCCTTGAAAGGGAAGGAAGTTTATAATGATTTAAATAAAGTAAGATGAGATTCTGGATGAAGTCCGGAATGATGCAAATACTTATTATTGTTGAGAAAAATCAATAACCTATATAAAAAGTTCCCCTCCTTTTAAAGGAGGAGTGCCCGATAGGCTGGGGAGGTTTTGCGTTAGGGATAGCAATGAAAATCCCGCAGTCGCGCGTTAGCGAGACGAGGAATTGAAATGAATAGCCCGACCCGCAGGGAAACGCCCTAATTACAAACTTCTTCCCAGCCAAAAGCTTCGGCAATGGGTTGATAAACCACTTTTCCGTGTATTAGGTTAAGTCCTTTATGTAAAGCTTCGTCTTCTTGACAGGCTTTCTCCCAACCTTTTTCTGCCAGTTGAATCACATAAGGCAGCGTGACATTGGTTAATGCAACCGTAGACGTATGCGGAACAGCGCCCGGCATATTGGCCACGCAATAATGAACTACCTCATCGATAATATACACAGGATCTTGGTGAGTAGTAGCTTTTGTCGTTTCTATACAACCGCCTTGATCTACGGCCACATCTACAATCACGGTACCCGGATCCATATCTTTAAGCATATCTCTGGTGATAAGTTTAGGCGCTTTGGCTCCGGGAATTAAAACACCACCAATTATTAAATCGTGGGTTTTTATATGTTTTCGAATATTGTATTCATTGGAAAATTCGGTGACGACATGGCTGGGCATAATATCGTTCACGTAACGCAGTCGATCCATATTAATATCTAGAATGGTGACGTGCGCGCCTAAACCGGCTGCCATTTTTGCGGCTTGAATGCCCACCACTCCGGCACCTAAGACCAATACTTTACCCGGAGAAACTCCCGGAACGCCACCCAATAATAAGCCTTTTCCTTTGACGGGTTTCTCAAGATATTTTGCGCCTTGCTGAATAGACATTCTTCCCGCAACTTCAGACATTGGAGTTAACAGCGGCAATCTACCGTTAGCATCTTGCACGGTTTCGTAGGCAATGCAAACCGATTTACTATCGAGCATCGCTTGGGTAAGTTCTTGATCGGCGGCGAAATGAAAATAAGTAAACACCACTTGATCTTCTTTAATGAGACTGTATTCTTCAGGAATAGGTTCTTTTACTTTTACAATCATATCGCTTTCTGCGTAAACGGCATCGATAGAAGGTAAAATTTGCGCTCCTACGTGTTGATAATCTTCATCTGAAAATCCGCTAGCCACACCTGCGGTGGTTTGTACGTAAACTCTGTGATTTCGTTTGGTAAGTTCTAAAACTCCGGCAGGAGTCATCCCTACTCTACTTTCGTTGTTTTTAATTTCTTTAGGAACACCTACAATCATAACTGTTAGTTTTGGTTTCCTAAAAATAGAATTAAAATAAAGAATAAGGGTGTTCAACTTAAAAAAGTTTAAAACACCCTTACCAACCCCTGAAATTATAGGGTTATTTTACAATATTTATAATTTTACCAGGAACAATGATTACTTTTTTAGGGGTTGCTCCGTCTAATTGTTTTTTAGTACGTTCATCATTCATCACGATTTCTTCTAATTCATCTTTGGAAAGGTCTAGTGATAAATCCATGGTGAAACGCATTTTCCCGTTGAAAGAAACCGGATAAGTTTTAGAGCTTTCTTTTAAATGTTTTTCTTCAAATTTTGGGTAAGCGGCAAACGCAACGCTGCCTTCATTTCCTAACTTACTCCATAATTCTTCAGCAATATGTGGCGCGTAAGGCGAAATTAAAACGGCTAAAGGTTCTAGAATGGCTTTAGAAGTACATTTTTGTGAAGTCAATTCATTTACACAAATCATAAAGGTAGAAACAGAAGTATTAAAACTGAAGTTCTCAATATCTTCGATTACTTTTTTGATGGTTTTATGCAAGGTTTTTAACGAGTCTTTACTTGGTTCTGCATTGGTTACTGCAAACGCTTCGTCATTATGGTATAACTTCCATAGTTTTTTTAAGAAGTTGTGTACACCGGTGATTCCTGCTGTATTCCAAGGTTTGGCTTGCTCTAACGGACCCAAAAACATCTCATACATCCGCAAGGTATCGGCGCCATAATCTACACAAATATCATCTGGATTGACGACGTTACCCCATCTTTTAGACATCTTCTCAACCTCTCTTAAAGACAGAAATTTTTGATCTTCACTTGTTATTGGTTGGCCATTTATATCCAAATATATTGCATCTTTTAGCTCTACATCTCCTGAGTTTTTCAATTTTTGAATATTTAACTCATCCGTAACTCCTACTAAAAATTCTAAATTTATTCTTGGATTGCTATATCCAGTATATTGAGCGTATACAGATTCTTCATCTATTTCAAGTTTTAATGAATTCTTAATGATATGTACAAATTCTTGAGTAATTGATTTTATAACATCCAAACTATTAAGACTGTCTTGTATAAACCTTGTTCCTTTTTTTAATAGGTCTGCTGATATAAAAACACTTTTAGAGTTTTCAACCAAATCAGCCTTAACTTCATAATAATCATCAGGCAAATCTTTTAGTCCATCTAAATTCGAAACTAATCTGAAAATTGCTCTTGGTGGAATTGAACTTTCTCCCAAAATCATTCCTTGGTTGATGAGCTTTTTAAAAGGTTCTTCTACGGGAGCAAAGCCACGATCTTTTAAAAATTTAGTCCAGAAACGTGCGTACAGTAAATGCCCGGTGGCGTGCTCGCTACCGCCAATATATAAATCTACATTTTGCCAATAGTTTAAAGCTTCCGGTGAAGCGAAAACCTCATCGCGTTTTTCATCTTCCATATAACGGAAGAAATACCAAGAGCTTCCTGCCCAACCCGGCATCGTATTCAATTCTAAAGGAAATACAGTTTTATCATCAATTAAGTCGTTGCTTACCACTTGGTTCTTTTGTGTATCCCAAGCCCAAACATCGGCACGACCTAATGGTGGTTCTCCTTCTTCGGTGGGTAGGTATTTTTCAACTTCTGGTAACTGAATAGGCAAATGAGCCGTATCGATCATTTTTGGCATTCCGTTTACGTAATAAACAGGGAAGGGTTCTCCCCAATAACGCTGACGGCTAAATACCGCATCACGTAGGCGATAATTGGTTTTCCCATTACCTTGACCCATTTTTTCCAATTCAACAACCGCTCGTTTTAAAGCTTTTTTATAAGAAAGATCGTTTAAGAAATCTGAATTTGCGATCACGGTTCCTTCTTTATCGGCGTGTGCAGCTTCCGTAATATCGACGTCTTTAAAAATGTTTTTAATTTTTGGCATCCCTGGTTTTCCTTCGAAATGTTTTGCAAAATCGAAATCACGCTGATCCCCACAAGGCACGGCCATTACCGCTCCGGTTCCGTAGCTTGCCAACACATAATCACCAATCCAAATTGGCACTGGTTCTTTGGTGAACGGATGCTCAGCATAAGCTCCGGTAAATACTCCTGAAATGGTTTTTACATCGGCCATTCGTTCTCGCTCGCTACGTTTGGCTGTTGCTTCAACATACGCTTCTACCGCTTCTTTTTGCACGGGAGTAGTAATTTCTGAAACCAGCTCGTGCTCTGGAGCTAGCGTCATAAATGTTACTCCGAAAATCGTATCAGGACGCGTAGTGAATACTTCAATTGTATCTTGATGATCGTTCACTTTAAAAGTTACCGACGCTCCTACCGATTTTCCGATCCAGTTGCGCTGACTTTCTTTTAGACTCTCAGTCCAATCGATATCATTTAACCCTTGGAGCAAACGTTCTGCATAAGCAGAAATTCGCATACTCCATTGTTTCATTTTTTTTCGAACTACCGGATAACCGCCACGTTCTGAAACGCCATTTACAATTTCATCATTAGCCAAAACAGTCCCTAATTGCGGACACCAGTTTACCTCGGTTTCCGCTAGGTAGGTTAATCTATATTTTAAAAGAATTTCTTCTTGTTCTTTTTCTGAAAATGCATTCCAGTCTTCCGTAGAAAATTCAGTTACATCCTCATCGCAAGCCGCGTTGATTTGGCTGTTCCCTTCCGTAGCAAAAATTGCTCTAAGTTCTGCAATTGGTCTAGCTTTGCCTTCTGCTACATCGTACCAACTTTCAAAAAGCTGAATGAAGATCCACTGCGTCCATTTGTAATAATTAGGATCGCTGGTACGCACTTCTCTGCTCCAATCAAACGAAAAGCCTATTTTATCGAGTTGATTACGGTAACCAGCAATTTTATTACCAGACTTATCAATTCCTCCTTGTATATTAACTTTGGTTGTGTCTGCCGGATGTTGACCTGTTTGAATGGCATATTGTTCTGCCGGTAATCCAAACGAATCGTAACCTTGCGGATGCAGCACATTAAAGCCTTGATGTCTTTTATAACGTGCATAAATATCACTAGCAATATACCCTAACGGATGCCCCACGTGTAAACCTGCTCCCGACGGATAAGGAAACATATCTAACACATAAAATTTTTCTTTATCGCTGTGGTTTGTCGCTTTAAAGGTTTGGTGTTCTGCCCAATGTTTTTGCCATTTGGCTTCGATCTCGTTAAAGTTGTAGCTCATTTTTATGATTTATCGTGTTTACGAATGCTGAATTATGAAAGACAAAAGTACCATTAATGTACGAAAATGAAAAGTTTAGACGTTTTAAAGACTAGCGTTTAATTTACTTTATTATTTTTACAAAAAACTTGTGCGGCATCTATGAGTTCATCTTTTGAAAAATACCAGAAAAGACGATTGATTTCGTCTTACTTTTCTGTAGTAATAAGCATCTCTTTGGTTCTATTTTTACTAGGCCTTTTAGGGATTTTAGTATTGAATACTAAAAAAGTTGCCGATCACTTTAAAGAGCAAATCGCACTTACCGTATTCTTAAAAGACACCGCTAAAGAAGTAGAAATTGATCAGCTTGAAAAAAGTTTAGCACTTGCAGATTATACCAAAAGCACTCGCTTTATCTCTAAAGAAGATGCTGCCCAACAACACAGCAAAGAGATTGGAGAAGATTTTATGGAATTTTTAGGCTATAATCCGCTACAAAATTCAATTGATGTATTTTTTAATGCCGATTATGTTTCTGAAACACAAATCGCTGAAATTTCTCGTGACCTTTCACAGAAAGATTTTGTAGACGATGTAGTGTATGACAAACCTTTAATTGCTTTATTAAATGATAATGTAAAACGAATTAGTTTCTGGATTTTAGTTATTAGCGGAATTTTCTTATTTATTGCAGTCTTATTAATCAATAGCTCGATACGCCTTTCTGTTTATGCCAAACGTTTTACCATTAAAACAATGCAAATGGTCGGAGCCACCAAAGGCTTTATACGCAGACCTTTTATATGGAAAAGTGTTCGCTTAGGAGTAATTGGCGCCATTATAGCCTTAGCAGGAATGGGCGGGGTACTTTATTATGTTAACCAAAGTTTTCCGCAACTTTATATCTTAGCCGATAGAAATTTATTAATTGGTTTATTTGCCGCTGTTTTTTTTATAGGAATAATTATTAGTTGGATAAGCACCTTCTTTGCTACTCAACGTTTCTTAAATCTACAAACAGACGAGCTATATTATTAAAATTTTACACTGAATTATAGTTCAGTTTTAAATTAAAAAAATGGGAGAACAAAAACGCAAACAAGAACAAAAACCAGAACCTTACTTTATTTTCGAAAAGAAAAACTACCAATATATGCTAATAGGTATCGCAGTAATTGTGTTAGGTTTTATCTTAATGTCTGGTGGTGGTAGTGATGATCCCGAAGTTTTTAATCCAGAGATTTATAACTGGCGAAGAATCAGGTTAGCGCCAACATTGGTTTTATTAGGCTTTGGTATTGAGGTTTATGCCATTCTTTTAAATCCGAAGAATAAATAATGGATGTTTTAGACTCTCTAATTCTTGGTGTAATTCAAGGATTAACAGAATTTTTACCCGTTTCTTCTAGCGGACATCTAGAATTAGGTAAAGCCATTTTAGGTGATAACAGTGTGCCTGAAGAATCTTTACTTTTTACTGTAGTGATGCATTTTGCAACCGCACTAAGTACGATCGTGATTTTCAGAAAAGATATTTGGGAAATTTTACGCGGTTTACTTCAATTTAAATGGAATGAAGAAACAAAATTCTCGCTAAAAATCATCATCTCCATGATTCCCGCAGCCTTAGTGGGTATTTTATTTGAAGAACAATTAGAGCAACTATTTGGTGGCAGCGTTTTACTGGTAGGTTTCATGCTTATTGTGACTGCTGTTTTACTTTGGCTCGCCGATAAAGCCAAAAACACAGGCAAACCTGTAAGTTTTTCCAACGCATTTATTATTGGTATAGCGCAAGCTATTGCATTACTTCCTGGTATTTCTAGAAGTGGCTCTACTATTTCTACTTCTGTATTATTAGGTAACGATAAAACTAAAGCTGCTCGCTTTTCTTTCTTAATGGTGGTACCTTTAATTCTAGGTAAGATCGCTAAAGATGTACTCGACGGAAATTTAACGCATACCGGAAATAGTACTGGCCTTATTGTAGGTTTTATCGCCGCATTTATCTCTGGACTTTTTGCTTGCACCTGGATGATTTCTTTAGTGAAGAAAAGCAAACTGAGTTATTTTGCCATTTACTGCTTAATAGTTGGAGTAATTGCGATTGTGGTGAGTTACACTTAGGGCATTCCCCACTCTTCGTTTCGGGCCGGGGCTATTCACTATATCTTTTTTATGTTTCAACTCTCAAAATTCAAAATAAAAAAGGATGCTGTTTCCTATCGCTAATGCATGTAATAAATTACGATTTCAGAAGCTATCCAAAGTAAAACTTCTAGGGCTATATCCAACACAACTATTATTCAAAACCAATTGACTTTGTTTTAAATTATCTTTTTAGGCTACTTGCATTATAAATATTCTAAAGTCAACACAAAGAATTCATTTTGTAAATAGCAGCGAAAAGTTCATCTTTGGCACGAAATTAAAAAGCTATGACCTCTTTTACTGCAGAAGATTTTAAAAACGGACAAATTTTATTATTCGACAAACCCCTAGAATGGACTTCCTTTCAGGTGGTGAATAAAGTGCGTTGGCTTATTAGAAAAAACTGTGGTATCAAAAAAATAAAAGTAGGACATGCAGGAACATTAGATCCTCTAGCGACAGGCTTATTAGTGATTTGCACAGGGAAATTCACCAAAAGAATTGAAGAATTTCAAGGCCAAGAAAAAGAGTACACAGGCACGTTTACGCTAGGCGCAACTACACCTTCCTATGACTTAGAAACAGAGATCGACGCTACTTTTGCTACCGATCATCTTTCCGAAGAAAAACTTGTGCAAGCAACAACACAATTTACTGGAGCTATAGAACAATTACCTCCCATATTTTCAGCTTTAAAAAAAGATGGCAAACGCTTATATGAATATGCTCGAAAAGGAGAAGAAGTAAAAATTAACGCTAGAACTGTAACTATTTCTTCATTCGAATTAACAAAAATTGACCTTCCTAAAGTTGATTTTAGAGTTTCTTGCAGCAAAGGAACTTACATTAGAAGTTTGGCCCACGATTTTGGAAGAGCAGTAGAAAGTGGTGCTCATTTATCTGTTTTACGAAGAACCAAAATTGGAGATTTTAAGGTTGAAAATGCTTACACCATTGACGAGTTTATCGAAACCTTACCAAAACCAGAAAAACTTACTTAAACTATTAAAAACGTTTCCCTAAACTTATGCCTAATCTAGGATAAACTTCATAGTCATTACTATCGCCAAACAATCTACCAGCTCCAGTAAAAATCTCTCCTACATAATTATTACGCGTTAATAACTTAAACCCAATAGCGGCTCCTAAACCAAAATTAGTGGTTTTCTCATCTATTGCTTCAACCTGTGTTCTGACATAGTCTCCAGATTCATCATAATAATAATTGTAGTAAGTGTATTTATCATGATAAGTTGCTACAGCGGCATTCGCTTCTATAAAAAAACCAGCGTTTTGCTTTTTACCAAAAAATATTCTGTAGTATGGAGTAACTAAAAGTCGCAAATCTAAATCTTCAGGAGAATCCAAACCTACCCCTACAGAAAGACCAACACTAGTATTATCTTCTATAAAGTATTCGTAAGTTAATTCTGGGATTCCTGCAATTGCCATTGCTAAGTTAAATTTTAATTCATGTTTTTTAACTGACAGAGAGTCTTGCTCTTGCTGAGCAAACCCAGCAATACCTATAAAAAACGATACGATAAATAATGATGTTTTCATGAAACCGTTATTAAGTTATACCTAAGCAATATACATATATAATGGTTATGTTTTTTTATTTTAAAAAAAATTAAACTAGCGCTGCTCTATCTTCTTTTTGGAGTTTTTTAATAAGTTTGGTTGCTTCTTCGATATCGTCACAAGATAGTACTACTAAGGAATCTTTCTTTGCATTTCTTACAGCGTAGGCAAGCGCTTCTCCTTCATCTGGAATAACTATTTGAGGATGGTTAGGGCTTACAGAGCATATGCCCCTTTCAACCATCTTCATTAAATCGTCTTCTTTTTGACCTCTTAAATCTTTATCGCTTCTGATGATGACCTCATCAAACATTTGAGCTGCAATTTTTCCAATTTCAATATTATCCTCTTCCCGGCGATCGCCTATTCCAGCTATTATTCCTACTTTTTTAGATACACTCAAAGCATCTGTAAATTTCTTTAACGCTTTTAAGCCTGCGCGGTTGTGAGCATAATCTAACAATACTTGAAACTCTCTAAAATTATATAGATTTAATCTTCCTGGTGTTTGTGAAGAAGAGGGAATAAAAGTTTGTAAAGCTGCTTTCATATCTTGAATACTTATGTTTTGAGCATCTGCTGCTATAATTGCTGGCAATATATTTTGAATCATAAAAATGGCTTTCCCACCGTGCGTTAACGGAATATTTTCTGCTTTCATAATTCGCATACGTTTTGTACCCCTAAATAGAGTCACATATCCATTTTCATAGACAGCTGTCACTCCGCCATTTTCTTGTAATTCCTTTATTCTAGGATTGTTTTCCTCTAAAGAGAATAAAGCGAGATGACTAACTATATTGGCTCTCATTTCATAAACCTGATCATCATCGGCATTAAGAATAGAACAACCGTTAGGCATGACCGATTCTACTATAACAGATTTTGCTCTTGCCAATTGTTCTATGGTACGAATACCCTTTAAGCCCAAATGATCTTCGCTTACGTTAGTTACAATACCTATATCGCACTTCGAAAACCCTAAGCCAGAACGAAGCAAACCTCCTCTAGCACATTCTAAAACAGCAATATTAATGGTTGGATCTCTAAGTACAAACTCCGCACTTTGAGGTCCTGTACAATCTCCCTTTTTAATTAAATGATTATGAATATAGATACCGTCACTTGTGGTATAACCTACTCGACAACCTCTCATTTTCGCCATATGCGCAAGTAGTCTTGTAGTTGTGGTTTTACCATTAGTTCCTGTTATGGCTATAATTGGAATTCTTCCTGTATCATCTTTTTGTGGAAACAATTTATCTACCACCATAGCTGCTACATTTCTTGGTTTTCCTAAGGTGGGCGCCAAGTGCATTCTAAAACCTGGCCCGGCATTGACCTCTAAAACGGCTCCTTCTGTATGATCTAAGGGTTTACTAATATCTTGTGTCATGACATCTATTCCGCAAATATCCAAGTCTATTATTCTTGAAATGCGTTCTGCCATCGTTACATTTTCTGGATGTACAATATCGGTAACATCTTCGGCAGTTCCTCCGGTGCTTAAATTAGCTGTATCTTTTAAAACAAGTGTTTCATCTTTTTCTAATACAGCTGTTAGTTCATAACCTTTAGCCGCAATAATAGTTTTTGTTAATTCATTTATCGTGACCATCGTTAATACATTCTCATGACCGTAACCTCTTCTAGGGTCTGCGTTTAATTGATTGATAAGTTGTTCAATCGTAGAAATCCCGTCACCTATCACATGAGCTGGAGTACGTTTGGCTGCAGCAACAAATTCATTATTAATCACCAGCAGTCGATAATCGTGACCAAAGATTTGTTTTTCAACAATGACAGTATTCGATACTTTTTGAGCAGCAATAAATGCTTTTTGCGCTTGCTTTAAATTATTTATATCGACCGTTATCCCACGTCCATGATTTCCGTCTATTGGTTTAATAACTAAGGGAAAGCCAATTTGCTCACAGGCTTCTTTAAGTTCTGCTTTGGTTGAAATAATTTCTCCCCTTGGAGTTCTAACCTCTGCTTGTTCTAATAAATATTTAGTTTCTTCTTTATCACCTGCTATTTCTACTCCAATACAACTTGTTTCACTCGTAACTGTTGCTTGTATCCTTTTTTGTTTATTACCGTAACCCAGCTGGCAAAGAGAATTTTCGTTTAATCTAATCCAAGGAATACCCCTTTTTTCTACTTCAGCAATAATAGAACCTGTACTTGGACCTAAACGATCGCGATCACGCAATTCTCGCATTCGTTGTACATCTGCTTCTAAGTCATACGGTTTAGCATCTATAATTGCTTCACAAATTTTCACAGCAGCTTCTGCAGCATACCTGCCCACGCTTTCTTCGACATAAGAAAATACTACATGATAAACCCCTTTTTCTCCATAATCACGCGTTCTACCAAAACCAGTATCCATGCCCGCTAAAGTTTGAATTTCCAAAGCGATATGCTCGATAACATGCCCCATCCAAGTACCATCTTTCACTCTTTCTAAAAATCCGCCTTCGTGACCCTCGGAGCAATGATGTATATATAAGCTAGGTAATAAATGCTGAAGACGATCGTAAAAGCCTTCTATTTTATCAGAAGGTCTCTCCTCTAGGTCTTCAAGATCCAGTATCATGACAATCAACTTTTCTCTTTTAATTGACCAATAATTTGGACCTCTTAACGCGTTTATTTCTCTAATTTTCATGAGCTGGTATAGGTAAATATTTCTTTTATCTAAAAGTAGCTCTTCTCATCTCCAATTGATTTAATTTAGCAAACAAATAACATGTGATGAGTGAAAAAGGAATTTTAATTATAATAGGCGGCAATGAAGATAAAGGAATGGGTATTGAAACCAGCGAGCAAGACCATTTAGAGTTTATTGAAGAAAGTATTCTTGCCAGAGTTGTACAAGAAACAGGAGGTACCGAATCTCATATCGTAGTCGTACCTACTGCTAGTAGAATCCCGGAGGAAGTGGCACAAAATTATTTAGAAGCTTTTAAAAAATTAAATTGCAGCAACATATCGATTGCAGATATTAGAAATCGTGAAGATGCTGAAGATAAAAAGAACATTCATTTAATTGAACAAGCTGACTGTGTTTTGTTCTCTGGCGGAGATCAATCTAAAATCACTCATAAAATTGGAGGTACAAAAATTCATCAAATACTCTTAGAACGTTACAAGAATGAGAAGTTTGTCATTGCAGGAACCAGTGCTGGCGCTATGTGTATGTCACAAGAGATGATTACCGGCGGTGGAGGCAAAGAACTGTTTAATAAAGGTTCTGTGTCTATGGGGCAAGGACTTGGTTTTATCCCCAACTTAACCATAGATTCTCATTTTATACGCCGTGGTAGATTTGGCCGTTTAGCAGAAGCGGTATCTAGATTTCCGGAATATATAGGAGTGGGGTTAGCTGAAAATACTGGATTGGTGGTTAAAAAATGTAAAACTTTTGAAGTAATTGGTTCTGGAATGATTATTCTTTTTGATGCCAGCGAATTGAAATATAGTAACCAAAATGATATAAAAGTGGGAGAGCAAATGACCATTGTCGATTTGAAAACCCACGTTTTAGCTAGCGGATGCCATTTTAATTTAGATAAAAAAAGAGTAAAGATTTTCTCTAGCTCTACAGATTCCAAACCTTCTTAATCTTGATAGATAGCGATATGCTCGACACCTTTAGATGTTTTACAAGCTCTGTACATCCCTTCGGTATTAAATTGCATAGAGATATTTGCTTGGGTATCAATCGCGACTAAACCTCCATCACCTCCAATTTCTAAAATTCTCTTTTGTATAACTTCTTGCGTAGCCTCCTCTAAGCTTAGGCCTTTCATTTCGATAAGGCAAGAAACATCGTAAGCTACTACCCCACGAATAAAATATTCACCGCTACCTGTGCAACTTACCGCACAGGTTTTATTATTTGCATAATTACCAGCACCTGCAATACCGCTATCTCCCAAGCGACCAACTTTTTTATTTGTCATTCCTCCTGTAGAAGTAGCCGCAGCTAAGTTACCGCTACTATCTAATGCTACGCAACCAACAGTACCCATCTTAGAATTTTTGATTGCTGAATGATCTAACTGAAATTTTTCTGAATCTTTAATTTTTTGCCATTGTTGATAGCGTAATTCATTATAAAAATACTCTGGTTTGGCAAAATCTAATTTTAACTCTTCAGCAAAGTTGATAGCTCCTTCTCCGGCTAAAAACACGTGCTGACTTTTATCCATCACAGCTCGCGCTAACAATATTGGATTTTTAACTCCAGTAACCAAAGCGACTGCTCCAGATTGTCTGGTTTTACCATCCATAATTGCCGCTTCCATTTCGTGGGTTCCGTCTGCTGTAAAAACGCTTCCTTTTCCTGCGTTAAATAAGTCTGAATTTTCCATGACTATAACTGCAGTTTGTACAGCATCGGTGGCGTTACCCTTTTTTTCTAATACTTTATAACCTTTCTTTAAGGCAAGAGAAAGTACATTTTTATATTCTTTCTCTTTTTCAGGTGTCATTTCACCATTAATTAATGTACCTGCTCCGCCGTGAAGCGCAATTGCTATTTCCTGCACTATTGTTCTATTTTATAACTAAATATAAGCAAAGAAAATAGTTCATGATTATATTTTAAATTAATAAGTTAGAAATTTCTTTAGCGATAGCCTGCCCTTTATCTTTATTATACCAAACTTGTAATTGCTCTTTAAATTCCGTGTCTAATGAACCGTGTTCTGCTTTATAAGCCTCTACCATTTTAGTAGCGATTTGTGGTCGTGGGCCCCAATCTGCAATTACTTCTTTTGTGGATGGTTTATACATCACCAATTTCGGAATCGATTTTCCGCCGTTAGTTAGAAACTCATTCATTAAGGCTTCGTTTTGATCTCGTAACACTACTTTCATCTCTATATTGGGATTTAATGCTGCCAATTGATTTATTACTGGTAAACTATGTGCTGCATCTCCACACCAACTTTCAGCAATAACTACCCAGATTAGTTTTTCATGATAAGCTTTTAGTTGCGCTTCTGCTTCAGGAGAAATCTTTAGAGTTTTATCCCAGCGTTTCATGCGACGTAAATTAAGTTTAGAATATTCAGCTAAGCCATCCTCTTTTTGAAACGAGGTAGATTTGCCTTCAGCTAACAATTCTTCAACAAGTTTTAAGTATTGCTCATAGCTATAAGCTTGTTGTAAACTTTCTTCTATGAACTGATTTTGTACAGAGGTTTCCATTTGGTATAATTTTACTACAAAGCTAAGGCAGCGCTCGTAATTTTTAAATTACTTTTGCTAATAAATCTAAGAAAATGACTAAAAAAAGATGCGGTTGGTGTGAAGGTGATGCGCTTTATGAAGCTTATCACGATCAAGAATGGGGCGTTCCTGTTTATGATGATCAAATCATTTTTGAATTTTTAGTCTTAGAGACGTTCCAAGCAGGTTTAAGTTGGATTACTATTTTACGAAAACGTGAAAACTTTAGAAAAGCTTTTGATGATTTTAATTATCAAAAAATAGCTCATTATTCTGAAAAGAAAATTCAGCAATTACTCCAAAACGCTGGGATTATAAGAAACAAGCTTAAAGTGAGATCTACGGTAACCAATGCTCAGCATTTTATAGAAATTAAGCAAGAGTTTGGAAGTTTCAGCAACTACATTTGGAGTTTTGTAGATCATCAGCCTATTCAGAATCAGGTTAAAGATTATAAAAAGGCACCCACCACCACCACTATCAGTGATCGTTTAAGTAAAGATCTAAAAAAGCGTGGTTTTAAATTTGTAGGCTCTACGGTAGTTTATGCATACATGCAAGCTACAGGAATGGTTAACGATCATGAAGTTTCCTGTTTTCGTCATCAAGAAATTATAGGTTAATTAATTGTTACTAAATAATTATTTTTTTAAGTGTTTATTTTAGTTAGATTACTTAGTATTGTACGCTCTAGAAAACCAGAAATCAACTGTTCATTTTACTAGAATTGTAGAAACAACACTTCTTAAGTTTCTTCTATGTACTTAAAAAATGTTATCTAGCTTATCTTTAAAATGAATATCACCCATTGATTTTGTAGGTCATTTCTGGTCGTTCGATAAAGAGAAGGGACAAGCAACACTTATGATTATCTTATTTTCTAAAAAATTTAGATATTTATTTTTCTTTCTAATTCTACTGTTTGGAAAGCTTTCGGCTCAAGAAAATTTTATTGGCTACATTAATCCTGCAATTTCATTAACGCTAAAAAATGAAAGTCCTTGGTCATATACTTTTGGGATTGCACAACGTAATATTGTATATACTGATCTAGAAAATAGTAGTAATTTTAAAAAAGAAACAAAATTTCAAGGTCAGTTTTTAGAATTAAATCATACTACAAGTAGAAGAATTGGCGTTCACGGAAAATTTACTGCAGGAATTAAGTATCGTTTTATTGAAATTTTCACACAAAAGCATAATGAGACCCGCATTAATGAACAATATAGCTACAGCAAAAAATATGAACATTTTTCTATAGCTCATCGCATACGTCTAGCTCAAAGGTTTAGAAACTATACAACTTACCGTACACGGTATCGCTTTTCTTTTCAGGTTCCTTTAGCACCTAAAGAAGCCAGTAGTAATCAATTAGATTTAGTAACAAGCTTAGAAGGAGTTTGGGAAATGGGAAAAATAGAAACGCCAAATTTTGGAGTGAGGTATAGCAACTATTTAAAATGTCGTATTTATAAAAATACTGAGCTAAATTTTGGTCTTGAATATCGCTATCGAAATTTTACCCAGAACCCTTATACACAACTTTTTCTAATTAGTAGTCTAAAAATTACCATGTAAGTGATCTATAAATAATTCACGATCAATTTCATAAGCTCCTAAACTTTCTAAATGCGGCGTGTAAACCTGACAATCTATTAATTTCACGCCTTCTTGCGCTAATTGTTTTACTAAAGATATAAATCCATATTTAGAAGCATTGCTCACTTTTGCGAACATACTTTCACCACAAAATATATGTTTATCTCTAAGATAGATACCATATAAACCTCCTACCAGTTCTTCATCTTGCCAAACCTCAACAGAAGTTGCAATTTTTTGCTGATGAAGTTGCATGTAAGCAGTTATCATTTCTTCAGTAATCCAAGTCCCTAATTGACCATCTCGTTTAATCACCGCACAATTTCTAATTACTTTTTCAAAACACTGATTATAAGTAACCGAAAAAGTTCCTTTTTTAATCAATTGACGCATACTTTTAGAGACTTTAAGCTGCTCTGGATACAAAACCATTCGCGGATCTGGACTCCACCATAAAATAGGCTGTCCTTTTTCATACCAAGGAAAAATACCCGACTGGTAGGCCAGCAATAATCGGGATGGTGATAAATCTCCGCCAACTGCTAGTAGACCTTCAATATCTGTATTTTCTACTGAAGGAAAAATATTTTCGTCTCCTAAAATATGCATCTAACTGATAAATAATGATTTAACAACAATTAAAACAGCAATCTAATTGTTATTTATAAAAATTTCGTCGATATTTGAATTAACCTTTTGGGATAGAACTTTGTTCATCATTGCTTTTTTGAATTTGCCTCAAAAGGTTAATTTAACACCACTAGACGAAAAACCGACCTTAAGGTCGGTTTTTCTAATTATTCCCTAAAATTTATTCTTTAGAATGGTAAATCGTCGTGATCTTCTTCGTTAAAATCTTGTGCAGGTTCAAAATGATCTGCTGGTGGTGGCGTATTTCCTCCTCCTTGTGGAGCTGCTGGTTGTAAAGTTTCAATTCTCCACCCTTGAATAGAGTTAAAGTACTTCGTTTCTCCTTGAGGGTTTACCCATTCTCTTCCGCGTAAGTTAATCCCTATTTTAACTTGTTGGCCGGTATTAAAGTTATTTAGCAAATCACATTTATCTTGAATAAACTCTACTAAAATATGCTGCGGGTATTGCTCTTCTGTGGTCACCACAACCTCACGCTTTCTAAAACCATTATTCCCAAATGTTTTAGTCTCGTCAATTTTTTTAATTCTTCCTTGTACTTCCATAGTTTATTTTAATTCTTACTTTTTGCTAATAATATTTTCCAAGCGTTAAGTACTTCTTCTTTTTTGAGGTATTCTTTTGCGATGGCATGAATTTTCTCTAAAGAACTTTCCGTAACATATTCATTTAATTTATTTTCAACTAAAAATGCTTTCACTTCGTTTGCAGAAGGAGTGGTTTGTATGGTTGCTAATTTTCCTAGATCGTTACCGGTTAAGATTTTACTGGTTCTTATTTCTTGTGGCAAAGCATCTACACCCATACCCATAGAAGATACAGGTTTAGGAATTTCAAACAAACCTTGATTGGCTCTAGAATAATAGCTCCCACCCATTCTAGCTACCTGATCGAGTTTAAATTGATCTATTTTTTGATCATCATCTAATACTTCATCTGCAATGTGCATTTTTAAAATTTCACAACACACCAAATTTCCGGCTCCACCTTCTTCTCCTAACTTTATAATTTGGGTTACTTTGCACTCAAACTGTACCGGAGATTCTTTTACTCTATAAGGAGTAACCGTTTCAGAATCTTGCATGGTCAATCCTACTTTTTCAAACTCATTTACACCTTCAGCATAAGCGGTACTAGCTAATGACATTTGCTGCACGATATTATAATTAACCACATTGATCACAACTTCTTTGTTATCTTCAACATTTTGTAGCGTATGCTTGCTCGACTGATCACTAATTTTCAATACGGGAGAAAACACCAAAACCGGCGGGTTGGCACTCATCATATTAAAAAAACTAAAGGGCGCTAAATTAGGCTTGCCTTTAGCATTTACAGTGCTTGCAAATGCAATTGGTCTGGGACCAACACTACTCACCATTAAACCATAAAGTTTTTGGGTGGCAATATCTTTAGGACTGATTGATAACATGAGTTTTTAATTTTTACAAAGGTAACTATTACTAAGAGGAATTTAAAACTGTAATAAAACAATAATTAAATAGAAAAACCATTATATTTAAAATTCTTAGTCCCTTTAATTTATGATATTTTCTGACGAACACCGCTTTACTCGATGGTTTATCACCATTTCTTCTATTGCTATTGTAAGCATTTTTTTGTGGAATGTTTCTATATTTTTTAATCGTTTAAAAAAAGAAGAACGTGAAAAGATGGAAATATGGGTAAAGGCTTATTCTGAAGTTCTTAATAGTGACCTCAACGAAGATATCCCGATAGAACTAGAAGTGATGTCTAAAAACACTTCTACTCCCATGATTATATATCACCGAAAAGAAGATCTTTATGAAACTAGAAATATCGCTAGAGAATTAGCCAATGACCATGATAAATTACAAGAACTCGTCACAGCGTTTGCCCTCGATTACCAACCTATTGAAATTGTTTATGAAAATGAAGTTTTTGGAACCCTGTATTACGGCAATTCAAGCTTAATTAATAAACTTAAGTATTTCCCTATAGGCATTGTTGTTATTGTATTGCTTTATTTAGCGATGCTTTATTATTTCTATTCTACGGCCAAATCTCATGACCAAAGCTTACTCTGGGCAGGAATGGCAAAAGAAACGGCTCACCAAATAGGCACTCCTTTATCTTCTCTAGTAGGGTGGACAGAAATTTTAAAACAAGAAAATGTAGATCCATCTTACATTGAAGAAATGGAAAAAGATATTGTAAGGTTGCAAATCATTACCGATCGTTTCTCTAAAATTGGCTCTCTTCCAAATCTTGAACCCACAGATATTGTAGAAGAAACTAGAGATTCTTACGAGTACCTAAAAGCCAGAAGCTCTAAGCTTATTCATTTCAATTTAAAATTGCCCAAAGAAAATATTCAAGTAAGTTTAAATAAGCAACTTTTTAGCTGGACCATAGAAAACATTGTAAAAAATGCTATCGATGCTTTAAAAGGAAAAGGAGATATTGATGTTGAAATTACACAAGACGCCAAATGGGTTCATATTCTGATTACCGACACCGGCAAAGGAATTCCAAAAATAAAATTTAAAAAAATATTTAAACCGGGATATACTTCTAAAAAACGTGGCTGGGGACTAGGCTTGTCTTTAGCTAAACGAATTATAGAAGAATATCACGATGGTAAGATTAAAGTTTTAAAAAGCGAATTAGGCAAAGGCACTACTTTTGAAATTAAACTTAAAAAAATAGCTTAAAAATTTGCGGCTACTTCTTCTGCTATTGCTTTAAACTCTTCTTCATTAAGTTTTGTTTTAGAACCAAACGTAGCATCTTTCATCTCATTTAAAGGGATAAGATGTACATGAACGTGAGGCACTTCTAAACCAATTACAGACATTCCTACACGCTTACAATCTATTGTTTTTCTTAAAGCTAAAGCTACTTTTCTTGAAAACTTCATTAAACCCAAGTAAGTTTCTTCATCTAAATCAAAGATTTTATTCACTTCTTTTTTTGGAACGCACAAAGTATGACCTTTTGCATTAGGATTAATATCTAAAAAAGCGAAGAAATCTTCTGTTTCTGCTACTTTGTAACTCGGTATCTCTCCACTAATAATTTTTGTAAAAATTGTTGCCATGGTATATTTTTTTAATTGTATTGTTTATCAATTTATGTTTTCACATCTAAAGCATCTCTTAAGGCATTACCAATTAACATAAATGCCATCACCAAGCCCATAATTGCCACCCCTGGAATAATCGCTAAATAGGGTTTTCCTAAAATAATATAACTATAATGATCTTTAATCATAGAGCCCCAACTTGGCATAGGAGGTTGCGCTCCAATACCTAAAAAACTTAAGCCGCTTTCTATTAAAATTGCTGCTGCAAAATTTGCTGCAGAAATAACGATTAAGGGCGCTAACACATTTGGTATAATATGTTTGATGATTATTCTAGTATGACCAAAACCTAAGGCTCTAGCTGCGGTAACATATTGCATTTTTTTCACCCCCATTACTTGTCCGCGTACTACCCTAGCTACTTCTACCCACATGGTTAACCCTACTGCAATAAACACCTGCCAAAAACCTTTACCTAAAGCTAAAGTTATAGCGATCACCAATAATAGTGTAGGTATAGACCAAGTAATATTAATAAGCCACATAATAGCGGCATCTGTTTTTCCGCCAAAATAACCAGCAATTGCACCTAAACTCATACCAATCACTAAAGAAATAAATACGGCTACAAAGCCAATAGATAATGATATACGAATACCCACTAGCATTCTGCTTAATAAATCTCTTCCGTATTTATCGGTACCTAATAAAAAGGTTTTTTGCTGAATATATTTTGCTTCAATTTTTTTTGTTGAATTTTCTTCTGGAAAAGTTTCAGCTATATTATAATTTTTTTCTAATCCTTCTATTGCTCCCTCATGATAAGTAGTAACTTTTAGTTGATCTTTTTCAAAAGCGTATGAATTGATAGGAATTTCATTATTCACCATTTTTTTTCCGAAGAAAAGTTGAGACCACCAAGATTTTTCATTTGTACGAACTGCCGAAGGAATTTCTAACATAGTTACTGTAAAGCCGGGAGACTTAGAGTGTATAGGCAAATGCATTTGATTCGCATTTTCTGAATCATCAGGAGCAATAAGATAAGCGCCCAACGCCAAGAAAAAGAAAAGTAACACAAACCAGAAACTGAAAACGCCCCAGAAGTTTTTTTTAAACCTCTGGAGCGCTAATTGACTTAATGAGTTTGAAGAAGTATTCAACAGCAAATTATTTTTTATTATTTGCTAATTTAGATTTTTTCTCTACACTTTCTTTTAAATCTTCTAATACATTTACAGCTTCTTCTACATAAACATCTTTGCTTAAATTTTTATGCCAACGTGTTCTTTTTTCTTGGAGTGTACTATCTTGTACAAACATTTCTTTTTCATTAGGTAGCGCTTCAAAACTCAAGTTGGTTTTGTAACTAGTTATAGAATCAAAGTGTTTCGCTAACTCTTCATTTTCATTTATTTGCTGCACGTAAGTAGTGTAGTTTAATGGGTAAACATCTTCATTTCTCTGTTCACTAATCCATTTTGCACTTTCATCAATAAGCTGAAGTTGCTTACTAGCTGCCATTCGTTGCTTGCTTTTTTCTAATGTTTTATCAAAATCTGCATAACCGTCCCATTCTTTATAATTTGCAGGCTCAATTTGATCCCAAGGTAATGGGTTTTCTGTATCTTTTTCACCTATATCAATATAACTATAACGATCTGGCACCACTACATCACTTTTTACACCTTCTAATTGTGTAGACCCACCGTTTACACGGTAAAACTTTTGGGTAGTCATTTTTAAGGCGCCCATGTCTCCTAAATCACTATTGCGCATCCAACGGTTAAGATCGATCACGTTCTGAACAGTCCCTTTACCATAAGTTTGTTTGCTTCCTATAATGATAGCTCGTTTATAATCTTGCATTGCCGCTGCTAAGATTTCTGAAGCAGAAGCAGAAAGCTCATTCACTAAGATTACTAATGGCCCATCCCATAAAATTTCTTTGTCTTTATCTTTTAACACTTCTCGTTCTCCATTTCCAGATTTTACCTGAACTACAGGGCCTTTTTCAATAAATAACCCGGCAATATCTATAACTGTTGCTAGCGAACCTCCGCCATTATTTCTCAAATCTATCACAAGACCATCCATATTTTGGTCTTTAAGCTCAATAATTTCTTTTTTGATATCTGAAGCTGCGGTTCTATTTTTGGCATCATCCATATCAAAATAGAATCGTGGTAAATTAATTAAGCCATAATTACGATTATTCTTACTCACCATCGCACTTTTAGCATAGGTTTCTTCTATTTCTACCACATCTCTTTCTAAGATAATATCCTGAACAGTACCATCTACTTTTTTAACTGTTAAAGTAACTTTGGTTCCTTTGGGGCCTTTAATTAAATCTACCGCATCATCTATTGGCATTCCTATAATATTTACAGGCTCCTTTTCTTCTTCTTGTTTCACTTTCTGAATTAAATCTCCTACCTCTAACTCTTCACTTCTCCAAGCAGGACCTCCAGAGATAATCTCTACTACTTTAATATTATCCATCTTTTTTTGAAGCCTTGCTCCAATACCTTCTAAGCTTCCTGACATTTGAATATCAAAGCGTTCTTTATCTCTTGGCGCAAAGTAAAACGTATGCGGATCAAATTCTTCTACAATAGAATTTATATAAACGCCAAACCAATCTTTACGCTCTATATCTTCATTTAGATCGTAAAATTCATCTAATGAACTTTTAGTAGTTTCTCTTGCCTCTTTTTCTAATTCAGCATCAGATTTAGTCGAATAGCTTTCATCTTCCTTTGCTTTTGCTTCTTCCTCTTTCTTTAAATCGTAATACGTACTTAAGGTAGAAAACTTTAATTGTTTTCTCCATCTTTCTTTTAATTCAGCTTTAGATCCGGCATAATCAATTTTATCATAATCTGTATCTATTTCTTCTTCCTCGTTAAAATTAAAAGGCTTTGATAAAATTTCAGGATAATAAGCTTTTGTTTCCTTTAGACGATTTTCTAATTTAGAATAAGTCAGGTTGAAAAAATCGATTTGATGTGCATTGATTTGATCATCAATCTTATCTTCAAACTTTTGAAACTCTTTAATATCTTCTTTTAAGAAATAGCGTTTTCTTGCATCAATTCTATTTAAAAAACTTTTATAAACACTTTTAGAGAACTCATCATCAATGTCTTTAGGGTCATAGTGCCCTTTGCTTAACACAAATGAGATCAACTCAATAAGCACTTCATCTTTATCTGAGTCTGGATCAAACTCTTTGGTGGTAAAACTACAAGAGGCAACTGCCAGTAATAGCCCTAACAAAAAAACTTTATAATTCCTTTTCATAAATCTATTTAGGTTCATTAGCAAATTTCTATAATATCACTTTAAAAACTATGCCAAAATTTTTTATTGTCAGTTTTAAATTTCAGAGAAATTTTGGCAAGACATAAAATTAATATTTTTTTTAGTACTAACCTTATAAAACAATCATAATACTATTTACTCTGCATTATAGGTAAAGATTATTTTCGTTGGGAAAGAATTGTTTATTTTAGCATAAAAAAACAGTTATGAGTAAAGATAAGCCATTAATTTTAGTCACCAATGACGATGGGATTACCGCCCCAGGAATTAGACATCTCATTAACATTATGAAAGAAATTGGCGACGTAGTTGTAGTTGCACCTGATAGTCCACAAAGCGGAATGGGGCATGCTATAACCATTAACGATAATTTATATTGCGACCCAGTACAGTTAAAAGAAACAGAAGACCACCAAGAGTTTAGTTGTTCTGGGACGCCAGCAGATTGTGTAAAAATTGCAACTCAAGAAGTTTTAAAAAGAAAACCAGATTTGTGTGTTAGTGGTATTAATCACGGCTCCAACTCTTCTATTAATGTAATTTACTCTGGCACAATGAGTGCGGCGGTTGAAGCCGGTACCGAAGGAATTCCTGCTATTGGTTTTTCTTTATTAGACTATTCTCTTACCGCAGATTTTAAACCTACGACTAAATTTATAAAAACGATCACAAAAAGAGTGTTAGACGAAGGTATGCCACAAGGAATGGTTTTAAATGTAAACTTTCCTAAATTAACCGAAAAAGAAATTAAAGGCATTAAAGTTTGTCGCCAAGCAAAAGCACACTGGGTAGAAGAATTTGATAAACGTACCAACCCTCAAGGCAGAGACTACTATTGGCTCACCGGTAAATTTGTAAATCAAGACGAAGGTGAAGATACAGATGAATGGGCTTTAGAAAATGGCTATGTATCTTTAGTGCCCGTACAATTTGATCTTACTGCACATCATTACTTAAAAGAACTTAACACCTGGAGCTTAAATGATTAAAAAAGAAATAGTTATTGGCTTACTGGTAGGACTCTTTGCTAACCTTGCAGGAATTTACCTATACATCACACTTTTTTCTCCAAACGGACTAGAAGAGACGATTATTAAAGCTAGAGAAGAAGATTTTTTAGGAAGCATTATTGCCCTTGGAGCAATTGCTAATTTCTTACCTTTTTTTGTCTTTTTAAAGAAAAACCAACCTTATCGTTCTCGCGGTGTACTCATTGCCACTTTAATAGCAGCAGTAAGCATTGCCATTTTAAAATTTAATTAAGATGAAATATTACCTCATTGCCGGTGAAGCATCGGGAGATTTACACGCTTCTAATTTAATGAAAGCGATAAAAAAAGAAGACCCAAATGCAGAATTTAGATTTTGGGGTGGCGATCTTATGCAAAAACAAGGAGGTAAACTTGTTAAACATTATCGAGATTTAGCCTTTATGGGATTTGTTGAAGTTTTATTCAACTTAAAAACGATTTTTAAAAACATTAAGATTTGCAAGCAAGATATAGAAAACTTTCAACCCGATGTTATTTTGTTTATCGACTATCCTGGGTTTAATTTTAGAATAGCAAAATGGGCTAAAGAGAAAGGTTACACTACACATTATTATATTTCTCCGCAAATTTGGGCTTGGAAAGAGAACCGCATCAAAGCTATTAAAAGGGATATTGATGAGATGTATGTTATTCTTCCCTTCGAAAAAGACTTTTATGAAGACAAACATCAGTTTCCTGTACATTTTGTGGGCCATCCGCTTTTAGATGCTATAGAAAATAGAAATGAAATTTCTTTTGAACAATTCACCCAAAAACACCAATTATCTTCTAAACCTATTATTGCACTTTTACCCGGAAGCAGAAAGCAAGAAATCGCTAAAATGCTAAGCAATATGCTTCAGGTTACTAAAGATTTTGAAGATTATCAATTTGTAATTGCTGGAGCACCAAGTCAAGATCAATCGTTTTACGAGCCTTTTTTAAAGAAAAGTAATGTTTTCTTGATTATGAATAAAACCTATGACTTGCTAAGTGTTTCTACCGCAGCCTTAGTTACTTCGGGCACAGCAACGCTAGAAACCGCTTTATTTAACGTACCAGAAGTTGTTTGTTATAAAGGGAGTAGAATTTCTTATGAAATTGCTAAACGCGTAATTAAACTTGATTATATTTCTTTGGTCAATTTAATTATGAATAAAGAAGTGGCAAAAGAGCTCATTCAGCATGAATTTAATGTGAAAAATTTAAAAACTGAATTATCAAAACTATTAACTCCTTCTTACCGAGAACAATTATTTAATGATTATAGAGTTTTAAAAGATAAATTAGGAGGGTCTGGAGCAAGCCAGGCTACCGCAAAGCTTATCTATAAAAAAATTAATAAGAATGAATAAATTACTGTTAGCCTTTATATTATCGTTTACACTTATCTCTTGCGGAAGTAAAAAAAGAATTGCTTCTCACTCCCCAGCAAGCGGGCCCGTGAAAAAAAGTAGTTCTTATCGTTATGATCCTGTGCCTACAGCTACGCGAGTTGCAGATTATGCCTTAGACTTTCAAGGAACTCGTTATAAATATGGCGGAACTACTAAAAAAGGAATGGATTGCAGCGGACTTATTTATACTTCTTTTTTAAGTGAAAATATTAGGTTACCGAGAGTATCACGAGATATGGCAAAAGAAGGAAGATCGCTACACGCTAATGAAATTAATGTTGGAGATTTACTTTTTTTCCAAACCAATAAAAATAAAAATGTGATTAATCACGTAGGCCTAGTGGTTGAACTTGTTCCTGGAAGTGTAAACTTTGTACATTCAACAACCTCAAGAGGAGTAATTGTTTCTTCATTGAATGAACATTATTGGAACGATGCTTTTATTATCGCGAAAAGAGTTTTTTAGAAAAATAAATTATTTTTTACTAACTTTAAGTGGTAATGAAGTTAGTAAACCATCCCATTTTATTCATTACCCCACTTTTTATTCTTGGTATTGTTTTAGGGTTTCAATTTTTAGTTCCATTAAAATATACCTTAGGGCTTTTATGGCTTATACTTTTCTTATTTTTTACTAACTATTACTACAGTAAATCTAAGTTATTTTTTAGCCCTTTTCATACCCTTTTGGTTGGTTTTACAATGCTTACCATTGGGTTTACTATAGCTCAATTGCAACGTGTTGAAAATAAAAAGCAACATTACATTCATCAAAATTTAAAAGAAGAGCTTTTAATAGAAGGCGTTATTACAGATAAACTTAAGCCAAATCGTTATTATTTTAATTACTTATTAGATGTAAAAACACTCCAAAAAAAACCAACTGAAGGTAAAGTTCTACTCTCTATTAAAAAAGATTCTACTCAAAAAGGATTAGCAATTGGAAGCTCTATTATTTTAAAAGAAAAACTAAACGATGTTTTTGCACCACTTAATCCGCATCAGTTTAACTACCAATTATACTTAAAGAAGCAACAAGTTTTTAAGCAGGTGAGTACTGAAATTAATGAGGTAAATATTTCAGAAAATGAAGGTTTTTATTTTAAGAAGACGGCAGAAAAATTTCGTCGACAAATTCTAGAAAGTCTACATCAAAGCGGTTTTACAAAAAACCAAATTAATTTAACTGCTGCATTACTTTTAGGCCAAAGAAAAGAATTAAGTAAAGATATTTATCATGATTTTACAGCTGCTGGAGTGGTTCATATATTAGCAGTTTCTGGTTTACATGTTGGTATTCTTTTAATTATACTTAATGTTTTATTTACACCTTTAAAGAAATTAAAAGCAGGAAAGTGGATTGCTTATGGATTGAGTGTGATTTGTATTTGGGCATTTGCTTTGATTGTAGGCTGCTCACCATCTGTGATTAGAGCGGCATTAATGTTTAGCTTTCTAAATGCTGGGCTCATCTTCAATAGAAAAGGTTCTACATTTAATATGCTTTGCCTGTCGGCCTTAGTAATGTTAATTTATGATGCTTATCTTATATTTTCTGTAGGTTTTCAAATGAGCTACTTGGCCGTCTTGGGGATTATTAGTTTTCAACCTTTACTAAAAAATAAATTTTACATTAAAAACTGGTTGGGCAGAAAGTCGATAGATTTAATTTTAGTGAGCTTCTGTGCACAATTGGGAGTACTACCGCTCAGCATATTCTACTTTCATCAATTTCCTGCTATGTTTCTAATAGCTAATTTATTGATTCTATCTTGGTTATTTATTCTATTAAGTTTGGGGATTATTGCCATTATAGCATCATCTCTTCAATTAGAAATTCCTTTAATCTATGAGGGTTATGCAATGTGCTTAGACCTCTTATTATGGATTATTCATAAGATTGCAAGTATGGACGGTCTACTTCTTGAAAATATCTTTTTTACAAAAAAAATGATGCTTTCTTTATACTTATTCATCCTTTTAGTATTTCTAGTTATAAAATACTACAAAAAGACTTTTATTTACGCTGTGCTCTTATCAATGCTTAACTTTCAGTTTTTCTTTATTTATGAATTCTACAGGATTTATAAAATTGATAAGTTTTATATTCTGCATCAAAACAGAAAAACTCTTTTAGCAGAAAAAGAAAATTACCAACTCAACATTTACTGTAACGACAGCTTACATGGCTATTCTTTAAACACAATCGATAATTTTAAAACCGAATTAGCTATCAAACAAGCTAAACAATTTCCGATAAAAAACATTTATGCGATTACTGAAAATAAAAAACTATTAGTGATTGATAGTTTAGGAATTTACAAATTACCGAAAAACGTCAAGGTCAATTATATATTATTAAGTAATTCTCCAAAAATTAATTTAGAGCATGTGATTGAAGAATTAAACCCTGATCAGGTTATTGCCGATGGAAATAATTACCGCTCTTATGTGCAACGTTGGAGAAAAACTTGTGTAAAAAAGAAGCTCCCTCTTCACTACACAGGTGAAAAGGGAGCTTTCATCATTGATCGTTGAACATCTTAGCACATTTTCAACATCAAAATTTATATATTACTAAAAAGAACCTTCAAAATTAGCTTCATATTCTTGCCAAGCCTCGTTAGTAGTTAATTCTTTATAATCATCACTAGCTATCATTTTTAAGTAAATCTCTAAGTCTTTAGGCGTATGATAACCGGTAATTGGTGCAATAACATCAGACTTTTCATCAAAGAAAACCATGCTAGGATAACCCGAAACTTTTAAGGCATGGGCAAATAAATGTTGTGCGTTTCTACCTTTTCTATTAGGATCGTGGTTAGGATTGGTATAAACAAAATCTTGATAATCTATCTTTTCGGTTCCTTCTGCGTCAAATTTAACGGCATAGAAATTTTCATTTATAAATTTCACTACATCTTTATTATGAAAAGTATTTTTATCTAACAATTTGCAAGGACCGCACCACTCTGTATAGACATCCATAAAAATTTTCTTAGGCTCTTTTTTCTGTGCTGCTAAAGCCTCATTCATATTCATCCATTCAATTTCTTGCGCACTAACAGCTAGCGTTAGGAGAAGAACTATAATTGTTAACAAACTCTTTTTCATATTCATTTTTAATTTCAAAAACTATTCCAAAGCATATTTTGTAAATAGCTTTTTATTTTACTCCGTGCATTAGTTTTTTGAGTATCGGGTGTAATAAAGAAACAAGTATTCCAGCTACAATAGGTATAATTGTGAATATTAAAAAGAAAGTAGACAAGTCATAGTCTTCTTTAATGCTATCTACCATTCCTCCCAGTGAACCTGCTAATTTGTTACCTATAGCGATCGCTAAATACCACATCCCGAACATTAGGGCAATCATTCTACCTGGCACTAATTTACTTACGTAAGAGAGCCCTACTGGTGATAGACAAAGTTCTCCTAAGGTGTGGAATAAATAGGCCAATATTAGCCAAATCATACTCACTTTAATTCCAGGGTTTACCCCATCTGAACCGTAGGCTAAAAATGCAAAACCAACACCTACCAATACTAAGCCAATTCCGTATTTTAAAGCTGCAGAAGGGTTGTATTTACTTTCCCACCATTTTGAAAACATAGAGGCAAAAGTAATTATGAAAAACGAGTTCAAAATACTAAACCAAGATACTGTAATTTCAATAGAATCTGAAGAAAACTCTCTTCCTAACATCCATAGTACTAAGGCCCAAACCCCTAAAAAGCAAACCATAAGTACAACATTTGAACCTAAGACTCTTTTATGCGTTTGTTTCCATAGTAAAATTAATACCCAAGTTATGATCCCTAATGGAATAATAGTAAGCAAAGAATTAATGATATTGTAAATAAGTGCTGCATTCCCTTCTAAAGTTCTATCTACATAATCTCTAGCAAATAACACCAAAGAAGAAGCTGCCTGCTCAAAACATAAGAAAAACACAACCGTAAAGAATGCAAATATCACTACAGCAATCATACGATCACGAACCACTTTGGTATATCTTGAAATTCTAGAAACGATGAGCACCAAAAATAAAACCAAGCCAATAATAGCGAAACCTATAGGTCCTGATATAGAATCTATTCCTATTTCAAAAGGCATTTTTTCAGGAAGTAAATTTACATCACCAATTTTAGAGGTAGGGTCGTTAATTAAATATAAGAGACCAAGTGCTGCACTTATAATAATTAAGACTTTATCGAAAATTGAAAATGGATTTGCTTTGTAGTCTTTCTTTTCTTCTTCAGAAACTTCTACTTCTCTTCCTTTCTCAGGCACTCCTCCAATCTTACCAAAAAGTGGTTTTGCTAACCAAAACTGAAGTGTTCCTAATAACATAAATATACCCGCAAGACCAAAGCCCCAGCTCCAACCTAATTTTTCTGCCAAATAACCGCAGAGCATCATTCCGAAGAAAGCGCCAGCATTTACCCCCATATAGAAAATGGTATAAGCACCATCTTTTTTCTCTGGCAAAAATCTATACATTTCAGAAATAATAGAGGTGATATTAGGCTTAAAAAAACCGGTTCCTAAAATTAAAAAACCTAAACCTACATAGAGCATAATTTCTGTCTCTACAGCCATGGCGGCATGCCCTATAGTCATTAAAATAGCTCCAACGACTACTGCCCATCTATAACCAATAAGTCTATCTGCGATAATTCCTCCTAGGATGGGAGTTAAATATAAGAGCCCGGCATAGGTACCATATAAAGCTCCAGCATTTGCTGTAGACCATCCCCAACCAGGAAAATCGACACCGACCACTGCCATAGTCAAGAAGTTAACCAATAATACACGCATTCCATAAAAAGAAAAACGCTCCCACATTTCTGTGAAAAATAAAACAAAAAGTCCCGCAGGATGCCCTAAAACTTTACTTTTAAAGAACTCGTTATGCTCTGCTGATGCTACTACTTCTGCCATCTTTTATATTTCGATATTAATTTAATTCTGTTGTAAATTTTCTTCTATTTCGTAAGGCTCGTTGTCTTCTACCTGATCTAACTTACGTTCTTTATCTTCTGCACCATGCGTTAGACGCTTTAGCGGTTTTAAGATAGCTATCACTAACAAGCCAAAAATAACCGTAAAAATGGTTATTCCTAAGAAAATAGTTTGTTCTCCTACTTCTTCTGAGCCTTCTCCCAACAATCCAGCAACTTTATTTCCTAAACCTGTAGCTGCAAAATAAACTCCCATCATTAAAGAAGCATAACGTAGTGGAGCTAATTTTGTGATAAATGAAAGTGCAACTGGCGAAGCACATAATTCTCCTATCGTATGAAATAAATACGCTAACACTAACCAATACATAGCTGAGCTACCTTCTTCATCAAATTCCATGGAAGCGAATACCATAAACACAAAACCGAGTCCCATGATAATCACACCAATCGCCATTTTGAATAAGGAAGATGCTTCATGACCTTTTAATTTTCTTTTAGCCCAGAAACCAGCAACTACTGTAGCAAATATAATAATGAAAGCTGCGTTTAACCCCTGAAACATCGCCGCAGGAATCTCGTAACCCAGTAATACGCGATCTGTTTTATCTTGTGTATAAATATTCATTAAACCACCCGCTTGCTCGAAAGCTCCCCAGAATACAATCACAATTAAAAAGGAAAGTAATAAAACTAAGTAACGGTCTTTATTTATTTTCAGTTCTAAATCTTTGTAAATCATCATCATTAAAGCTGTAATTGCTGAAAGAAAGATGAATAATAATCCATAAGACCAACCCAATACGTACCAACCGTAAGCTGATAAAACTAATAAAAGAGCAGTAACTCCTAACTGAATCGGAGAGCTAAAAAGATCTTTATATAAATCTGGAATTGAAACTTCATTCGGATCTTTTTCGGTTGCTTGATTACCAACGTGAGTCAGAAATTTTTGTCCCCAAATATAAACGACCAAGCCAATCAACATAGCGATTCCCGCTAAACCAAAACCATAATGCCATCCATATTGTTGAGCAACGATTGCTACAGATGTTGTTGCTAATAAAGAACCAAGGTTAATCCCGATATAAAATATACTAAACCCTTTATCTCTTCTTATGTCTCCTTCTTTATATAAACCTCCCACTAACGTAGAAACATTAGGTTTTAACAAACCAACCCCTAATATAACTAGACCTAGCCCTGTGTAAAATGCCCAATCTTGTTCAATCGCTAAAACACCGTGACCAAAACAAAGAATAATAGCCCCATAGAGCACTGATTTTTTCTGACCAATAAGTTTATCGGCAATCATCCCACCTGGGATAGACATCACATACACTAACATGGTGTACCAACCGTAAAGGGCTAATGCTTCACCTTTATCCCATCCTAATCCGGGGTTAGCCTCTGTGGTTTTAGCAACCATATAAAGCGTTAGAATTGCTCGCATTCCGTAATAACTAAAACGCTCCCACATTTCGGTTAAAAACAAAATATAAAGCCCTACCGGATGCCCTAAAAGTTCTTTTTTATGAGCAGGAACTGTATGTGAAGTCATATCTCTTATGTTATATTATTATAAGTTTTCTTTTATAAAGTTGGTCATTTTCGTATAAAGATGAAGTCTTGTATTGCCTCCATAAATACCGTGATTTTTATCAGGATAAATCGCCCAATCAAACTGTTTATTAGCTTGCACTAAAGCCTCTACCATTTGCATGGTATTTTGCACATGCACATTATCATCACCACTACCATGAATTAGTAAGAAATCTCCTTTTAAACCATCTACGTGATTAATAGGCGAATTATCATCATAGCCTGAAGCATTTTCTTGAGGTGTCGTCATGTATCGTTCTGTATAGATGCTATCATAAAATCTCCAGCTTGTTACTGGCGCTACTGCAATAGCCATCGTAAAAGTATCATTCCCTTGAAAAATACAGTTTGAGGCCATAAAGCCACCATAGCTCCAACCCCAAATTCCTATTCTTTCTGCATCTACATCTTCTCTTGCTCCAAGTTTTTTAGCAGCTTCTATCTGATCTTCTACTTCAAACTTTCCTAGTTCTTTTTGGGTCACTTTTTTAAAATCTGCTCCTTTAAAACCAGTACCACGACCATCTACACAAACAATCATGTAACCTTGCTGTGCTAACATTTGGTACCAATAATCGTTAGAACCATAAAATGTATTGCTTACCGATTGTGATCCTGGGCCTGAATATTGAAACATTAAAAGTGGATATTTCTTTGTCGCCTCATAATCTTTCGGTTTAATTGTCCACATATTAAGTTCATTACCGTTCACTTCTAGTGTAGAAAACTCTTTATTAGAAAGTTGATAAGGCTTCAATTTTTCTAACAAAGCTTTATTATCTTTAATATCTCTTATCTTTTTTCCGTTTCTAGCTTTGTGAAGGGTAAACTCGTAAGGCATTGTTGCACTTGTGTATGAGTTGATAAAATAGGTGAAGTCTGCACTAAAGTCTGCATCATTAGATCCGCGTTTTTGAGTTAGCTGAACTTTATTCTTTCCGTTAGAACGTACTGAAAAAACATCACGATTTATGCTTCCGTTTTCGGTACTTTGAAAATAAATTCTACCGGTCGTTGCATCAAAACCATAATATTGCGTTACCTCCCAATTTCCTTTCGTCACTTGGTCTAGAAGTTTTCCAGTTTTGCTGTAGTGGTAAATGTGATTCCATCCGTCTTTTTCACTAGTCCAAATAAAGCTGTTATCATTTAAGAACGTAAGGTTATCGGTGATCTCTACATAAGCATCGTCGGTTTCTTCTAAAATAATTTCCGCAGTATTTTTTTCAGCATTAACAAAAATTAAATCTAAATTGTTCTGATGTCTATTCATGGCTTGCACGCTTAGCACCTCGGGATTATTTGTCCATTTAATTCTTGGAATGTATTCGTAGTCTTTCTTTAAGTCAACTGCTGAAGTTTTTTTGGCATCTACATCATACAAATGCAACGTAACCTCAGAATTTTTCTCACCAGCTTTTGGGTATTTAAAAACCTCTTGGGTAGGATATAATTGTTGACCGTAAGTGCCATACATATCCATAGAAAATTCTGGCACTTCAGTTTCATCAAAACGCAAAAATGCAATTTCACTTCCCGTTTTGTTCCAATCAAAAGCTCTTACAAATGCAAATTCTTCTTCATAAACCCAATCGGTAACGCCATTTATAACTTCATTTTTTTTACCGTCTGTAGTTACCTGTATAGTTTCTCCTGAAGAAAGATTTTTTATGTAAATATTATTTTTAAACACATAAGCTACTTTAGTAGCATCTGGAGAAAAAGTTGGCTCTTGTATTCTGTTTTCTGAAATGGAAGTAAGTTTTTCAGTTTCAAAATCGTATACATAGAAAATTCCGGTGGTTGAATGTCTATAAATCGATTGCACTTGAGTGGAAAGAATTACTTTATTTTCATTGTCACTTAAGGTATAATCTTGAAAAAAATCTAAACCATCAATATCCGCCGAACTAATAAGTGTTCTCGTTTTCTCTCCAGTTTCATAACTATAAACATCAACGTTCATTGTATTGCTTGAGCGATCAAAGTTTTTTACGGCATATTCTTTCCCATTATTTAAAGAACGTAGCGATTGCAAATACTCTTGCCTAAACTCGCCTCCCCAAATTTCTTCTAGCGTAATCTCTTTATTTTGAGCATTTATAAAGCCAGTAACCACTAAAAAAGTAGTCACAAACAAGTGTTGTAATTTCATACAGATTAGAGAATTCAAATTTTGAAGCTCAAGTTTACTAAAAAATCATTAAAAAACAGGTAATTTACATGTTAAATACTAATGTTTTGTTAAGGATATGTATAGCTATAATTAAGCTGAAATTAGTTTCTGAGTACTAGCTTCAACTATTTTGAAAGCGAATTGTATCTTTGCCATTCAATTGAATTAGACAAAACTCATGCAGCAAATAAAAGGCTTTTCTAAACTTAGTAAAGAAGAAAAAATAACTTGGCTTACTAAAAATCATTTCAGCAATTCACAAAAAGCAAAAGAAACTTTACAACTCTATTGGAATAAAGATGAAAAGCTACAAAAACTACACGATGAGTTTACCGAAAACACGGTATCAAATTATTATTTACCATTTGGTGTAGCTCCTAATTTTTTAATTAACAACGAGCTTTACACGATCCCAATGGCGATTGAAGAAAGTTCTGTGGTGGCAGCTGCCAGTAACGCCGCAAAGTTTTGGTTAGACAAAGGCGGTTTTAAGGCGGAAGTACTTTCAACACAAAAAGTAGGTCAGGTACATTTTAATTTTGCAGCTGAGACTAAGAAATTAGAAACATTTTTTCATCATGTTAAGCCCCAACTTATTCAAGAAGTAAAGGCGATTACTAAAAATATGGAAAAACGTGGTGGCGGAATCACTTCTATAGAACTTCGCAATAAAACGGCCGAGATTGAAAACTACTACCAACTGCATTGCACCTTTGAAACCTTAGATGCAATGGGGGCTAATTTTATTAACACGTGTTTAGAACAAATTGCCAAAACTTTTACTCATGAAGCTAATTTGTACGCTAATTTTTCTGAGGAAGAACAGCCAGAAGTGATTATGAGTATTCTTTCTAATTACGTCCCTGAATGCCTGGTGAAAGCAGAAGTAAGCTGCCCCGTAGAACAATTATCACCAAACGTAGCTGATGCCAAAAAATTTGCTCACAAATTTGTAGAAGCGGTTAAAATTGCCAAAATAGAACCTTACCGCGCCGTTACGCACAACAAGGGAATCATGAACGGAATCGATGCCGTAGTTTTAGCAACAGGAAATGATTTTAGAGCCATAGAAGCTTGCGCTCACGCCTACGCTTCAAAAAGCGGAAGCTACAGCAGTTTAACCGATGCTTCTATAGAAAATGGAATCTTTAGATTCTGGATGGAAATTCCTTTAGCGTTAGGCACCGTAGGCGGCTTAACAAGTCTTCACCCTTTAGTAAGGTTAGCTTTAGAAATGCTACAAAAACCATCGGCTAAAGATTTAATGAAGATCGTTGCTGTTGCTGGTTTAGCGCAAAACTTTGCAGCTTTAAGATCGCTAACAACTACAGGGATTCAGCAGGGACATATGAAAATGCATTTAATGAATATTCTTAATCAGTTTGAAGCTAATGAAACTGAACGCCAACAGGTAGTTGAACATTTTAAAAGCAACACTGTAACGCATAGTGCAGTGGTTGAAATTATTAAAAGTCTAAGAAATGAAAACTAAGTTTTACAGCCACGGCAAACTTTTACTCACCGCTGAATATTTAATTTTAGACGGCGCAAAAGCTTTGGCGGTACCTACAAAAAAAGGTCAGTCGCTACGCGTTTCTGAAATTGAAAAAAACAGAATCTCTTGGAAAAGTATTGATTGCTTTGGAAATACTTGGTTTGAACAAGAATATGAAATCACCGCAGCAGAATTTCTTCCGAAGAAGAAACTAGCAACTTCTAATAAGAAAGAGATCTGCCAAACCTTAGTGAAAATTCTTTCTTACTTACGAGAATTACAACCAGAATTATTTAAAGAAACTGGATACTCATTGACTACTGAATTAGAATTCCCTCAAGATTGGGGATTGGGTTCTTCTTCAACGCTTATCAATAATTTAGCGACTTGGGCAAAAATAAATCCTTACGAACTATTAGCGAATACTTTTGGAGGGAGCGGTTACGATTTAGCCTGTGCGAAACATTCAAATCCTATTTTGTTTCAACTTCAAGAAAATAAAAATCCTTTAGTCGAAGGAGTAAGATTTGCTCCTAGCTTTAAAGATGAATTGTTTTTTGTTCATCTAAATCAAAAGCAAAATAGTCGAGAAGGCATTGAGCATTATCGAAAGCAAGATTTAGCTCGAAAGAAAGAATGGATTAAAAAGATAAATGAAATAACCACTAAAACCTTAAATACGAGTTCTATTTTAGGCTTTGAAAATTTAATAGAAACTCACGAAAATATCTTAGCTAATATCTTAGGAATGCCAACCGTTAAAGAACGTCTTTTTAAAGACTATCCTCGAAGCTTAAAAAGTTTAGGTGCTTGGGGAGGAGATTTTATAATAGCCACCGGTAAAGATAAAGAAAAAGCTTATTTTAAAGAAAAAGGATTCTCCACGGTAATCGATTTTTCTGAAATGGTATTTTAAAATAAAAAACCGCTCCAAAAAGGAACGGTTTTTTTTATTTTAAAAGAACTCTTTTCTAATAGAAGTCTGCTCTATGATCTTCTATTTCTGCCGAACTCTCTAAGGCTTCATTCACTCTAGATAATGCATTTGCAGCTCTAGTGTTGCTTTCTCTATTAGCAAAAGTTTTATAAGAATTTAACGGAGTAACTTCATTCTTTTTCACTAACTCTACTACATAAACTCCTTTCTTACCAGCTAAAGGTTCTGTTGTTTCACCACTTTTTAATGAAAAAGCAGCTCCTACAACTTCAGGTTCACTTGTAGCTCCTGGTAAAGTTGGGTTACTTAATGTGATTGCATTAGCGGTTTGGACTTTTGTATTTTCGCTAGCAGCAATTTCATCCATACTTTTTCCTGAAATTTTATCTTCAATAAGTTTCGCTTGTTTTTCTTTTCTTAGAATAGGCGTAACTTCTGGTGATGCTTCTTCTGGAGATTGTAAACCTTTTTTATTTTTACCTGTAAGTTTAGCAACAACGTAACCTGAAGGTAAATCGAAACGTTTTACATCACCTACTTTAGTTTCTTCGTTAAAAGTCCACTTTACAATTGATCTTTGATTCCCTAAAGCGGCATTAAGATTTTCTTGCATCGCTTTAATATTAGTCACCTTTTTAACTTGATAGCTACTTTCTTCTGCTAATTTATCAAAATCTCCATCAGCTGCTTGCATTTCAAACTTAGTAGTTTCTGTATATAGTTCACTAGAAGTATCTTCTGATGGCTCTATACTTTTTGCAATGGTTGCTACTTGTATCGCTTTTTGCTTATTGTTAGCTTGCTCTACCATCACTACATGAAAACCTAATTGATTTTCTACAACTTCTACAGAACCTTTTGTGTTATTGTAAGCAAAATCTTTTACTTCTGGAGTTAGACGAGCGTTAGAATAACGATTCCATCCTAAATCTCCACCATTATCTTTAGATCTTGGATCGTCTGAATATGTTGGCGCTAACTCATCAAATTTAGCAATATCAGCTTTCACTACTTCAGCAATACTATCTGCTAAATTTTTAGCTTGTTCTTTGGTTTGCGTAAAATCTCCTTGGTCTATTGCAGAACCTTGATACGAAACTAAAATTCTTCTTAATTTAACTGAATCTGCGATTTGCTTTACTCCGGTTATTTTAGCATATTTCCAAAAACCGTTTTCTTTATATGGGCCGTAAGTTTGACCTTCTTCTAAATTAAATATCTGATTAGCATTTTCTGAAGGCAATGCAGATTTGAATTTAAAAGTAGCATCGTAAGGCATGTCTGAGTTTGAAGCTATAAAACGCTCTACATCTTCAGCAGCGTTAAAATTACTGACTTCTGCTTCTAACTCTTCTCTAGCCTCTTTTTCGTCTTTAGCTGAAGCTTTTTCTTCAAAATAAACGTACTTAATATTTGTGTTCGCTTCTTTTTCAAAACGTGCTTTATGTTTTTTGATGTAGTCTTTAATTTCTTCTTTAGAAACTTCTACATTTTCTGCATTAGCGTAAGGAAGCATCACATATTTTAAATCTACACTTTCATTTTGCAGTAAGTAAGCTTGTTCACCTTCAACTAAAGTTGCACCTACACCTGCTCTAATCATATTGTAGTAAATTTGGTTTTTGGCTTGCAATACAATTTGCTCTTCCATAGACTCCCATTGTGCATAAGCTTGTGGGGAAGTTGCTTTTAAATTGGCAACATATTCTTCTAAAACAGCACGATCAAACATTCCTGCTTGATTTGTAAAATTAGGGTTACCTGCATATACTTGTTTAAGCATCATATTAAACTGGTCGTCACCTACTAAGATGCCTGTTTTTTCTATCTGCTCTTTTAGTAATTCTTCTTGCAATGTCATATCCCAAACTTGATTTACAGCTTGAGTACTTGATACATTTCTTCTGTTACGTTGAAATCCTTCTACTTTTCTAGCAAAATCTTCTCGTGTTACATCTTCACCATTAATGGTAGCTATTGTATTTTGATTTTTCTGCCCGGAAAGTCCACCACTTTTAAACAAGTCTGCCAATACAAAAGAGAATAGGGCAAGAGCGATAATTATAATTAAGAAAACAGAACGTTGTCTGATTTTATTTAATACTGCCATTTTATATGATTTTTAACTAAATAGTGGGCGAAAATAAGATATTAAAAGAAAATATAAAACATATATGTCTTAAAAAGTAAACAATTAATCTTCTTCTAATATTTCTAACTCAACCAACTCTATTTTGGTGTTTGAAACTTCTACAATTGTGATTCTAAAGTTCTCTATATAAACCTTCCCTCCTTGGTCAGGTATTTCTTCGGTATGATTGACAATCCAACCGCCGAGGGTTTCATAATTATCACCTTCGGGTAAATTAAATTTATAATTTTCATTAATGTAATCTACTTCTATACGGGCGGAGAAACGATATTTATTTTCCGCTAATTGCTCTTCTAACAACACGATAGGATCATGCTCATCTTCTATTTCTCCAAAAAGTTCTTCTACAATATCTTCTACCGTCATCATTCCACTGGTTCCGCCATATTCGTCGATTACGACTGCTATACTTTTACGCTTTTTAATGAGCATGTTTAACACATCATTCACCAACATGGTTTCAGGCACATTAAGCACAGGCATTAGTATAGATTGAATATCTTTAGGATTTTTAAACATCTCGAAACTATGCACATAACCAATTATATCGTCACTTGTCTCTTTAAAAACCAATACTTTAGAGAGACCTGTCTCTGTAAAAATCTTAATTAAATTTTTAGGAGACTCTGTACTATCTACAGCTACGATTTCGTTACGCGGGATCATCACTTCTCTAGATTTCACTTCTGAAAACTCTAAGGCATTTTTGAAAATCTGAATTTCAGAATCAATTTCATCATGTTCTTCTACCGTTTCCATCTGTTCTGAAATATAGTTTCCCAACTCTACTTTACTAAATGCCAATTGCACCTCGTCTCCTTCGGTTTTAAAAAAAAGTTTCAGCATTAAATCTGAAATCCAAATGATAAATGCAGAAATAAAGCTAAATATGATGTAAAAGAAATAGGCTGGTAAAGCAAATATTTTTAAGAGGGAATTGGCGTAAATCTGAAAGAAGACTTTCGGTAAAAATTCAGCTGTAAAAAGAATAACTAGCGTAGATATTAAAGTTTGGCTAAAAATAAGTCCGTCTCTAATCCAATAGTTTAAAAAACTATTTTCAAAAGGCCCCATTTGGGTAAGCCAGTCTACCAATAGATCACCCATATAGAAACCATAAATTACTAAAGCAATATTATTACCCACCAACATAGTGGCAATAAATTTAGAAGGCTTTCGGGTAAGTCTATCCAAGATTTTAGCTAAAAAGTCTCCTTGTTTTTTTTCTATTTCTATATGTATCTTATTGGAAGACACATAAGCGATCTCCATCCCTGAGAAAAAGGCTGACAAGATAAGAGAAAAAACAATAATTATGATTTCTGTATGCATTAGCGCTTAGTACGTTCTTCTAACTTTTTTCTAAACCTTCGCTTAAAGAAATACATAAAGGCGGCTACAAAACCTAAAAATATACACAGGTAACCTCTACTTTCAGATTCTCCCCATATACGATAAGATTCAAAAAAGAAAAGTAGCGCAAATACCAAATAAGCGTATTCAAAATATTTAAAAAACTTCATTATTTTTCAGATTCGTCTATATATTGCACTCCAACATTGGAGCGTGAAATGAATTTATCAAAATTTTCGTTAGCATCAAAACCCTCTCCATCGTTTAACGCTCCGTTTGTCATTTGTATATTATATTTTTCATCAGAAAAAATCCAACTATTAGATTGATCCCAATATAATTGTTTAGCATTTAAAATGGTGCTATCTGCAGTCACAATTTTTACATTTCCCCTCAGGTCTATTAAATTTGTAGTATTGTAAATAATACCATAATCTGCTATAATATTGGTTTTCTCTTGCTTTTCATTAAAAAAATCTACTTCTACTCCATCAGGAAACTCCCGATATGGAAATTGAAGATTAGTAAAATCTAACATTTTAGGACTTCTAAGATTAGCTCTTACTTTACCGCTATCGGTATAAAAAAGATTAATCCCTTCCCCCACAGTTAGCGGAGCTTGATAATCTACATCAAATTTTCGCGCTTCATTTAAACCATTTTGACATGAAAAAAGCATTGTTGCAAAAACTAATGCAACAATGCCTTTTAAAATATGATGATATGTGATATACATAAATACTTTACTAAAGTGCAGGTACTCTTACACTCTCTCCTACCCAACAGCTAAAAGAAATACGACTTCCAGGTTTGTAGTCTGAAGTGAAAATATCTTGCTTTTGCGGAGCAGTAGCTCTATAAGATGCTGCTGTTTTAGTAGCTACAGATTTTAATGAAGGATCTACCTTATTAGCTCTATCTGCATATTCCGCTGCTAACCAATACACCGCTCTTTTTTCAAATGATGTTCCTCCACAGTTATTTGCACTTCCTGCGTACATAGCAGCAATCTTTAAATATGCTACTCCTAGAGAAGGTTGAAATTTAAGTGCTTTTCTATAAAAATTCCTTGCTTGAGACAAGCTTCCTTTTGCTTTGTATTTATTAGCAATTTTATAATACACTTTAGCTTTAGCCAAAGGTTCTACCTCTAACTCTGCCGATTGATTATAATATTCTAATGCTTTAGCGTCGTTACCACCTTTATCCGCTAATTGACCTAAATAATAAGCTGTTTTAGCTGAAGGCTCTGCAGTATGTAACGCTTCTACTAACTGAAAAAATAATGGATCATCACAATCTTTAGCAGACAATCTTCTGGCTGCTCTTTTTAACCATTCTGTATCGGTTTTCTTAGCCTCAAAATCTTTTTGGTATAACGGAATTAAGTTCTCACAATCTGCCTTTTCCCCTAACATAGAGTTAATTGATCCTTTTATCTTCATAAAGTTAGTCAAGTAGATTTCAGAATTACCTAATACTCTTTTCTCTGTAGAAGTTAATTCTTCTCCTGCTTCTTGCTTTTCTATTAAAGGTTCAGCCTGCTCTGCACGAAAAATTTCTTGACGCTCTATTTTCTGAATTAGCTCATCGTATTTAGTAAATACATCTTGAAGATCTTTCTTCCCAGATTCTTGTAATTTCACTACTAAATTAAAATAAGCATATAAAGCCTTTGGACTATTAAAAGATTCTTTATCTAATTCCCAAGCCTTATCAAAAGCATTGTACTGGTCTTCTATAGAACCTAATTCACTATCAAACTTTACTTGAGCAATATCTGAATAAACTTCACCTTTTGCTGTCTTGCTTGGAAAGTTTTCTAATCGTAATTCGTAATTCTTGATTAAAGCTTGTGCATATTCTTTTTGTTTTGCAGCATCACCTTCAGTTTCTTTAATAAATTGTTTAAACATGCGCTCACCATACTGGTAAACTGCTAAATTAATTTTTGGACAACTTTCAATTAAACTTTTATAATTAGGCAAGGCAGACTTATAATCTTTAATTTTCGCACTTTGCGAAAAAAGATTTAAAGTTGTATTGCAATCTACCTCTTGGGCGTTTGCTATCCCAAAGCTAAAAAATACTGCGGATAATAAAGCTAACAATCTGGTTTTCATAGTTGATTTTTATGTATAATTAATTAAACTTTCTTTGCTGAAACCATCTATCATTTAAAGATAAACTGATATAAAAACTAACAAATTTTTCTTCTACTAAACCAGCATCTGTAGTTCCTCTTTTTCCAAACTCGACACCTATGTTGGTATTTGTTAGTAATCTTCCTGCAGGCAAGCCTACTCCAAAAGATATGCCAAACTCATCAACGTCTTCTCCGTTAATCGTTAATCCAGTACCTCCATATCTTGCTCCAGCTCTATATACAATTCGCTTAAAGTAACTTGTAATATCATTATAGTTAGGTATAAAGTAACCACCAATTTTGTAGGTTGAAGCATCGTTATAAGAAACATTATCCAACGTAAAAGAGCGATTAGTAAACTCACTAGCACTTAATTGCTGAAACTCTGCACCTACAAACCATTTTCTAGGCTGCCCAATACCCGCTCCTAAACTTAACTCAGAAGGTAATTTTAAATCATCATCTGCTACATTTACTTCTTCTACATCTGCAATTGCTTCGGTATCATTAAGAATTCTTATGGTTGCTAATTCTCTAAAGTTATCTGATTTTAGATTGCTAGATGGCGCAAAACTAGCAGAACCTGTTAACTGTAATTTTTGATTAATCATTTTTTCGTACTGCGCTCCAAACTTCACATTAAATCCGCTTAAATCTGAACGGTTTATCTCTCTGGTCGCAAATTGAATCCCTGATTGTCGAATAATATTTTTATTTTGAATGTTACCGAAATTATAACTTCCTTCTACCCCTATTCTAAGATTCTTATTAACTTCATAACCGGCAGCCAAGAAAAGTTTATTTAGACCTCCCCTACCTGTAAAATCACTAATGACACTTTCGTCCTGATTTCTTAATTCATACCCCACAGAACTATAAGGTACAACGCCAAAACCAAAACCAAGTTTCCCTGCAGGAATACCAATCGCTAAATAATCTATATTAGTACTGGAAAGTTTGTCTTCTGCGGAAGTAGAAGATATAGTTGTGCTTGTATGAGAACCTGCGATCGTGTAGGTAGTAAGCGCTAAAGCTCCATAACCAGCAGGGTTCTGAAGGTTAACATGTATACTATCTGATACGATACTCAAACCTCCCATAGATCTATTTTCGGCTGTGCCTTTAAATTTTTTCACTCCAATTCCATAAAATGAATAAGGTGAAGAAGTGATTTCTTGAGCACTCAAAGTGACCGTAAAAAGTAAAATTGCTATTGTAACTAACTGTTTAATCATTAACTTTTATTAAATTCTAAAATTTGATTCAAACCTTCAAGCAAGAAATTTGAGGGGGCAAATATGCTATTTTTTACGTTCTTAGACAAAGTTTGACTATCCCCACCCGTTAAAATTACTGTTAAATCTTCAAATTTATTTTTATATTCAGTAATAAATCCATCTATTTCTAAGGCTGTTGCTTTCAAAACTCCTATTTCTAAACATTGTTGTGTGTCTTGCCCTAAAATTCCTACATCGTTATTTTCTAACTTAACGAGTGGTAATTTTGCGGTAAACTGATGCATTGCTTTTGCTCGCATATTTAAGCCAGGAGAAATAATACCGCCAAGGTACTCATTTTTATTATTTTTAAAATCGTAAGTAATGCAAGTGCCTGCATCGATAATCAACACATTTTCATTTTTATATTGATAAGCTGCAGCTGCCACCAAAGCTAACCTATCTATACCTAACGTACTTTTAGATGAATACTTATTTTCGAAAAAGACAGGAGTACTTGAAGAAAGTTGCAAAAAAATAGATTTTTCTTTCAACAACAACTTCCACTTTTGCGATTGTTTTTGAACACTACATAAGATTGAAAATTTTATTTCTGGATATTTTCGAAAAAAATATTGAACTTTTTTTTCAAAAAGCTCAAGTTCAAAAAACAACTTCTCCAGCAATATATTATCCTGAAAAACAGCAAATTTAACTAAAGTATTCCCTACATCTATTACTAAATTCATGCTTACTATTTAGATTACAAACATACAAAAAATAGATTTTTTTTGATTTTTTCTTGTGAGATTGTAAAAAGGAATATATATTTGCAACCGCTTAACGCACTGGTGCCTTAGCTCAGTTGGTAGAGCAAAGGACTGAAAATCCTTGTGTCCCTGGTTCGATTCCTGGAGGCACCACCGCAGAAACCTCGATCTTTGATCGGGGTTTTTTGTTTTAAGCCTTGTTGTACTTGACTTCCGAGAGTTTTTTATAAGTGTTTCAAAAAGTTTAAAAATCTTTTAGGTACAAATAAGGGTACAATTAAGCACAAAAAAAACCGCCCCAATTTGAAGCGGTAATTTAGTACATATTTTAATTTCTAAGCAGCCGTACCAGATCCTAAATATATACTGTTCGATAATTCTGTTTCATCTTCTGAAATAAAAGCCATAAACAGCTCTAAATTATCTCCCGAATAAGAAGAAGGTATTGTAATTATTTCTGCACCTGCATCTCTCTGAGCACCATTTAAAAGTGAAATTGACTCTTTTTTCAATGGATTATATGCTAAAAGCATCGCCTTATCGGTTGCATTTGCATTACCTTCATCCGAATTATCGTCCCAACTAAACTCTATTTGACCAGGAGTAGTTAAATCTGTACCAGCATTTAAAGGTTCTGATAGAGTCCCTCTACTAACGCTCGCATTTTGATAGTCTACTACAAAGTTAGGTGCTATACCATCAATCGCATTGTTCAAAATATAAGACATTGCAGCGTTAAATTCGGTTTTCTTGATAGCTAGCTTTTTATAGCCTACTTTAATAAACGGCTTCACAGCTTGCAAAAATTCTAAAGTGACCGTAAACTTGTTTCTTTGATTTACTTGCCCTGTAGTTCGTGGATTTGCTACACTGGAAGGTTTAATTCTCAAGTAATCGATACCTTTCCAACTACCACCGATTACATTTCCTACTTTTCCAGACAAACCGCCTAAAATTCCTTGATTAATCTTTCCCATTTTATTTACATTTTTAAATTAATACGTGATTGATTTGGAATTGATACGGAGATAAAACGGCTTAGAAGTTATTTAACTGCACAAATATCGCTATAAGAAAGCTTATTTCCCGTTTTTGGTCGCTCCCGACGGCGATTTACTATAAACGACTTTTGAACAACAGAAAAAAACTCCCTATTTTCTTCAATATTTTTTTTCAGCTAAAAAATATGCCCTTATTATTGGCAGCGTTGGATTGCTGTCAAGGTTTTTCTGAAAAAATAGCCTGTAGGATTTTTAGAAAAGCAATTGCCTTCAATTGCTATTTTTTCCGAAAACCCGTAGGGCTTGACCTTTATAGCAAATTGCGGTTGGCTTGAGGTAAGCTGCCTATATTTGCCATATTTTATAGCTTATTTCTTTCTAACACTTCATCGATTTCTTTTTGTTTATAATAAACTCTACTACCCAAACCATAACTTTTTAATCTTCCCGACTTAGACCAATTCCATAATGTACCCTGACTAATTTGTAAGTAAGCAGCTGCTTCTTTCCTACTTAATAGTTTGTTTTCTTGTTCTATATTACTTTCCAAAACAGCTTTAATTTTTGAGAATAACTTATCAGCGATTTTTTCTGTAAGCTCATCTACTGTAATTTCATTGATAATGATTTTCCTTTCTTCCATTTTATTTAATTTTATTCGTTTAATCTAAGGTATTTCTTTCGGCAGGTAATCTAAAAGGCGCGAGCCGACTGCGAGTTGAACAACGGGTGTGCTGGCTTTTGGTATGGAATACCGCCAGCGCTATGTTTGTAACACGTGTTTGGCGCTGTAATTGGTTCGGTGGGAAAGGAAAGGGCTGTTTTTTATTGCACTTATTTATTGATATTCAATTCTGCATCCTATTATTATTCGGATTTTTTAGTACCTAATTTTAAAACAGCTCTTTTGCGCGGTTTGCAATAAGGCTTGTTTTTTTATGACCATCGGAAATAAAACAAATAAGCTTTATGCAAATATGGGTGTTCCAATTACTGTGACAAACTATACCGCCCGTTGTGATCGCAGGCTCGCACATCAATAAGTAGCGATTGCACCCAATATAATATACTTGCGTAGCAAAACTTTATGGGTTTGGGTGCAAGAGTAGCTACGGGTGCTGTAGGAATGACGTGTGTGAAATACTACAAATGAATAGCTTTTGAAGCCTGAGGATGGAAGGCGTAAAAAGCGTATGAATGGTAGATGCAAGAGATTTTAGGTGATAGGTTTTTAGCTTATTTTGTTATTTCATAAAGTTCCTGAAATTATAATTTTTATTATATGCTCTTGCAGCTATGTATTATGGAACAAAACAGAATGACGGAAGCTCTCCTTATTACCTGCCACGGATTTTGTTGGTTTGTAATACATATTATTTTGAAAACGAATTAAAAGCGCAAAGGCAAAAAGTAAGGGCTGAAATACTGTCATTTATGGAAGTATTTTAGCTTTTACTGCGCGGAAAGCAAATGGGTATAGCTGTAATGCAATGGAAGTTATACTTATTTGCTTGGGGATTCTTGTTCTTTGAGAAAAAAACTAAATGTTTAAAATATTGATATTAGGCTATTATTCTATTTTTTAATGTGATAACCACCAGTTTTAGAAGAACCTATATATTCAATAAAATCTTCATCTTTCAATTTCTTAAGATAACGTTCAGCAGTAGATAAACCTTTATCAATTAGATTAGCTATATCTTTAGCTTTTAAATCAGGATTTTTTTTAATTATACTATAAATATTAATAAGTTCTCTTTTTACACCTTCACTTTGATCATTAAAAACAGTATTAAGCTCACCATTTACACCCTCACTTACACCTTCATTTACACCTTCACTATTTTTAAGTGTAGCCTTAAGATCTGGAAAAATAACTGTAGTAATATTATTTTTTTGTTTCCAGGAAGGTTTTTTAAATTTATTCTTTCTACAATCATTTATCATTCTTAAAGTACCGCTTCCAAGCATTTCAATGTACTTTCTTATAAAACATATTTTAGCTAAATCAGGATTACGTAATATAGAATTATGTTCTTTACTTAAATCACTTAAGGTAATACCATCAGGTAAACCACCATAATTAGCAATTTCTGTTCTATCAGAGAAAATAGAAATCTGTAAAAAACCATTCACAGAATTATAATCCCTATGTACCATTGCATTTAATAAACCCTCTCTTAAAGCTAATAAAGGATAATTATGCTTTTCTTTTCTTACTACACCATCAATAACAATATTTTTACCAAAAGTAACATCTAAAAAACTTAATACACCAGAAATATTACTAAACACATTACCATCAAAAATACGGTCATTTAAAAAGCTATCGCCTATTGTATCTGAAGGATATACCGTTACTCTAATTTTTGATTGCGGAATAAAGCGTGTAGGGGATTTGGCAAATAAAACGATGCAAGCATTGGTAAAATGACCATTTTGCAACAAACCTGTTTGAATCAAAAAGTCTTCTTCGTCTACAAATGTTTTTTCAGAGTTGTAAACTTGATAGTGATTAATAGTCTTTTTGATCTCTTGTTTATCTAAATCATCTAAAGTAGCACCCAAAACTGCTCTTCTTTCCCAATGAAAATCTGCTGCTTTACGTTCACTAATTAGTTCTTTTAAAATATCTTGATCAGATAGTTTTGTTCTATCATTTTCACGAGTGAAAATTTGACCTTTATATTGATAAGGTTTATTAGCACCTTCCCAAACGCTAATTAAAATAAGTTCTTTGTTTTTATATGTGATAACCTGTGATGAAATAGGTGCATTGGGCTTAATACCCTCTATCAATTGTTGCTGTATTCTATCTCTTACCTTAGCTGCATTTTCTACCCCAACAATTTTTTTATTATCCTCTACACCTATTAACATATCACCGCCTTGGGTGTTTATAAAAGCGGTTATTGTTTTAGCAATGGATGTTATATGTGCATTTGTTTTCAATTCTAAACGCACACTTTCTTCTTTTTGCAACAAATTGTTTATGACAAAATCACTCTGCATCTTTAGTCTCTTTTACACTAATTATACTCTCTACAAAGTCTTTATCTGAAAATTGAGTATTTATATAGGTCATCATCTCATCCAAACGGTAAAACTCTTGTGCCCAATTGCCATTTCTTAATGTTACAGGAATATGGTTTTCAATAACATAATTATAAATCTCGATAGTTCTTTCATCAAAAAAACTATTTTTAGCCACACCAACACCTAATTTTTTATATAAATCATCGTTTTTTTCAATTAATCCACTCTCATTTTTTAGTCTTAATTTACCTAATAATAAGCGACCAAAAGTTACATCTCTATGTACTAAAAACCAATAGGGTTTCTTTAATTCTATTGCCTTTTTAATTTCTTCAAATGTAATGTTCTTTTCACCGATATTACCTGTACCATAATAAGGTCTTATAATACCTAAAAACAAATCACATTCCTCAACTGCCTTTAAACAATTCTCTAAACTAGATAATTTAGGGTTTACTTTTATACTGCCATTATGAGAATTTAAAACCGTATAACCTAATAATTGTAATTGAGCTACTATTTGTGATAATTGATCTTCAAAGCCATACACGGTTGAACCTACCATTATTTTTATATCTCTTTTCTTTTTAGCCATAATTCTCTTGTGGTTCTGCGGCTTTATTGATATGCTCTTGTGCTTCTTTAACCGTTACTTGCCCATTCATAAGCATTGGTAATAACCAATCTCTTAATTCTGCTAATTTTTGGTTTTCTCGTAAGTTTTTTTGCTTTTTGGCGTGTAATGGTTTAATTTTTTGATAAAACTTTTCAACTATATTTTTCTCAGGAAGTATTGTTTTATAATTATTTACAAAGTTTTCAAACAGTAAGTTTTTAATACCGCTTGTTTTGCCTTCCCAACCAAATAATACGCCTGCATCATATAAACTTTGCCATTGGTAAACAAAATTAAATAAATAAATTTCATCCTTCAATGTAAGAGCTTTACAGAAGTTTGAGCAAATTAATGGATTATCAAATCGCTCTTGTGTTTCTTTAGTTATAAATGCCATTCTTCCTGTAGACTGCGTTGGGCTACCTCCTGATATTTCAATAATTAAATCACCTTCTTCTAATAATTTATGGGTGTTTTTTTCTAAAATAAAACGCTCTGGGGCTTTTACTTCTCCATTACCGTTTAAGCCGTTTAAATCCGCACCACGAATACAAGACACTTTTTCTGTATAATTACCTTGTTTTGAATCCTTACCCCAATCACCACTTTTATCATTTTCTATCCAATTTGCAATGGTTTTATCTACCCAGCCCTCAGGAATCTCTCTTTTCAACTCTTCATTATACACCATTTTACCACCTGAAGCCTTGTATGGTTTGCCATTTTTATCTGGGAAATCGAATTGCACAAACCAATACTCGTAAATAAGCTTTGCCATTGCTTCTAATTCAGTATTGATTTTATTATTGATTTCTATCTTTTCATCTAAATCGGATAAGACTTTGGCTATTTCTTTTTGCGTAGTAATTGATTTGGGGATTTCAATTTCCATCAAATCAAAAGAGTTTAGATTTATGGTATCAAAAACAGAACCTTGGCTTCTTTTTATAATATTTTTTACATAATTTTTAAGTGAATAGTACAAGAAATCTGTATTTGCTATATCTTTCTTTCCTCTAATTCCAAAACAGGATTGATTAAAACACATTGGCTTACCAATTTGAGCTAAAGCACCAACTGTTCCTCTTGCAGAAATTATAATATCTCCTTTATTAAGAAACTTTGTATTACTCTCATCAACTCCTTTTTCTGTAATTTTCTTTTCTGTATCATAAACAAAGCGTAGATCATTATTAAAATCTGTTACAGAAAGCCAACCAATATTACCGTTCCAATATTCAGTAACCTTAGTCTTCGGTGTGCCACCACTAATAATATCAATAATTGAACTTAAAGAAACTTTAATCATACTTCAAAGTTTTTAAGTTATTCTTAATATCCCTTTCTAAACTTTTAGATTTCAAAAACAAACTTTCTAAACTATTATCAAAAGAATTCAATTTATTTATAAAATCATCCGCAGAAATATCGATATATTCGATTTTTATTTCAAAATATTGTCCTGCACTTAAACTGTAATTTTTCTTTTTAATCTCGTCATATTTTACCACTACTGAAAAATCATCTTCCTGCTTTTTATAATTAAATGTATCGATGATATATTGTTCTTCTTCGTGACTTAATACCGTTTTTTGGTTTTTCCCTTCTTTAACTTTAGTACCAAGTTTTGAAGCATCTATTAGCACTACATCTTCCTTATTACTTTTATCTAAAAAAACAATAGACACGTTAGTACCGGTAGTTGCAAAAATGTTTGAAGGCATACTTACCACCCCTGCAAGCATTTTATTTTCAATGAGTTTTTCTCTTATTTTTTTATCAATACCACTTTGTGCCGTTATAAAACCTGTAGGCACTACTACTGCTGCTTTACCGCTAGGTTTTAAGCTGTGTATTATATGCTGTAAAAACAGGCTATAAATAGCCATTCCGCTCTTTTTACTTTTAGGTGTTTTAGGAATACCCGCGAAAAAGCGGTCGTTATTTTCTTTAGTATCTAAATCGTCTCTATACTCGCTAAAATCTAATTTAAAGGGTGGGTTAGAAACTATGTAATTAAACTTTTCTAGCTCATTATTTTCGTCTTTATGATAAGGTGCTAAAATGGTATTCCCGCGTATAACGTTTTGAAGAGAATGTACTAGGTTATTTAAAATTAAATTTAAACGCAAAAGTTTAGATGATTTTTTTGAAACATCTTGTGAATAAATAGTACACCTATCTTCTCCTATGGCGTGGGCTAAATTCATTAATAAAGTACCCGAACCCGCACTTGGATCGTAACACGTTACATTATTAGGATTATCTTCTGGTTTTACTAAAATTGCCGCCATAATTTTAGCTACCGCGTGTGGGGTATAATATTCTGCGTAAGTACCGCCACTATCATTATTGTAATCTTTAATTAAGTACTCAAATATCGTAGCGTAAAAGTCATACTTTTCATTAAAAATATGCTCAAAACTAAATTCTACCAATTGGTTAATTAGGGCTCTACAAAACGCATTCCTTTCTGAGGTCTCCACAATTTCACTTATACGCTCAAATAAGGGTTCTTTTGCACCTCCTGTAGTTTTTACCGCAAAGATCTCGTTATTTAACCTTGCAATATCCATTAAGGTATCATCAAAAGTTTTGGCAAAGTCTTTTTGGTTTTGTTCGTTATAAAGATGTGATATTAAATGATGTGGTTGTAACACTGCGGTATCTGCATTAAGTTGCAGGGTGAGCATTTCATAATTTTCATCTGAATATTCTTCTAAAGTTTTTTGTAAGTCTTCAGCTTCAACTAAATCTGGATTGAGCTGTTTCACCTCGTAAGTAAATTTATCGTTTAAAAACTTATATAAAAAAACCTGTGTAATTACTTTATATTCATCGCCATCATTCCCTAAACCGTAATTGGCACAAATGCCTTTTAGATTATCGATTAGGGATTTTACTTGATTTTGAAATGCTACGGTTGTTGTCATTTTATGCTATGCGGTTGTGAAATTCGTTTGTATATTCTTGTACTACTAAGTTGTTGATGAACTTAGATGTTTCTGGGTTTAAAGGAATATTGTTTTGTTTTACAAATTGATTAATAACTAAACGTATCATCATTTTATCTAAATACCCCTCATTCTCTAGTAATTTGCTGTTCTGTAATACTTGTAAATCTGCTTCCGATTTTACTGATTGTAAGGCTTCAAACAATTGCGTTTCTCTTTTGGTTAAACCACCCTTTTCCCTTAAACGTTTATGTATTCTGCAATATTTAGGATCGTTATTGTATTTAGCCTGCAAAAGTCGGTTTTGACGGTTTAATTCTAAAATTTTTGCGTGAATATCTTTTAAGGCGCCAATGTTAGCTTTCATTTCTTCTTGGCTTACCTCTTCAAGTTTTTTCTTTTTAAATAGGCGTTCTAATTCTTCATAGAGACTAACAAACTCAGGATCTTTCTTATCAAAATTATTAGCTAGTTCCTCTCTTGTTTTGCGTAAAGTATCTTTTAACTGATCTGCTAAGATTAGCTCTTCTTCACCTATTTTATTAAATTTAAAGATGATATCTTCTAGCGCAACATTTAAAAGATTTGTTGTGTCTGTGCTATTTTCTACTGCATCTTTTTGATTGATTAACTGTAAATGATTACTTGCTTCTCGGTATAAAATTGAGAGTTTTTTGAAATCTATTTTTTCTAATAACTCATAGTGACCGAATAGACGAATTAAATTATACAGACTTTTTGCATTACCCAAGGCTTTGACAATTTCTGTCATTTTCTTTGGGTCTGAAATTTCTGAAACCTGTTGAGAAAATATTTCAGCATTTTGCGTATCGAAATGAAATAATACTTCTTTTATATCTGCTATTTCCTCCTGAATTTCTTCTTTCGATTTAAAAATATTTGAATAATGTTCAATTTCATTCCCTAATACCTCTTGCAACTCATTAAAATAATCTCGATTTGTTTTATTGAATTCTTCTCTTATATCTGCAAAATCTACCACATAACCGTAGCGATAGTTTTTATAGGTTCTATTTACTCTGGTTAAGGTTTGTAATAAATTATGCTTTTTAATTATTCTACCGATATATAGTTTCTTCAAACGCTTAGCATCAAAGCCTGTAAGTAACATATTATAGACAAAAAGAATGTCAATTTTTCCTGCTTTAAAATCTTCAACTTGATCTTTTCGTTCTTCTTTTGTACCAATGTCGTGCAGTATTAATGCTGCTGTTTTTACTTTATACCTTTTTCTTTTGTTATCTCCGTATGATTCAGGTTCTTCTGCGGCTTGTGTAACAAGCTCTGGTTGTTGTCTGTATTTTTTATTAAAAATTTCAAACATCATTTTGGCTTGGTCTGAACTATCACAAACCACCATACCGCCAATCGAATTATCTGCATAAGTAAGTCTAAACGCCTCAAAATCGTTAACAATATAATCTAACATTGGCTCTACAAACTTATGATGCGCATAAATTTCTTTTTTAGAAATATTACCTTGTTGAATTTCTATGGCTTTTAAGGCTTCTTCAAGTACCATTTTATAATTGGTCTCAATTTCTTCCCTAATAAGTCTTAAAGTATAACCATCGGCAATTGAAGCATTGTAATAATACTTATGAATATAATCACCAAACAAACTTCTAGAGTTGTAGTCGTCACCCAATAACGGAGTTCCTGTTAAACCTATTTTAACCGCTTGTTTGTCTGATTGTTCTAGGTTAGCTAAAAAACTACCTTCTGGATTATAACTGCGGTGAACCTCATCTAAAAAATAAATACGTTGAACATTAATATCGTAATCCTGTTCTTTAATGATTTGCGCATCATCTGAGAATTTTTGAATATTTACAACAGTAATTTCTGGATTTCCTCTATCGTTTTTAATTGCTGATTTTACTTTAATATCCTTAGCAAATTCACTTCTAGAGTTAACAATATTAACCGTTAATCCCCTTGCTGAAAATTCTCTCTTCGCTTGTAGTAGTAAATCTAATCTATCTACAATAAAATAGAATTTAGGTATTATGTTTTTCTCTTGATAATAATCGGTTAGGTGCTTAACATTATAATAAGCTAATGCAGTTTTACCACTTCCTTGTGTATGCCAAATTATACCTTTACGAATATCCTTATCTAAGGACTTAGCTATTGCTTTTGTTGCGAAAATTTGCGGATAACGCATAATATGCTTTTCTAAACCTTTCACTTCATTTACATAAGCTATAGCATATTGTAAAGTAAATTTTAATCTATCTCTCGAAAATAAAGAGGTAGAAATTCTGTTAGTGGGTGTCTTAGGGCTTTTATTAGTTAAAAACTCAGGACTTCTTTTAATAATAACTAAGTTGTTATCTTTTAAAATTTCATCTTCTATTGCCTCGTCTTCTGGTTTTAAAAGTTTTGATAAATCGAAATTTTCTTCTTCACGAAAGAAATTAAAAATAGGTTTATGATAAGAAGCGGAAGCATAAAAAGCACCTTGTATTTGATCTAGATCGTTAGGGTCGTACTCCATATTATTAGAGAACACCATTAATTGAGTTATATTTATAAACCTTCTAAATTTTTTATTTTGAAATCTTTGATTTATTCTTTTTCGTTCCGCTAAAATTCCTTCTTTATTATTTGGCTTTTTAACTTCAATAAAAACCAACGGCAACCCATTTATCAATAGAATAATATCAGGTCTAAATTCATCCTCTCCGTTCTTGTAGGTTAATTCTGTAACTACATTGAAGGTATTATTTCCAAAGTTTTCAAAATCTATAATTTTATGCCCTTCTTGCTGAATTAATCGCTCATAGAACTGTCTCCCTAAATCTTCATTATCTAACATTAACGATATATCTGAAAGCAACCTTTGAGCTTCATCTTTTTCAATATCGTGATTGATTCTCTGAACGCTTTCTAAAAATATATTGGTAAAAATATTGGTTTCTTTGTCCCACTTCTGGTTCTTTAATGATAGGTATTCATACCCTAATCTTACCAAATGTAATATTGAAGGAATTTTAACCCTAGAGTCTTCGTTAAATTTCATTATTGTTTTCTAGATTTTGAAAGGGTTATAAAAATAGTAATGTTTTTTGGAATACTATAATTTAGTTGTAGAACATCAATGTCTCAATTGGCACTTCAATAAAATAGCTTAAATTATACTTACTTAAAAAATTATATAAAAAAAGACCTACAAAAATTGTAAGCCTTTTGTGCTGTTATACGATTAAAATCACTTCTAAACCAATACTCTTAGTTTAGGTTGATTTCTATTATTATCACAATATCTTTTAATCATATCTACAGGTATTGAGAAACCACTAGCCAATTGAAAGTCTGAATATGCTAATTCATTTTTGTGCATTGCGTACCCTTTTCTAAATAATTCTGGACTATCAATAAAAACATTTACCCCTTCATTTTTTGTTAAGCCTTTACGACTAAATTCAATATATAAATACCTATAAGTATCTTTTGTAATACAACCTAAATCTTTTGCTCTTCTTACAATAGAAGCCATAGAGGTTAACCAGTATTTTTTTAAACCTGCCAAATAAGAGAGTTTTAAATTATACAAGGAAGCTTTAATTGCCTCGGCAGGCATTAGAAATTCTGATGCAAAATCGTTTGCTTCATTCTCTAATTTTTTTTCTCTGTAATCTGGTATTGCTGGATTATTTACAGAATGCATCAATAAATGACCTAACTCGTGTGCTATTGTAAATCTTTTTCTATCGTTACTAAAGTTTTTATTAATAACAATAAGTGGGTAGCCATTATCTGTTACCAAAGAAACCCCATCAAACTTTTCTATAGCATCTAACTCTACTATTACAATACCATTTACCTCTAACAAATTACAAATATCTCTTACAGGCTCATTAGGCTTTAAACCTAAAAACTTTCTTGTATGTTTTGCAACATATTGAGGTGTGTAACCCTCTTCTAAATCTAAAGTTTTAAAAGTAAAATCTGGCCACATCAAAGAATCCGCCATTTCATCTACCATATAGCCAATAAGCTTATAACTTTGTTCTATATCTATTCTGTCCTTTTTAGTAATAGTTGTTCTTTTTCTAAAGTGTGCAGTTTCTGATTCATTGGATATGTTTTTACTTAAAAACTCAAATGGAAAATCTAAAAAGGACATTACTTTAATTAGTAGTTCATCTGATAAAGTGTTTAATCCTTTTTCAAACTTTGATAAGTTTGGCTGTGACAATCCAACAATCTTAGAAGATAACTCAGTTTGAGAATACCCTCTATATTCTCTCGCAAATGTTAACTGTTTGTGATTGATTTTCATCTTAAGATTTTGTTTTAGTTTAAAATAATCGGTCGTACTCGATTAGATTAATAAATAATTAGCCAATTTTTTTGTTGCCGTTTCTTATTATAGGAGCAGCAACTTTTCGAGATTGAGTAGAAGTCTTTACTGATGTATCTACAGTGATATCATTAGGTGTAACTATCCACTTTACTCGTTCTTCATCTAAATAAACCAATTTAGGTTCTGCAATATTACCAACTTTATCCTTTTTATAACCGAAAAATAATATTGGTTCCTCAACAAAATTTGCTTCACTATATAATGGAAGTGAAAGCTGTTGAGAAATTGCTAAAACCGATTTGGTTTTCACATTCATTGGTCTATTGTAATTATCCAATTTCTTGAATAAAACAATATAACCATTGGTACGAAGCGTAAATCTCTTGTATTTTCCGAACCTCCAGTGATTAGGGAAATACTTCTGAATAGATTGAATCATTTTTGAGTTCAATAATGAAGCTTCAAAAGCTCTAGCTCTAGCTTGAGGTGGAGTATTAGAAATCTCCATTTCGTAAAGTTCATAAGCCTCTCGAAACGCCTTAAACATTAAAGGAAGCTCTTTTTCTAAATCAAACTTTGCACCCTGCAAAGTTGCTAATCGTCTTTTATTTTGACGATAATTGGTTTTTTTTTCGTAATTTTGTAACATAAAATAAAAAGTATTTGAAATCGGTACGACCGAATATTTAATATCTCTGTTGGCGCAGAGATATTTTTTTACCTTACAAATATATAAAAATAAAATTATATTGTATTTTTTACTATATAATTTTTAAAATAAATTGTATAAATAAAAAAGACCTACACAAATTGCAAGCCTTTATTTCCTAAATTCCTCAATTCCTATGTTTAAAGTTTAGATAGGTTTAGATATTTACCGTGTTCTGGTCTGGATAAGTAACCCTCTTTAATAAACTCTGTAATATATGCTTCTGCTGTTTTATATTTTATATCTAAAGAATTAGCAACCTTGATATAAATATTTCTATCAAAATTTTTCGGTAAAAGCTTCAAGAAATTCTTCTTTCTTCTCGCCTTACTCATTTGCAATGTTTGTGGAAGTTTATCGTGAATAGCATTAGCGTGGATTATTAATACTTTTACCATCTCTAATGCAGAATTAAAATCATCATTTTCACATTTCATTTCACTAGTAATTGTTTTATTTTCTGCTCTTCTAATACAAGTTAAAATCATCATTAGACGAAACGCTATTAAACCTAATCTCCTAATAGTCGCTACATAGTCCTCTTCTTTATTTATTAAATTCTCTTTTTGTAATTCTTTAAAAAACTGATTGAAATTTCTTCTTTGCTCCACGGTTAAGCTAAATAAAATTTCTTCTTTCAATTTCAAATCTTTGTAATAGGTTAAAAATTCTTCGCCTAACTCCTTAAAATCATCCTCGGAATTCTTATTTGCTGAACTTGAAAATACATCTATCCATTGTGTTTTAGCTTCCATTTTGTAAAACATAAAACGACTAAACAATCCATTTTCTGCGTTAGGGAATAAACTAAACACCTGTTTTGGTGTTCCCGTTAATACCGTTGAAAGTTTAGGTTTCTTAATTTCTACATATTCACTATCTGTTTTTCTGTAGTAACTTATAGTTTCGTGCTGAAAAGCTTTACGAAAGCCATCACTATAATCGCCATAATCCTGTTTAAAAGTACCTGTTAACGTATCAGCTTCAGTTTCAAAAATTAAACCTTTCCCCTCATTGTTTTCCAATAATTGAAACATCCCTGAAGAGCTGTTATTTGCAGGTAGGAATAACATCTTCTCAATAGGAGCCTTTGGTTTCTCTAGTATTTTCTCTTTATCAAACTCTTTTAAATCTTTCTGATAACTTTCTTTTGCTTTTTTAGATTCAGTTCTTAAAAGCTGATGAACAGGATTAACAATTTCTTTTGCATATTTTATTTTACCCTTACCTGATGATGCTTTACCAGTAATGAATAGGTATAAATTACTATAGATTTTATGACCATCATATATACCTACAACATTTTCTAAACAAGCACTAATAGAAGTTAAACTACTTAGTAAAAAAATATCATTTTCAATTTCACTACGTGCATTTTCTAATACTCTTTGTAAAAATTTAGGGAGCTTAGGAACTAAGGAACTTGGGAAATTTGGTAATTTATTAGGAGCTTCTATTTCATTTTCTAGCCTAATGTTATATTGATGTGCGATGTAGTAAAATGAAGCAATGGTTATTTCTCCTCTTTTACTTCGTAAGCATTCTGAAAACTGTTTATTGCATTCAGCTTCAGAATAGTTGTCGTGAAATTGACTAAGAGTTTGATAATAATCTCTCCCCTCTTCTCCAAATTCATCAGCTAATGCAAAGCCTATATTAACCCAATCTTGATATACCTCTGTGATATCTGTTTGAAACTCTTCAATAAGTTGTAGATAAGCTTCTACCTTAGTTTTATTCTCAGTTTTCGTTTCGGTATAAACGTAATTTACCTCTGATTTTGTCTTCATTTTTAAGTTGATTTTAAATATTTCTGAATTGATATTTTGATATAAATTAGGATCGTAAGAAAAGAAACACAATCGACAAACATCTTTACCAGACGGATCAACTTTCAAGTTTAGCAATTCTCCATAATACTTACTTACTTGTTCAAACGCTACTTTATGATTTTCTGCGGAAGTATCTGTTTTAACTAATATTTTAAACCCTTCATCACTTGGGGTTATAAAACTCGCATAGGTATATACAGAATCATTTGCTCTCTCAACAGAATGTTGAAGCTGTTCTTTATCTTTTATATTATCAAAATCAATAATTATATATTGATTGTAAGCTTCTAAATTAATCTCTGACCTTGTAGGATTGAAAGTTCCAGAAGGTGTAAAAGCTAGCAAAGATTTCTTAGCTTTTTTATACGCTGGCTTCCCTTCTAGTTTTAGAGTAGCTCTTAAACTTTCAACTTTTGATTTAAATTCATCACTTTTTATACTTTCTAATACCGATTGAATACTTACGTTTTCTGATACTGTATAAAAGCCATTAATTATACTTACTGCTGCTTTGCTCATTTTCTTTTATTTATTAATTGATTTACTTTACTTCGTGGCTGTTCATAGTATTCTTGGTAAAGATTCATTACGTCTTGCATTGTATAGAAAATATTACCACTAATTTTAGAATAACCGATAAGATTAAGATCTCGCCATCGTTGTGCGGTTCTTGAACTTATTTTAAAGATTTTCATTAACTCTGCATTATCAATAATGATAAGTGAAGGATCGTTTTGAATTGCATTTTTCAGTTTTTGCAATACATTTTCTAAGTCTGCTTTAATTTGCTTCCATTCGTTATTGGAAAATTCTTCTAACTTTCCCATACTATTGCTCTTGATTTATTTGAACCATAGCTTCTTCTAACTCGCTCTTTTTATAGCGAATTAAATTCCCTAAACGGTAAGGATTAAGAATTCCTTTTTTATTCCAATCGGTAATTGTAACTAAGGAAATTTTAAGCAATTTAGCTGCTTCTTTCCTTGTCAAAAATTCCTCCTGAGGCTTGTTAAAAAGGTTGAGTTTTTCGACTAGGTTTACTAGTTCTTTTTTTACATCTGTTAAGATGCTTTCTTTTAATTCTTCGGGAGAGATCCCGTGGATTTCTGTCATAATTTTCTGCGACATAGTTGTATGATTTTTAAATTCTATCGCAAGAAAATAAATTAGTTATATGCAGAAAATATGGAAGGTATGCGAGATGTGTGGAGAAATATGCGGTTTGTATGCGCTCTAAAAATAACTAAATAGAAGATAAATACTCATCAACTCTATTCGTGTATTTTTTACCAGAGGACATAGAACGTGTCTCAAACTCTGAGTTATAATTTTTATTTAAAAAAGCTAAATATTCTGGCTTTTCAGTATGTTTCAAAAATAGCTTTTGACCATTATTACTTTGCCATATACCATTGAGTTTTGCTTGGTTATTCCGTGCGTTGATATTATCTAATTTTATCTCCATAAACTCAGCAAGTGAAATAAATTTTTGATAGCATTCATAGGATTTAAAAATTGGAGGATACCCATTGTTTTCTAAATCTTGTTTTTGTGATTGGGATTGAGAAGTTTTTACATTATCACTTTCAGACTTATTTTGAAGTTTTTCTTTAAGAAAGTCTATTTTTTTATTTTGATGCAAATCAAGAATATGTGTATCACTCTCTAAATAATTATGATAGAAAATTTTATGGTTTTTGCTATTAAAAAAATACCTATTAGATTCTGGATTTTCGAAATAATTAATTTCTGATTTAAAAAAATCTTTCTCTTCAAAGCCAGGATATTTTTTAATAAACCTTTCTTTTTTAGCAACTAATTCTTTAGCATATAGATCAAAACGTAAGTCAAAATATTCTAGCTCAAATTTTTCGTAATCGTACATTTTAATCAAGCATTTAGTAACAGCAGATTTACTTTGTTTAAAAAGTTGTTTTTTTTTATATTCTCGATTTACAGAATCTACTCTTTTTTTTAAATTATTGGAAGGTATTTTTATTACTGCGCTATTACTCCTTTCTGTTACGTTGATTAATTTAGTTGCGTATTCAGAATTTTGATATCTTATAATTGCATTTAGAACACCTATTTTTAAGCCATTAATTAATTTCTGATCTGTCATAGAGTTATTTTAAACATTAAAAAAACCGCTTTTTAAGATATGCGTAGCTCGTTCTTCATCTTTAATTCTAATATACTTATAAAATTCCTTTTCGGTGGTATGTCCTGTAAAATGCATTATATCATATACTGGCATACCTACTTTATATTTGTTTGTCGCAAAGCTTCGTCTTGCCGTATGTGACTTAACTAAGTTGTATTTTTTAATGTAGTCTACCTCTTGTTTTCCAGCTTTAGTGTATTCACATTTAATTTTCACTTCTAAAGAATCTAGTTCTAGCATCTGCCCTATCTGCTTGATGTAGTCGTTTAAATCTTTATCGGGTATTCTTTTTGGTGGTTTGCCTTTATGACGGCTATTCATAATATGCTTGATTTCTTTTGTCATAGGACAGTACACTTTACGCCCTCTCTTTTTGTTTTTCTTTTGAACAATCACAAAATATTCTTGACCATTAATCGTTTGAATATCTTCTTCTTTAAAGCTATTGTAATCACTTACTCGTTGACCCGTGTAGCAACCAATAAGAAAAATATCTCTAGCGTGTGAAAGTTTAGGATATTTAGATAAATCTTTATTATAAAATGCCTGAATCTCTTCATCAGTTAAATAAACCTCTGTGGTAATTTCTTTAGTTACCTTGAAATCTGAAGATTTGAATTTTTGATTATTGGTGTAACCTTCACTTACTGCATAGTTCATAAAGGTCTTAATCGTTTTGAAATGCTTACCTATGGTGTTTTTACTAAACTGTTTTTCTTTCTGAAGGTATTCGGTAAACTTTTTATGAAATGAAGAGTCAATTTCATCTAGTTCTAATTTTCTACTTAATTGTTTTTCGAAGCTTAAAATATGAGACTTAGCTTGTTTATAGGAGCGCAAAGTAACCTCTGCAATATTGCCGTCTTTGTAATCAATAAATTTTTGAATTAATTCTGAAAATGTTAGTTTTTCTTGAGTTTTACCAGGAGCTTCTTCACCCCTTAATTTAAGTTCTAAGCGGTTTTTAAGAAACTGCGGAGAAATGCTATCACTTTCTTCTTGAAGCTCTTCATAAACTTCCGTAATAGCGTTTTCAAGCTTATTAAGTTTACTATTATAATGATCTTTAAACTTAACAGTATTCTTATTTTTTACTCTTTGCTTATTAAAATCCCAATCATTGAAAGTTACTTTAATTCCTGAAGAGTATTTTAGTCGTTTATTGCCATAAGTAAAAAATAGGTAAATAGTAAAATTTTCCTTTTTGTTTTCTTCTGCTTTTCGCTTACTTTTGAATGCAAATCTAACCGTACCCTTTGCTCTTTCTACTGCTATCATAATGATTACCTTTACTATAAAGATACAAAAAAGGGTACAATTTAGGGTACAAATAAGTGTTTATTTATACATTACTTAGTTAATTATTTCTAATTACAGAAATCAAAAAAACCCCTATAAGTAAAGGGTTATAATAAGATATAAGTAAATTTAATATGTTTTAGTTAAGACTTAAACAGTACTGGAGGCACCACCGCAGAAACCCCGATCTTTGATCGGGGTTTTTTGTTTTATAGCTTTTTTTAGAAAGCCACTTTAAATAAAGTGGTTTTCTATGATTTATCTTTTCAACGTAAAATGAGATTTAAATTGTCTTTTCTCTCCACGATTATCATAATCTACTAGAAACCAATAATCGTTTGAAGGCATGTTTTTACCATTATAGCTCCCATTCCAACCTAACCCTGAAGGAGAAATAGTCGTAAGTAATTTTCCGAAACGATCAAAAATTGAAATACTAGCGTTAGGGTCAAATTTTAAATCTTTAATATTCCAAGTATCATTAAATCCATCTTGATTAGGGGTAAAAAATTTAATGAACTTAATTACATCTACTTTTTGTACTGTAGACCCACAATTACCATATTCCCCTTTCACCTCTACGGTATGCACGCCAGAATCGACATTGTAAAAAGTAGGTTCTTTTTGAAAATTTACTCCATCTAGACTGTAAAGATAAGTTCCTAAACCATTTAAAATTTCTATATTAATATTTGCTTCATCTTTAAAAGGTTCTGTTACAGTTAATTTAATTTTCGGTATTGCAGACTCTTTCACTTCTACAACGGCTGGTAAATAATTACAGTCTGCCCCAACTTCCGGCGTTAATTTCTCTACTAATGCTTCATAAGTACCAGCTTCGAAAGCTTCATATTCTGGACCTGTAGCAACTAAATTACCATTTAAATACCAGTTCACCTGAAAATCTGAAGTCTCTAAACTTGTTGTAAGAAGCACTGGGGATTCAACATCTCCGGATTCTACATTTCTACACAAAGTCCCTCCTTCGACATAAAGCTGAGGACGTTCATAAATGGTAATTTGTATTTCTTTTTCTTCAAAACATTCTGGGTAATCTACGGAATAAGCATAGACAAAAACATTTTTCACTCCAGGTTGATCAAAATACAAGTCATCTTGATTAAGTTTATTTTGAGCTCCAGCCTCCCAATAATAATTGATTTCAATTTCATTATCGCTCAAACTTGGCAATGTATAATCTCCACATCTTTCTATATCTTCAAGTCCACTCAAATCTGGTTTAACAACATAAACTTTAAAGCTGACTTCTGTTTCACATATAAATCTATCACCAGTCTTACCGTAAATAAAAATTTCACGATCAGAAGTAACTGCATATCCAGGATTAAGTCGATTACCTTGCCCCCCACTTTGGGTGTAGTAATTTCCTTCATTTAACGATGGTAACACATAAGAATCACAAACGTAAATATCTTCTACCTCTTCTATAGTTAAGCCGTCAATATAAATTGTAAAAAAATCTTCATTGTAACATCCTTGTAAATCTTCGTATTCATTGTAAATAAAAATAATTTGTGTTTGCTCAATTAAATCACCTGAAAACAATTGTTCTCCTTGCGCTAAAGACTCGGTATAATATTCTCCATTTTGAAGTTGAGGCAACTCGTAAGAATGGCAAGCATGAATATCTGTAAAGCTTGGCACTTCTGGTAAATCTCTTATTTCTACCGCAAACGAAGTTTCATTTTCACAGCCATCTTCTTCATTATTAATAAATATTGTTTGAGAAGATGTAATTATAGACCCCTCTGCTAAAAGCTCTCCATTTCTTCCTGCTTGTGTAAAATAATCTCCATTAGCAATTTGTGGCAACGTATAATCTTCGTTTTCACACAACAATACATCTACTAAACTATCTACTAACGGAATTGGTTTAACCTCAAGGTTAAACGAAGTACTATTAGTACAATTTGGCATGGTGGTAGTTTCGGCATAATAATAAATGGTTTGACTTTCTTCTATAAAAGTACCAGGAAGCATAACTTCACCTAAACCACTAGCTTCTGTAAAAAAATCACCTATTGAAAGTTGCGGCAACTGATAGCCTCCACAAACTACCAAATCTTGAAATTCTGGTAAGATGGTTATATTAAATTGTGATTGATTCTCGCAGAAATTATCTTCATTATAAATATAATAAGTTTTAGATTGTGTTATTTGATCTCCACCAGAAAGCATTATACCTGCTCCATTTTCTTGTGTATAGTAATTACCATTTTCTAAAGCAGGCAAGACATACCCCGAACACGTAACAATATCTTGAAGTTCATCTACGGGAGGCAAAGGTAAGATTTCAATATCAAAAGATTTCTCTCTACAAAATTCGCCATCAATTTCTGCATAAAAATAAATAATCTGACTCTCATCGATAATGGTTCCAGAAGGAAGCAACTCTCCGCCTCCGTTTGCTCCGCCAGCATCATCGTAAAACTGTCCAGCTGGAGGAAAAGGAATTTTAAATGACTCACAATGCACTAATTCTATAGAATAATCTACTATTAAAGAAACTTTAAAACTACTTTGATTAGTACATCCATTTTCATCTGGACCGTTAAAAATATAAATGGTTTGTGATTCTGTAACTTCGTAACCTTCAGTATATTGCTGACCACCGCCATCTGGCAAAGAATAATAATCACCGTGTTCAATTTCTGGCAAAACAAAAGAGTCACATTCAATTACATCTTCCAATTCAGAAACTGGAGGAGGCTCGTTTAACTGAAAAGTTAATGGAACAAGTTCAAAACAAAATTCTGGCGCCAAGGCTTGGACTCTCACCCAAAATGTTTGTATAGACTGATCTAGAGCTAGTGAATAGTTTTCATAATTCATTATAGGATTTTCGTTTGCAAATGCTTCTTCTTCAGAAATAAAATAAGAAAAAGTATAATCCAAAGGATCTTGAGGAGAAACGATAGCCGAGTTCTCACCATTAAGCGATACTTGAAGATTATTATCTGAAACTATACAAATATCTATAGACTCAGGAATATTAACATCTATAGATTCACCAATAATCAAATTAAAATCACCCACACTAGTACAATAATTACCAGTAATAGTATTATAAAGTTTTATATATATTGTTTGATTTCCTTCACTTTCGTAAGATGATATTTCTGAATCAGGAATAGGATTTAAATTATCTAAATTTTCCTGAGAGGCAAAGTAGTGTAAAACATAATTCTCATTATTAACATCTAAAGATTCGACAGAATTAACAGTGAGATCAAAATTATTACCCTCATCCGCATTACAAAGTTTTATATCTTCTGGCTCCTGAAAACTTAACGCCATAACTTCAACCTGTTCAGTAATCATACAATTGTTTCCTGTTTTTGTAATAGAAACCTCATATGTACCCGATTGCGTAGCCTGTATATAACTCCCTGTTTCTCCATCAAGTATCTCTCCATTATACATCCAAATATGATTGTATTGATCTGGATCTAATTCTGTACTAATTATTTCAGAATCTCCATCACAAATACTCACATTTTCTCCAAGATCTATATTTGAATCAAAACTCCCAGCTTCTAAAAATATAGCAGAATCAAAATTTGCATCATTAGAGTCTGCTATCACTAACCTAATTCTATAAGGTGTCCCTGGATTTATGGTTGAGGAGGCAGTCAGAACCTTTGTAAAACCCCTCATATTTACTGTTGAATTATTTGGATCATCAACATTATAAACATCAAATAAGTTTGGGTAGTCTGAATCACATGAGCTATTATAGGTGTTATCTTTAATATTATTAACCGATATGTGAATATTAGTATTTGGAATCAATGCTAAATTTTGAGTCTCATTAGTTTCTAAGTTGGTTAACAAGAAAGCAAAAACATCACTAGACAAACATTGCCATTGACCGTACTCATTAGAAGCAAATAAAAAATTGAAATTAAAATCACTAGACAACGGAACAAAATCAAACTCTAAAAATGCCACATCAGTAAGTTCAGAAGACTGTCCTGCTTGAGTATTTATAGCAACTAAATTAGCATCAGAGTTATTGTTAATTTGACTACTCAAACCAATACCTGTATACTGGCCTTGAGAAAGCTGAGCGTTTCCTGATCTAATGATAACACCTTCATTTAAAGGAAAATTACTTCCGTTTCCATTAAAAATAGTTGCAGATTGAGCTGAAGAAAATCTTGCATTAGATATTTCTATGCAAGCATTGTTAAATAAAACATTAACTAGTTCTGTTGCTGTTTTTTGCTCAGCAGGGATAGTTACTGTTTGTGAAAAAACGGCAAAAGAAAAAAATAAAATTAAGCGAGGTAATATCTTTTTCATATTTATTTTGGGATTTTAACAATCAAAAATTAATCAATCATCTAAATTCAAAATTATTTTATATCTGCTTTCTGAATTTAAAATTTCGACCAAGTGTATTGTAATTACGACCAAATGCAAGTTATCGGTTTTGTTATTTTGTAATTTATTCACAAAAAACTATTGAAAATCAAAAACTTACTTGAAATAAGACACCTCAATACTTTTAATGATTACTTAGTAAACTTTGACAACTGAAGAAATAAATTTTTAACTGAAGAGAAGAATTCTTTTTATATGTGATGAAGAGCAAAAACAACCAAAAATTCAGAATGAAGCTTTAGCTGCCGTTAATTGATTTATTAATTTTTAGTCTATAAAAATTAAACCACTGTAATTTTTATACCTAGAGCTTTAATTCGGCCTACTACTTTAGAAGAAATGCCACTATCTGTGATGATATGATGAACACTTTTTAGACTACAAATTTTTCCAAAACTCTTTTTGCCGAATTTAGAAGAATCTGCTAAAACAATTATTTTCTGACAAGAGTTGATCATCTTCTGGTTTAATGCAGCTTCTTCTAAACTTGTAGTGGTGCACCCATAATCTAAATCTATACCATCAACCCCAATAAATAATTGGTTACAAGAGATATAATCTAGAATTAAGCTAGCGTAATGACCAATTACAGAAGAAGAACTATGCCTTACATTTCCTCCTAATTGAATAACTTTATATTCGTGATGATTCAACAACTCAATTGCAACATTTAAAGAAGAGGTTATAATATTTAATTTACCTTGAATATTTATAGCTTTTGCTAAAGCTTGTACCGTAGTACCAGAAGCAATTAAAAAAGAATCGTTTTCAGAAATTAAAGCAGCAGCAGCTTTGGCTATTCTACTTTTTTCTTCAATAAAAACTTTTTCTTTCTCGTTAACAGTTCTATCTTTCATATAAGGATTCTCTAAAGAAGCACCGCCATGAGTTCTAAACAAAAGATTTTCATCTTCTAAGCGTTTTAAATCTTTTCTTATAGTAACTGCAGAGACACCTAGTTTCTCACACAAAAAAGAAACTTCTACATATTTATCTTTTTGAAGAATCTCTAAAATTTCTTGATGCCTTTTCATAAATATGAACTTTTAGCAGCAAATATAAAAAATACAATAGCTAAATGTTTCAAATTTAAATAGTAAAAATGTTGTGATTACAAAAATTGAAACAAAACGAAATCAAATTCATAAAAAAAGTATAATAAATAGAATTTTTATTAAACTTTAAGTTTCTTTTAGTTTCGTTTTGATATATATTTATTAAATTCGAAACCTATTCGTAATATATCAAAAAAATGAGTGATCAACATACATATGCTAGAGAAACAATACTTAACCAGACTAATACTAACGAAGAGTGGGACGTCATTGTAATTGGCGGCGGAGCGACAGGCTTAGGTACTGCTTTAGATAGTGTTACTCGTGGTTATAAAACTTTACTATTAGAAATGGCAGATTATGCTAAAGGAACATCTAGTAGAAGTACAAAACTAGTTCATGGTGGAGTTAGGTATTTAGCTCAAGGTGATATAGATTTAGTTAAAGAAGCTTTACATGAAAGAGGTTTATTAGCTAGAAACGCACCACATTTAGTTAAAAACCAAAGCTTTGTAATTCCAAATTACAAATGGTGGGAAGGTTTCTATTATACCGTAGGCTTAAAAGTGTATGATTTTTTAGCAGGCAAATTAAGTTTAGGGAAATCTAAACATATTAAAACGAAAGAAACCGTAAGCAGGTTATCTACACTTAAACAAGATCATCTAAAAGGTGGTGTAGTTTATCAAGACGGTCAGTTTGATGATTCTAGATTAGCGATTAATGTTGCTCAATCATGTCTTGAAGAAGGGGCAACACTATTAAATTATTTCAGAGTAAATGATTTAACAAAAGATGAAAAAGGAAATATAAATGGTGTAAAAGCTACCGATAATGAAACAGGTGTTTCTTATACATTTAAAGGTAAAGCAGTAGTTAATGCTACGGGTATTTTTACCGATGATATTTTACAAATGGATAATCCTGAAGCTCGAAAAATGGTAAGACCAAGCCAAGGAGTACATTTAGTTTTCGATAAATCTTTTCTACCAGGAGAAGATGCAATCATGATCCCAAAAACAGATGATGGGCGTGTACTTTTTGCAGTACCATGGCATGATAAAGTAATTGTAGGAACTACCGACACTATGCTAGATGAGCATAGCTTAGAGCCAAAAGCTCAAGAACAAGAAATAGAGTTTATTCTTAATACGTTTAACAAATATATTTCTAAACCAGTTTCAAGGAAAGACGTACTAAGTATTTATGCAGGACTTCGTCCTTTAGCAGCACCAAAAGATGATTCAGAAAAAAGTAAAGAAATATCAAGAAGTCATAAAATAATTGTTTCTAAAACAGGCTTAGTAACTATAACTGGGGGTAAATGGACAACATTTAGAAAAATGGCTCAAGATACTGTGAACAAGATTATCAATATAGGAAAGTTACCAAATAAACCTTGTAAAACAGAAAAATTCGCTCTTCACGGCGCTCAAGAAACAACAAGCCACGAAAACCATCTCTATATTTATGGAAGTGATCAAGAAAAGATAAAAAAACTTATGCAAGAAGATCCTGAGTTAGCTCAGAAGCTTCACGAAAGACTCCCATTTTTTAAAGCTGAAGTAGTTTGGGCTGCTCGACAGGAAATGGCAAGAACTATTGATGATGTCTTAGCTCGAAGAGTAAGAGCTCTATTTTTAGATGCCAAAGCTGCTATAGAAAGTGCTCCAATAGTTGCAGATCTTTTAGCTAAAGAATTAGGTAAAGATGAAAGTTGGAAACAAAATCAAATTGAAACTTTTACCAAAATCGCTAAAAACTATACAATATAATCAATAATCTCAACAACCTAATCTCTAAATTTTAGAGATTAGGTTGTAACTAAACTAAATCTTATGAATAAATATATTCTCGCGATAGATCAGGGAACCACAAGTTCTCGAGCTATCTTATTCAACAAAAAAGGGCAAATTCACTCAGTAGCTCAAAAAGAATTCACACAATATTTCCCTAAACCAGGATGGGTAGAACACGATCCTGCAGAAATTTGGGCTACCCAAGCAGGGGTTGCTGCAGAAGCTACGACCAAAAAAGGATTAAATGGTAAAAATATTGAAGCCATAGGAATCACGAATCAACGCGAAACCGTTGTAGTTTGGGATAAAAATACAGGAGAAGCAGTTTACAATGCTATTGTTTGGCAAGATAAAAGAACTGCTAAATATTGTAATGAATTAAAAAATAGCGGAAAAGCTAAAATGATTCAAGAAAAAACAGGATTGGTTATCGATTCTTATTTCTCTGGAACAAAAGTAAAATGGATTTTAGATAACGTTGAAGGAGCACGCAAAAAAGCAGAAGCAGGAGATCTTCTATTAGGAACCATAGATACTTGGTTAATTTGGAATTTTACGAAAGGAGATCTTCACGTAACCGATGTCACCAACGCCTCTAGAACATTATTATTTAACATTAACACTATGGAATGGGATGACGAGCTGTTAGAGTTGTTCGAAATTCCAAAAAGCATGCTACCCGAAGTTAAAGATTCTAGTGAAGTTTACGGACATACTAAAACCACTATTTTTGCTTCTAAAGTACCTATCGCAGGAATTGCGGGAGACCAAATGGCTGCACTTTTCGGACAGATGTGTACCAAAAAAGGAATGGTAAAAAGTACCTATGGTACAGGTTGTTTTATGTTAATGAATATTGGAGAAAAACCAATTATCTCTAAAAACAACTTACTAACCTCAGTTGCTTGGAGGATTAATGGTAAAACCGAATACTGTTTAGAAGGTAGCATTTTTATAGGTGGTGCCGTTGTACAATGGCTACGTGATGGTCTTGGGATTATCAATAAATCATCTCAAGTAGAACAGTTGGCAAGTTCAGTAGAAAGTTCAGAAGGTGTTTATTTTATTCCAGCTTTTGCGGGTCTTGGAGCTCCATATTGGAACCAAGATGCCAAAGGAACCATGTTCGGAATCACAAGAGGAACTACAGACGCGCATATCGCTAGAGCATCTTTAGAAGCAATTGCGTATCAAACCATGGATATTTTAAAATCTATGAAAGCCGATTCTAAAATAGAAATTAAAGAACTTCGAGTAGATGGAGGGGCGTCGGTTAACGATATGCTCATGCAATTTCAATCTGATGTATTAAATACCACAACCGTTAGACCTAAAGTAACCGAAACAACCGCATTAGGAGCTGCGTATTTAGCAGGTTTAGCAGTTGGTTACTGGAAAGATACCGATGAAATTCAAAAAACTTGGGAAGAAGATATTAAATTTCAACCTACCGAAAATCAAGATGATGTAAAAAAAGGAGTTAACGGCTGGTATAGAGCTATTGAAGCTTTGCAACATTGGAGTGATAACAACGAAGAAAATCAATAAGAATGACACCATTTATAGCAGAAATTTTAGGAACAGCTATTCTTATTCTATTAGGGGGTGGTGTAGTTGCAAATGTAAATTTAAATAAAACAATTGGTCAAGGCAGTGATTGGATTGTGATTACTACAGGTTGGGCTTTAGCCGTTTTTGCAGGCGTTGTGGTTGCAGGCCCTTATAGTGGCGCTCACCTTAATCCAGCAGTAACTATTGGCTTAGCGGTTGGAGGAATATTTCCTTGGGCAGATGTGCCCACCTATTTAGCAGGAGAATTTATAGGGGCTATGTTAGGATCTTCTTTAGTCTACCTCATGTATAAAAATCATTTTGATGTCACAGAAGATGGGGCAACCAAAAGAGCCGTTTTTTGTACCGCTCCCGCAATACCAGATACATTTAGAAATTTAATAAGTGAAATTTTAGGAACTTTTGTATTAGTAATATGTGTATTTTATTTTGCAGAAGCTTCTTTTGAAATCGAAGCAGGAACCACTACTAAAGTTGGTTTAGGAGCTATTGGAGCTATCCCTGTAGCTTTTATTGTTTGGGCAATTGGACTTTCGTTAGGAGGAACAACTGGTTATGCTATAAACCCTGCACGAGATTTAGGACCAAGAATCGTTCATGCCCTATTACCTATTAAAGGCAAAACAGATAGTGGTTGGGGGTATGCTTGGATTCCTGTAGTTGGCCCTTTAATAGGTGGATTAGTTGCCGCGGTATTATTTTTAATTTTAGGTAAATAAATAAGTATGAAATCATTTAAATACATTGCAATATGCTTCGGAATTTTCTTTTGTCAATCCACTTTTGCTCAAGATCAAGACAATATTATTGAAGAAAGAAACGAAGAGAAATTGGAAAATGAAGAAAAGAAATTATTCAACTTTAATCTTCAAATTAAAAACATGCATTTATGGAGAGGTTTACATGTAAGCAATTCACCAGTAAGTGTGGCAGACATTAATTATACTTCTAAAAACGGTTTTTTTAAAGCTGGACTTTGGGGAGGAAGATCTTTTAATGGAGAATATACAGAATATGATTACTATGTAAGCTTTATGCATAAAGGCTTTACCTTAGCTATATGGGATATTAACAACACCACAGATTATCCAGACGTTGGTTTTTTTAATTACGACAGAGCAGAAACTTCACACTTTATAGATGTAAGTTTGGCTTATCAGTTTCAAAAAATTCCTTTAAAAGTTTCTTGGGCTACGGTTGTACAAGGTAGAGATACTTATGTAGATGATGATGGAGAATTAAAAAATGCGTTTACTAATTATGTAGAAGCTAGTTATATTTTCTTAACTAAAGAAAACTGGTCACTCGCAGGCTTTGTAGGTGGTTCTTTCTCATTTTTAAGTGAATCAAATTTTTATGGTGATCACCCTAACGTGAGTAATGTAGGAGTAATCTACAATAGAGATGTAGAAATTTTAACTTACACCTTACCTGTTTCGGCAACTGCTTCGTGGAATCCTTTACAAGAATATGGAGCAATTCAAGTTGCCGTTAACCTTTTTTAGGATTTTTTAAAAAGGCAATGATTTAAAGCATAGAAGTCGGCTAGTTAGTCGATTTCTATTCTTTATAAATATTCTATTTTTACTAGCTTTTCTGAAACCTCCCAGAGATGCTTTGCTTTTTTTTTATCTTTTGAAATAGAATTTGAACTGACCACCGCTGGCTTCCCCGAAAATTGTTTAAACCCTGAAGGACCAATAAATTCACCGCCACTTAATGTATGATCTTCAATTGCTTTCAACTCAGATTGCGCTCCTCTTTTTGCAGATTGCGTAAACGGATATACAAACGGAATCAATATTTTCATTATTCCATTAAGATGTCTAAAAAGATTAGTTCTAGAAACCCCAGGATGCACTGCAATTGATTTGATTGAATAATCTTTATTTTTCAACCTTCGGTCTAATTCGTAGGCAAACATTAGACACGCCAATTTACTTTGTCCGTAAGCTTTTTGTTTATCGTATTTTTTTTCAAATTGTAAATCATCAAAATAAATATCGCCCCATTGATGAGCCAAACTACTTAAACTTATTACTCTCGCATCTATTGTTGAATTTGTCAATTGCTCTAACAAAAGACCGGTTAATAGAAAATGTCCTAAGTAATTAATCCCAAATTGCAATTCAAAACCGTCTTTTGTTGTTCCATAAGGTGGCATCATTAAACCAGCATTATTTACTAAAATATCTAAATACTTATAATTGGCTTTAAACTCTTCAGCAAATCTTCTTACAGAATCTAAATGAGCTAAATCTAGTTTTATTAACTTCAACTTTGCCTTTGGGTTTACTTTTAATATTTCTTTTTTAGCCTGTTCTGCTTTAGATAAATCTCTACATCCCATAATCACTTCTGCACCTTTAGCTGCCATATATTTAGTGGTTTCAAAACCTAAACCTGCATTTGCACCGGTAACGATTACAATTTTGCCTAATAAATGTTTTGCTTTGCTCATGGTTGATTTGTGAAGAAATTTTATCCTATTTCATCTAAAATATGAAGAATACAGAATGATTTCTATGATAATCATTAAATTAAGAAAATTTTAAATATATCAATCGTTTAAGCTAGCAATATCAACACCTAAATTTCAAAAGTTTACCACGCTATTAACATCAAAACTAAAACTTACAGGCTAACTTTAAGTATTCAAAAAAAAAAACAGAAAAGATTATGTCAAAGAAGGTTGCAGATATATTAGTAGAAATGTTAGTGAATGCGGGCGTAAAAAGAGTTTATGCTGTAACTGGCGACAGCTTAAACCCTGTTAATGATGCTGTTCGTAGAGATGGCCGCTTAACTTGGATACACGTTAGACACGAAGAAGCGGGCGCTTATGCAGCTTCGATGGATGCTGAATTGGATGGTATTGGTTGCTGCATGGGAAGTAGCGGTCCTGGTCATGTTCATTTGGTGAATGGTTTGTATGATGCCAACAGAGCAGGAAATCCCGTGATTGCCATTGCATCTACCGTGACTACAGATAAATTAGGAACCGAAAACTTTCAAGAAACTAATGTCACCAAACTTTTTGACGATTGCAGTAAGTATTGCTTTATGGCAAATACTCCCGTTCAGGCCATTCACGGTTTTCAATCGGCTATTCAACATGCCATTCAAGATAAAGGAGTTGGCTTAGTAGGATTACCAGGAGATATAGCTTCTGCAGATGCTCAAGAAATAACTACCTCTCAACAAAATTATTATACTACGTCTAGAATTTTACCTTCTGAAGAAAAAATAGATGAGTTAGCTGAAGTGATTAATAGCAACAAAAAAGTCATGCTATTTGCTGGTCACGGATGCCGATACGCTCAGGAAGAAGTCATGGCACTATCGAAAAAATTAAATGCGCCTATGGGATTTAGTTTCCGCGGAAAAATTTTCTTCGATAAAGAAACCAACCCTTATGCGGTTGGTCTTAACGGACTTCTAGGTAGTAAATCTGGCTTTAAAGCAATGCACGAGGCTGATGCTTTAATTTTACTAGGAACAGATTTTCCATATACCGATTTTCTTCCAGAAAAAAACACCATCATTCAAATAGATACTAAGCCAGAACGTATAGGAAGACGCGCTAAAGTAGATTATGCATACCACGGAACCATAAAAGACACGCTTCAGGCCGTTCTCCCTAAAGTGGAAACAAAAACTGATGATGAGTTTCTAAAAGAAATGCGAAAAGTTCATCTCGATTTAGAAGAAAAATACCAAAGCTACGTAAAAGAAAAAGGCGACGATGAAAAAATTCATCCTGAATATGTAGCCGCACTTATCGATCAATTAGCCACAGACGATGCCATTTTTACTGTCGACACCGGAATGTCTGCCGTTTGGGCTGCTCGTTATTTAAAAGGAAGAAAAAACAGATACCTCACCGGTTCTTTTAACCACGGTTCTATGGCAAATGCTATGCCTATGGCAATTGGTGCAGGTTTAGGACATCCAGATAGACAAGTAATTGCCCTTTGTGGCGATGGCGGGCTTACGATGCTTTTGGGAGATTTAATGACCATTAGTCAATACCAAATTCCCGTTAAAATTATTGTTTTCAATAACCGTAGTTTAGGAATGGTAAAATTAGAAATGGAAGTAGAAGGCTATCCCGACTGGCAAACAGATATGGAAAATCCTGATTTTGTAAAAGTAGCTGAAGCAATGAATATAAAAGCTTGGGAAGCTAAAGAACCAAACCAAGTAAATGCTGCCATTCAAGAAGCTTTTTACCATGAAGGACCTGCATTAATTAATATTTATACAGATCCTGCTGCACTTGCCATGCCTCCAGAAATTAAATTTGAACAAATAAAAGGTTTTGCTAAAAGTATGAGTAAACTAATGCTTAACGGCAGAAGTGCAGAAGCAATAGACAATGCTAAATCTAATATTAAATATTTAAAAGAACTTTTTTAGCGTCTAACCACTAGATTTTTTAACCCAAGTTAAGTCATCAAGTTAAAAAAAGTTAAAGACTAATTTCAGTTATATATTTTAAACAAATAAAACTGTAAATTGAAAAAAAATATTAAAATGAATACAGTAGAAATTAAAGCATACGGCGCAAAAAGTAATGATGCCGATTTAAAACCATTAGATATTAATAGAAGGGAAGTTCTAGCAGGAGATGTAAAAATAGACATCTTGTATTGCGGGGTTTGCCATAGTGATATTCACCAAGTAAGAAACGATTGGGGCAACTCAAAATATCCCGTAGTTCCTGGTCACGAAATCATCGGTCGTGTTTTAGAAACTGGTACAGATGTGAGCAAATTTAAAGAAGGTGATCTGGTTGGTGTTGGTTGTTTAGTAGACTCTTGCCAAGAATGTTCTTCTTGTAAGGAAGGTTTAGAGCAATACTGTGAAAACGGAATGGTAGGAACCTATAACGGAAAAGACAAACATTTAGGAGGTCATACTTTTGGCGGCTATTCAGAAAGTGTTGTAGTTCGTGAAGAGTTTGTGCTTAAAGTACCAGAAAATATTGATGCTAAAGCTGCCGCTCCACTTTTATGTGCAGGAATAACCACTTGGTCTCCACTTCGCCATTGGAATGTTAAAAAAGGAGATAAAGTAGGCGTTATTGGCTTAGGAGGTTTGGGCCATATGGGCGTAAAATTTGCTAACGCTCTTGGCGCTAAAGTAGTGATGATTACTACTTCAAAAAACAAAAGCGAAGATGCCAAGCGACTAGGTGCAGATGAGGTACTTATTTCTAAAGATCAAGAACAAATGAAAGAACATGCTAATTCATTTGATTTCTTATTAAATACCGTTCCTGTGAAGCACGACCTTAATCCTTACATTAATCTTCTAAAAAGAGATGCTACTATGGTATTAGTTGGAGCAATTGAACCACTTGAAGAAATGCACGGTGGATTGCTTATCGGAAAGAGAAGAAGTGTAGCTGGTTCTGTAATTGGAGGAATTAAAGAAACTCAAGAAATGTTAGATTTCTGTGGTGAGCATAATGTAGTTTCAGATATTGAAATGATTAATATGCAAGACATCAACGAAGCTTTTGAACGCGTCACAAAATCTGATGTAAAATACCGTTTTGTAATTGACATGAAATCACTTAAAAATTAAATTTTTCATTTAACTAAAAACTATAGTGAGCCTAAGATCTTTAAAAGATGTTAGGCTTTTTTATGGGCGCAACCTAAAGGTCGGGCTGTACGCTAAATCTTTTCTTGTTTCAAAAAACAAGAAAAGGATATCGCTGCCATCCCTTGCGCAAAAAATCAATAAAATAGTTACCTTAGACCTTCATTAAAAAATAAACTATGGGAATTTTCTCTTCACTATTAGGCAATGCCGGAGCAATAGACAAAGAAACTATTCAGCAGAAATATGCTAAATTGCTTACCTCATCAGAAAAAATTGAAGTGGGTTTCAAAATTTTTAGAGATACATTTATTTTCACTAACAAGCGTCTTATTCTTATTGATGTTCAAGGACTCACTGGAAGTAAAACCTCTTACTTTTCTGTAAGCTATCGCAGCATCACCAGATTTAGCATTGAAACCGCCGGAAGTTTCGATTTAGATGCAGAATTGAAGATTTGGATTTCTGGAGAGCAACACCCTAGCATTGCTAAAAAGTTTGATAAAAGAGTAGATATCTACGAAGTACAAAAAATTCTGGCCGAGTACACACTTTAAGCTTCGAAGATTTATCTGAAAACAAAAAATCCCTGAAAGTTGAAACCTTCAGGGATTTTTTATACGATTTTCAAATTTATTCTACTGGCTCATTTTTTTGATAAGCATCACTATGTATATTTGCGACAGCTCTCCCTGACGGATCATTCATGTTTTTAAATGACTCATCCCATTCCAAAGCGGTTGGTGTACTACACGCAATAGAAGGCACAGATGGCACAGATAATGCAGCAGCATCACTAGGGAAATGTTCAGCAAAAATAGTTCGGTAATAATATTCTTCTTTGCTACTAGGTGGCTGTATTGGGAATTTAAAGTGTGCGTTGGACAATTGCTCATCGCTAACTTTTTCATTCACCATTTCCTTTAAGGTATCGATCCAGCTATAACCTACTCCGTCGGAAAATTGTTCTTTCTGGCGCCAAGCAACACTCTCTGGCAAGTAATCTTCAAAAGCTTTACGCAACACCCATTTTTCCATTCGCTCCCCGTTAATCATTTTATCTTTTGGGTTAATACGCATCGCAACATCCATAAATTCTTTATCTAAAAATGGCACACGCCCTTCAATTCCCCAAGCACAAAGTGATTTATTTGCTCTTAAGCAATCGTACATGTGTAACTTATCCAATTTCCGAACAGTTTCTTCGTGAAACTCTTTATCGTTTGGTGCTTTATGAAAGTAAAGATAACCTCCAAAAATCTCATCGGCACCCTCGCCTGAAAGTACCATTTTAATTCCCATAGATTTAATAGCACGCGACATTAAATACATAGGTGTAGAAGCTCTGACAGTTGTAACATCATAGGTTTCTAAATGATAGATTACATCTTTAATCGCATCTAAGCCTTCTTGAATGGTGAATTTAATTTCGTGATGCACAGTATCTAAATGATCGGCTACTTTTTGTGCTGCCGCCAAATCTGGAGAACCTTCTAAACCAATAGCAAAAGAATGTAAACGTGGCCACCAAGCCTCATCGGTATCTTGACTTTCAATACGTTTTTGTGCATATTTTTTTGCTAAAGCTGAAGTAATAGAAGAGTCTAAACCTCCCGATAATAACACTCCGTAAGGAACATCACTCATTAATTGACGATGGACGGCTTTTTCTAAAGCTTCTCTTAGTTCTTGAATATTAGTTTCATTGCCTTTTACATTTTCATAATCCATCCAATCTCGCTGATACCAACGCTGAAAACCTTCTTCTTTACTAGATAAATAATGCCCAGGAGGAAATAATTCAATTTTCATGCATTTACCTTCCAAAGCTTTTAATTCTGAAGCTACATAAAAGGTTCCGTTTTCATCCCAACCAATATAAAGTGGGATAATCCCCATATGGTCACGAGCGATAAAGTATTCATCGGTTTCAGCATTATAAAGTGCAAAACCAAATATCCCATTGAGATCATCTAGAAATTTAACCCCTTTTTCTTGATAAAGAGCTAATATAATTTCGCAGTCAGAATTGGTTTGAAAGTTATAATTACCATTTAGCTGATTTCGTAGTTCTAAGTGATTATATATTTCACCATTAGCAGCAAGTACCAAATTACCATCTTCAGACAACAAAGGTTGTTTCCCTGAAGTGGGATCTACAATCGCCAAGCGCTCATGCGCCATAATGGTATTCTCGTTACTGTAAACACCGCTCCAATCTGGCCCACGGTGACGAATACATTTCGCCATTTCCAGTAACTGAGGTCGTAACGTTTCAGAGGCTTCCTTTAAATCGAAAGCGCAAACAATTCCGCACATAAAGTTACATTTTAAAAAATTAGTAAATAATTAGCTCTATTAATTGAGCCTATTTTAATAGTCGAATTAGCTAATATAAAATAAAAAGTTTAGAAGAAAGTCTCGACAATAGCGGTTTTCTAAACATTTGCGGCATCCTCAAAAAATCATTCCATATAAAAAGAATAATTCATTAGAATCAATAGAAAATTGAAAAACTAAACATCCGAAATTAATTAATATAATTATAGCATTTCATTAAGACTCAAAAAGAAGCAATAATTGTAAATTTAAGCAAAATTAAATAGTATGAGTAAGTTCAAAGATAAAACAGTAATCATTACGGGTGGTTCAGGAAGTATAGGTTTTGTAACCGCTAAAGAATTAGCTCAACAAGGAGCTAAAGTTTTGTTAGTAGATATCGATGAAAAAGCTTTAAAAGAAAAAGAAGCTGAAGCAAAAAGGGAAAATTTAGAGATTTCTTATGTAGTAGCAGACGTTTCTAAACCTGAGCAGGTAAAGAATTATGTAGATACTTGTATTGAACGCTATGGAAAAATAGATTTCTTTTTTAATAATGCAGGTATAGAGGGAAAAGTTGCACCAATGAGTGAATATCCTGACGATGTATTTGACAAGGTGATGGAAGTGAATGTGAAAGGTACTTATTTGGGGATGAAATATGTAAGTCCTAAAATGGAAGATGGCGGTAGTATTGTTATTACATCATCTGTAGCTGGACTCCAAGGATCTCCAAAAATGGTTCCTTATGTAACCTCTAAGCACGCGGTTATTGGTATTATGCGGACTGCCGCTTTAGAATTAGCTGAACGTAAAATTCGTGTGAACACGGTGAATCCAGGATCTGTAGATAATCGTATGATGCGTTCTTTGGAAGATGGTGTAAATCCTGGTCACGGTAATGAAGTTAAAGAAGCTTATACCGCAACTATTCCGTTAGGAAGATATGCTACTCCAGAAGACATTTCTCATATGGTTTGTTACTTGTTTTCTGATGACAACACCTATGCAACTGGACAAACGTTTGTTGTAGATGGTGGAATGAAAGCTTAACTAGTAGTTATAATTTATATAAGGGGAATTTAGCATTCCCCTTTTTTTATTATCTTGAAATTATGAAAGCAATATTTATTACCAAGGCTGGAGGACCAGAAGTTCTTCAATTAAAAGAAACTGAAAAACCTTCTCCTAAAGCAAACGAAATTCTCATTAAAATTAAAGCTGCGGGAGTTAACCGAAGCGACATTCTTACCAGAGAAAATCCTGATGCTTACGGGAGTAATTTACCATCTGCTCAAATACCAGGTTTAGAAGTTGCAGGAACCGTAGAGGCTTTGGGCTCTAAGGTTACTAACTTTAATTTAAATGATCGTATTTGTGCTTTAGTTGCCGATGGTGCTTATGCAGAATATATTTGTGTAGATGAGCAGCTATGCTTAGAAATCCCTAAAAATCTTAGTTTTATCGAAGCTGCTTCTCTACCCGAAGTTATTTTTACCGTTTGGTTTAATTTATTTCAACAAGCAGAACTAAAAGAAGGGGAAAAATTACTGATTCATGGCGGCACCAGCGGCATTGGTGTTATGGGACTTCAGCTAGCCAAAGCTTTAAATATAAAAACTTACACAACTGCTGGTTCTACTGAAAAAATAGAATTTTTAAAAAATTTAGGCGTTACCAAAGCCATCAATTATAAGAAACAAGATTTTGCTGAAGTTTTAAAAGATGAAAAGATAGATGTGATTTTAGATATGGTTGGTGGAGATTATACTCAAAAAAATCTAAGCATACTTCAACCTAAAGGAAGACTAGTACATATTAACGCCATGAAATCTAAAGAAGTCACGATAGATTTATGGGATGTGATTTCTAAAAACTTAAAACTCACAGGAAGTTTATTAAAACCTCAACCGCTTGCGGTAAAAGCTAAAATTGCAAAAGAATTAAAAGAAAGCGTTTGGCCATTTTTAAATTCAGGAGAAATAAAACCAGTAATAGATCAAACTTTTCCACTTGATAAAGCGGGAGAAGCTCACAAGTTAATGGAAAGTAGTAGCCATGTAGGTAAAATTGTTTTAGAAATTAACCGCTAATTTTTTGTCGACTCGTCTTCGATTCCACATCACAGAAATACAGATAAGTGCGCCTAAGAAGGCGAGAACAGCTCCTACAGCTTGAGGTGAAGTATATCCTAATCCTTTTTCTATAGGGATACCTCCCAAAAAGGCTCCTAAAGCATTACCAATATTAAAACCAGCTTGCATACTAGCCGAAGCTAACATTTCTGCTCCTTTAGCAGATTTTATCATTAGCATTTGTATAGGAGCAATTACAGAAAAAGCCACCGCACCAGTTACAAAACTCATTATTAACAACAAAAGCTGATTTTCTGCTACCCAAATAATGGTAAGTAAACACGCTACCATCGTAAAAAGCAACACCATACCTGCTTTTACAGGAGAAATTTTATCGGCTAATTTTCCTCCTATAAAATTTCCTAAAGTCATTCCTAAACCAACACCCATTAGAATAAATGTCACCGTAGAGGTTTCAAAATCACCAACTTCTGTAAGCAATGGTTTTATATAACTAAACCAAGCGAAAAAACCTCCTGTACCTATTGCTGTGATTAAAAGTACCAACCAAGGTTCTACATGCTTAAATACTTTTAATCCTTGCTTTGGGTTGTCATTTTTATTTTTTTCAAGATTAGGCATCCAAAATACTAAAGCTACTATAGCTAACAAACCTATAATTGCTACAATTAAAAAACTATAGCGCCAAGACAAACTCTGCCCCACATAAGTACCTAACGGAATACCAACAATATTTGCAAATGCAAGACCACTAAACATCATAGCTACGGCGCTAGCTTCTTTACCTTTTTTGGCTAATTTACCTGCCACTACTGCTCCTACCCCAAAGAACGCACCATGTGGTAGTCCCGAAAGTAAACGAGTAACTAAAAATAAATTATAAGAAGGAACTATTACCGAAAGACCATTAAAAATGGTAAACAAAACCATTAAACCTATCAAAAGTTTTTTGGGCGGAAAGTTACCTGCCATAAGTATTAAAAGCGGCGCACCAATCACAACCCCTAAGGCGTAAGATGAAATAAGATAGCCTGCTTCGGGAATAGATACAGATAAGTCTGACGCAATTTCTGGTAATAATCCCATCATTACAAATTCTGTCATCCCGATACCAAAACCACCTATAGCTAAGGCGATTAAACTTTTTTGTAGATTCATTATTGCTTCAGTTTGAAGCTGCAAAAGTAACAGGAATTATTTCAAATTACATCATAAAGTTTTTGATTAATTTGACTCTATTTTAGTTAATTGAGTAATTTTTAATAATTTTTCTTTAGTAATAGGTTTAATGAGATAGCCTTTTAATGAATTATATTGTTTGGCTTTTTCTAGATCTGAATAAGCGATAGATGAAGTGGCTAAATATATATTAGCATTTTCAATCCCATCTTGCTCTAAATGCTCTAAAAACTCCCATCCATTCATCTTCGGCATATTAATGTCTAAAAGTAATACATTGCTTCTAGATTGGTTTTCGGAAAAATATTTATACGCATCTTCTCCATTAAAAAATGTTTTGATGGAAATATTTTCATCTATTCTTTGAATAAGCTTCTTTGTTAAAAGTTGATAAACTTTATCATCATCTACAATACAAATTTCCATAACTATTTTTTAAAATACAGTCTAAAAACTGAGCCTTTGTTTAATGTACTCTCTATTTCTATTTTACCGCCTAGTGCTTCCATTTGATTATTACTAACAAACAAGCCTATGCCTCTAGAGTTTTTAAAATCTGTAAAGGTTTCATACATACCGAAGATTTGATTTTTATTAGATTCTAAATCCATCCCTATTCCGTTATCTTTAATCTCTAGTATTTTATATTTTTCGTCTTCTTTATAATTTAATATTATTTCTGAATTTTTATTTGGATCTCTATATTTAATAGCATTTGAAACAATATTTAAGATAACACTTTCTAAATAAGCTGCATTAAAATGTAAGATAACCCCGCTTGGAATATGCTCTTTAATTGAAATATTGTGAGTTTTAATTTCTCTTCTTAAAATATTTTTAATTCTATTTAACACAAATTTCAGCTCAACATCTTCGCCTATACCTCCGTTGTTTTTTTGTATGTGAATTACCTCATTCAAATCTGTTAAAGTATCGTTTAAAGAGACGGCAACTTCAGCTAAAAGACCAAACATTTCTTGCTTCTCCTCGTAAGTTTCTAACTCTTTTATTAACTGTACTATTGATTGAATATTGCTTGAATGGGATCTTAAATTATGTGAAACGATATAAGAGAAATTAAGTAAACGTTCATTTTGTTCTACAACCGTTTGGTAAGAATGTTGTAGATTAATTAGAGTTTCTTTCTTTTGCGTAATGTCTAAAACTATTCCTTTTAAAATAAGATTTCCGTCTTTGTCTTGGTAACTTTCTGAGCGGTTTAATACGTGTAATTTTTCTCCGTTATCTTTTTTTAGCCGAACTTCAAAAGTTTTTCCTTTTTTAGTATTTAAACAGGTCTTCATAATTTTTTTATACTCTTCTACATCATCTTCGTGAATACGTTCTAAAGAAGTTTGTGAAGTAAGTTGGGTTGTTTTTGCAACACCAAAAATCTTATAGGTGTTTTCAGACCACACGATTTCGTTCGTATTAGTATTCCATTCCCAATACCCTAATCCAGAAAGTCTAATGGCCATTTCCATTCTTAGACTTAATTCTCGAAGTGAATTTTCAGATTCTTTTAAAGAAGTAATATCTTCTAGTAATAGTATATGAGTATTTTTATGATTAACCTTAAAACTAGATTTTGTAATTCTCACCTCTTTTTTTTCTAGATTCTTACAAATTAATTTTGCTTCAAACTTATTTAATGGTAATCTCTTTTCTTCTTTTCTATCACTTTGAATAATAATATCTGAAAATTTCAACTTTGCAATATCACAAAATCTATATCCTGAACTATTTAAAAATTCAGTATTAACTTCTAAAAAGTTTTCATGATCGTCTAAATAAATAATTCCCATGCCTGCTTCTTGAAAAATCGCTTTGTATTTAAGTTCAGAATCAAGTAATTTTCTAGCCTGAATTTTAATATATTTTTGAAGCTGCAAAGGTTTTTTAAGTAAAAAATAAGTTAGAATAGCGAATCCTAAAGCAAGAAAAAAACCGAAAATTATAAATGGAGATGAAGCAAGGTAGGGAATAGATAAGTTATTTTTATGCAAATAAAGCACCCAATCTGCATCTTCTATAACTAGTTTTTCTGCTTTAGAAATGTCAAAATTTTCTCCGCTTTTCACTAAATACTTACGCTCTTCGCTATTAGGTTTTGTCTTAGTGAAAGCATAAGAAAACTCTTCTTTTTTTAAATTATTGATTCCTGAAATTTCCAAAAAATTTTTAAAATCTATAATAATAGCAGAATAACCCCAAAATTTACCTTCAGTATAAATAGGTAATCTACCTATAATTACGTAGCCACCTTCTTTTAGATTAATTGGACCTGCAAAATATATTTTGGCCACATCAATAGCTTTAATGGACTCTTCTCTTGAAGATTCATGTTTTAAAACATCTAGCCCTAATGCATTTTTATTATTTTCATAAGGATAAATATATTTAACCACCCCACCAGGAAGAAGCTCTAAAGCGTCTATATTTTTATTAGCCTCAAACAATTTCTCTGCCACGTATTCAAAATTTTTAGGCTCTCCCTTATCATCTATAGTTAGGGCTAAAGAAAGTGTAGTGACGTAACTACTTTTAAAAACTTCATTAATTTTATCTTCTATTTCCGCTAATATTTTTTGTGATTCTTTATGCTCTTTTTCGGTATTAATAACCATCTCTTTCTCTGCAATTAGAATGGTTAGAGAAAAAATAACACTAAAAGATAATACTGCTAGTAAATATGGATGCCTGTAAAACCAATTACTTTTGTCTTGGCTATTTATTAAACTCATTTAGTTTAAAATATTATAAAAAAATACAGCTAATCTAATGAATACCATATATTTCTATAAAATATATTAACAAGTTAATTTAGTTTTTTTAATAAGTTTTTTTTTAATCCTATTTTTTTACCTTTAAACTTTAATCTTAATAAAATATCATGTCGAAAACATATTATGATCCGTCAGATTTAAGAAAATTTGGTGAAATTACAGAATGGAGTGAAGAACTAGGTAAAAAATTTTTTGATTACTATGGAAGCGTTTTTGAAGAAGGCGCACTTTCTGCTCGAGAAAAATCTTTAATCGCTTTAGCGGTAGCTCACGTTGTTAAATGCCCATATTGTATAGATGCCTATACAAAAGATGGTTTAGAACGTGGCATTACGAAAGAAGAAATGATGGAAGCCGTTCACGCAGGTGCCGCTATTGAAAGCGGAGCTACCTTAGTACATGGTGTACAAATGATGAATAAATATAAAAAACTATCTATGTAAATTAAAACTAAAGATACCCATTTTTCGTTATCTATAATAACCTAAAGATTCATCTAAATTTATGACAACTAAATCACTTTCAGCAAGAAACAACGAATTATCAGATGCTAAAAAACAATTAGAGTTTTTAAGCTCTGGCCTGTTTGCAGAAGGTGAATTACCTACATTTAGAGATCAATTAAAAAAGCAGTTTCCGCTTAAGCCTAAAGCTTTAGAAATTTTACAAATTAACTTGGGTTATATGTGTAACCAAGTTTGTTCACATTGCCACGTAGATGCTGGTCCAGATCGAAAAGAAATTATGACGATAGAAACGATGCAGCATTGTCTAGAAGCAATTCAAAAAACAGGAGCACACACGTTAGATTTAACGGGAGGCGCACCAGAAATGAATCCGAATTTTCGCTGGTTTGTAGAAGAAGCTGCTAAAGCAGGTATCAAAGATTTTATTGTAAGATCTAACCTTACCATCATTGTTGCCAATAAAAAATATTACGATTTACCAGAATTTTTTAAAAAACATAATGTACACGTCGTTTCATCACTACCATTTTACAAAAAAGAAAAAACCGACAAGCAACGGGGTAATGGAGTTTTTGATAAATCTATAGAAGCTTTACAAATGCTTAATGCAGCTGGCTATGGAATAGAAAACAGCAAGCTAAAGTTAGATTTGGTTTACAATCCTTCTGGAGCTTTTTTACCTAAAAATCAAAAAGCGATGGAAAGTGATTTTAAAAAAGCACTCAAAGAAGATTTCGACATAGAATTTAATTCCCTATTCGCTATTACCAATTTACCAATAAGCAGGTTTTTAGAATACTTAATTGCTTCAGAAAATTATGAAGACTATATGTATGAACTAATCAACGCTTATAATCCTGAAGCCGTACAAAATGTAATGTGCAGAAACACACTTTCTGTAAGTTGGGATGGTTGGCTTTACGACTGCGACTTTAATCAAATGTTAGAATTAAAAGTAAATAGCAACATAAAACACATTAGTGATTATGATGAAAAAGAAATACAGAATAGAAGTATAATTACATCTCAGCACTGCTATGGTTGCACTGCCGGAGCAGGAAGTAGTTGCCAAGGAAGCGTGGCGTAATGAAGATTTTAATCAACATCTTATTTTTTGTTAGTTTTGTTAGTTTTTCACAAAATTCAATAAGCTTTCTCCTCGAGCGCAATACCAAAAACACCATCCCTTTTATTTCTGTTGAACAATTAAAATCTAATCAAAAATCTTTTACTTTATTAGATAGCTGGAAAAAAGAAGAATACAACGTTAGTCATCTTGAAAATGCAATTTGGGTAGGTTATAAAAAATTTTCTGCTCAAGAAATTCAACAAAAAATTAAAGACAAAAGCACTGCTATTGTAATTTACTGTTCTTTAGGAATAAGGTCTGAAAAAATAGGAGCCAAACTTAAAGAATTAGGCTATACTAATGTTCAAAATTTATACGGTGGTATTTTTGAATGGAAAAATAAAGGATATCCTGTTTTTAATACTAAAAAAAAACAGAAAAAGTATACGCCTTCAATAAATGTTGGTCAAAATGGCTTCATAATGCTGAAAAAGTGTACCCATGAAAAATAAAGACGTTTTACTTATTTTTACCAAAAACCCAGAAATGGGCAAGTGTAAAACAAGGTTAGCAAAAAGCATTGGCAAAAAAGCCGCCTTATCTATTTACAAAAAATTATTACAACATACCGCTCAAGTTGCTCAAAAAGCAAACTCAGATAAACAAGTTTTTTATTCTAAAGAAATTATTCAGAAAGATCATTTCAAATCAAATTTATTTCAAAAAAAACTTCAAAATGGAGATCATTTAGGTGCAAAAATGAGCAATGCTATTGCTGATGCTTTTAAAGAAAATTACGAGAAAGTAATAATTATTGGTAGTGATTTATACGACCTTGAAGTTAATGATATTTATAAAGCTTTTCAACAATTAGAACAATCAGACTACGTGATAGGTCCAGCAAAAGATGGAGGCTATTATTTATTAGGAATGAAAAAATTTACTCCTGAAATTTTTCAAGACATCAATTGGAGTACCGCTACAGTTTTACAGGAAACTCTTCAATTATTACAAAATAAAAAAGTAGCTTTATTAACCGAAAAAAATGACATAGACACAATTGAAGATTTAAAAAATATTCGTGTCTTTCAGCAATATTTAAATTCATGAGACATATAGAACAAACCGTAAAATACCTTAAAAACAAAGGCTTTGAAGCCCCTGAAGTTGGTATTATTTTAGGAACAGGTTTAGGTAAACTTTTAGAAGAAGTAAATATTTTAGAAGAAGTAAGCTATAACCAAATCCCTAACTTTCCTACAGCTACCGTAGAGTTTCATAAAGGCCATTTAATTTACGGCGAATTAGAAGGTAAAAAAGTAGTAATCATGCAGGGTAGATTTCATTTATATGAAGGTTACAGTTTACAAGATGTTACTTTTCCTGTAAGAATTATGCATCACTTAGGCATTAAAAAACTATTAGTTTCTAATGCTTCTGGCTCCATTAATACAACATACAAAAAAGGTGAACTTATGCTTATTGATGATCACATTAATTTACTTGGCGGCTCTCCCCTAGCCTTTAAAGGAGTTTCTCAGCACGGAGAACGTTTCGTAGATATGAGTTGCCCTTACGACAAGAAAATGAGTGATAAAATTGAAAAAATTGCTCAACAACACTCGATCAAATTACATAAAGGCGTTTATGCTTCTGTTTTAGGACCTCAACTTGAAACACGTGCAGAATATAGAATGCTCAAAACCATTGGTGCAGATGCAGTAGGAATGAGCACCGTACCAGAGATTATTGTAGCCAACCATTTAAAGCTACCCGTTGCAGCTGTTTCAGTATTAACAGACGAAGGTGACCCTGATAATTTAGAACCAGTAGACATTAAAAGTATCATCGCGATGGCAGCTAAAGCAGAACCCGATATGATTATTTTGTTTAAAGAGTTAATCAAAGCAATAGAGGTATGAGCTATTTAGAAACCACCAAAAACGTTTATAAAGAAGCTGCACTTACTCCAGATGTTGGTCTTTGCTGTACCACAAACCCTATTTGGGAATTACCAGGATTGAAAATTCCTAAAATCATGCAAGAAATGAACTACGGTTGCGGCAGTACCGTTCATGCACGAGATTTAGTAAATAATCCCAAAACCTTGTATGTAGGTGTTGGTGGCGGAATGGAGTTATTACAATTTGCTTATTTCTCTAGACACAAAAATGGAGTAATTGGTATTGATGTGGTAGATGAAATGCTCGAAGCTTCTAGAAATAACTTTAAAGAAGCTGAAAAATTAAACCCTTGGTTTAAGTCTGAATTTGTAGCTCTTAAAAAAGGTGACGCGCTAAATCTTCCAGTTGAAGATAATAGCATTGATGTAGCTGCACAAAATTGTTTATTTAATATCTTTAAAACAGAAGAACTAAAAAAAGCAATTGCAGAAATGTATCGCGTACTCAAACCTCATGGCAGGTTAGTGATGAGCGATCCAATTTGTGAGCAAGAGATGAATAAAACCCTCCGTAACGACGATCGTTTACGCGCTTTATGTTTAAGTGGAAGTTTACCCTTAAATGAATATGTAAAAATGCTCACTGATGCTGGTTTTGGAACTATTGAAATTAGGGCAAAAAAACCTTACCGTATTTTAGATACTAAAAATTACCCTACCCAAGAACGCATTTATATTGAAAGTATAGAAGTTGCCGCCATTAAAGACCCTATGCCAGAAGATGGCCCTTGTATTTTCACAGGTAAAGCAGCTATCTATTATGGTGACAATAAATTTTTTGATGATCAAAAAGGTCATATTCTGCTCAAAAACCAACCCATTGCAATTTGCGACAAAACAGCTGGCGCACTAGCAAACTTAAATAGAGAAGATATATTTATTAGTGAATCTACTTATCATTATGATGGTGGTGGTTGCTGCTAAACTTTAACTAATACTTATAAAAAAAGCCTCTTCAAAATGAAGAGGCTTTTATACTTTTAACTTAAACTTAATCTCTTGAGATTTCTAAAATTTCAAAAGTTATTGTACCGTTAGGCACTTGTATATCGGCAGTATCACCTACCTTTTTACCCAATAATCCTTTACCAATAGGAGAATCTACAGAAATTTTCCCTGCTTTAAGATTAGCTTCACTTTGGGCTACCAACTTATATTTCACTTCCATTCCGTTAGTTGTGTTTTTAATTTTAACGGAACTGTGTATTAGTACTTTAGAGGTATCTAATTGCGACTCGTCTATCACTCTGGCATTGGCAAAAACTTCTTCTAGTTTAGAAATCTTCATTTCTAATAAACCTTGCGCTTCTTTAGCCGCATCGTATTCGGCATTCTCACTTAAATCTCCCTTATCTCTAGCATCAGCAATGGCTTGAGAAGCTGCAGGACGTTCAACATCTTTCAGATGATTTAATTCATCTCTTAATTTTTTAAGCCCTTCTTCGGTATAATAAGATACTTTACTCATAACTTCTTCGTTTATATATACAAAAAGAATCCCACTCTCATGGGATTCAATTAAAACAAAGATAATAAATTTTAACAAGCTTAGCAATTATGTTAACTTGCGCCACAAATTTTTATATGATGAAGAAGATTTTTATATTTTTATTTGCCGCTACTCTTTTAAATGCCTGTAGTAGTGATGATAACAACAGAAGAAACAATCCTAATTTATTAGATGTAAATGTAAATTTTACGGTAGATACCAGTTTACCACAATATAATAGTTTAAACTTCCCTAATGATCCTATTTATATTAGCAATTATGGAAACGGAGGCATCATTTTAATGAATACAGGAAGTGGTTACTTAGCTTGGGATAATAGCGACCCCAACCACCCCAGAAATAACAACTGTATCTCTATGCAAAGAGATGGATTAACTTTAGTTTGCGATTGCGAAGGAAATACCTACGATATATTTACAGGTAATTTTATCGAAGGTACAGATTTAGAGTATACACTCTATAATTACCGTGTTACAGAAACAAGTCCCGGAATTTTAAGAGTTTCAAACAATTAAGAAATAGCTCTCCACCATGGAGTTATTCGTAATTTCTTCTCTAAAAATAGCGGCTCCCCAATTTGTAGAGTCGCTATTTTTTATTTAATGCTTATGCTGTATGTAATTATCTATGACTGAAACCTGTTCTATTCCATACTCATTTGCACTTTCAAGGGCTCTCGTCAATAAAGTTATTAGAGACGTATAGCCACAAAAAGCAGGATCTACCAAAATATCGATGCCTTTACCATGAATCAAATAAGAAGAATAGCCAAAACTAAGTTGTTTTGGCTTAAGTTAAATTAAAATGAAATTCAAAAAAAAGGCTTTCCGTTTCCAGAAAGCCTTAACATTGGTTGGTTAGTTGGTAATATCTATTAGAATTTTAAAGTCATTCCAGCTAAAAAGTTGATGGTTGCTTGAGGATAGTAGCCTACATAACCACTATCATAATAACCATTAGAAATATATTTCTCATCAAAAACATTATTGACTAATCCTGTAAATAGAACTTCTTTAAAAAGAGGAGCGTTTTGCCAAACATACTGAATATTTATATCGTTTACTACGTATGCTTTTAATTTAGAACCTTCTAATTCTAGATTACTCATATATTGATCTCCCACAAACTTAGTTAGTAAATTTAATTTGAAATTTTTAAATGGTGTAATCTGGATCATGTTACCTGCGACAAGGTTAGGAGAAAATGTAATATCTGTATCTCCAAAATTTTTCTGCTCTCCCTCGTAATCTGCTACGAAATCTTGATTTTTATTTTGGCTTATTGCTATATTAGGTCTTAAGGTTAAATATTCATTTACATAAATATTAGCATCTATTTCTAACCCCAAACGATAGCTTTCTCCGCTATTCTTTCTAAGTGCTGCGCCTTCATCATCTATTTCTCCAGTTAATACCAACTGATCGTTGTAACTCATATAATAAAGGTTAGTATTTACTTGAGTTTTATTCGACTTAAAACGCCAACCCAACTCATAATCTATTAATTGCTCTTCAGTAGGAGCTTTTTCTCCACTTACAAATGCATCTTCATAATCAGATCTTGCAGGTTCACGATGAGCCACAGCCACAGAACCATACAGTTGATTTTCTCTATTAATTTGATAGGTTAAACCTCCCTTAGGGTTGAAAAAAGTAAAATTAGCATTTATAGGAAAGTTATCTATTTTTTGTGTTGGTCCATCTCCTTCATAATTAATAGTCCTTAGCTGCAAATCTCCGAACGCTGCTAATTTATCTGTTATTGAAACCGTAGCTTTGGCATATACATTAAAGTCTGTTTTTACTGCATTATTTTTATAAAATGGCTCGTATGGATCGTTGTTCTGAGCAAATCTTGTGTAGATTACTTCACCAAAATGATCGCCATCATAACGATTCCATCCTCCACCAAGTACCACATCTACATTTGAGTTTTGGTAGTTTGCACTAAAAGTGGTTCCGTAAAAATGATTATCTAACCAACTGGTATTTACTAAATCTGATTTGGTTACTTCTTCACCGTTTGCGGTAAATGGCTCTAAACCAAAGTTATTTAAAGCTTTATTTACCTCATATTCTTCATAATAACCTTTTCCTCTGGTATAATGAAAAGCTAGATTAGATGACCAATTTTTATTGTAGGTTTGATTCCACAGTAACTGGTAATGGTCTTGTTGGTAATTATCGGTTTGATTGTCATAGAACTTTTCATTACCATTTTCATCAGTATACTTTCCGGCAGGATTATAAGTTCTCCCGAGCGAATCAATTTCTTTTTGAGTCACACCATACCAAGCTTGGTAAGTTCTCTCTTTTCCGCCAAACATAACTGCCTTTACTAATGTACCGCCATCTATATAAGCTCCTTGTAAAAAGTAAGATTTTAATTCAGATGCTGCGCGATCTATATAACCATCGCTTTTAATTTGTGAAGCTCGCCCAGAAAATTCCCAATGATTATTAAATAGACCGGTACTAAATTTTGCCGTATGCTTTCTTGTGCTATAAGAACCGTAACTATTTGCTACCTCTGCATAAGCTTCTTCACGATAACGATCTGTTAATATATTAAGACTGGCTCCAAAAGCTCCAGCTCCGTTTGTAGAAGTACCTACCCCACGTTGCAACTGAATATTTTCTGTAGATGAAGCGATATCTCCCAAATTAACCCAAAATGAGCCTTGACTTTCAGAATCGTTGTAAGGAATACCGTTAATAGTTACATTCGTTCTTGTAGCATCGCTACCACGAACGCGTAAACTTGTATATCCCACTCCGTTTCCAGCATCTGTTGTGGTTACTACAGAAGGCAAATAATTCATCAATACAGGAATATCTTGCCCTAGATTACGCTCTTCAATTTCTTCATTACTTAAATTGCTAAATGTAATGGGAGAAGTGGCATCTACTCGAATAGAAGATAAGAATACCTCATCTAAAGCTTCGTGAGCATTGGTTAAATCGACATCTAAAGTTTGATCTTCTGTTAAAACTACTTCAATTTCTTTTTGATTTCCGTAGCTAAAAATTAGCGTGTAATTACCTTTGGGTAATTTTAATGAGTACTTACCTTCAAAATTTGTAAAGGTTGTTTCTTTACGATTTTTAAGGCCTACACTTGCACCAGGTAAAGGTTCCTTTTCTGAGGTCACAATTCCGCTCAACGTAAAGTTTTCTTGAGCCAATGCGGGTAGACTTATTAAACATAAGCCTAACACAAATAATACATGTTTCATTCGTAATAAAAATTTACGAATAAAAGGGGCTATTATTCTTAGGTTAATTAATAAAATAAAAAATCCTGAAAAAACTTCATCTTTTAAAAGTTCATTCAGGAGTTACATACTAAATTCTAGAAAAACCGCTAGCAAGTTTTTCTTATCCCTTGGCAGCATTACCTGCCCAGGTTCTTTGGGTATGATCTCAGCCTTTCGGCACCCCTTTGAGATTTACGGCAAACTTATAAGTTATTTTTTAATTTACCATAATTTTAAGGAGTTTTATCGGTGTAGAAATTATTTTTGTTTATTGTGAAAAATACGAAACAATCCATCACCTTTAAAGTACTATTTGGGTACATTTTACTCACTATTTTTGCCGTAGTGACTGTTTGGTTTATTTATGGGAAAGTTGAAAACCTTACCAAGACCAATAGAATTGGAAATATTAATAATAAACGGCTCATTTTAATTAGTGATGTGGTCACCAATTTATATAGTGCAGAAGGTATTAGCAGAAATATTGTACAAAATCAACATCCTGAAAAAATAGATGTTTTCAATAATCAATTAGATACGATTTCCGTTCTTTTAAATTCATTAAAAGCTACCTATCCCACTGAAGATTCTACGGTAGTAGATTTAGATAGTATTGGGCAACTACTTACCTTAAAAAAGCAAAACTTACTTGAGTTGCTTAACTTGAGGAAGAAAAATGGAAGCGAAAATTATTATGATCGTGTGTTAAATGAACTCGAAAAAACGAACTCTATTTTCGAAGACGACAATTATGATGAGCGATTAAAAAGCTACAAACCTCACGTAAGAGAAGTTTTGGTAAAGTATTTAGAATACGCCAAAAAAGATAACGCTAACCGACTTACACATCAATCTGCAGATTCATTAATTAATACGATGAAAAATGTGTTGAGCCGATTAGAAAATGAAGAGATAGCCTACCAAAACTCTGTGCTTTCTAAAGAGAATGATCTTTTAGAAACAGATCAAGACCTAAGCATACAAATAAGAAAATTACGTTCTCAAATAGAACAAGAAGAGGTTCAAAAATCTCTATCGCAAGTAGCCTCTGCACAAGAAATTTTAACAGAGACCTCTAATTTAATTATCATTTTAGGAGTTGCATGCGTACTCACCATTTTACTTTTTGTTTTTTTAATTTTAAAAGACACTAGTAGAAGTCAGAAATACAGAAGCGAATTAGAAGAGTCTAAAGCTTATGCCGAATTATTACTCAAGAGAAGAGAACAATTTATGGCAGCTGTCACGCACGATTTACGCTCTCCTCTAACCTCGATTAAAGGTTATTCTGATTTGCTATTAAAAACTGAAATTTCTGAAAAACAACAACATTATTTAGAGAAACTTCAAAAATCATCGCTCTACATTTTACACTTAGTTAATGATTTGCTAGATTTTTCTAAACTAGAATCCGGCAAAGTAAAAATTGAAAAATTACCATTTACCCCTGCTAATTTAATTAAAGACAGTATAGATGGTATTATTCCTTCAGAAGATACTAAAAACTTAAATGTAGAACTTAACTTAGAAGCTTCTCTTGAGCAAGCTTATTTATGTGATCCTTTTAGAATTCAACAAATATTAATGAATTTAATAGGCAATGCTTATAAATTTACAGAAAAAGGAAAAATTAGTATTATCGGGAGTTTAGATACCTCATCAATCACCACTAACAAGTTAAAAATTGTCATTAAAGACACTGGAATTGGAATTTCAAAAAAACAAGAACAAATTATTTTTGATGAATTTTCTCAAGCTAAATCTTCTATTGAAAAAAAATATGGCGGCTCAGGATTAGGATTAGCGATTACTAAAAAACTAGTAAATTTATTAGATGGAGAGATTTTTCTAGAAAGCAAATTAGGTAAAGGCAGCACTTTTACCTTACTTATTCCGGTAGAAAATGCAAAGCATACCGCCACAACTAACTCTACTAAAGATATTCACATTAAAGATACCCACGGGAGAAAAATTTTCATTTTAGATGATGATCCTACTCAGTTAGCTTTAACTGCTGAAATTGTGAGTCAAGCTGGTTTTGAGTTCAGTACTTCCAACTCACCTGAAAACGCACTCAAAGATCTTAAAAAAGACAATTACCATCTTATTTTGAGTGATATACAAATGCCAAACATGAATGGTTTTGAATTGATTAGAATTTTAAAAAAGAATAAAAAATTTAAACATATTCCTGTGATCGCATTATCGGGCAGAACAGAAATTAGAAGGAAATTTTATATCGAAAAAGGATTTACTACTAATATCATTAAACCGTATGAAGCTAGAGAGCTACTTATTAAAATTGTTAAAATTTTAAATTTACCTTATGAAGAAATAAATAACGTAAGCTTGTTGAAAGCTAATAAACAAGAGAAGACTTCAAATTCTACAGCGCTGTATGATCTTCATGATTTAAAAGTATTTACCGACGGTGATCAAGAATCTTTACGTGTACTTCTAAATACTTTTATAGAAAACACACAAGTAAATTTACAGGGACTTCAACAAGCTAAAGAAGAACAAGAGCTAAAGAAAATTGCATTTACAGCTCACAAAATGCTTCCTATGTTTCGACAAATTAAAGCTGAAAGTGTAATTAGTCTTATCGAAAAATTAGAGCAACAAAATAAGCTAAACCTTAACAAGTCAGAAATTTACCTATTGGCAGAAAAAGCCGTAGAGAAAACAGCTTTATTATTAACCGAATTGAAAAAAGAACTTACAGTTTAATATCGTATTGCTTCAATTTATTATAAAGTGTTTTCCTGTCAATATTTAGTATTCTCGCCGCTTTACTCTTATTACCATTAGCTTGTTCTAAAGCATCGAGAATGAGTTCTTGCTCATTTTTATTTTTAAATAAACTGTAACTTTCTTCTTCTTTAACATCGTTATGCATTTGCATAGGCAGCGCTTCTACTTCTATAATTTTCCCTGTAGAAAGTAAAACCGATCTTTTAATGGTATTTTGCATTTCACGTAAATTACCAGGCCAAGAATAGGTATTTAATAAAGCTAAGGCTTCATCTGAAAAACCAATAATCTCTTTATCTAATTCATCATTCGCTTTTTCTAAAAAGTAATCTGCAAACAGCATGAGGTCATCTTTTCGTTTTCTAAGAGCAGGAACCTGAATACTAAATTCATTTAACCGATGAAAAAGATCTTCTCGAAATTCCCCTTCAGCTACAGCTTTCTTGAGGTCTTCATTAGTAGCGGTAATTACTCGAATATCTACCTCTATTTCTTGATTACTGCCTACAGGTTTAATTTTACGCTCTTGTAAAGCGCGGAGTAATTGTACTTGCAATTCGTAATTTAGATTTCCTATTTCATCTAAAAATAACGTACCACCGTTGGCAGCTTGAAAGTGACCCGTTTTATTATTGACCGCCCCAGTAAAAGAACCTTTTATATGACCAAAAAATTCGCTCGATGCAATTTCTTTAGGAATAGCCCCACAGTCTACCGCAATAAAAGGCTTATTAGCTCTTTTGCTCTGATCGTGAATATTTTTAGCTACATACTCTTTTCCGGTACCGCTATCTCCAATAATTAAAACTGACATATTGGTGGGTGCGACCAATTTAATATAATCAGTTAGTTTTTTTGAAGCATCGCTTACGCCAGAAACATAACTTTTAATGGTTTTCTTTTTTTCTTTAGCAGGTTTTGGCTTCTCTTCAACTTTTGAAGGCTCTTCTTTTTCACTTTCTAAAGCTTTATGAATTACCTGAAGCATTTTTTCAGGATTAATAGGCTTAGAGATATAATCAAAAGCTCCCATTTTCATAGCGTTAACCGCTAAATCTACTTCTGCATAACCTGTCATTAAAATTACTTTTGTTGCCGGAAAATTATGCTTTAGTATTTCTAAAATCTCATTACCATCTTTATCTGGCAGTCTCACATCTGTAAGTACAATCTGAAATTTTTGTGCATTAATTTTGGCGACAGCATCGTTACCAGTATGAGATATATATACATCAAAACCTTTCTTTTTTAAAAAAGTTTCGAGCATTTGACAAAATGCAACGTCATCTTCAACAATAAGTATTTTCGCCATAATTAAAATATGCTTGTAGCCGCAAAATTAGAAAATATGAGCACTTCCATTAGTAAAATAATCATAAAAAAAAGCGGTCTTTAAAAGACCGCTTTTTAAATAAATGCAAAATCACTAATTGCGGGATATAAAAAATTTAAAATTCCCATGAAAAACTACTATAATCCACCTCTACTCAATTCAATTAAGATTTGCATTCTATTACTTTTAGTAAACGTAACATTAAAAGTGTTTTTTTGCAGCTATTCTGTGGGTTTTATCCAAGCTCCTTCTGCATTAGCATAGACTGTTCTTGTAGTAGCTTCTGTAGTTCTAATTTGTAATTTGAATTCTTCATACTGATTAACTTGTGCGCTAATTACCTCTGCGCTAAAATCATTTTTAACAGCAGAGATTACAGGTTGTGGCAATTGACTCACATCTACAGGTTGATAGATAACTTTATCTTTTCTGAATTCAAATTCTACATTTTGTTCAGTTTTTTTTTGTGCGTTAACCGATGTACCTATAAAAATTGTAAAAATAACTGCTAAAACTGTAGTAAACTTTTTCATAACTAAGTGTTTTCTATAATATTAGAAAAAGTTATACCAAAAGAACAAAAAAACATTCAAAACACTATATACCAAAATGTTACATTTTTAAATATCGTTTAAAACTTGTAGAAAAAAAATAAGTCTACAGTAAAACTGTAGACTTAATACACATATTTAATACCTAAATACATTACAAGAGCGGACTCTTTCTATTAGTCTTTTTATCTGATTGTATTTTTTTATTTTTTAATCGTTTTAATTTTGCAGCCTTTGAAGGTTTAGTTTTTTTTCGTGGTTTAGAAGATCTCAACGCTTCTTCTAAGGCATTAAAAAACCTTCCAATGACAATTTCTTTGTTTTTGTGCTGACTTCTAGTATGGTCTGCACTTAGCTGTAGAACGTTATTCTTAGTTAATCTATTTTGAAGTTTAAATAACAACCGCTCCTTTTGCTCTTCAGAAAAACATTCAGAATTAATCAAACTCCAATTTAAGACTACTTTTGTACTTGTTTTATTGGCGTGTTGACCTCCTGGACCAGAGCTTAAAACAGCTTTAAAATTTACTTCTTTTAAAACATGATTTCTATTAAACATCTAATTATACTTGGTGATTTTCGCTAAGTAAATCTACCACATTTTTTACAGGATTAAACGTAATTACAGGCACTTCTATAAATATAGTATTCCAATAAGCCATTCCGCCATTCCATAATCCTGGCAATTCTAATGCTTTTAAATTTCTCCCGAATTTAGATTTTTTTGTAATAAAACCTTTCTTAGGATTTACGTATTGGGTTAAATCGAATTTCTCTCCTTTATAATTTCTCACAGAACAAACTAAATCTACTGGATTAAAGTGTGTTGCATTTTTAGATATTTTGTACTGCTCTGGATTTTCATTATCCATTTGCGCACCTTCTACAATTTGTAAAGAGATATTATCTTCCCCATCTTTTACCCAAAATGGACCACCACCAGGAGCTCCCTGATTTACTACCATACCGCAAACCCTAATTGGCCTGTCTAAAAACAGTCTTACATCTTCTTCAGATTCTAAGGTAGTTTTAACACTAAGCTTTTCATTTAAAAGATTATTAGCAGCGGCTAAAATGTGCTTATTGAAACCATCGATATCGATTCTCTTTAGAATCTCAAATATTTTTTCTTGCACATTTATTAATTCTCCAGCTAATGCTTTTTTATGTTTAGCGATTAAATCTACATGTTCTTGCTTAATTACATTATCAATATTTTTAATGAATATAAGATCCGTATCTAGATCGTTTAAATTTTCAATTAACGCACCATGTCCACCAGGTCTAAATAAAATTTCTCCTTGGTCATTTCTAAAAGGCTGGTTTTTAAAATCTACTGCTATAGTGTCTGTTGCTTTTTTCTGAAAAGAATACTCAACCTCAAACTTAGTAGATGTTGCTTTCTCTACACGTTCTTTAATTTTTTCAAATTCAATTTTAAATTTTTCTAGATGTTCTTCTGTAACTGTAAAATGAAGCTTAGCGATTCCCTTTCTTTTAGAATATTTAGAAGCTTCAAATAAATGTTCTTCAAAAGCGGTTAATGTATGATTTTCATATTTATGAAAAGGAACTAAGCCTTTAGGAAGATTACTAAAATTAAGTCCTTGTTCATCGAGTAAGGTTTGAACAAAGATGTGATTTTGCTCATCACTAGATAATTGAGAGTAATTTTGATGGTTTTTCTTTGCTTCCTTTACAACATCGTTATAAAAAGGAAAATTTTCTTTTTGATGAAAAAAATCTCTTAGTAAATTAGATTCTTGAGCTGCGATAAATTCTGAAAGTGAGCTCTCTTGCGCATCAAAATCTTTTAAGAATTGGTGCAAAACTTTAAACATACGTGTAGCTGCACCACTAGCTGGTATAAATTTTATTACATCTAACTTCGAGTCTTCATATTTTCTAGAAAAGAGTTCTATTTCTGCTTCGCTAAAAGACTGTATTCCGTCACTAACACTCGCAGCACTAACCAACTCTACTTTAGGAATACCTTCTTGAAAAGTTGCTAATTGATTTTTCACAGTGTTTACCTCTAAACCGTGCTTTTTTATTTGAGCTATATCATCATTATTTAAAACTGCTTCCTCTATCATTTAGGCTGAATTATATTATTACTAAAACTAAAATACACTTAGACTTTAAAATAAAAAATGTTATCAAAATCTAACTATATTTAATATAACTTTATTACAATTAACCTTAATTATTGTAATATGTACATTTAATTATTTTCTATATAATGGATTTTAAAAATACAATTTCTTTAGAAAATGAATTTTACTTTATCAAAACATTAATAATATGGGGGTAAGTTTTGACATTATTTTAATAGTTACCACTATTAAAAAATTACGTTAAGTTTTCTACGGGTTTGTAAAGCAACTTTTTCCACGAAAAATACCCATAAAAAGCGATTACCGTAAGAACTAAATACAAAACGGCACTAAACATTAAGCCTTTATAAAAGTATAGTGGCACTGAAATAATATCTCCGATAATCCAATAGATCCAATTTTCAATTTTCTTTTTTGCCATTAACCACATTCCTACAAAGAAAATAGCGGTGGTGAAAATATCTGTATAAGAATACCAGGCCTCCCATTTATCGAAGCTTTCATACAGCAGAGTAATTCCTAAAACGGTTGCTATAAAAATTAAAACTGTTTGTTTTTGTTCGCTTTTTGTTGTTTTGGTAATTGGAGTATGATGCTGACCATCTACTTTTCGTGTCCAAACATACCAGCCATAAATGCTCATTAAAAAATAATAGGCATTTATCAACATATCTCCTAATAACCCATAATATTGAAGAATATAAACATATAAAAAAGTGCTTACCAACCCCGTTGGATAAACCCATATATTATTCATTTTAGAAAAAATAACACTTAAAATCCCGAAGACTACTCCAGCTATCTCTAAAACCACTAAATAAGTAGGGATGTCTTGGTATTGTGCAAAAAGCCAATCAAAAATTTCGGTCATAAGTTCAGTAAAATTTTAACGGCAATAAATGTCTTGAATTTATTTTAAACTTTCTAAAATTTCACCCTGTGAATTTAAAACTTATTAAATTATAAAGAGTAACCCCTTCAATTACTAAAAAATTTAAAATAATTCTACAAGTAAATCTCATTCACTCCCTATGAATTAACAAGTTATCTAAAATAAAGCTTGACTGAAAAATTTCAGAACCAACAAAAATCATTCAGCTAAAAGCGTGTAAACGCAAGTAAAGCCTTCAAATTCTAAGTATTTTAAGTTGAAGTTTGTTTGTTCACCTTTATAGTTTAATCGTGCAGAAAGCTCTTCATCTCCAAAAGAGAAATCTTCTACATACATATGGTGCAAAAATAATAAACCAGAAATTCCCATTAATTTATAAATTCCTTCTTTAGCTCCCCACACAATGGTAAGTTTTCTAATTATTGCTTCTTCATTCGCGAGCGTGTGGTACTCTTCTAAAGGTGTAAATTTAGGTGCAATTTTTAAAATTTTATGGCGTTGCTTTTCAATATCAATCCCGATGGGTTTTTTGCTTACAATTATTCCAGAAAATTCAAATGAATGGGTGATGGAAATATATTTACCATCTTTTAAATGTGGTTTTCCTTGCTCGTCATAATACAAATCAAAATCAGTATATCCGGCTTCTGCTAATAAATGTCGAATACTCATAAAACCACGTTGATGAATTTCAGACTTCATCTTATCTACTCGATTCTGACAATTTTCAGTTAACTTAATATCTTTTGATAACCATTCTAGCGACTCTTCAATCTTCCAAATGAAGACGTTAGTATGTTCATTAACTGTTATAGTTTTATAAAGAGCCATAAAATTTATTAGATATTATGTATTTTTGTACCAGAAAAATTGCGAATTAACAAATATAAGAATATGAGTACGAAAACAGTGCCTTACACGGCGTATAAAGTAAAAGATATTTCCCTTGCAGATTGGGGTCGTAAAGAAATAGAACTTGCTGAAGCAGAAATGCCTGGACTAATGTCTTTACGTGAAGAATATAAAGATGAACAACCGTTAAAAGGCGCTCGTATTGCAGGATGTTTACACATGACTATCCAAACTGCAGTTCTTATCGAAACCTTAACAGCTTTGGGTGCAGAAGTTACTTGGAGTTCTTGTAATATATTCTCTACCCAAGATCAAGCTGCCGCTGCTATTGCTGCTAGCGGAGTGCCTGTTTACGCTTGGAAAGGGATGAATGAAAAAGAATTTAACTGGTGTATCGAGCAAACCCTTTTCTTTGGAGAAGATCGCAAACCACTAAATATGATTTTAGATGACGGCGGAGATTTAACCAATATGGTTTTTGATAAGTATCCGGAATTAGCCGAAGGCATTCGCGGGTTATCTGAAGAAACCACTACCGGCGTTCACCGTTTATACGAACGTATGAAAAATGGGACTTTAGTAATGCCAGCCATTAACGTAAATGACTCAGTTACTAAATCTAAATTCGATAACAAATACGGATGTCGAGAAAGTGCTGTAGATGCTATTAGACGTGCTACAGACGTGATGTTAGCCGGAAAACGCGTAGTTGTTTGTGGTTATGGTGATGTTGGTAAAGGTACTGCTCAATCTTTTAAAGGTGCAGGATCTATCGTTACCGTAACAGAAATTGACCCAATTTGTGCATTACAAGCTGCTATGGACGGTTTTGAAGTAAAAAAATTAGAAAATGTACTTGATAAAGCAGATATCGTTATTACCACTACTGGTAATAAAGATATAGTTCGTGGAGAGCATTTTGAAGCGATGAAAGACAAAACCATCGTTTGTAATATTGGGCATTTTGATAACGAAATCGCTGTTGCTTGGTTAAATGATAATCACGGTGATACTAAAGTTGAAATTAAACCACAAGTAGATAAATATACCATTAATGGTAAAGATATTATCTTATTAGCTGAAGGCCGTTTAGTGAATCTTGGTTGTGCAACTGGTCACCCTAGTTTTGTGATGAGTAACTCATTCACCAACCAAACCTTAGCGCAAATCGAACTTTGGAATCGTCCTGAACAATACGAGAACAAAGTGTATATGCTACCTAAACATTTAGATGAAAAAGTGGCTGCTTTACACTTAGAAAAAATTGGAGTTGAATTAACTGAACTTTCTAAAGAACAAGCTGAATATATCGGTGTTGAAGTACAAGGGCCGTTTAAACCTGAATACTACAGATACTAATTATTTATTAGTAATTCACAATAGAAAAAGCCCGCTAATTGCGGGCTTTTTCATTGAAAGAAAACGTATTTAAGACTTATTATTTGGGTATCTCACATCTATAAGTTACTTCACCTTTCCAATTTACAGCTTGCACCAACATCTTATTGGGTAATAAGCTTACAATTAAAAATCCTTGTTCAGATTTCGAGAACTTCGTAAAATCTGATATTCCTGTTGGCCTCACTTCAGACCCTGCACCAGAAACAAAATGATGTGTTTTTACATCTTTCGGTTTTAAATGCTGGATGTCGTGTTCGTGCCCTGCAAAGTAAGCAGGAACATTGTATTTTTCAAATAAACTTTCTAAATGATGTCTTACATAAGGTTCATCATCCACCCTCTTTCCTGAGGTGTATAATGGATGATGACCAATTACAATATTCCAATCTGCAGTAGAGTTTTTCAAGGTTTTCTCTAGCCATTTTTTCTGCTTCGAAGAATCTTGTGTTTTTACTTGTGCATATTTTTCAGCATTATAATAATCGTCCTCAAACGGATTGGTATCTAGAAAAATAAACTTTGCTTTAGATTTATCATCTTCTAGCGTTTTTTCAACCTCATAATAATGCGAAGGCATTTTCCAACGCTGACTTATATTGGTATAATCTATTTGCGCTTGAATATTACCACGGTAACCGTGATTACCTAAAACTACGTACCAAGGGCAAAACAAATTAGAACCGTAATAAATATCTTCATAACTACTTTTCAAAAAAGGATCATCTACAGAAGCAATCCCATCGGGATAAAAATTATCTCCCACAGAAATGATAAACTCAGGCTCTAAAATAAAACCAGCTTGCTGCATAATACTGGCAACTTCGGCTTGTTTAAAATGTCCGTTTCTTCCCCAATCACCAATTACATAAAAATGATAACCGTCTTCTTCAACCTGAAGGTTTTTTAAATTTTCATTTTCGTTTTGATTGTAGTATTTTTTTTGCGCGCTAACATTAAGCGTACTTAGGAGTATGCAAAAAATAATTAAACTACTTAGCGTCAATAATCTTCGATAAGTCATAGAAATAGAAATTTTTATTATCATTCATAGCTACGAAAAGTCCGTTAGGAAACTTTTCATTTAAATATCCTGTGTAAACTTCACAACCATCGGTTTCTGTGGTACCTAAGTTTTTAGCGAATAAAAATTCGTTGGTTTTTCGATCGAAGAAATTAAAGGTATGTTCTTGTTGATCTGAAACAATAATATAACCTTCCCTGTTTTTATAAGTAGCAATCGCAATCCCTTCTATATCTCTGTTAAACGTTTCTGCTCCAAAACAAGAAAGCTCTGTATTATTAACATTTGGTTCTGCTTGGTATTTGCGAACACAAACTTTTTCATCTGCATAATAAATGTAGCCCAACTCTTCATCTACTGCAATAGCTTCAATTTCTTTTTCACCACTAAAGTTACCGAATTCTCTCACTAGCTTAAATTCAATATAGTCTCCTGCAGGCACCAATTCAAACTGATGTAAGTAATTGGTTTTAGGTCCGTTTTTTCTTCCTACTATTGCGTAAGTTTTATTGGTTTTTGGGGATTTATAAATTGAAATTCCCATAGGAAGGCTCCACTCATTCTCACGTTTCTCTTGAAAAACTTTAAAACCACCTTGATCTAAAGGTTTCATATCTGGTACAGAAAATAAACGTATTTGCTCGCGTTCTCTTTCGGTAAACATCAGAATATCGGTAGTTACAGAATCGTTGATTTTCACATTGTATGCTACATCTACATTATTGGGGCGTTTCATCCCACGAAGGGTTTTCGCTTCAATAATTTTTCCGTCTAAATCAAAGGCATAAATTGCCCCATCCGTATCTTTATCGGTACCAAAAACAATACTTTCTTCTGTATTATTTTTATTCACCCAAATGGCAGGATCGTCGGTATCGTGTAAAGTAGATTCGGTAATAAGATCTGGTTTAATTTCTGGTAATTCTGGTCCGCAAGATGCGAAAGCGATACTAGCAATTGCTATTAGTATTTTTTTCATAAGTAAATATTTAGGGTATAAATTAGTTATTGCTCAAAGTTTCTAATCGAGCAGTAACTAATTATTCTAATGTTTAATATAAATTGAATTTTAGACCTACGGTTAGTCTTCTTTCATAATATTCCATTTGCATTGTTCTACTGCTTACACCTTGGTAATAACGTAAAGGTTGATTGGTAATATTATTTAAACTTGCGTAAAGGCTTAAGTTTTTAGTGAATGAATAATTTACATTAAAATCTAAGAAGAACTGATGATCATAGTAACGATCTTCAAAATCATTGCCTCCTAATTCATCTAAATATGCATCAGAGAAATTACCTGAAAGTCTTGCGCTAAATTTTTTATCTGAATATGATAAGGACGCATTAAACATATTTGGAGAAGAACCTGGCAAATCTAACTCTCCACGCTCGTCGCCATCTTCGTTTCTAATTCCGTTTGCGGTAGAATGTAAATATGTATAGTTGGTATAAATGCTAAAGTTTTTTGCAAAACCTGGCAAGAAATCTAATTGCCGCTGAAACGATAACTCTACACCGAAAATACTTGCATCATCGCCATTTAAAGGCTGGTATTTATCGTAACCCGTTGCTTGATCTTCAACAACATAAGTATAAACAAAATCATTAATATCTTTATAAAAAACACCTCCCGAAAGTAAACCTACACGTCCAAAATAGTGTTCTGCCATAAAATCGAAGTTCATCGAGGTTGTGGGATTTAAGTTTGTGTTTCCTAAAGTAATTTCTTCATCTTCATTATTTATAGATTCGTAAGGCACCAAATCTAAATAGTTAGGTCTAGAAAGTGTATTGGTCCACGCTAAACGCAACACAGTTTTTTCATTTAAATCGTACTTAAAATGTAAGCCTGGTAAAATATTAGTATAATCACTTTTTGCTTTAATTTTCATAGCTCCTGTAAACTCACCTTCTTCATTATAATTCACTTCGTTTCCGGTACTTTCTATTTGAGTAGCTTCTACACGTACACCAGCTAGAAGACTTAATTTATCTGATAGCTTTTGGTTAGCCATCACATAACCAGCATAGACATTTTCTTTTACATCAAAGTTTTCACTTAAATATTCATCTTTAACATCTTCTTTATCAAAAAGATCTGAATTATTTAAATCTAAACTTCCTAAAAATTCAGGTGAAGCAAATACTCCTGGCTGATATTGACTACCAGCTAAGAATCCGTCTCCTGCATAAGTTTTAGTTCTAACGTCCCCTAAAGAATTAATATTATCTGCTAGCGGACTGTATTCAAAGAAATTGTTGTCTCTATTTTTATTTTTAAACCTTCCACGAATTCCAAATTTGATGATGCCATCTCCGTTTCCAAAAAAGTCTGAAGCCAATTCTGCATTTGCAAAAACATTAATATCTTCTTCTTCGGTATATTGATATTCTTCGGTTAATTCGTCTAATTGAAAATTGCCTAAATCTGGGCTTTCTACTGCAGAATGCAATGGTTTTCTTGTATTAACTCCATTATTCACCTGATATTCTGAAGCATAAACCACGTAACGTTCATTTGGACGTTCTTCTGAAGCTTTTGCATAAGCTCCCATCCAATCTACTTTTACGTTTCCAAAAATATGATCTCCGCCCAAGGTGTAGTTTTGCATACGCTGATCTTCTAACCTACGGTTTTGGGTTCTTCCGCCAGGAATGCCACCTTTTGTTTCTCTGGTAATTTCTGCAGGAAAACGAGTTAAATTTCCATTGGTTACTTCAAAATCTCCTGCTTCAATATCTTCACCATCTAAAATTTCTGAAGTCATCGCAAATCTATTTTCACGATCATCTCTCCAGTTATACATCGATTTGAAATAAATAGAATTATTAACATTAAAACGGTAATCAAAATTGGCAGAAAAACTACGTCTTACTCGTTGCACCAAATATTTTCTAGTTTCAAACTTTTCAGCATAAGGGGTTACTGCCACCTCTTCTAAATTATCTGGATCGCCAGCATTATATTCAAATTCATTATTCCAATCTGCTTCTACGTTATCAGATCCAAAATCATTGTCATTAATAGATGCTGAAAGCATATAACCAAACTTGCCGTTTTTAGTACGATCTCCCACTAAAAAAGATCCGTTTAAAATACGCTTGTTGGTAATAAAATTCATCCCTGAACCAACGGTAGCTGAAAGTCTAAAACTTTCTGGAGAAGATCGAGTTACTAAATTTACAGAACCTCCCAAAGCATCTGCATCCATATCTGGAGTTACTGCTTTACTCACTTCTATTGTTTGAATCATATCTGATGGAATTAAATCCATCTGAACATTACGATTATCACCTTCTGCTGAAGGAATTCTGCTTCCGTTTAAAGTAACCGAATTAAGTTGTGGTGCTAAACCTCTAATAATAATATTTCTAGCTTCTCCTTGATCTACTTGCATGGTAATACCAGGAATACGTTTGGCGGCATCACCAATATTAGCGTCTGGAAATTTCCCTATTTGATCTGTTGAAACAATATTGGTAATGTTTGTTTTGTTCTTCTGCGAGTTTAAAGCTTTGGCTTGAGCGCTTAAACCGTTCCCAATAATTTGAACCGTTCCTAAAGTAGTTTCCGCAGCATTTAAAACAAACTTTACAGATAGTGTCTTATTTTTTTCTACAATTACTTCTTGCGATAGGGTTTCGTATCCTAAATATTTTACGTCTAATTCATACGTTCCTACAGGAATATCTAACAAGGTAAATTCTCCGTCAAAATTAGTGACCGTCCCTTTTTTGAGTTCTTGAATCATCACCGATGCGCCAGGAACATAAATTCCGTTTTCATCTGTAATTGTACCTCTTACTACGCCTTCTTGAGCAAGTAAAAAGCTAAAATTGAAAGCAACAAATAATGTTACAAGTGTAATTTTTAAGTTCATTGGTAGTTAAATTAAGTTGACTATTAGAAACAGTACAAATCTATATTTATCAGTAGATTAAGAGTTCTTTTAGATAGCAACAAATGATGAACAAACAGATAAATGTATAGCTACTTTAAGGCAACAATTAAGATTTATTTACATTACACTAACAATTAATAAAGAGAGGGTGAAATTTTTACAAATTCATAAGAAAATGTACCAATTCTTGTTTGGAATTTATAGGAAGTTTTTTTCTTAAACGGTACCTCGCTACTCGAACACTATCTGGAGTGACTCTTAAAATTGAAGAAATTTCTTTTGAAGAAAGATTTAACCGAAGTAGCATCGCCAAACGTAATTCTGAAGAGGTTAGTTTAGATGTCGCCACTTTAGCAAGATCTTTAAAAAATTGCGGATGCACATCTTCAAAAAAGTTCATAAACTCATCCCATTCATCTTCTTGCTGTAGGGCAAAATCTAATTCTTTAGCTAGTTCTTTAATTTTAGTTTGGGTATCCATTTTTGAGCGATTACTCATCTTTTTTAGGGTAGCGGAAAGATCTGACAGTAACTTATTCTTCTGCGCAATATTTAAACTGTATTTTGAAAGTGAAGCCGTTTTTAATTTAATTTCATCTTGCAACTTTTTCTCTTCTATAGCTTTTTTATCTAACTCTGCTTGTAAAACAAGCTGCTCATAAGCTTGCAGCTTAGATTTTTCTTTTCGTTTTCTATTAATAAATAAAAATGAGAGTCCAGAAAAAAACAAAACTGCTCCTCCGCCCAATAATATTAAATTTTGATTGGCTTCGTTTATTTTATTTTGTTCGGTAAGCAACTCGATTTGAGTTTCCTTCTTTTCTGTCTCGTAAAGGGTTTGGAGTACATTTAATTGCCTAAAATTTTGCGTATAAAATTCACGCTCTTGAATTTGATTATATGCATATAAATGTTCATAAGCCTTTTGATGGTCTTTTAGCAAAACATAGGTTTTAGCTAAATCTTTATGAGCACTTCCTATTTGGTGCTTATCTTCAAAATTTTCAGCTAATTGAAGTGCTTTTTGCGTATAACTTAAAGCTTGGGGGTAACGCTGTGTTTTACGATATACATCACCTATATTATTAATCACGTTAACTTGCTGAACATTTTTTACATTTTGATAATAGTCATTAGCTTTTAAAAAATAACTCAGCGCATCGTCATATTGGTTTAAATCTTCATAAACACTTCCTATATTTTCGTAAACTATAGCTATGCCTTCGGCATCTTCTAATTCTTCAAACAATTCTAAACTTCGCTGCTGATGCTGCAAAGCTTTTAAGTAATCTCTTTTTTTTTCAAAACAAGTTCCTAAAATCTCTTCTGCAATAGCTTCAGCCCTAAAAAATTGATATTGCTGCGCACTCGCTATACTTTGCAATAAAAAATTTTCTGCCTTCTTATAGTTTTTGAGAGATAGATAAATATAACCTATACGATTTTTCAATATTATTTGAAGGGAATCCTTTTTATCTTGCTCGGCAACTTTTAAAGCAGAAGTATATTGAGCTATAGCTTCTGTAAAAACTTCAGATTCTTTAAAAAAATCGCCTAACTGAAGATGCTTTTTTGCTAATACATTTAAAGCACCGTCTTTTTTTAAAACCTCTAATTCTTGTGTTAAACGAGTTAAAGTTGAGTCTTTAAATCTAGAATTCTCGTCTAGATTAATTTGTTCTTTGGCTTGAAGATTTACACCGACAATAAGAATAAAAAAAAAAGAAAAATAAACATTCATCTTCAGAAGCATTAGTCTCGAATTTTATAATTTGATAAAATTATAATGATTGTATTAATTGTATATTAAACAAATATTAACTTATGTTTATTAAAATTAAAAACACAAGCGTAACTAATTGATATACAAACACTTAACATATTGTTAATAACCTCTTTAAATCTTTTTCTTCTTTTAAGAAAATAAAATATAATCATCCTGTAATTTAGTGAACCCGTTTTTATTCAATTGATTTTTCGCAGTAGTCTGAGAACAAAAACGTTAACAATTTAGGGATAAAAAATAATCTAAATTCTACATAAAGTTATGGCCATTTTTGACAAAAGAGTTAACTACAAACCGTTCGAGTATCCAGAAGTTTTAACATTTACTGAAGCTATCAATAAGACCTATTGGGTACATAGTGAAATAGATTTTACCGCAGATACACAAGATTTTCATTCACATTTAAATCTTGGCGAAAGAACCGCAATAAAAAATAGTTTATTAGCTATTGCGCAAATTGAAGTTGCTGTCAAATCGTTTTGGGGTAAAATTTACGATCATTTTCCAAAACCAGAATTTAATGGTTTAGGAAGCACTTTTGCTGAATGTGAATTTAGACATTCTGAAGCGTATTCCCGTCTTTTAGAAGTACTGGGTTATAATGATGAGTTTAGAGACCTATTAGAGGTTCCAGTAATTAAAGAGCGTGTAGATTATCTTTCTAAAGCACTTAAAGACGCCAATTCTCAAGATGAGAAAAAATATGTAGTTTCTCTTATCTTGTTTTCGATCTTAATTGAGAACGTCTCGTTATTTAGTCAATTTGCGATTATTTTATCTTTTACCCGTTTTAAAGGATTAATGAAAAATGTAAGTAACATAATTGCATGGACTTCTGTAGACGAACAAATTCATGCCAATGGTGGTATCTATATCATTAATAAAATTAAAGAAGAATATCCAGATTTCTTTGATGAAGCTACTATTACTCACATTAAAGAAACCGTTAAACATTCTTTAGAAGTAGAAAGCAAAATTTTAGATTGGATTTTTGAAAATGGCGAATTAGAAAATGTAAAGAAAAATGACCTTCTCAACTTTATGAAATTCCGTATTGACGATAGTATGGAAAAAATTGGGATGGATAAAATTTACCATATAACTGCAGAACAATATGCGCCAATGCGCTGGTTTGAAGAAGAAGTTTTCGCGAATAGCCTAGATGATTTCTTTGCCAAGCGACCTGTAGATTACACCAAACACGATAAAAGTATTACTGCCGAAGACTTATTTTAAATTTTTTAAAAACTGACAACTCCTATGTTCACAAGCGAATTACCTTTAATAAACGATAATGATTCCCTAAGAAAGAAACTTTGGTGGAAAAATGAAGAGAGCGAACAAATACTAAACCGTGGTTACCTTTTAAAGGGAGAAACGGTAGAAGGCGCGATCGACAGAATTACTACTGCCGCAGCTAAAAGACTATACAAACCAGAATTAAAAGAGTCTTTTCAAGAAATGATTGAACGCGGTTGGATGAGTTTAAGCTCACCAATTTGGGCAAATATGGGAACCGAAAGAGGCTTACCTATTTCTTGTTTTAACGTACATATTCCAGATAATATAGAAGGTATTACTCATAAGCTTGGTGAGGTGATTATGCAGACTAAAATTGGCGGAGGTACTTCTGGTTATTTTGGGGGGTTAAGAGCACGTGGGAGTGCAGTTACAGATAACGGTAAAAGTAGTGGAGCGGTAAGTTTTATGAAGCTTTTTGATACCGCTATGGATACCATTTCACAAGGAGGAGTTCGTCGCGGAGCATTTGCCACCTATTTAGATATAGACCACCCAGATATTGAAGAGTTTTTAAAAATAAAGAATATAGGTAATCCTATTCAAAACCTTTTTAATGCCGTTTGCGTTCCAGATTACTGGATGCAAGAAATGATTGATGGAGATCCAGATAAACGTAAAGTTTGGGCTAAAGTATTAGAAAGTAGACAACAAAAAGGTTTACCATATATTTTCTTTTCAGACAATGTAAACAGAAATAAACCTCAAGTATACAAAGATTTAGGCATGCAAATTAATGCCAGTAATCTATGTTCTGAGATTATGCTTCCTTCTTCTGAAGAAGAATCTTTTATCTGCTGTTTATCTTCTATGAATCTAGAGTTATATGATGAATGGAAAGACACAGAAGCTGTTAAATTAGCTACCTTTTTCTTAGATGCTGTTTTAGAAGAATTTATTCAAAAAACTGAAGACAACTATTACCTATCTTCTGCTAATCGTTTTGCAAAACGTCACAGAGCATTAGGATTAGGAGTATTAGGATGGCACTCATATTTACAAAAAATGAACATTCCGTTTGAAGGGATGGAAGCAAAAGCAAAAACCACAGAAATTTTTAAACATATTCGCGCTAAAGCAGACAAAGCTACAGAAGAATTAGCAAGAATTTACGGAGAACCTGAGGTTTTAAAGGGTTACGGAAGAAGAAACACCACTACATTAGCGGTTGCTCCTACCACCTCATCATCTGCTATTTTAGGACAAACTTCTCCAGGAATTGAACCTTTTAGTAGTAATTATTATAAGGCTGGTCTTTCTAAAGGGAATTTCATTAGAAAGAACAAATACTTAAAACAATTGCTTCAAGAAAAAGGAATTGATAATGAAGATACTTGGAGAAACATCATGCTAGACAATGGTAGTGTTCAGAAACTTAATGAACTTACTGACCATGAAAAAGCTGTATTTAAAACTTTTAAAGAAATTAGTCAGTTAGAAATTATCCAACAAGCTTCTATTCGTCAAAAGTATATCGACCAGTCACAAAGTTTAAATATTAATATTCCTTCAGCTGTACCAATTAAAGAAGTAAATAACTTATTAATTGAAGCTTGGAAGTTAGGAGTAAAAACACTTTACTACCAAAGAAGCCAAAGTGTTTCTAAAGAAATGGTAAACAACCTAGTAAATTGTAGTAGTTGCGAATCTTAATTGTTCAATACTTATAAAGTTATGAAAAAGGTTGTCCTGTTGGACAGCCTTTTTACTTATTTGCCCATATACTTAGCATAAATATGCATTTAAAATTTGTTTCTTCATATTCCTTAACATTTATCTTTATAACCATTATAAATAATGATATTCAACTAACGCACTTAAACTTAGCTTAAAGATTTCTTCACGTAAGCTAGAAATACAATTAACACTAGCAGAAACATTTATAGGTAGTTTTAACAAATCAAAAAAACTAAAACCTATTAAACATGATTACTTTTAAACGATTGCTTTTAAATTTTATGCTGCTTACTGCTACAGCTACATTTGTTACTTCTTGTGAAGTAGAAGACGGAGTTGACGGTACCGATGGAGTTAACGGTTCAGATGGTGCAAACGGCTCAGACGGTGAAGATTTTACACCAGAACCAGCAATGTTTTCTAATAAGTCTAACTTAGAACCTCTAGTGGCAATGATGCCACAATTTAACTATGTAAATGCCTATTCTATTCTTAGTTCATCAGACACACTCAGTAATGATTTCAAACTAGTTGGTGCTCAAGATGGAGCAGGACTTTTAAAAGATCCTAATAGTGATGGCTATATGTACATCGTTAATGCAGAAGATACCTATGCGGTTTCAAGAATTATGCTTGATAAGTACTTAACACCAGTTAGTGGCGAGTGGTTATTAAACTCTAGTGTTGCAGATTATGCAAGACAGTGTAGCGGTACAATGTGGGAAGCAGAAATACACGGCGGTTCTCAAGATTTATTTCTATCTGCTTCAGAAAGTATAAATTACGATGTTAAAGGTATAGATCCTTATATGACACCAGAACCTGGTGCAGATTTTGGCTTAGATGCTTTAGGTGAGTTTTCTTGGGAAAATGCAGTACCATTACCCAAAGTTGCATATCCAGGAAAAACCGTAATTATTGGCGGTGATGATGATTCTAGCGGCTCTGAAGGGCAAGTAGCACTTTACTTATCAGAAAATGGAGATGCAGATTTAGAAAACGGTAAAATTTATGTACTTCGTTTTAAAGAAATTTCTGATGGAAACAATGGAAAAACAACGGTAAATACAGGCGAAATATACAATGAAAGTAACCTTGATTTTCAACAAACTTATGCAGTTGAATTTGTAGAAATTGCGAACGGAAAAGATTTCACTAAAGATGAAATGGAAGATGCATGCGTTGCTGTTCAAGCTTCAGCTTTTATGCGTGTAGAAGATGTAGATTATCAAAAAGGATCTGCGTCTAACAACCGTAACGTGTATTTTGCAGTAACAGGCCGCGGCCCAGGCAGAGGAACTTATAATGACTGGGGAACCGTTTACAAGCTAGAGTTAGATGAAAACAATCCGCTTGAAGGACAGTTAACACAAGTTGTTAGTGGTAACACCAGTAGCAATAATGCAGACGGTAATGTATCTGTATTACAAAGTCCTGATAACATTTGTGTGACAGAAAACTTTGTCTACTTTCAAGAAGACCCTAACTCTTTTGACAGAGGTCATTCGGCATATATTTATCAATCTGATTTGAATGGAAACAACGTTAACCCTGTACTCGAATTTGTAGTAAGACAAGATCTTGCAGAAAATGGTAGCACAGGCTTAAGTGGTGAATACGGAGCTTTAACAGATATATCAGAAAAAGTTGGCGTACCAGGTACATTTATGCTTAACCTGCAACCACACTATTGGAAAGATGAAAGTTTTAAAGGTAGAGACGGACATACATTTACCGATGGAACTTACGAAGACAACCAAGGCGGTCAAATAGTTTTACTACAAGGTTTACCTAGATAATACGTTTTATAAAATAAATTAAACCTCCGTTTTTAACGGGGGTTTTTCTATAGAATTAAACTTACAAATAATGAAAATTCCATTGAAAGTCAAACTACTTAAAGTTATGGTTGTTTTCAGTGTAATAGCTGCGTGCAAAAATGAACAGAAAAACAAAAAGACCGAAGCTTCACTAACAAAAGTAAACTGGTCTTCTGCACAAAACTATTATCTAGAAAACAGCACCAAAACACTAAAATATTTAGATAGCTTGAATAACACCTCTGTAAAATCAGCTAAAGCAAAAGCTTATTTTATAAAAACTCGTGAAGCATTTAAAGAAGCAGAACCTTACGCATCATACTTAAAACCAGAAGTAGGTCATCAAGCAAATGGTCCAGCTTTACCTAGGCTAACAGAAGATACCCAACGCGTACTTTTACCCATAGGGCTTCAAAAAATTGAAGAATCAATTTATGAAGGCGGTGTTTCTGAAAATGATTTTAAACGCGAAATAGAATTAACGCGTGGTCTTATGCAAGTCTTACACGATGCCATCGAAAAAAGAGAACTAAATGCTCAACGTTTTTTTATTGCCACTCATCAGCAACTCATGAGAATCGTAAGTTTTGGAATTACTGGTTTTGACACCCCAGTAAGCGGTTTAGGCCTTAAAGAAACAAAAGCATCCTTAAAAAATTTACTTACCGTCTATAAGCTAAGTATTCAAAAAACCATAAAGATTAAAGAACCTAAACTTGATGAAAAGTTTCAGCAACAAATAAGTCATGCAATAGGTTTTATAGGTAAAAATCCAGATTTTAACAGCTTCGATCGATATACATTTCTAAGAGATTATTTTAATCCTGTTATGCGTAGTTGGGTTGACATTAGAAAAACTTCAGCAATTTGGGAACCCGTAAACAACAAGCCTTTTAATTTTGACGCGCCTACTTTTTTTGAAGACAAATCATTTAATGTAGATTACTTTCGTAAAGCAACAAATAAAGCTCCGTCACAAGCAAAGATAACATTAGGAAAGCGACTTTTCTTTGATAAGAATTTATCGCATTCAGCAAACATGGCTTGTGTAACCTGTCATCAACCGTCAATGGGCTATGCAGATGGTTTAGTTGCCAATGTTAATAATATAGGAAACCCTTTAAAACGCAACTCTCCAACCTTAATTAATTCTATTTTTCAAAAAGGCTTTTTTTGGGATGGCAGAGCGGGGAGTTTACTGGCTCAAATTTCAGGAGTTTTTACTAATAAGGAAGAATTTAATAGTTCTGTACATGAATTTTCAGACAAAATAGCTAAAGATTCTAGCTACATTAAAGACTTCGAAAAAGCTTTTGGCAAGAAAGTGAAATGGACAAATACAGAAACCATTAAAGCACTTTCTGCATACATTTCTACCCTTAACGGATTTAGCTCTAAATTTGACAAAAACATAAGAGGAGAAGAAAAAAATTTCACGCCACAAGAGCAATTAGGTATGAATTTATTTATGGGGAAAGCTTTATGCGCAACGTGTCATTTTATGCCCTTAACTAGCGGAACAGTACCTCCTTTTTTCTCTGAAACAGAAAAAGAAGTTATTGGAGTGCCAGAAACTGCATCAAATAAAAAGCTCGATAACGACACAGGTTTCTATTTTATGTATAAAGAACCTATACAGAAAGGAATGTTTAAAACTCCCACGGTCCGAAATGTTGCTTTTACAGCCCCGTACATGCATAACGGAGTTTATGAAAGTTTAGAAGAAGTTATTAATTTTTACAACAAAGGTGGCGGCGCAGGATTAGGTTTTAACTTACCTCATCAGACTCTTCCGTTTGATAACTTAGACCTTTCAGAAAAAGAGCAACAAGCTTTAGTTGCTTTTATGAAAACGCTGACTGATCTTCCTGAATAAAAAACATCTTGATAGATTATCGTCATAAAAAAAGCGTTTGAAAACTTCAAACGCTTTTTTTATTGATAAATATGAATTACTTAACAGCTGCAAGCGCTTCACATTCATTAGCATACATATGACTTTCTAACATAGCTAAACCAGTTTCTCTAGAAGTTGTAGGGTCTACTTGCACATCTTTGTTTGGCAAGTGAACAATATACATTCCATCTTTAAATGAAGATAGTTTAATTTCTTCTCCATTTTCTTTAATAGCTGTCCAAGATTTTTCAGAAGGGTTATAAACTAAATCTACTTTTTTACCTTGTTTAGGTCCGTCAAGAACTTCAATATTCATTTTATTCTTAGTTGCAGTTAACCTTACTTGATTACCTTCATGCTCGATGATTTGAGTTTCAACTTCACCTTCAGACATTGCAATTGGATTAGAACCAGACCAAAATTCAATTACATTAAAAATAATGGTATCTCCTAAGAAGAAAAGTCCATAAACAGGTACAATATTTAGTCCCCAAAATAATAAGTTATTCACAAATTTACTATCACTCACCCCCATGTTCCAGTCTTTTAAGTTATTAAAAGCACTAAAAGAACCTAAACAGCTTGAACACAATAAACTAAGCGATAATGTTGAACAAATTAGAAATTTTTTCATAATTAAAATATATTTGATTAGTTTTTAAATGTAACAAATACTTTCTAGCTAAAATGTTTAAAACTTGTTAAATAGATTTTAGCTATAAAAAAAGCTGCAATCAAATAATGATTACAGCTTTTTTTATAGGACTAAAAAAGTATCTTAAGCTTCGAAAGGCTCGATAGATACATAAGATTTATTATCTTTTTTCTTAGTGAATTTTACAAGACCATCTACTTTGGCGTGCAAAGTATGATCTTTTCCTGCATAAACATTTTCACCTGGATTGTGTGCAGTACCTCTTTGTCTTACGATGATATTTCCAGCAATAGCAGCTTGACCACCAAAAATCTTAACTCCTAATCGTTTTGATTCTGATTCTCTACCATTCTTAGAACTACCAACTCCTTTCTTATGTGCCATCTTATTTTAGGTTTTTAGTAGATTAATATTATTTACTTAAAGCTTCAACTAATTCCGCTTTTTTCATTGAAGAATAACCTTCAACTCCTTTTTCTTTAGCCATTTCTCTAAGTTCAGCAACAGTATGCTTGCTTAAATCATCAGAAGATTCTGATTTGGCTTCAGATTTTGGCGCTTCTTTTTTAGCTGAAGTAGATTTTTTTCCTCCTTCTAAAGTAATATCACCAATAACTATTTCTGTTAAAGATTGACGGTGACCGTTTTTCTTGCGGTAACCTTTACGTCTTTTCTTTTTGAAGACAATAACTTTATCTCCTTTAAGGTGACGTGAAATTTTTGCTCCAACAAGAGCTCCTTTTATAGCCGGGGCGCCTAAAGTAATGTCATCACCTTCACTAGTAAGAAGAACTTTATCAAAAGAGATGCTATCTCCTTCTTCTCCTGCTAAACGGTTAACAAAAACCTTTTGGTCTTTTGCAACTTTAAATTGCTGCCCTGCTATCTCTACAATTGCGTACATAGCGTAACGTTTATAAATTAATTATTAAAAAATGTTTGCAAATATACTTCTAAATAATTAAAATACAAATGTTAGAGCTAAATAAAACTAGTATTTAGTATCTCTACCATGATCAGAAACAGTATACTTTCTTCCTTGAGAGGTGTTCCAGGTGTCTTTCATAATTTGCATTAATGACAAACTTAACACTACTGTAGTTGCCAATCCCATTAAAAATACAATAAAACTGGTTGTCCCTACACCTACTTCATAGCCAGCATTCCAATTCACCAGCATTTTATCTATAAAACCAGGCTCTATATTACTGGCATAAATCGCAAAAAATACACTAAAAATAATAGTTGAAATAAAACCGGTGACTACTCCAACACTAAATCCTTTTTGGTAAGTAAACGATTTTAATTGATCTTTTTGAAATTCATTTTTACAAACCCTTATCGCTAAATAAAGACCTATTCCCATAACAGCAATATTTATCGCACTATAGAATGGTTTTAAATGTAAATTAAATATTGAAAGTATGAGAAAAACAATAATTAACAAAACTCCAATGCCTAAGCCATATTTTACTGAAATTGATTTCATTTTCATAATTTTTTAATTTTTCAACAATAAATTTCTGTAAAAGGAATTAAAATTCATAATAACAAGTTGTTAATTTTATAATTTATAAATATTTTTATTTATATAATGTAACAAATCTTTACTTTTGATGTCAAACACATAGAACAATCACTAAAATCTAATTAAAAATGATAAAAAAAATTAGCTTAGCTGCTTTCACTCTTCTTTCTGGCTACTTGGGATTTTCTCAAGAAGTAGAATTTACAGAGTATGAATTAGATAATGGCCTAGATGTTATTTTGCATCAAGACAATACTGCTCCAGTAGTAACTGTTGGTGTAATGTATCACGTTGGGGCTAAAGATGAAGAAGCGGGAAGAACAGGATTTGCTCACTTCTTTGAACATCTTTTATTTGAAGGTACAGAAAACATAGCACGAGGAGAATGGTTTAATATCGTTGCCGCCAATGGTGGTAGTAATAATGCAAACACAACTCAAGATCGTACCTATTATTATGAAACTTTCCCGTCTAATAATCTAGAATTAGGTTTATGGATGGAATCTGAACGTATGGTACACCCAGTAATTAATAAAATTGGAGTAGATACGCAAAACGAAGTCGTGAAAGAAGAAAAAAGAACACGTATCGATAATGCTCCTTACGGAAAAATTATATACAGTACAGGCATAAGCCCATATATGTTTGATAAACACCCTTATAAAAATTCGGTTATCGGAACAATGGAAGATTTAGATGCCGCTCAATTAGAGGAGTTTAAATCGTTTTTCGATAAATACTATGGACCTAATAATGCAACACTAGTGGTAACTGGAGATATTGAAGTAGACCAAACTAAAAAATGGATTAAAAACTATTTTTCTACCATTCCTTCAAAACCAGAAGTTGAACGTGTAAATATTAAAGAAAGTCCTATTACAGAAGAAATTATAGCGAAAGAATACGATAACAACATTCAAATTCCTGCGAAGCTTTATGTATATAGAACGCCCTCTATGAAAGAAAGAGACGCCTATGTTTTAGATATGATTTCTTCCATCTTAACAGACGGAAAAAGCTCACGTATGTATAAAAAAATGGTAGATGAAGACAAAGAAGCACTTCAAGTTCTTGCCTTCCCAAGATCTCAAGAAGATTATGGCACTTATGTAATGGGAGCCTTAGCAATGGGAGAAACTCCATTAGCTCAATTAGGAGAATCTATGGATGAAGAGATTAAAAAGTTACAAACAACATTAATTTCTGAAAAAGAATACCAAAAACTACAAAACAAATTTGAAAACAGATTTGTAAATTCTAACAGCAGTGTTGAAGGGATTGCTTCTTCTCTTGCTACTTACCATACACTTTATGGAAATACAGATTTAATTAATGATGAAATCGAAATTTATAGAAATATAACTCGAGAAGACATTAAAGAAGTAGCTAATAAATATCTTAAAAAGAATCAACGTTTAAATTTAGATTATTTACCAACACCAGAATCTAAATAATAACAGTAAAAAGCTTTAAAAATGAAAATTAAAATATTATCAATTTTTATCATGTGCTTCATGGTTATTGGTGCTCAAGCACAGGTAGACAGATCTAAACAACCAGAAGCTGGGCCAGCACCTAAAATTAATTTAGGGAAACCAAGAATGTTTAAGTTAAAAAACGGCTTACAAGTAATGGTCGTTGAAAATCATAAACTCCCAAGAGTAAGAGCAAGCCTGATGATAGATAACATGCCTCATGCTGAAGGTAAAAAATTAGGCGTAAAATCTCTTTACAGCGCGATGATGGGCAACGGAACCCAGTCGATGAGTAAAGATGAATACAATGAAAAAATAGATTTCTTAGGTGCCAATGTAGGCTTCGGAACAGAAAGTGCTTATGCAAGCTCACTTTCTAAGTTCTTCCCAGAAGTTTTAGAACTAATGGCAGACGGTCTTTTAAATCCAAACTTTAGTGAGGATGAATTTAAAGATCAGAAAGACAGAATCATCGAAGGACTTAAAGCCGGAGAAAAAAGTGCTTCATATATAGTTGGCAACGTAAGTGATGAATTAGCCTATGGTAAAAATCATCCCTACGGAGAGTTTGAAACAGAAGAAACTGTAAATAAAGTAACCTTAAACGATGTTAAGGCTTACTACAATAATTTTATTTCACCTAAAAACGCTTATTTAGTTGTCGTAGGTGATGTTAATGATTCTGATGTAAAAAAATTGACTAAAAAATATTTAGGTAATTGGAAAGAAAGCACTCCTCCTTCTGCAGCTTTACCTGCAGTACCAAAAGTACAGTATACACAAGTTAACTTTATAGATGTGCCAAGTGCCGTGCAAAGTGAATTACGTGTACAAAACACTGTAGATCTTAAAATGTCAGATGACGATTACTTCCCAATTTTAGTTGCCAACCAAATATTAGGTGGTAGCTTCGGGAGTTATTTAAATATGAATCTACGTGAAGAACATGGTTATACTTACGGAGCTCGTTCTTACACAGGAACAGATAAATATGTAAGTAAATTTACAGCTAGTGCAAGCGTAAGAAACGCAGTAACCGATAGTGCTATTGTTGAAACCTTAAAAGAGATTAACCGAATCAAAACTGAAAAAGTTGATTTTGAAGATTTAAACAACGCTAAAAACAAATTTGCAGGAGATTTCGTTTTAAAATTAGAAAACCCTTCAACTATCGCTAACTATGCTTTGAACATTGAAACCAACGATCTTCCTAAAGATTTCTACGAAACATTCTTAAAAAGAATTAATGCAGTTACTCAAGAAGATATTTTAAGAGTAGCTAATAAATATTTTAAAACAGACGCAATGCAAATTGTTGTTGCTGGTAAAGGAAGTGAAGTAGCAGAAAATCTCGAGAACATTACTTACAAAGGAAAAACTATTCCTGTTTTTTACTTTAACAAAGAAGGTGAAAAAGTAGAAAAACCAGAATATAATAAAGAAGTGCCAGAAGGCATGACTGTAAATAATGTTTATAACGCTTACATCAAAGCTGTAGGCGGAAATGAAGCCGTGAACAAAATTAATAGCATCGCTATGACAGGTAGTGCGTCTGTTCAAGGAATGAATATTTCTTTTAATATGAAACAAACTAAAGCTGGAAAAAGCGCACAAGTAGTTTCTATGAACGGAATGACGTTAAGCAAAAATGTTTTCGACGGTAAAACAGGTTATACTGAAGCACAAGGACAAAAAATAGATTATACCGAAGAGCAAATTGCAGACGCTAAAGCCAGCGGTGGTTTATTTCCAGAATTAACCGTTGCTGAAGGTGCAAAACTTACTGGTATAGAAAAAGTAAACGGTAAAGATGCTTATGTAGTACAATCTTCTGAAAAGACAAAAGATTTTTACGACACAGAATCTGGTTTAAAAGTGCAAACCGCAACTACCGTTAGCCAAGCAGGTCAGACAATGACTAACACAACTGGTTTAGAAGATTACCAAGAAGTAAACGGAGTTAAATTTCCTCACGTGATGAAAGTAAGCTTCGGACCACAAGAAGTTGAAATGAAAGTCAATGAAATTAAAGTAAATGAAGGAGTGTCTGACGCAGACTTTGAGTAATTTAATTTTAAAATAATTATTATAAAGCCGATTCTTTTAGGGTCGGCTTTTTTATTTTCTTTTTTCGGTTAGACATATAAACACCAAATAAGATAACCATACCCGAAATCACTTGTAAAAATCCGAATTTCTCTCCATCTAAAATCCCCCAAGATAATGCCACAATAGGAATTAAATAGGTTACTGATGTCGAAAAAACTGGATTTGAAATTTGCACCAATTTGTTAAATAAAACTTTAGCAATACCAGTACCTACCACAGAGAGAATAGCAATATAAACAATTGCGGTTCGCGTGGAAGCTTCATTTAAATTTTCAGAGGTGAAAAAATCAGCAAAATAGAGCACTATCGTAGCAGGAATCATTAAAACACTAAAACAGCCTACTGTAATACTAAGCGCAGGAACATCTTGCAAGTAACGTTTAATTACGTGTACATTAATAGCATACATAGTTGTCGCCACTAAAGGAAGAAAAGCATAAATTAAGTCTTGAGAACTATTTATATTAGCGCCGCTACCAATTAACAATACAGACCCTAACAAACCAATTACGACCCCGATAACTTGCTTTTTAGTAGATTTAATTTTAAATATTAAAAAACCAAAAATAATCGAAAGTATAGGTACGGTAGAATTTAATATAGATACGATAGCACTGTTTATTTTCAATTCAGCAAAAGCAAATAAAAATGCAGGAAAGAAAGTCCCCAATAAAGCAGAAACTACAATCCATCGCCACTGATGTTTTTTTATTTTCCTTAAACTCTTAGCACCTATTAAGAGCAAAAATATTCCAGCTAAAAATGTACGCAGTGCACCTAATTGCAAAGGCGTTAAACCTAAAAGTCCTTTTTTTATTAAGATAAACGAGCTTCCCCAAACTAAAGAAAGCGCCACCAAATAAAACCATTTAAGTTTTTGATTATCCATAGCTAGCTTTTTTTTGCAAAAGTCTAACTATTTATTGGAACGCAAAATATTAAGATTTTTAATTTTTAGAATCTGCCCATTTAACGGTTTCCATAATGTGCCGAATATCATTTGCAAGATAATCTGCCGCTGGAATAATACTATCATAATTAGGCTGTGTTTTAAAATAAATTGAACCCGTTAAAAAATGATGAACGCTGTCTGTGAGGTAAAATTGAGCCTGAGAAGCGGCATCACCTTTTACCTCGTAAAATGTACCATAAGTATGATTTTTAGCATTTACATAAGTATCTCCTTCAATCTCATCGGCTTTAATAGTATGCTGTAGAGGTAGTTTTTGACCATCCATTAATAGAGCTTGTAGATTATTATGGACAGGCCTGTATGTGATAAAGATTGTACCTTTTAAATCTGGATATTCTAGATCTACCCAACAAGGATTATTAGTCTTAGAAGCTTTTACCTGTACTTGCTTATTAATTTCAAAAGTATAAGGGCAGGGCAACTGAATCTTTTTATAAGTAGCTTCTGGATACTCTAATGCTAAATAAGCTTTAGGTTTAGGTTGGTAACTTTTTTCACAGCTTACTAATAGAAGAAGAAAAATTACATTAACTATTATTAGCCTCATACCCAATATTCAATTTAACTTGTTTAATACGCTTATTTTCTATAGCCTCGATGGTAAACGTATAATTTTCAAAAATTAATTTCTGATTTTTCTGCGGAAACTCTCCCGATATTTCTAAAAGAAAACCTGCTAGTGTTTCTGCCTCTCCTTTTTTCTCTTCAAAATATACAGGATCTTCTAGTTTAATTACTTTATAAAAATTTTTTAAAGGAGTTTTTCCCTCAAAAACATAATTATATTCGTCTAATTTAGAAAATATTAAATCTTCATCATCAAACTCATCACTTATATCTCCAACAATCTCTTCAATGATATCTTCCAAAGAAATGAGTCCGCTAGTGCCGCCATACTCATCAACCACAATTGCTAAATGATTTTTCTTATCTTTAAAATCGTTTAGCAAATCGTCTAGTTTCTTATTCTCAGGCACAAAATAAGGTTCTCTCAACAAACTTTGCCATTCAAACTTTTTCGTATCAATATATGGCAATAGGTCTTTAACATACAGAATACCTTTCACATTATCTATATTCTCCTGATAAACAGGAATTCTAGAATACCCGTTTTCTGTCACTTCAGCAATTACCTCTTTAAAATCTTGCTCAATGTTTAAGGCAAAAACATCTATTCTAGGCTTCATTACCTGTTTGGTTTCAGTATTTCCAAAAGAGACAATTCCTTTTAAAATCTTTTGTTCTTCTTTTGTAGTATCTTCTTCAGAAGTTAGCTCTAAAGCCTGAGAAAGTTGATCTATACTTAAAGCAGAACGCTGTTTACCTAATCTATTATGAATTAACATCGTTACTTGACGCATAGGAATACTAAATACACTTAATAATTTATCAAGCATAGATAAAGGATAAGCCATAAAATTAGAAAAAATCACTTTATTTCTATTGGCGTATATTTTAGGAAGAATTTCTCCAAACAGCAAAATAAGAAAGGTAACAACAATTACTTTTAGAAAAAAGACTACATCTAACTGAAAATAATATAAATCTATAGAAGAATTAATATTTTTAAACCAAATATCACTAAGCGACTCAAACAGTAACACTACGGCAATATTCACAAAGTTATTAGCCACTAAAATGGTTGCTAATAACTTTTTAGGGCGGTCTAACAAGCGTATTAAAATTTGCTGTTTTGCAGAGACATTACCGTCTTTTACATCAAAGTCTGAAGGTGTTAACGAAAATAACGCAACCTCTGAACCAGAGATCATAGCCGAACAGACCAAAAGCAACATAAGCATGATTACTCCAAAAATATGAGAGAAATCAATTACAGAAAAATAGATAAATAAACTGGAAGGGTCAGGGTCCAAATTTTTAGATTTAGTTTAACTTAAAATGGAAGATCATCTTCTTCCTCTTCATCCATCTGGGGTGGATTTACAGCTGCCGAACTTGGAGCTTGATGCGCCTGCTGTGGTCTTGCTGAATTCATCTGGCCTTGCGGCTGAGCTCCTGCGCCTTGGCTTTGCTCTTTAGGAGTTAAAAATGTGAACTCTAAGCATTGAACCTCTGTAGAATAACGATCCATACCTTTGTCATCGGTCCATTTTCTAGTTCTTATTCTACCTTCAATATAAACCTTATCACCTTTACTCAGGTATTTTTCACAAACTTCTGCCGCTTTATTACGCACTACAATATTATGCCACTCGGTATTGCTCACACGCTCACCAGTAGTTTTATTTACATAATCTTCATTAGTAGCTAAAGGAAAGCGACCTATACAACCGCCACCTTCAAAATAATGCATTTTTACTTCATCTCCCGTATGCCCAATAAGCATTACTTTATTTAACGTTCCTGATGCCATTTTTTTGCTTTTAGTAAATGTAAGAAAAAAGTCTTATTTTGTAAAATTGAAATTCTCTATAAAATTTTCTATTAATACCGGAACCGGATATAGCGTTATATCTGGGTAAGCTATTACTTTAAAAGTTTTAGTTGAAACTGCTTGCGGCAGTTCATTTACAGTAACTACCCAAAACTTGACCATTAATTTACGATGCGAAAGTACGTGTTTTATAGGTTTTTTATTGAATAAATTTATTTTTTTGAAATTATCTCCCAGCAACTCTCTCACCTCTGGTAATTCTTCAAATTCTTTCTCACTCACCTCTTTCGGTGTTTCTAAAAGCGGAAATTGATATAAATTTTTCCAAATCCCGTTTCCTTTTCTCTGCTGAATCACGGTTTTCCCTTCTTTTAAAATCACCAAATAATTAAAATATTTAGTAAGCACTTTTGTTTTTTTCAACTTCACTGGAAGCTCATTTATTTTTCCCTGCTGAAATGCCTGACACTCTAATTGAAAAGGACAAGTTATACAATATGGACTTTTAGGCTTGCAATGTAAAGCTCCAAATTCCATAATGGCTTGATTGTACAAATCTGGCTGAGATTTGTCTAATAGTTTTTCGGCTAAAATTTTAAACTCTTTAATCCCTTCTGTAGAATTAATAGGTGTATCTATACCAAAAACACGCGATAAAACCCTGTAAACATTTCCATCTACCACAGCAACAGGTTCTTTAAAACAAATAGAAGCTATAGCACTTGCTGTATAATCTCCCACTCCTTTTAGCTTTTTCAATTCTTTATAAGTATTAGGGAATTCACCATTTAACTCTTGCGCTACATGTTTTGCGGTAAAATGAAGGTTTCTTGCTCTAGAATAATACCCTAAGCCTTGCCATAGTTTTAGCACTTTTTCTTCTGAAGCTTTGGCAAGATCAAAAACCGTAGGAAATGCCTCTACAAATTTTAAATAATAAGGTAAACCTTGCGCTACTCGAGTTTGCTGTAGCATAATTTCACTAATCCAAATGTTATAGGGATTCTTTGTTACTCTCCACGGCAGTTCTCGCTGATTTAATAAATACCATTCAATCAATAATTTACAAAAATTCATTCCCATAATTGTTAAAATACAATGATAAAAGTTTATTTCGTTACTATTTAAATCTTTAGGCTTGATTAATTGAATATTAAATTAGTATATTTGCGCCCTTGAAAAATGTAACCCTATTTATAACAAAAATAATTGTAAAATGACGAAAGCAGATATCGTAGCGAATATTTCAGAGAAATTAGGAATGGAAAAAGGTGATGTTCAAGCTACAATTGAGACTTTTATGGAAGAAGTGAAAACTTCTTTAGAAAGCGGAGATAATGTTTATTTAAGAGGTTTCGGAAGTTTTATTATCAAAACTCGCGCAGAGAAAACCGGAAGAAACATCTCTAAGAACACTACAATTAAAATACCTGCACATAATATCCCTGCATTTAAACCTGCAAAAGTTTTTGTTGAAGGAGTAAAAACAAACGTAGAAGTAAAATAAAACGAATTATTAATTTTTAAAATCTTTATTTATGCCAAGTGGTAAAAAGAGAAAAAGACATAAGGTAGCAACGCATAAGCGTAAGAAAAGAAGAAGAGCTAACCGTCACAAGAAAAAGTAGTTTCTAACTACTTTTTTTATTTGAAAAAAGTTCATTGACATTGAAGTGTTGTTCACACTTCTCCAGGAAATCAAAATCCTGTGAAAATTATTGTTTAATCCATCTATACTTACCTTATTTAGGTTAGGTATGGATAAAAATCTAATATGCATGAATGATGAATAAGGAATTAATTATTAGATCCAATTCCTCTGCTATTGATTTTGCCTTATTAAAAGATGGAAAACTAATTGAATTACACAAAGAAGAAAATGACAGAAATTTTTCTGTAGGCGATATTTATTTAGCCAAAATCAGAAAAGCTGTTCCTGGCCTTAACGCAGCCTTCGTAAATGTTGGCTATGAGAAAGATGGTTTTTTACACTATCATGACTTAGGGCCGCAAATTTCTTCTTTGCAAAAATTCGTAAAACGTGTAAGCACAGGTAAATTAAAAGATTATTCGCTTAAGAATTATTCTTTTGAAAATGAGATTGATAAAGACGGAACTATTAGTGATGTCTTAAAATCAAATCAATCGATTTTGGTACAAATCGTTAAAGAACCTATTTCTACCAAAGGCCCTAGAATAAGCAGCGAGCTTTCCTTAGCAGGAAGGTACGTGGTACTTGTTCCTTTTTCTAACCGTATTTCAGTTTCGCAAAAAATTGAAGACAAAGAAGAGAAAGACCGTCTAAAAAGACTTGTTAAAAGTATTAGACCAAAAGGCTTTGGTGTTATAATTCGTACCGTTGCAGAAGGCAAAAAAGTAGCAGACCTCGACAAAGATCTTCAAAATTTGATGAATCGTTGGACGGGGATGTGTAAAAAACTGTATAAAGCCAGCACTCCCTCTAAAGTATTAGGAGAACTTAACAGAGCAAACTCTCTTTTAAGAGATTTGTTTAATGAAAGTTTTACTTCTATTTGCACAGATGAAGAAGCACTCTATACGCAAATTAAAGATTACGTTACTGAAATTTCGCCAGACAAAGAGTCTATCGTAAAACAGTATCAATCTAATGTTCCTATTTTTGAAAAATTTGGTATCGAAAGACAAATAAAAACAGGCTTTGGCAAAACCGTCTCGATGAGCAAAGGTGCCTATCTCGTTATCGAGCATACAGAAGCTATGCACGTTATTGACGTAAACAGTGGTAACCGCAGCAATAAAGCCAAGAACCAAGAAGAAACTGCTCTTGAAGTTAACTTAATTAGCGCAACAGAAGTTGCCAGACAATTACGCCTAAGAGATATGGGCGGTATAATTGTGGTTGATTTTATAGATATGAATAAAGCAGATAACAGAAAAGCGCTATATAATCATTTAAGAGATGAGATGAGCGATGATAGAGCAAAACACAAAATTCTACCCCCCACAAAATTTGGATTGATACAAATTACAAGACAACGTGTAAGGCCAGAGATGAATATTAAAACCCGAGAGAAAAATCCTAACGGAAATGGAGAAATAGAAGCTCCAATCGTGGTGATTAATAAGATTAACGCAGACTTACAGAAATTAATTAAAAAAGGTCATAAAAAGATGTCTATAACAGCACATCCTTTTGTGGCAGCCTACTTAACAAGAGGCATTCCATCACCCAGAAGTAAATGGTTTTTTGATCATAAACGATGGGTAAAAATTTTACCAAGAGATGCTTACACGTATTTAGAGTATCACTTTCACGATCATAATGGGGAAGAGATCATTTAAAATTTTAAACGCCTTTCAGTTGATACTGTTAGGCGTTTTTTTATTGATTATACTACACATAATACTTATATTCTATTTATTTTTGTTGGTGATGAATAAGAAAGAAAAACAAACGACTTATACTGTAAAAGAAGCCACGTTAAAAATGATGAAGTTTTGCGCCTACCAAGAACGCTGTCATCAAGAAATAGAAAAAAAACTAACCGAAATGCGCATGATTCCAGAAGCGCGTCAACAAATTATCTACACTCTTATTCAAGAAAATTTTCTAAATGAAGAGCGTTTCTCACAAAGTTTTGCTAGAGGCAAATTCAACCAAAAGAAATGGGGGAAAATTAGAATCGTTAGAGAATTAAAACTCAGAAAGATTTCTAGATTTAATATCGATACCGCACTAAAAGAAATACCTGAAGCTGCCTATTTTGATACATTTGAAAAACTCTGTACTAAAAAATGGGAAAATACCAAAGAAACCAATCTGCTAAAGAAAAAAAAGAAAGTTGCCGATTACCTTTTCTACCGAGGTTGGGAAAGTAATTTGGTTTATGAAAGACTGAGAGAGCTTGCGCAAGAAGAATGATAGATTTTATATTACTAAAAAAATTACTATTAATGAAATTTATTTTTTTCTATTGCCATAGCATTCTTATGATCTATCCAAGCTTGTCCTTTGAGCTTACGCATTAAATTATCGAAATTTCTCATTACAGCAATATTATATATTGCCTTGGATAAATTTTTAGGGTTTCTTGCAACGGCACGCAAACTCATCGAAAAACCAGGAGTGATATATTGCATATAATGCCAATAGCCTTCTGGCATATAAAGTACCTCTCCATGATTTAAATTAGCTTCAAAACCTTCTGCATATCGCAAAGCTGGCCATTTTTTATAATCTGGATCTGAGAAATCTATATCTTCCCTAGTAATTAACGAATGAGGGACTTTATACAAATACTTACTTTGTTTTTGATCAAATAAAATTACACGCTTTTTCCCTTCAAAATGAAAATGAAATATATTAGCTAAATCAATATCATAATGCATAAATGTATATGAATTTTCACCACCAAAAAAGAGCATCGGTAAACTTTTCATTAATTTCACTCCAAAGTCAGGGTAATTAAAATCTTCTTGTAATGAGGGTACTTCTTTTAAAATATTCCACAAAAAAATTCTATATTTTGTAGGCTTCGTTTTTAGCAAATCTACATAATTCGCCATTTTCATTTTAGCATGAGCTTCATTAAAACCTTCGTCATGACGTACTGGTCTATCGTCATACAGCGGCACGGTTTTATCTCCGGCAACTTCTTTCATATAATCTAGCGACCACTTAGAGTATGCAGGCCAGTCTTCTATAAAATTCTTTATAATAACTGGTTGCTGAGGTTTAAAATATTGTTTCTGGAATTCTTCTTTGGTGATTCGGCTGAATCGATCTATAGATTTAAGCTTCATTCTCTTTCATTATAATTCTCAGTCTTTCATCAATTAGATTGCAAAATTAGCTCTAATCCTATAGATGTAAAAAAAATTATATATATTTTAAATAAATATGAATTCATGATTATAAAGTTGTCATTAAGATCAATTTTAATCAATAAAAAAGAGACCAATTGGTCTCTTTTTTATCTATAATGTTCACGAAAAAATTAAGCTTTAACTTTTTTATTTTGAGCTTCTAGGTTTCGATCGATCTGATGACCCGGTCTTGTCCATTTTGGTTTTTCGCCAAGCGCACCTATCTTAGAATCTTCTTTTTCTACCGTTTTTCGCTGTTCGTGTTTTTCGAAAGGTTTTTGAACATTTAAGCCTAATTCTTTAAACATTAACATATCTTCATTAACGTCTGGGTTAGGCGTAGTTAATAACTTATCTCCCGCAAATATTGAATTAGCACCGGCAAGAAAACACATGGCTTGTCCTTCTCTACTCATATCTGTTCTTCCCGCAGATAATCTAACTTGAGTTTGCGGCATTACGATTCTAGTAGTCGCAACCATTCTTACCATTTCCCAGATAGAAACTTTTTGCTGCTCTTCTAGCGGTGTTCCTTCTACAGGAACCAGTGCATTAATAGGTACAGATTCTGGTTGAGGACTTAATCTTGCTAAAGAAACCAACATTCCTGCACGATCTTCAGCCTTCTCTCCCATTCCTATAATCCCACCACTACAAACGGTAACATTTGTTTTTCTAACATTATCTAAGGTTTCAAGTCTATCTTCATAACCACGCGTAGAAATTACTTCTTTATAATATTCTTCAGAAGTATCTAAATTGTGATTATACGCATACAAACCTGCTTCTTCTAAACGTTTGGCTTGATTTTCTGTAAGCATTCCTAGCGTACAACAAACTTCCATATCTAGTTTATTAATAGTTCTCACCATCTCTAAAACATTGTCAAATTCAGGTCCATCTTTTACATTACGCCATGCTGCTCCCATGCAAACACGAGAACTCCCAGAAGATTTAGCTCTTAAGGCCTGTGCTTTTACTTGATTTACACTCATGAGCTCGTTACCTTCTAAATCTGTATGGTAACGTGCTGCTTGTGGGCAATAGCCACAATCTTCAGGACAGCCACCTGTTTTTATTGAAAGTAAAGTAGAAACTTGTACGGTATTAGGGTCATGAAATTCTCTATGTACTGTAGCAGCATCATAAAGTAATTGCATTAAAGGTTTATTATATATTTCTAGAATTTCTTCTTTTGTCCAGTTGTGTTTTGTTGCCATAAAAATCTAAATTGATATTCAAAAGTACTAAATCAATAGGTTTATATCATCGTTTCATTAAAAATTTAGCATTGTTTAAATCTTGCTAATTATTAATTATCTAATTTACTTATAATTACACTTACCGCATTACCTCCAAAACCCACAGCATTCACCATCACTGTATTTATGTTTTCTGAAATAGACTCTTCATTTAAAAAAAACGGATTCGGAATAAATTGTTGATGCTGAATCATTAAAATAGCCATTTCTAAACTCATCCCTCCAGAAGCTCCAAACGTATGCCCTATTAAAAATTTATTTGAAGTTATTAATGGAATCTTTTCTGGAAAAACTGCTTTTATAGCGTTAATTTCTGCCCAATCTCCCTTGCGTGTTCCAGGTGCATGAGCAACAATTGCATCTACAGTTTTTAAATTTGCCTCTTTTAGAGCCTTTTGCATTGATTGCTGTAAACATTTTGCCTCTTTAGAAATAGATATATTATGTGTTAGTTTTTCTGAGGCATAACCGAGTCCTAAAATTTGAACAATCGCATCTTCTTTGCTTTTACTCACAAAAAATGAAGCCGAAGCTTCTCCCAAAATCATTGTGTTTTTTTGCTTATCAATTTCTAAACTTCTGTTGGGCCAAATTTCACGTTCATTATAAAGAGCATATAATTTAACGGCTTTCATTTGAGCAATTGTAAATTTTGTTAATGGCGCTTCACTACCCCCAACAATAAACTGTTTTGCCATACCACTTTTTAACCAAGCGGCTGCATTTAATAAACCATGAAGCGCTGTAGAACAGGTTATAGAATGACTAATTTCTGGACCACTACTTCCCAGATCTTGTAAGACCCAAGAAGATATATTTCCTAATGTCGTGGTTGGCGATGCTAAGGGAGAGGTTTTACCTTCTTGTAAATACTGTTGATGGTATTTCTCAAACAAACCTGTAGCCCCGCGAGAAGAACCAATATTGACTCCAATATCTGTGTTTTTTTCTAAATTATGACCAACTTGCCTCGCAGTTATAATGGCATATAATACCGAGGGGTCTAAATTTTCATAACGAGTACTTTCTTCTTGCAGTTGTTTTACTAAAACTTTCCCTGCTTGATTGAGTTGAGAAACATAAGTTTTTTCATCTTCAAAATCTTCAGCAGTAAATAGAGGCAAAGCCTGCAAGTAACTTCTCCAAATTTCTTCTGGATGATTACCCAATGCAGAAATAGATGAAAATGAATTAATATATAAATTATTTTTCAAGAGCTAACTTTCTTTTTGACGCAAATATCTAAACAACTAAACGCATAAAAAAAAACTTCGAACATTAAATGCCCGAAGTTTTAAAATTAGGATACCCCAAACCTAATTTAATATAACTCTTTTAAATAAAAATTATACTGTAAATATGATACATTTTTAAATAAAAACAAAATAATTTAAAATAATCTCACTAATTAGTCATAAATAAAATTAATATCCCTAAATATTTTTTAAAATATCGAGTAAACCTATAATTGCAATGTAAATTTTATTTAATTGAATTTCTGTAATCACATACGGGCAAGCAATATAAACCGTATTACCCAATGGCCTTAGGTAAATACCTTTACTCATAAAAAAGTTATAAATTCTATCTCGTAAATTACCATACCTAGAATTTTCAACCGCTAAATCCATCGCAAAGATAGTCCCTAAACATCTGGTGTTTTTAACTAAGGGATTTAAATTCATTTTTTTTGCGAAAGCTAAATGTTGCTGATGAATTCTTTCAATATTACTTTGTATTTTTTCTGAAGTTAACAACTCGATACCTGCCAAAGCCGCCGCACAAGCTAACGGATTTGCCGTATAGGTATGCCCGTGAAATAAGCCTTTCGCAATATCTTCATCATAAAAAGCATCGAATACTTTTTGCGTACAAGAAGTGGCTCCCATCGGCAACAAACCAGCAGTTAAAGCTTTTGACATACAAACAATATCGGGTTTTGTTTCAATATAATAAGAAGCGAAGTTCTTTCCTGTTTTTCCGAAACCGGTCATCACTTCATCGGCAACCATAACTATATCTCGTTGTTTGCAAAACCTCAATATTTCATTTAAACCTTCAGCATCGTGGATTTTCATCGCTGCGGCACCTTGTACTAGAGGTTCATAAATAAATCCAGCTAATGGGGTTTGCTGATGAATTTCTTCGATTTGCTTTAAAATTTCATCGGTATTTTTTCCATTTGGCACAGGAATGCGTTTTACCGCTATAAAATGATCTTGAAAAGCGCCATTGTAAACCGAAAGATCTGAAACCGACATTGCCCCAAAAGTATCGCCGTGAAAACCTTCTTCGAAAGCTAACATTACTTTACGATCGTTTTGCTGATTATAATGATATTGCAAAGCCATTTTAATTCCAATCTCAGTCGCAGTAGAGCCATTATCGTTGAAGAAAATTTTCTGCTGCCCATCTGGTAAAATTTCAATAAGCGCTTCAGAAAGTTCTACAGCAGGTTGATGTGTAAATCCGCTAAAAACTACCTGATCTAAATTTTTCATTTGCGCAGACACTTTCTCTGTAATGTATTCATTACAATGACCGTATACAGCCGTATACCATGAAGATATACCATCTATGTATTCTTTCCCATCATGATCGGTTAACATAACTCCTTTTGCGCTTTTGATAGGCAGCATCTCTTTTTTCACTTTATGCTGTGTAAGCGGATGCCATATATGTTGCTGATCTCTTTCAATTAGATTACTCATAGGTTTTGTAAGTTTTCGCGAAATAAATTAGCGTATTCTCTTATTACATTTTTATCAAAATAAGGTTCTTGTTCTATTCTACCAATTATTGGTACGCCAGCCATTTTTGTTATAATGTTTTCGGTACTTGCCTGTTTTTCACCACTAAAAATAATACCTGCACAAGTAAGCCCTCTTGTTTTTAATGCCTCTATTGTGAGTAATGTATGATTAATACTGCCTAAATAATGGCGAGAAACCACAATTATTTTATCGTCTTGGTGCATTAAATCTGCAATTGTTTCTGTATTATTTAATGGGACTAATAAACCGCCAGCTCCTTCAATCACTAAATTATCATTTGTAGAAATTGGACGTTCTATGGTTTCAGCTTTAATTTGAACATGATCCTTCTCTGCAGCTGCATGCGGACTCATAGGGGTTTTTAGCGCATAAGCATTAGGAAAAAATTGAGTGATTTTATTACTAACCAATTGCTGAACTTTATGAGTATCTGAGTTTTCTAAATCACCAGCTTGAATAGGCTTAAAATAATCGGCTTTTAAAGCTTCTGTAACTATTGAAGAAGCTACAGTTTTACCAACTTCGGTACCAATTCCGGTTACAAAAATATGTTTCATTCTAAATTATATTAATTTATAAAAGTTCATTTTTTAGACATTGCAAAACTGAGGTGATTTCTGCTGAAGTATTATAACTATGCAAACAAAATCTTAATCGCTCTTGCCCCTTTTTTACCGTTGGCGATAAAATAGGCTTTACTAAAAAGTGCTGTTCTTGAAGCGTATTGGCTATTTGTTTTACACGGTCATTACCACTTATTACACTACATTGAATAGCAGAATTGCTTTGAATAAAATTTGATTCTAATTTTAGTTCTTTTAATTGTTGCTTAAAAAAATCTATATTTTGATGAAGTTTTTTTATGGCTGAAGTGCTTAATAATTCTTGATAAGCAGAAGAAATAGTAGCCACCGCATGTGGAGAGTTTGCTGTCGTATAAATAAAGCTTCGTGTAAAATTAACAATGAAGTCTTTGAGTTCTAAGCTTCCTAAAACGACCGCTCCGTGTGCACCAAGACCTTTTCCGAAGGTAACAATTCTAGCAAAAACCTGATGATGTAAATTTTGTTGTTGAAGTAAACCTTCACCGTTTTCGCCAAAAACTCCTAATGCGTGAGCTTCATCTACTATCAAAAAGAACTGCTTTTGATCACAAAACTCTAAAAACGATTTTAAGTTAGGACTATCACCATCCATTGAAAAAACAGATTCTGTCACTACAAAAACAGCTCCTGAGGCATTTATTTTTTCAGCTTTATTTTTTAAATCTCTTAAATCATTATGCTTAAACTTATATGATTTTGCTAAACTTAGCTGCAGCCCATCACGGATGGAGGCATGAATAAACTCATCGTAAAAAACCACATCGCCACGCTGAGGCACGCTAGAGAAAAATCCTAAATTAGCATCATAACCAGAATTAAATAAAATAGCACTCTCAGCTTCATGAAATTTAGCAATCTGTGCTTCTGTATTTATATGAATTTTAAGATTTCCAGATAATAATCGGGAACCTGTAGCATTATTTTGTTGTAGCTGATGTAGCGCTAGAAAAGCTAAGGATTGCTGGTAAATTTGATCGTTTTTAGAAAAACCTAAATAATCATTAGAAAAAAAATCTACTCCCTCGGCTGAATAGGAAAGTGTTCTAAACGAATGATTAGCTTTTCGCTGCTGAAGTTTTTTACGTATTCCTTGAGGATGATTTGACACTTATAAAAGATCTCGTTCTCGAATTTTTTTCTTTCGTTTTTCATCTTCATCTTCATACTCTTCACCACTAGATAAGCGGTGTGAGTTGGGTTGATATTTACCTTCTAACTCGTCTGTAATAGATTTTTCCCAAAGTTTATTACCAGAGAAGTAAGAAGCTCTCCCTATTAAATGCGCACCTACGGGTGAAGTTAAGATGATAAATAAGATAATAGCCAATACTCTAGAGGTAACCGAGAGATTATCAAAGTATATAGCTGCACTGGCTAAAATTAAACCTACACCTAAGGTTACAGCTTTTGTGGTTACCGAAATTCTTAGGTAACTATCTGGCATTCGTACAAAGCCTACGGCTGCTAAGAGAATAAACAACGCTCCTAAACTCGATAATATTACAATAAAAACATCACTCATCTCCCTTGCTTTTTTCTCTTTTTTTACGATTTCTTTTCTCTAAATAATAAGAAAATGCCACCGTACTTAAAAAGGCGATTAATCCCAAAATCATTGCAATATCTAGAAATGTAGATTGGTTGTATACAATACTATAAATAGCAATAAGTGTGATACCTATAGTTATTAGTAAGTCTAAAGCCACTACTCGGTCTGCTATACTTGGCCCTATCACAAATCGGCAAAACACCAACAATACAGAAATGGCTAATACAGGTAAAATTATATAATATAGATACTCTTCTATCGTCATCTTAAAATCTCTAATAAACGTTTTTCAAATCCGTTTTTAATATCATCAATAAATGCTTGCTTATCTTTTAAATACATAGCATGCACATACAGCACCTTTCTATCGTCGGAAACATCTAAGCTTAATGTACCTGGAGTTAAAGTAATTAAGTTTGCCAATAAGGTTATCTCTAAATTAGTTTCAGCTTCTAAAGGTACTCTTACAATACCTGGCGTCATGTAAAACTTTGGTGTAACTACATCATAAGCAACTTGCAAATTGGCCTTTAATAATTCCCAAAGGAAAAATAAAATAAAAGAAATAAGCTTAGGGATTATTTTAAAATACTTGGCATTACCTCTTCCTTTAGTGATTACGTACATAATTATAAAACTAAGTACAAAACCAAACACATAGTTTAGAAAAGCAAAGTCTCCCGTAATGGCAACCCAGATAAAGGTGAGTAATATGTTAGATAAAAATCTGTTTTTCATCTTATTTATTTTGCGGCATTACAGCTTCTATATAAGAAGTATTATCAAATAATTCTGAAGCTATTCTGCTTGATAGTTGCTGAATATGTTCTGCTCCAAAACCAATATATAGAGAAACTCCAGTCAACATAATGATTGGTGCAATAAATTGCACTTTCTTTAGGTTTGTCATTTTTTGATAATAAAGAAAGTGCTTTCTTACAGGTAGCTCTTCTCCTTTTTTCCAAAAAACTTCAGACCAAAGTCTAGCAATAATAATTAAAGTAAGTAAACTTCCAAAAATAATTGCTCCCAATAAAATATAATTCTTTTGTTCTAAAGTAGCTAAAATCAATGAAATTTTTGGCCAAAAACCAGAAAATGGTGGCACCCCGATTAAAGACAGAAAAGGAATAAACATTAAAAAGCTAAGCTTAGGAAATTTATCATATAGATCTCCTAGATACTTCATATTATTAGTTCCTTTAATACGATAGATTAAGCCACTAATCATGAATAGATTGGTTTTCACCATAATATCATGAATCAAGTAAAATACCATTCCCGTTAATGCAACTTTTGTAAACATAGCTAAACCTCCAATCATAAAACCAATATGACAAATAATTAGGTATGAAAATGCTTTTCTCACGTTTCTCTGAACCAATGAACCAATAGCTCCGCTAAACAGCGTTAAGACTGCTATCACCATAAGTATTTCATCTAAAAATACATCTTTCAAGAAGATAAGACTGAAAATTCTTATCAATGCATAAACTCCTACTTTCGTTAGCAAACCACCAAAGATAGCAGCGACCGCAGAAGGTGGCGTATGATAAGATGCCGGCAACCAAAAGTAAAGTGGGAATACAGCCGATTTAATTCCGAAGCCTACTAAAAATAAAATAGCAGCTACTTCTACTAATCTTCGATTTTCTAATTGCGGCACTAAAACCGCTAAATCTGCCATATTTAAAGAACCTGCAAGTCCGTAAAGCACAGCTATTGCTGTTAAGAATATGATTGATGCTAAAATATTTAATGTAAAATACTTCACGGCGCCTTCAATCTGTGCTTTTTCTCCTCCTAGGGTGATTAATACAAAAGAGGAAATAATAATAATTTCAAACCAAACATATAAGTTAAAAATATCTCCAGTTAAGAAAGCTCCCGTTAACCCTAATAATAAAAAATGGTAAATAGAAAAATAGCCAAACCTTAATCTTGCGGGTATTACTGAAGCTGAAGAGTATAAAGAAACCGCTAATCCTGCGATAGAGGTTAACAGTACCAAAGTTGCCGAAAGTGTATCTGCAACAAAGGTGATGCCGTAAGGGGCTTCCCAATTTGCTGCTTGTACGGTTTGCGTTCCAAAATTCCAAACTTCATAAAATAATAAAGCTGAAAGAAACACCGCAATGCAACTTCCCACGATGCTAATTACTTTTTGAGTTTCTATTTTTGTCCAAAAGAACATCAAGAGAATACTCAAAAATAATTGAAACAATAGCGGATATAATAAGAGTTGTTGCGTCATTTATCTAATATCTTCTTCAATAGTATTCATCTCATCTAAATCGTCTGTTTTCACCGCTTGATAAGCTCTTTTTATCAAGATAATGGCAAAAGACTGCAAACCAAAACTAATCACAATAGCAGTTAATATTAAAGCTTGCGGCACTGGATCTGCATAAATTTCAGTAAAAACTTCAGAGCCTTTTGGTATAATTGGCGGATGTCCCTTGGTTATTCTCCCTAATAAGAAAATAAGAAGATTAGCTCCGTTACTAATAATAATTAAGCCAATAATCAGTTTTACCAAGCTTCTGCGCAGCATCATATACAAACCTGCGGCATAAAGTAAACCTGTTATTATCGCTAAGAGAAACTCCATATTAAGCTGATTCTGAAATTGTAAAAATAATAGTTAATGTAACTCCCTGCACTACAATATACACGCCTATATCGAAAAATAAAGCGGTGCCTAATTTTCCTAAAACAGGAATAGCGTCGTGCATCCAAAGGCCCGTCATAAAAGGTTCATCAAAAACCAATACAGGTAAAGCTCCGCTTAAAAAAGAAATCGCTAAACCAACAGGCATTAAAAAACCTGGATGAAATTTCAATAACTTCTTGGTATCTTTTAGTCCGTTTGCAAAAGCATGTAATACAAAAGCAATAGACGCTATTAAACCCCCAACAAAACCACCTCCTGGCAAGTAATGCCCTCTTAATAAAATAAATATAGAGAACAACAATAATATTGGTAATAGATAATTAGAAGCTGTTCTTAGAATAAGTGTTTTCATAATCTTAAAAGGTTATTTTTGATAACGTTCAACACTTTTTAATCTTAGTTTTAACAAACCGAAAACGCCAATCGCAGAAATAGCTAATACTGAAATCTCTACCATCGTATCTGCCCCTCTAAAATCTACCAAAATTACATTGACAACATTTTTTCCATGAGCTAATAAATATGAATTTTTTGCATAAAAATCGCTAATTTCTGAATTTACAGGCTGTGCAAGTACTTCTAATGCTAAAATAGTAATTAAAGCACCAAAAGCAATTGATAATACGCCATCTCTAATTCTAACTTTAAAATCTGATAATTTTAAATATTTAGGTAATCTATACAATACTAACACAAACAAAATTACGGTTAATGTGTCTATCGCAAACTGAGTCATCGCTAAATCTGGCGCGCTATAGAACACAAACAATAAACAAATTGAATACCCCATGATTCCCGTAGCCACAACCGCTGCCAATCTAGACTTCGCAAATACAATTAAACCTATAGCAAAAACTAATACAAATAGAATCACTATTTCATAGATCGTTAACTTTGCAAATGAAGCATAATCAATGTGATAAGTAGTACCACCAATTAAGGTGAAACCCATCAACATAATTAAAAATAAAATTATTGTTGAAACATAATTTCTTAAATATCCATTCTGAAAAGTTCTTGTCCAAAATGCAGAAAACATCATAAAAACAGTATTTACACCTTCCATAATAGACTTAGGTGAAATCTTTTCAAAACGTGTTATTGAATGTTCTAATTTCTGAGAAGGCTTCAGTAGAAAATAAAGTAAAATACCAGCTCCAATCGTTAAAGCACTCAACCCTAAAATTGGGGTAAACCCATGCCAAAGTTTCAAATGTACTTCAGCAGCATCTTGCCCTATAGACCATAAAATAGGCTTCACTAAAGCATCTTGAATGAGTACCGGAAATAAACCGAATATAAAACCTAAACTTCCTAACAAAACTGGGGGTAACCATAAAAAAATAGATGGAAATTTCACCTTTTCAAATTTCTCAGGAAGTTTACCTACAAAAGGCTTAATACCCGCCACATAACCCGCATAAGAAATAAAAACGTTGGTTAGTACCGCTAATATGGTTAATAAAATAGCTGAATGTTCAAAATGAAAAGTACCTTCGTAGATTAAATCTTTACCTACAAAACCTACACTTGGCGGAATGCCAGCATTAGAAATTGCAGCTAAAATTCCGGCTATTGCTACTGGCAACATGACTTTTCTCAACCCAGCAAGCTCTGTCACATTTCTGGTTTTTGCTTGATGATCTACTACTCCAGTCATCATAAAAAATGTAGCTTTATATAAAGCATGCACAATAATAAACACTCCCGCTGCCAAATAAGATTCTTGTGTACCTAAACCAATTAGAAACACTAATATCCCTAAAGCAGAAATTGTAGTATATGCTAAAATACCCTTCATATCTGTTCTAAATATAGAATGAAAAGCTGCATACAACATAGTGATACCTCCAACAATCATTAACGTAGTATTCCAAAATTGAGTATCACCCATTAATGGACTTAGCCTAAACAATAAATAAATTCCTGCTTTTACCATTGTTGCAGAGTGCAAGTAAGTAGAAACTGGAGTTGGCGCCTTCATAGCTCCTGGTAACCAAAAATGAAATGGAAATTGAGCAGATTTTGTAAACGCAGCTCCAAAAATTAAACATGCGGCTAAAATATAATGTTCATGACCTTGAATAAGATCTTTCTGACCAAGCATTTCTGCAATACTAAAACTGCCAGATATATTCCCTAAAACCAAACCTCCAGCAAGCAATAATAATCCACCAACTCCTGTTATACCTAAAGCTGTTAATGCAGATTTCCTTGAGGCTTCACTGTCATTGTTAAAACCTATAAGAAAGAAAGAACTGATACTCGTTAATTCCCAAAAAACAAATATAGAAATAAGATTATCAGATAACACGAGCCCAAGCATAGCCGCCATAAATACACTCAAGTAAGCATAAAAACGATCTAGATAAGGATGTCCTTTTAAGTAACTTGAAGTATAAGCAAAAACGAGCGTTCCTATACCTGTAATTAATAAAGTAAACAATAGAGACAATCCGTCTAAAGTAAAGCTAAGATTTACTCCTAGTGATGGTATCCACTCATAGGTTTTATAGATGAAATTCTGATTTGAAATATCGCCGATAAATCGAATAAAATAAATAAATAAACCTAAAGGGATTAGGGTAGGCAGTAAAGCAAGTTTATTAATCACTAATCTCTTCCCTCCAAAAAATAGAAGAATAGCAAAAATAAAACCTGTTAAAATGGCTATCAGCATATTTTTTTTTAAAAACTAGAACAACAAATATACAGTTTATATTCGATTTTTAAACACCTAAAGCCTTTTCTAAATAAGGGTTTAACAAGTTCATAACATTGTTGGGTTTACGGTAAAGTTAGAAACAATCCAAAAATAAAATCTAAAAAAATTATTGATAAACAATAATTTACTTTTTATGCGAATTACAAAAATTCTTAAAATCATTATTAGTTTTCTAGAGCTTATATTAGCGCTAAACTTTTATAGTTTTATCCTAATATTAATTATTTCACTTTTCACATTAAGCACCGACATTATTCAACATATTGTCACTTCTCCTGAAAACAGAACAACAGCATCTATCGTAATTGGATTAGTTAATTATGTTGGTGTTGCTGGTTTTTATTTTGCGGTGGTTTATTTAAAAAGAGTAGTAAAATAACCTTCTTAAAGAAAGAATATTTATAAACGAAAATATAAAATCTTTAAAGCACTCAGGTATTTACGCTACCGCAAGTTCTCTAATAGCTTTAATAGCAGTTTTTTCAACAAAAATTATTTCAACTGAACATCAAATTTCACCAGAAAAATGGCAAATGCATTTGATCATTTTCACGCTTGTAACTGGCATAAGCTTTATTGTAATGAGTAAAATCTTAGCTGAATCTACAAAACTGAAAGAAGAGAATGAACTTACCATCTAAATAAAACACATCAAATGTCTATTACTATTAATTTAGATGAAGTTTTGCAGCAGCTTAAAATGAAATCTAAAGATTTAGCAGATAAAATTGGGATTACCACTGCCAACCTTTCGATTTTAAAAACAGGAAAAGCGAAAGCAATTCGGTTTTCTACGTTAGAAGTAATTTGCGAAGCATTAGATTGCCAACCAGCAGATATTTTAAGCTACGAACCTGATTAGAACCAAGCTGCCCAAGGAATCATTGCCAACATTGCAATAAGCGCTAAAGGATAAAATATAGCTAGCATCTTAAATTTAGGAGCCGAAGACAATTTCTTTTTATGCTTAGAATATCCTATTGTAATAAAAGTAATTGCAATAATCATCATTAACGGGTGCTCTACATTATACAGCCTTAACGTACTATCACTCATGATATCTTTTACAGGCACACCTTCGGTAAACCAAACTATTTTATCGGAGACAAAAAATAAAACGATCCCTATTAATAATTGAATATGCGTACAAATAAGAGCAAATAACGACACTCTAAAATCTTTAGGACCATATGACCGTTTAGAAATCACTCCAGTTATCGCGTTAATCGTTGCCAAGATTACAACTAACAATACTAAATATGCCCAGTAAGAATGAAGGTAATAAATTGCTCTATACATAATTTTTATTTTGAATTGTAAAGGTAATTTTTTTGCATAAAAAAACCGCTACAAATCGTAGCGGTTTTTTTGTACTTAACTAAATTTATTAAAAACTATATTTTGCAGAAAAATTCCAAGTAGTTCCATTTCCGTAGAAATAACCATAGTTATCACTCTGACTAATATATTCATGATCCAAAATATTATAAACGTTTCCTGTAAGAATGAATCTTTGATCACCAAAATCAAAACTATAAGAAGCTCCCAAATCAAATAAAGAGTAAGAATTTAACTCTTCTGACTTATAAACTTCATTATTTAAACTTGCAAAAGCTACATCTTCTACATCTACGAAACCATATAAATCTGTATAATAATTCCAATCTAAACTAACTGATAATTTATTTGGGATAGCCTGAAAGTTTGCACCTAAACCAGCTGAGGTCTGTGGAGCTTGCCCAACTTTAACGTCTTTTAAATCTACATTTGTAGTCTCTACTAGACTATTATCGTTATCATCAATAATTCTAACAGGAGTTGAGCCATCGTATACCCAATCACCAACAGTTGCATAACCTCTAACCATCCATCTGTTACCAAGATTGTACTTAGCATCAAGCTCTAAACCTTGATGAACTTGAGCTATGTCTGTAAATATAAACCTTGCGTTTTGAATATCTTGATATTCTCCTGTAGCTCCTAAAAATCTATTTTCCCAACTTGTATAGTAAGCATTTAGGTTTACCTGAAACCCATTTGTTTGAAAACGATAACCCGCTTCAAAACCAACGATTTTTTCATTATCTACTTCTGGCTTAGCTATTTCAGTATTATCATCATAATTATTGAAGATATTATCTAAAAATGGTTGTCTAGAGTAATCTCCGGCGTTTGCAAAGATTGTATGTCCTTCAGAAAACATCCAAGAAGCTCCAGCTTTTATATTATATCCTGCTTTATTTAAAGTTTCAGATTTTTTTGTTCCCTCAAAGTTACCTCTATCTTCTCTCTTATAAGATTGATTTGAATAAGCTCCTTGAACAAAAGCAGATACTACATCATTTGCCCATTCAACTTGAGCAAACCCTCCTTGATAATTAATATTTTCTGAATAATCATAATCTATTCTATCACCTTCATCTGCATAATTAAATAAAGAAGACCATGGACCTGGATTAAAAGTTTTGGTTACAATATTATTTTCATTTCCTCCAAAATTTTCCTGAACACCGTCAAGACCTAACAAATCTGTAATTTGTCTAAAGTGATCTCCTTTATAGAATCTAATATCTGCACCTACATTAACAGTAAGTTCATCAGTTAGAATATTCTCATAATTAATTACAGAACCATACCAAGCATGATTATTAACAGATCCTCTCATTACTGTACCCTCACGATCACCAGGTCTTGCATATCTCTTCCCATTAGCATCGGTAGAAAGTGAAGCATTGTAAACATTTTGAACATAAGACCAATCAATTAAACCATTACTTGCAGAATAAGCACCTCTTTGTAAATCTTGATCTCCGTTAGGGTAACCATTTATGTAACCAGGTCCATTACCGTAGGTTCCTGTTCCCCCTCCTCTACCAAAAGAAGCATATAACACAGTAGAAAGATTTGATTTCTCAGAAATATCCCAATCCCAATTTAAATTAACGATTGGTTTATGGTAATAATTTCTTCTTGAACTTAAATAATCTCCATTATTAAATCCATAATTATTATTGTATTTAAGCCCGTATCTATCATATAAGGCTGCCCCTTTAGAATAGTTTTGATCATGCCATTGGGGAGCACCCGTCAATAAGAAATTGAAATTATGATTTCCTGCTTTTTTACCTACAGAAAAGAAATAATTTTGTCCTTGACCTTTAGTTCCATTAGCCCACTTGCTATGTGCCTGCCAGTAATCAAGTAAAAATGAAAAGCCCCAACCATTGTCATTAAGACCTGTATCATAAGAAACAGTACCTTTCATATAACTACCATTTCCAACCATAAACCTAGCAAATCCACCTTCGGTTTTATTAGTTGCTTTAGTAACAATATTTACTGTTCCTCCTACAGAAGATATCGCTAATTTTGAAGATCCAAGCCCCCTTTGTACTTGCACAGCACTAGCAATATCAGCTAAACCTGACCAATTAGACCAATACATATTCCCATCTTCCATACCGTTTATTGGCTGACCGTTTAGCAAAAATGCTGTATTAGATTGACCAAAACCCCTAACAAACATTTGAGAATCTCCAAAACCACCTGAAGCGTTAGAAACATAAACGTTAGGAGTGTTCTTTAAAATTTGAGGAAACTCAACATTACCCACAGCTTTTCTTTGAATTTCTTCGCTAGTAACCGTAGAAGCAGCGATTGGTGTTTTTCTTCCTTGCTCTAAATCAATCACACCTCTTCCTACTAAAACAATTTCACCTAAAGCATTTTGATCTGCTTCTAAACTAATAGCTCCAAGATCTAATACTTCTCCATTTTGAATAGAAAATTTAATTCTTTTTTGAGAAAATCCCACATAAGACACTACTAAAGTACCTTGTTCTTTCTCTACTTCTAGCGAAAACATTCCATTGAAGTCTGTTGTGGTTCCGTTAGATGTACCCGCAATCATAACATTTGCTCCGGGCATAGGTAAATTTGAATCAGGGTCTGTTACCACCCCCTTAATTGTACCTTGAGCAAAAATTATACTCGTTGCAAAGAGCAACATCATTGTAAATAATTTTTTCATTTTGCAGTTCGAATTTAATTAATTGTTTGCGATGCAAAAGAAACAACAAATGTTCTTTTGCGCTTTAACTTGTTATTAAAAACCTTATCTTCAATGTTAAAGAATTGTTAAGCAAATATACTACGTGAAAATGTTTTAATGAAATTTTATAAAATTTTCTTAGGTATTTTTTTAAACGGCACACTATCTAACTCTTCTTTAAGTCTCTCTATATGAAGGTAATAACTAGGTTTCAACTCTTCTTTTAATGGCTCTGAACTCGGAAGGTTCTGCTTGTAAGGATCTACTTGTCTACCATTTACCCAAAAGCGATAACATACATGAGGACCAGTAGCCAAACCAGTTTGACCTACAAACCCAATAACATCTCCTTGTTTTACGCGCTGTCCTACTTTAGCATTTCGTTTAGACATATGTAGGTATTGAGTAGTGTACTTATCGTTATGTCTTACTTTTACATAGTTTCCATTTCCTCTGGTGTAACTGGATTTGATAACTATACCATCTGCAGTAGACCAAATTGGGGTTCCAGTAGGTGCAGCATAATCTGTCCCCTTGTGAGCTTTCCATCTTTTTTGTACAGGATGAAATCTTCTTTTAGTATATCTAGAAGAGATTCTAGAAAATTTTAAAGGTGCTTTTAAGAAGAAACTTTGTAGAGAATTAGCTTCATTATCATAATATTTAGCAAAACCACTTACACTATCTTTCCCGAACTCGAAAGCGTAGTAAGGATTATCGTAATGCGTTAATACAGCAGCTTCAATATTTTCAACTCCTGCATAAACAGTATCATTTATATATTTTTCGTTATAAATAAGCTTAAATTGATCGCCTTTTTGAATTTTAAAAAAGTCTATTTTCCACCTATAGATATCGGCAATTTTATCAGCTAAAAGTATGCTTAGCCCCTCATGATCCATCGCTCCAGAAAGTGATGAAGTAATCACACCAGAGGCAGTTTTCCTTTTAACTGTAACTGGCTTTTTTGCAGTAAAAGCTTTTATAGTATCTTCTAAATCAACAACCGTATAATTGATGCGATCATTTTCATAAATAAATGCTTTGATAGCGGCCGAAGAATCTTTTGCTTTTAAAATGGTATAAGGCTTACCTGCAACAATTCTTGCTGGATTAAAGGTATCTTTCACCGTTTCTGAAATTCTAAACACTTCACCTCTAGTTACCCCATTAGCATCCATAATAGCTCCAAAACTATCACCTAAACGAATGGTATCTCTTACAACTCTATAATCATTTAAAAGGTAACCATATTCTCTAATCTGTGGAGGAACTTTTTTTACAGGCCTATTCTCTTCAGGTCTACTTTCGTTAGTTTTTTTCTTTTCGCAAGAAAAAATAATTGTAGAAAGAATAAGCGCTGCAACCAAATATATGTTTCTCAAAGTACCATCATTTTTTAAAACCGCAAAAATATTTAAAGCTATAGACGTACACAACTATAATTTTTTTGAATTTATTAGGAAGAAAACTAATCTACAATTACTTTAAAAGAATGCCTTAGCCCTTTAAACTCCTCTAAATCTGCCTCTAAAGAACCTACTGCTAGGTTAGCTTTTATTTTTAAAGGGATTTTGTTATGGTCATCACTTACCCAAAAAGTAAGACTTTCTTCTTCTTTAAAAATACGATCTGCTTGAACATAGGGTCTAAATTTTAGTGAATTAATTTTACCAAATTTAGTTTTTAGTACTTCCCGACCTAGAAAGACTGTTTTAAATTTATGGATTTCATCGTCAAAAAATAAATCTACAAACAACTCATCACCTTCTTTTAAGTGATTTACATCTATTTTATTTCTTAAGAAATAAAAAACAGAGAGCATATCTTGTACATTAGCTTTAGTCTCAAATGTGTTTTCTGTATCTTTTTTAAGATCTTTTACTTTTGCTTTTTTTAATTTTTGATCAAAATAGATAAGTCTATTCTTCTCATAGCCGCCTTCATTTATATTTCTCACAAATTTTAAAGGCAGATTACTCGATTTATCTATGTAAGTTTCATAAGTATCATCTACTCCAAAAAACACGTGCATTAACCCAGTAGATTTTCCTTTACCAATTACGTGATAAACTTGATTAGAATTATAATTCTCTTCATTCACCTCTAAAGTGGCATAACTAGCATTAAACCAACCGTAATGAATTCTAAATTTAAACCATTCTCCACCTTGGTAAGATTTTTCTTGTGCATTTGCCAAAGAACCCCATAGCATTAATAAAGCAAGTAAATAAAATGTTTTTTTCATACTCTAAGTTTAAGTTTATGTGTGGTTTATGACTCTAATTTCAAATACTATTCCAAAGGTATCAAAAAAGAAAAAGCCTCATCAAAAAAATTGATGAGGCTTGTCCTTATTAACCAACTAAAACTTAAATTTATGAAAAAAATCTTTTTTCAAAGCATTTTTGGTAACCACTCCGAAAATGCTGTGCAAAAATATCACAGTTCTAACTACCCCACAACCCTTTTTTTTCTTTTAACTATTTACCATGCAAATAATTACAAATATTTAAATTTATTTGATGATTATTTAATGTTTTCTTAAAATCACAACGTTCCTCGCAAGCTTTGCTCTCGTTCTATAGATTCAAACAAGGCTTTAAAATTACCCGCTCCAAAGCCTCTAGCTCCCATTCTCTGAATAATTTCAAAGAAAAGTGTTGGTCTATCTTCTACTGGTTTAGTAAATATTTGTAACAAATAGCCTTCTTCATCTGCATCGATCATAATACCAAGACTTTTTAACTTTTCGATATCTTCGTGTAATTCGTGACTAAATTCTGCTAACCTTTTAGGTACGTCTTTATAATAAGCTTCTGGCGGAATGGATAGAAATTCAACCCCACGAGCGCGTAAATCTGCCACGGTTTTAATAATATCGTCTGTGGCTACAGCAATATGCTGTACTCCCGGTCCTTCATAAAAATCTAGATATTCTTCAATTTGAGACCTTTTAATTCCTTCCGCAGGTTCATTTATAGGAAATTTTATTCTCCCGTTACCATTACTCATCACTTTACTCATTAAAGCAGAATAATCGGTATGTATTTGTTTATCATCGAATGATAAGAAATTCACAAAACCCATAACATCTTCATACCACTTTACCCAAGTATTCATTTCATTCCAACCCACATTTCCTACCATATGGTCTATGTATTTCAACCCTACTGGTTCAGGGTTAAAATCTGTTTTCCATTCTCTAAAGCCTGGCAAAAAAGCACCGTTGTAGTTTTTACGCTCTACAAACATATGTACAGTTTCTCCATACGTATAAATACCTGCTCTTACCACTTCGCCGTGTTCATCTTTTTCAACAGTAGGTTCCATAAAAGATTTTGCACCTCTAGATGTGGTTTCTTCCCAAGATTTCTTAGCATCTTCTACCCAAAGCGCAACTACTTTTACCCCATCTCCATGTTTTACGATATGGCTGTTTGCTGGATGCTCAGAGTTTAGGGGAGTCGTAAGCACTAATCGTATTTTATCTTGCTGAAGCACATAAGAGACGGTGTCCCTACTTCCGGTTTCTAATCCTTTATACGCTTTAGATTGAAAGCCGAAAGCGGTCTTATAAAAGTGTGCTGCTTGTTTTGCATTTCCTACATAAAATTCTACGTAATCTGTTCCTAGAAGCGGCAAAAAATCTTGTGCATCTTCAAATATTTTTTCTAGACCGTAGTCTACATTCTTTATTTCTTTACTCATTTTTCTAAGTTTTAAGGTATTTAATAATTAAAATTCTAAAGAGTCCAATACTAAAGTGTCTTCCAAATTTGTTGACTCATCATACTCTTCTACTTCATACTTATAAGTTTCATCTTGATAAATAGAATCTTGATCCCAATTATCAAATTCTCCTAACTCTTGATAATTATCATATAGGCCAAATAACATCGTAGAAAATAATGCTCCGTAAATTATAAAATAGATACTGTAGCTCAGCGAAATAATTCCGCTCAAAACAATCGCTACCATATTTACAATTTTAGCGTTATTAACATTACTCACGCTAATTGGATCATAAATTTCTGGCTGCAATCGATAAAGACTCAGACTTTTATTTGCTGAAATTAAACCTATGATCGATAGTATTAAAGCAACATAAGTTAATAACCCACAACAGCAACCTACAACTACGATTACCAATGCAATAATGCCCAAAGTCATTGCAGAAGAGTCTGCAGGAAGTTTATTATTATTCATTAACTACTCGTGTTTATGATCTAACCAAGATTTATGATAAAAATCATCGGCAATTTTCATTCCCTCTTCGGTTACTTGTAGAGGTCTAAAAGTATCTACCATTACAGCTAACTCTTCGGTTTCGGTTTGCCCAATACTACGTTCTACTGCTCCTGGGTGGGGTCCGTGAGGAATTCCCGCTGGATGCAATGAAATATGACCAGCTTCAATATCGTTTCTACTCATAAAATCTCCATCTACATAGTATAAAACCTCATCACTATCTATATTGCTATGGCTGTAAGGGGCTGGGATAGATTCTGGATGATAATCGTATAAACGCGGACAAAATGAACACACCACAAAAGCATCGGTTTCAAAAGTTTGATGCACTGGTGGCGGTTGGTGTATTCTACCTGTTATGGGTTCGAAATCGTGAATAGAAAACGCATACGGATAGTTGTATCCATCATAACCAACTACATCAAAAGGATGAGTTGCATAAACGGTATCAAAAATTTCTTTATTCTTTTTAATTTTAATTAGAAAATCTCCTTTCTCATCGTTGGTTTCTAATTCATAAGGTTGGCGCAAATCTCGCTCACAAAAAGGCGAATGCTCCAACAACTGTCCAAAATGATTTCTATATCTTTTTGGCGTGTAAATAGGTCGATGCGATTCTACAATAAACAATCGGTTATTCTCATCGTCAAAATCGATTTTATAAATTGTACCTCTAGGGATTAACAAATAATCACCGTACTTAAAATCTAAATTCCCTAAATGAGTTCTAAGTTTACCACTTCCTTTATGAATAAAAATCAGCTCATCACAATCAGCATTTTTATAAAAATACTCTTGCGTTGTATTTTGTGGCGAAGCTAAAATTATAGTACAATCTTGATTGGTAAGTACAGCCTTTCTGCTTTCTAAATAATCTGGGGCTGGCACGACTTGAAAACCTTTAAATCGATACGACTTAAGGTTATTTTCGATAGCAATTTTTGGAGCTACATTATAACTTCCTTTAATTTCTTTTACCTGAGTAGGTCGATGTTCGTGATACAGGTTAGACGACATTCCATCAAAACCAATGGTACCAAACAGTTGTTCGTAGTAGAGGCTTCCATCGGGTTTTTTAAAAATTGTGTGCCGCTTATGGGGTATCTTTCCTAATTTATGATAAAATGGCATAATTTACTTGTGGTTTTTACAAATATCGCAATTTTTTTTCGTTTAATTCAAACGTTTAAAACACTTGTTCCTAAAATTTTTCGATACTTAAAATCTATTCCCTCATTAATAAAATTGAAGCCTATTTCTGTAATGAAAGGAACACTATTTCGATTAATGTATGGAACTGAATTTTAGATAAAATCTATTTACTTTTTCACTGAAAGGGAAATTAAGGGTTTTATCACTTCACCTGAACCAATTTAAAATGAAAGATATAAAAGTAGGCATTCTCGATCAATCTATTGTTCGGCACGGCGCCACCGCCCGTGAAGCTTTATTAGAAACCATTGAAACCGTAAAACTTGCTGAAGACTTAGGTTATAATCGCTTCTGGGTTTCAGAACATCATAACTCGCCTTCCATCGCCGGTTCTGCCCCAGAAGTGCTGATGGTGAAATTGGCAGATGCCACACAACATATAAAAATTGGTAGTGGCGGTATTATGCTACCTAACCACAGCGCTTTTAAAATGGCTGAGAATTTTAGAATGTTGGAAGCTCTTTTTCCCGGGCGTATTGAAATGGGAATGGGTCGCGCACCCGGCGGCGACCGCATAAGTGCGATGTTACTGAATCCTTCCAATACTTTCAAAGAAGAAGATTATCTGAAGCAACTCGACCATTTACAGCATTTTTTTAGAGATACTGCAGCAACAGAAAACGGTAGGATTTATGCTATTCCGCAGGCAGAAAGTGTTCCCGACCAATGGATTTTAAGCTCTAGTGGGGGAAGTGCCAAAGTAGCGGCTGAAAAAGGATTAGGTTTAGCCATTGCCAAGTTTATTAATGGAAATGTCCCGCCTGAAGTAGTCAAAATTTATCGGGATAATTTTAAACCTTCAGAAAGTTTACAAGAACCTAAGGTATTGCTTTCTTCTTTTGTAATGTGTGGAGAAACCGAACAAATTGCGGCCAATATGCGAAAGTATATGGATTACACTTTGGTACAGTTTGAAAAAGGGAATTTCGGAAAACGTCCGGCGTTTAAAGAGGTCGAACAATATGAATTTTCTGCCTACGAGCAACAACGCATTGAAGCCAATAGCAACCGAATCATCTCTGGAACGCAAAACCAAGTAAAAGCAGAATTAGAAATGCTTGCCGAAACTTACGATGTGGATGAACTGGTCATCACCACGATGAGCTACGATAAACAACTTCGGTTAAAATCTTTTAAGCTAATTGCGGAAGCGATGGGGTTGAAGCCTTAAATTTTTAAAAACAAGCTTACTTAATATAAAACGTCCGGCAATTGCCGGACGCTATTTAAGAGTGATTCCTTATTTATTCTTAAAAGGTAAATTCAACCCAAGGAATACCTTGCCAAACTATACTTATATCTAACCTATAACGATTGCAATTCTCTCTTCCGATTACATAAATACTCGCATCAGTAAGAAAAGCATATGAGCAGTTTTTTTCCAATGTGATGTTAATTATCAGTTCATAGATTCCAATTTCTTGATTATAACCCATATAATACCTATTTGATGAATCCCCTTTCTTTCCCTTATTAATTAACACTTCATTCGCTGAGAATAATTCTTCAAAATGAAACACCAATAGTGGTGATTTATCATGGGTCTCCATATAAAAATCTACTTCATCCTCTAAATAGGTGTTATTCGAAAATAAACTTAGGGATAAAGTTAATTCATCCCCTACTTCATATACTTCTTGTTCCGGTGAAAGGGTAATTAAGCCATCGACTAAAGCGCTTGCGCCCATATCGTCACAGTTTTCTCCTCCTGGGCAAACACCATTCATAAAAAACATAGGCTTATTATCCCGAAAAGTCTACAAGAGTTTTTAAAGTTGTGGAATAGCTGCTAAATAATTATTCTTCAACTGTAAACTCAATAATTACATATTCGCTCCATTCTATATTTGTAGCTATCAGATATTCATTGCAATCACTTTTACCTTTAAAAATTATATAATCATCACTAACGATGGAATAAAAAGCTATTCTATCTAAAATAATTAATATTTATAATTATCTTCCGACTCATCTTTATCCAATGTTAACCAATTATCAAATTCACCCTGATTTCCCGAAATAAATTCTAACCTATTATCTTTAGATAGTTGCTTAAAACCTATCATTGTTAATTTAGGACTATCGCCTTCTATTACATTGTGAATATTCAATTGATCTCCAAAATAATTATTAACCACTGGTATCGTTAGCTTTAGCGTAATAGTATCTGACTTTTGATAAACTTTTTTTCAGGTATTAATTTAATTCAGACCATCAATTCTTACACTATTACCCATATCGTCACAGTTTTCTTCTCCGGGGCAAGCCATACATAAAAAACATAGGCTAATTACCCCGAAAAGTCTAAACAAGTTTTTAAAGTTGGGGAACACAGTATCCATAGCTATTAAATGATTGATGAAGACCATTGATCATTGTAGGATTGTTGTTTAGCAAACGATTTTTAAGGTCGCAAACATCATGTGTATTGCTCCCCAATACGTTAAAGATAGCTGAAAGGTCAAAATCATTACTCCCCGGTAAATTAACATTATCATTTATATTATTAATAAAGTCACCACTTCCATCTAATCTTTGTGAAAAGGTGAAATTTCCTACACTAATTTCATTTCTGTTATCTAACAAATCCCAAAACAATCCATGTAAAAACCAACTTCTATCGTCTCTTCTTTCATCCTGCATGGGTCTATCATATACATCAAAATTTTCCATGTATCCTTCAATACTGTTGGTGTTTCCTGGGGCATCGGCAGGAAAAAAAGCAGAAAGGTTATTTTGTGATGTGTAAAAAGATTTATTATAATAAAAATTGGTTATCTTAAATTCAGTAAAATTCCCCGAACCTTCTACTAGAGCAATTCTCGCGCCGGCTTGATAAGAAGGCTGGCTTCCATCGCTATAAGGGTCACCTATACCATTGGCTATCGTAGCCCCAAAGTTTTTTGCCCAGAACAATCTTCCTGCCCTACGGGCGTGAGAATAATGTCCTGATTCATGAAAAACCAATTGATGTACACGAACGGTATTACTCTTTCCCGCACTACCAACTTTCTTGTTTTTTAGACCTTGAAATACAATATCTGGTCTTAAATGTGGCGGCACCAAATTGATAGCAGAAGTAGTGGCTCCTGCAGTTATATTTTGCCACACATTAGCCTGCCCAACATTAGCGAACAGCGCTATATCTGCCAGGTTTTTATATCGGTATAACATTGGGGTAGAAGATGCTCCTCCACGAGCCCAAGCCCAAACATTAGCTTTACTAATAGATAGGTTGATCGCATTTTGGTTACAATAGTCTATATATTTTTTTAATCCATTATGTACAGTTCCTTTAAACCAAAGATGCCCTCCTCTCAAGTATATCCCGAATAATTCAGAATTAGGTTCGGTATAAGCTATTGTTTTGGTACGATTATTTCCTCCGCGTGTAAGCGTCATAAGGTGATCGAATACTTGGATACCCAAAACCTCATTCCAAGTTTTTCGGATGGTTGCCGTATAGCCTCGCCATTTAAGACGAATCCTTACTTTGCCTCTATATTTTTAGAAGCTGTAAAATTTCCTGAATTATCAGTATAGGTATATCTCCACCAAATTCCTCTTCCTGTACTCACCTTCACTTTCATTAAATCTTCCGGCATATTAGTATTTGTATTTTCAACACGTATGCGTCCTTTTGGAGTATAACGTTTACCAAATAGCCTTGCAGCTTGCTGTTGTTGCCTAGATTCATTCAAATATCTTGGTAAAGTCTCTTTGGTTAGCTCAATTTCATCTGCTCTTAAATCTTCTTCCCATCCGGCAAAAAACAAAGCAACTGTTTCTACATCATATTCTTCTTCATCCTCAGGATAATATACAGGGTCAATAACCTCGTAAGGTAAGCTTTGTGGCAATTGGTAATCTACAGGAATAACTGTAAAAATTGGATGATAAAGATCGTCTTCTGAAGTAGGCTCGACATAATAATCACCTTCTTGTAAGACTTCATAGTCTAATGGGAAATCATGTAATACAGGTATATTTTCTAAATCACTTTTATCTAAACTACCTAATAAAACGAGTTCTTTTTCTTGTGGAAGAATTTGTATATAATAGTGCGTAGCTACTACTCTTTTTATCTTAAATGGAGAATCTGATACGTACAGGTTATAATAATCAAAAGCTGCCTGCATATTCTTTACTGTATAAGGGTTTATTAATTTTTCACCCAATTTAATCTTGGTGTGTACATCGGGTTTATCTTTTAATTCTTCAAGCGAAAAATTAGCTTCTGTAGGAGCGAAAGAATTTTCCTCTAAACCCTCATGATCCTCGCTACATGCATAGCATAGCCACTTAAAATTATAACTAAGCCAAGTAATAATTTGTTTTTCATCTGTTCTTTTATTTTTTTAAACATATTTTAATTATGACCTAATTTTGGCTTCTCTTTTTGCTTTGAAGATTTTGGCTTGATTTTAATTTACTTACAATCAAAAAGTTAAAGCTAATATAGTTTAAAAATCAATATGCAAAACATTGGTCTTTATTCTTTTAATAAATAAAACTATGATTTAAAAAAGATTGCAAAAACGGGTTGTTATGAGGCTTTAGAAAAGTTTTAGAGTATATTTTCTAACTATAAACAACAGGGCATCGAAGCGAAAAATAAACAAATCATCTAGAAAACACAAGACCAAGTAAAAACTGAATTAGAGCAAGTCGCAGCAACTTACGATGTGGATGAACTGGTCATCACCACGATGACCTACGATAAACAACTTCGGTTAAAATCTTTTAAGCTAATTGCGGAAGCGATGGATTTATAGCCAGAATTTGCATCAACAAGTCAATACTTTAAAAGAAGAATTTTATGAGTTTTTCTTGTGAAGTAATTTTTCTACAAGTAATATTGTCATAAAAGCAAAGGTGTAGGCAGCCATATCTTTCCAATCGAAAGATGAGCCAACCAATATGGCTGTAGATCTAGATTTTGTAATATTCAATAGCTGTAAAACATTTAAATATTGCCCTATTTCGATAAGGTAAGCTAAAATTAATACGGCTATTGCTACGTATAATTTTTTCAACTTTAAAAATGAACAAATAAAACTGTAGATCACAAAGACAATAATATAATCTCCAAAGACACCACGTATAAAGCCACTGCTAAAAAATCTTTCGATCATTACTTCAACTAAAAAGAAAAAAATATTTGTAGTTGAATTTCATCCTATTAAAACCAAAACCCTAAACTAAAAAACCATTGACTTTCTGAAAGTTCTGGAGCGTAAGAATATTTCACTTCTATTGGCCCCAACAACGTTTCTATACCATAACCTAAAGCTACCCCTGTATAATCTGGCAAAGAAAAAACATTACCAGAACTATATAGACCGTCTTCTACATTGGCAACATTATAACTCGCGATGATATGATTTTTAGAAAAAACCTCATAATCTATCTCTACTAAACTTTTTACGTAGCTATCACCAGATATCGACAAAAAATCATAACCAAGCAAAGGTTTCACATTGTTAATAAAGCGATTACCATAGCCGCCTAAAAAGAAATCTAAACCATTCATTTTTGAATCGCCAAATCGAATTCCGGTCTCAGATTGTATACGTAAAGAAAATTTATGTAAAGGAGAAAAAGCATAACCCGCAGAGCCTTTTAAAATTGAAAAAGGCTCAAAACCAAAGGAAGATTTTGAATCTAACAAATACCAGTGAAAATCTCCTTTAAAATGAGCGCCATGGGCAGGAAAATAGGCATTATCATATTTATCGTATTCTAAATATCCAAAGGCGCTAAAAAGGTTGCTTTGCTCAAGAATCGTAACTGGAAACTCTTGATTGTTTTCATTCTCTACGATGGTTTCTGTTTCTAGTTTGGTGTATTTATGCTCGCCGCCCAATCCAAATTTAAATTCTTTAACAAAATAGGTTTCCACATAAAATTGATTGGTGAGATCTGAATATTCCACCTCTACCTTGTTCACATTAAAATCTCCTAAATTAAAATTATCCTCTACAAAATTAAAAGGCACACCTTGCTTAAATTCATTATACCTTGAATTTAAACCTATACTCCAATAACTTCCTTTATCAATATAATAACTAAAATTATACCTAAAATTATCACCAGCTACTAGGTCTACCGACGTAATATCATTTTTAAGGAATAAACTTTTTTGAGTGAAATTTACTAAAGCTGCACTCTTATATAATTCATCATAATGCAAAGCTCCTCTCACCCAAGTATTAATTTCATTTTCATGAATGGTTAAAACAAGGTTTGATTTTCCTCCTCTTTTAGGCGATAATTTATATTCTATCTTTTTAAAATTTCCAGTGGCCGATAAATTATTAATTCCTCTATTTAATTCTCGGTAAGAAATTTTAGTATCGGAGTCTATTTTTAGTTTTCCGCGAATATAATTTCTAGGATAGTTATTATTCCCGTTAATATGAATTTGCCCAATATAGATTGAATCAGTAAGCATAAGTTTTTCCTTCTCTACCGAACTTTTAAGTTGACGCTGAGTTATTTTTTTTAATTCATCTAAAAATTTTTCTGTTTCTAGCTCACCTTCTTTAATAATAGCACTGCCTTGATCAAAAGATAAAATAGAAAAATCTTTTATATTAGGTTTAATATAGAGATCGGTCTTTTGACGCTTACCCTCCATAGCATGAATGGTTCTAAAATTATTAATTTGGGTAAGAATTTCAAAAGCCGTTTGCAATTGTGTTCTATCTGCTAAACTATCTTGAACATCTACTCCTATCACATAATCTATACCTCTTTTTTTTATTTCATCTATCGGATAATTATTGGTGACGCCTCCATCGGTAATTAATTGTCCGTTTATTTCTACCGGGCTAAAAAGTGAAGGAATTGAGCCGCTGGCTGCCACCGAACGCGCCAAAGAACCATGATCTAAAACTACCTCTTTTCCTGTTTCTATATTGGTGCCTATACAAAAAAAAGGGATTGGCAATTTGCTGAAATCTTCAATTTGAGCTACAGGAGTGGTTAACTGCATCATCAAATTATATAAGTTTTGACCTTTAGATAATCCCGAAGGGAAACTGAGTTTGAAATTTTTAAAAGGTAAGGCAATGGCATAACGTTCTGCGTCTTTTTTTTCGTTAAAAGACTTTACTTCCCTTGGTAATTCATCTTGAATTAATTTATTGAAATTAGTAAGTTTAAAAATAGAATCTAATTGTTCTGGTGAATACCCCGAAGCATATAACGAACCTATTATGGCTCCCATGCTAGTGCCACCAATATAATCGATGCGCACTCCAGATTCTTTAATTATTTTTAAAGCACCAATATGTGCCAAGCCTTTAGCTCCACCACCACTTAATACTAACCCGACTTTTAAATCTTCAGACTGAGCTTTAGCCTGACTAAACGCAAGCATACCCAACAACAAAAATAAAAGCCTGAAAATTTTCTTCATAATATATTTAAGAATGGTAATGGTTGTAAATTATGGTTGCTTTTGCATTGCCTATAATTTCTACTAGTTCTTTTTTCTCTACAGTTTTTATGCGTTTTACAGACCTAAAATGTTTTAATAATTCTACCGCGGTTTTCTCTCCTATCCCAGCAATACTTTCTAATTCTGTCCCTAAAGCTGCACTACTTCTTTTATTACGATGAAATGTAATTCCGAATCTGTGCGCCTCATTACGTAATTGTTGAATAATTTTTAGCGACTCTGATCTTTTATCTAAATATAACGGAATAGAGTCTCCCGGATAAAACAATTCTTCTAAACGTTTTGCAATCCCTATAATGGCTATTTTACCTCGCAAGCCTAAATCGTTTAAGGCTTTTACTGCTGAAGAAAGCTGACCTTTCCCCCCATCAATAATAATAAGCTGCGGCAAAGGTTGTTCTTCCATTAATAACCTTCTATACCTCCTAAACACCACTTCTTCCATCGAAGCAAAATCATCTGGACCTTCTACGGTTTTAATATTAAATTTACGATAGTCTTTTTTGCTGGGCTTTCCGTTTTTAAAAACTACACAAGCGGCAACAGGATTTGTGCCCTGAATATTAGAATTATCAAAACATTCTATATGTCTTGGTTCTACCGATAGTCGTAAATCTTTTTTCATCTGCGCCATTAAGCGATTTACGTGACGGTCTGGATCTACAATCTTCATTTGCTTAAAACGCTCTTGCCTAAAGTATTTTGCATTTCGCAATGATAAATCTACAATGGCTTTTTTATCCCCAAGTTTAGGAACCGTTACTTTTACCTCTTCACCAGCATTTATAGAAAAAGGTACAAATATTTCTTTAGAAGTAGAATTAAATCGCTGTCTAATTTCTATCACACCTAATTCTAATAAATCTCTATCAGATTCATCTAATTTTTTCTTCATCTCGATGGTATGTGATCTAATAATACTTCCATGAGAAAGTTGAAGGAAATTTACATAACCATACCCTTCATCACTTACAATACTAAAGACATCTACATTATTAATTTTAGGATTTACAACGGTAGATTTACTCTGGTATTTTTCTAAAACATCTATTTTTTCTTTTATTTGCTGTGCTTCTTCAAACTCCATATTTTCAGCGTGCAGTTTCATTTGCTCTCTAAATTGCTGAAGGGAATCTTTAAAGTTTCCTTTTACAATTTGCCGAATATGCTCTATATTTTTGGTATATTCTGTTTCTAATTGATAACCTTCACAAGGACCTTTACAATTACCTAAATGATATTCTAAACAGACTTTGTATTTACCATCTTGAATTTTTTCTTCGGAAAGATCGTAGTTGCATGTTCTTAGTTTATATAAACCTTTAATTAGCTCTAATAAGGTGTTTACGGTTTTAAAACTGGTGAAAGGTCCATAATATTCGCTCCCATCTTTAATGATTCTTCGAGTTGGGAACACACGCGGAAAGCGTTCATTCTTAATGCAAATCCACGGGTAGGTCTTATCATCTTTCAGCATCACGTTAAAACGCGGCTGGTATTTTTTAATTAAATTATTCTCTAACAGTAGCGCATCAGTCTCAGAATTAACCACAATATGTTTAATGGTGACGATCTTTTTTACCATTACCTCTATACGGTGGCTATCGTGCTTTTTATTGAAATAAGATGAGACTCTTTTCTTTAGGTTTTTAGCTTTGCCTACGTATAAAATCTTATCATTTTTATCAAAATATTGATAAACGCCAGGACTATTGGGCAACGTTTTAATTTGTATTTCTACAGAAGGTGTATCCATACTTCAAATATAATTGATGTTTTTGTGGTATAAATAAGAGTTGAATTATAATTCATAAAAAAAATAGCTTTTTGTTTTTCACATAAAATTAAAGAAGTCTTTTTTAAAATTGTTTAGATTTGTTAACATGACGAATAAAACTAAAAAAATTATTGGGAGAGTTGATAAAGCTAATTTCCCAGAACTTAATCTCAATGATATTGCTATTAAAATAGATAGCGGAGCTTATACTTCATCTATACACTGTGAAGATATTCATGAGAAAGATGGTGTTTTGTATTGTAATTTCTTAGATAAAGAACATCCAGATTACAACCATAAGCCTCTAGTTTTTAAAGAATTCAATACCATTCGAGTAAAAAGCAGTAATGGGATTGCTCAGAAAAGATACGAAATAAAATCTACCTTAAAAATTTTCGGTAAAGTTTATAAAATATCGCTTTCTTTGAGCGACCGAAAAGAAATGAAATTTCCTGTTCTTATTGGCAGAAAGTTTTTAAATGGTAAATTTATAGTAGATCCACAATTAAAAGATATATCCTTCAACTTACAAGAACATTAAATTATGAATATTAAAATCTTATCTAGAAACCAAAACCTATATTCTACGCAACGTCTTGTAGAAGCAGCCAAAAAACGCAAACATGAGGTTGAAGTGATTGATCCTTTAAAATGTGATATCGTTATTGAAAAAAGAAAACCTAACGTATATTACAAAGGTGGTTATATAGAAAATGTAGATGCGATAATCCCAAGAATTGGCTCATCGGTTACCTTTTACGGTACTGCCGTTGTTCGTCAGTTTGAAATGATGGGAGCTTTTACTACTACAGATTCCGAAGCTTTAGTACGCAGTAGAGATAAATTAAGAAGCTTACAAGTCTTATCTAGAGCAAGAATAGGTTTACCTAAAACGGTTTTCACCAATTATTCTAGAGATGTTGAAGGCGTAATTAAACAAGTTGGCGGCACTCCTCTTGTCATAAAGTTACTTGAAGGAACACAAGGATTAGGAGTGGTTTTAGCTGAAACAAAAAATGCAGCACAATCTGTGATCGAAGCTTTTAATGGTTTACAAGCTCGCGTCATTGTACAAGAATTTATTAAAGAAGCCAAAGGTGCAGATATTAGAGCTTTTGTAGTTGATGGTCATGTGGTAGGTGCCATGAAAAGACAGGGTAAAGAAGGAGAGTTTAGATCTAATTTACACCGTGGTGGTACTGCAGATGTTATTCAACTTACCGATGAAGAAGAAATTGCAGCCGTAAAAGCAGCAAAATCTATGGGATTAGGGGTTGCTGGAGTAGATTTATTACAAAGTAGTCGCGGACCTTTAATTTTAGAGGTTAACTCTTCTCCAGGGCTTGAAGGTATAGAAAAAGCTACTGGTAAAGATATCGCAAAAACGATTATTAGATATATAGAAAAAAACGTTTAGGCTATGGCTAGCATAGATGAACAAAATGTTCTTACCTTATTAAACCGAGAAATAAAACCCGGACAAAGTGCTAAAGTTAACTTTAACACGGCTAAGTTATATACGCAAACTACAGTAGAAGTCCCTATTATTATAGAGCGTTCTATGCAACCAGGCCCTGTAGTTTTAATTACTTCAGGCATTCACGGCGATGAAATTAATGGAGTAGAGATTGTAAGACAAGTTATCGCTAAAGGCATTAATAAACCAGCTAAAGGAACCATTATTTGCATTCCAGTGGTTAATGTTTTTGGCTTTTTAAATATGCAACGTGAGTTTCCTGATGGGCGTGATTTAAATCGTATGTTTCCCGGTTCTAAATCTGGACCTCTTGCTAGCAAAGTAGCTTACCAATTTGTAGAAGAGATTTTACCTATAGCAGATTACTGCTTAGATTTTCATACTGGAGGATCTAGCAGGTTTAATGCTGCACAAATTAGAATTGATAAAAGTGACAATGAGCTTATAAAATTGGCACATATTTTCAATGCTCCTTTTATTGTCTTTTCTAAAACCATTGCCAAATCTTACCGTAAATCTTGTATGCAATTAGGCAAACCCGTATTGTTATTTGAAGGCGGAAAATCTTCTGATAGCAATAAAGAGATTGCAGAAATCGGGGTTCAAGGCATTCAACGAGTACTATCACATTTAGAAATGTTACGGGAGGAGTTTACTCCGTTTCAACCTAAACAAAAATCGATCATTATAGAAGATAGCGCCTGGATGCGTGCTAAATATAGCGGGTTACTTCATGTAAAAATTCCTATTGGTAAGAGAGTTGAAAAGGGTGAATACATTGCCATTATTACTGATCCTTACGGAAGTTTTAGACATAAGGTAAAATCTACTCAATCTGGTTATATTATTAATGTAAACCAATCACCTATTGTATATCAAGGAGACGCAATTTTTCATATTTCAAAAGATAAATGATACTAAAAAAGGATATACGTATTGCTTATAAAAAGAAAAGAGAACAACTTTCTGATGCCGAAATAGAAGAAAAAAGTTTAACCATTGCCAATCAAGTGTTAGAGCTGTCTATTTGGGACTATTCTTTTTTTCATCTTTTTCTTTCAATTCAACATTTAAAAGAAATAAATACCGAATTCATACTTCATATTCTTAGCGGAAAAGACAAAAACATCGTCGTCGCCAAAACCGATTTTTCTAATTTGGCGATGAAGCACTTTTTACTTACCGATTCTACACCTTTAAAAATTAATAAATACGGAATTCCTGAACCTACCGATGGAATTGAAATTTCAGATCAACAAATTCAAGTTGTATTTATTCCGCTTCTAGCTTTTGATGAAAAAGGAAATAGAATTGGCTACGGAAAAGGTTTTTACGATCGTTTTTTGAATGAATGTAAAAAAGATGTTGTCAAAATTGGTCTATCGTTTTTTGAAGCTATTGAACATATTGAAGACACTAACGCTAATGATATTCCATTAGATTATTGCGTGACGCCAGAAAAAGTGTATCAGTTTAGTTAAGCTACTTTTTTTCTTCTTCTTTAGGAAAAGCCTTTTTATTGAAGATAATTAATAAAGCTACCCCAACAGTAATAGCAGAATCTGCGATATTAAAAACAGGTTCAAAAAAAGTAAAATACTGACCGCCCCATACAGGAATCCATTCAGGTAAATAGCCACTCCATAATGGGAAATAAAGCATATCTACTACTTTACCGTGAAAAATAGTACCATATGCTCCTGCTTCTGGTAAAAATGTAGCTAGTTGACCGTGACTATCGTTAAATAAAATTCCGTAGAAAACAGAATCTATAATATTACCAAAAGCTCCAGCAAAGATTAATGCGATCGCTGTGACCAAAATAGCAGAGCCCTTTTTTCTTACAGAATCCCAAAGCCAATATCCAATACCGCAAATTGCTACGAGCCTAAAAAGAGTAAGAATAAGTTTACCATATTCCCCAGGTATTTTTGCTCCCCAAGCCATGCCTTCATTTTCGACAAATAGTATTTTAAACCAATTAAAAACCTCAACTTCTTCTCCTAAAACAAAATGAGTTTTTATGTAGATCTTAGATACCTGATCGATGATAAGAATAAGTATAATAAAAAGAGTAGCTTTCTTTAACGACATTTACATTGCTTTTTGGTGGTAAAAATACATTTTTTATTGAATTTTTCTCACTTCAATATCTCCATAAATAGATTTCACTTCAATTAAATTTCCAAAATCTAAAGATGGGCTCATATATAGTTGTCCATGATTGGTGTTTGCTTCTAGATTAGCTTGAGTAGTTTCTATGTGAACGTTACCCGTAAAAGTGTTTATTAGAGCCTTACCAGTAAACGCTTTTAACTGCACATCTCCAGATTTTAGTTCGGCTTCAAAATGTTCAAATTTTCCTGCAGCATAAACATTAGCTATGTTAGAAATTACCATAAATTTTAATCCTTCAGGAAGGATAATTTTTAAATTCACCGCATAAACTTTATGGGCACTGAGTTTATCATAACCACTTGTGAGTCTTTCTTTATAGGTCGATGCAATTTTTAAGGTTTTTAAATCTCTTTTTACAATTACTGCTATATCATTAAAATATTCACCTTCAGAAAATGTAAATATTTGTACCTGTTTAACAGCAGGTATAGTTTTTACTTCTATTTTAAAGATTTCATCTGCAGCAAACTCAATCTTTTGTAACCCTTTAGCCGAGAAGGTTTTTAAAGCTTCACGCTGAGCATTAGATATAAACCCAGATAGAACAATAACTATTAAGAATATGTATTTAAAATTCATCTTAAATTTAAAACAAAAAACGCTCCAACTTTGGAGCGTTTTCATTTCTATATTAAGCAGAAAATTATTTCTGCATATTCTTAGCTTCTATACTAAGTGTAGCGTGAGGCACTAACATTAATCGCTCTTTCTTAATTAACTTACCCGTTACACGACAAATACCGTAGGTTTTATTCTCAATACGAATCAATGCATTTTTAAGGTCTCTAATAAACTTTTCTTGACGAATAGCTAATTGTGAATTAGATTCTTTACTCATCGTTTCACTACCTTCATCAAAAGCCTTAAATGTAGGAGATGTATCATCTGTACCGTTATTGCTATCGTTCATATAAGCACTTTTATATAAATCTAACTGCGCGGTAGCCTTTTGAATTTTATCTAAAATTAGATTTTTAAATTCTTCTAACTCTTTATCTGAGTAATGTTCTTTAGCACTTATCTCTGTTGCCATAATTTTAATGTTTATTAATCGATAACTGGGTATTTACATCATCAAAACTAATTACTGTCCCGTTATCTAACTCTTCTGCTAGTTCGAGATTAGCAGCCAAAGTTTCATTTTTAATATATTCTATATTATCTTGAACAGCGCTCTCGACCACCCCGTCCTTTTTTATTAAAATATCTATTTTATCTGTCACTTCGAAGCCAGAATCTTTACGCAAATTTTGGATTCTATTGACCAATTCTCGTGCTATCCCTTCTTTCTTTAAATCTTCATTTATAGTAACATCTAAAGCTACGGTTAATCCACTGTTGCTGGCTACTAACCAACCTTCAATATCTTGTGAGGTAATTTCGACATCGTCGAGCCGCAAAGTAGTCATTTTTCCATTAACGGCAATGCTTATTTCCCCATCTCGCTCAATAGCAGTAATGTCACTCGGTTCAAGTTTATTTACAGCTACAACAACGTGTTTCATCTCTTTACCAAACTTAGGACCTAAGGTTCTAAAATTAGGCTTGATATTCTTCACTAAAATCCCTGAAGCATCATCAATCATTTCAATTTCTTTCACATTCACTTCAGACTTAATTAAATCTGCTACTTGTAAAATTTGCTCTTTAACGCTATCTTCTAAAACAGGAATCATAATACGTTGCAAAGGTTGTCTTACTTTAATCATTTCTTTCTTTCGCAGTGATAATACTAGCGAAGAAATAATTTGAGCCATTTCCATCTTACGCTCAAGAGGTTTATCTATATAAGACTCATCTTGAACTGGGAAGGCGGCCAAATGTACACTTTCAAAATCTTCTTTTTGTGTAGCTTTCGTTAAATCTTTGTAAAGTCTATCCATATAAAAAGGAGCAATAGGTGCACCCAATTTAGCTATGGTTTCTAGACAGGTATAAAGGGTTTGATAGGCAGAAATTTTATCTTGCTCATAATCGCCTTTCCAAAAGCGTCTTCTACTTAAACGCACAAACCAGTTACTTAAATTTTCTTGAGCAAATTCTGAAATAGCTCTGGCTGCTTTTGTAGGCTCGTAAGTATTATAAAAATCGTCTACTTTACCAATTAGCGTATGTAATTCTGAAAGTATCCAGCGGTCTATTTCTGGTCTTTCTGCCAACTTCACATCTTCTTCTGCGTAAGTAAACTCATCTATATTCGCATATAGTGAGAAAAACGAATAGGTATTATATAAAGTACCAAAGAACTTTCTACGAACTTCAGCAATACCTTCAATATCAAATTTTAAATTATCCCATGGGTTAGCATTGGCAATCATATACCAACGAGTAGCATCTGGACCAAATGCCGCTAGGGTTTCAAAAGGATCTGCTGCGTTGCCTAAACGTTTAGACATTTTTTGTCCGTGTTTATCTAACACCAATCCGTTAGAAACTACATTTTTGTAAGCAACATCATCAAAAATCATAGTTGCTATTGCGTGTAGTGTATAAAACCAGCCACGGGTTTGATCTACTCCTTCTGCAATAAAATCTGCTTTTTTATCTCCCGCCTCTACTTGTTCTTTATTTTCGAACGGGTAATGCCATTGTGCATACGGCATAGAACCAGAATCAAACCAAACATCTATTAAATCGGCTTCACGTTTCATAGGTTTTCCTTCCGCAGAAACTAAGGTAATTTGATCGACTACATTTTTATGAAGGTCTACTTTTTCGTAGTTTTCTTCACTCATATTGCCGACTTCAAATTCTGCAAAAACATCAGCTTTCATCAATCCAGCATCGACTGCCTTTTGCATTTCGGTTTTCAATTCAGCAATAGAGCCAATTATTTTTTCTTCTTTTCCGTCTTCAGTTCTCCAAATTGGAAGCGGAATACCCCAGAAGCGAGAACGTGACAAATTCCAATCGTTTGCATTGGCTAACCAATTACCAAAACGACCTTCTCCAGTAGATTTTGGTTTCCAATTGATCTCTTTATTTAACTCATGCATACGATCTTTTACCTCGGTCACTTTTATAAACCAAGAATCTAACGGATAGTATAAAATAGGCTTATCGGTACGCCAGCAATTTGGGTAACTGTGTACATATTTTTCAACATTAAAAGCTCTATTTTCTTCTTTTAATTTAATAGCAATTTCTACATCTACCGATTTTTCTGGCGCGTCTTCTTCATCATAATATTCATTTTTCACATATTTACCAGCAAGCTCATCCATTTCTGGTCTAAATTTACCTTGTAGATCTACCAGCGGTACTAAGTTACCGTTTTCATCTTCTACCAACATTGGTGGAATTTCGGGAGTTGCCTGTTTGGCAACCATAGCATCGTCTGCTCCAAAAGTTGGTGCTGTGTGAACAATACCGGTACCGTCTTCTGTAGTTACAAAATCTCCAGAAATAATTCTAAAAGCATCTTCAGGATTACTATGTGGCTGTGCATATGGCAATAATTGCTCATACTTTATACCTACTAAATCTTTTCCTTTAAAATCATTCAATACTTGGTAAGGAATTTTTTTATCTCCCTGCTTGTAAGCTTTTAAAGCTTCTTCATTTTCAACTAAATGAAACTTTTTATTGAAATTTTTGCTCACTAAGCTTTTCGCCAACACAATATTAATTGGCTCGAAGGTGTATTGATTATAGGTTTTTACCAATACATAATCAATTTTTGGACCTACGGTTAATGCCGTGTTGCTTGGTAACGTCCAAGGAGTGGTTGTCCAGGCGATAAAGTAAACCGGCTCATCTTGAATTTCGTCAATTTCACCTAACACTGAATTTTCAAAAGCTTCGTTTTTAGATGCTTTAAATTGCGCTGTAATGGTGGTATCGGTAACATCTTGATAAGTTCCTGGCTGATTTAATTCGTGAGAGCTTAAACCTGTTCCTGCTTTTGGAGAATACGGTTGTATGGTGTAGCCTTTATAGATTAAATTTTTCTTATAAATTTCAGAAAGCAACCACCAAACGGTTTCCATATACTTAGCCTTATAGGTAATATAGGGATCTTCCATATTTACCCAATAGCCCATCTTCTCTGTAAGGTTAGACCAAACATCTGTATAACGCATCACTGCATTTTTACAGGCGTCGTTATATTCTTCTACAGATATTTTTTTTCCAATATCTTCTTTTGTGATGCCCAATTCTTTCTCTACGCCAAGTTCTACAGGTAGACCGTGAGTATCCCAACCAGCTTTACGTTTTACTTGATAGCCTTTTTGAGTTTTATAACGGCAGAAAATGTCTTTAATACTTCTTGCCATCACATGATGAATACCCGGTAAACCGTTGGCAGAAGGCGGACCTTCAAAAAAAACAAACGGTTCTTTACCTTCACGGGTAGTTATACTTTTTTCAAAAATATCTTCTTGCTTCCAAAAATCTAGAACTTCTTCTGCTAATTTAGGTAGGTCAAGTGCTTTATATTCAGTAAACTTCTTACTCATCTGTACTCATTTTCTAATGACTCGCGAAATTAATGATTTTTAAGAAATAGCCTTTAAATTATGTATAAAAAATAGCTAGATTAATATGAACATTAAAGTATGCTGAAAAAAAACTTAATATTTCATAAATATGAAAATAAAAGCTACAATTTATTTAAGCATTATATATATTTGCGCCTTAAAATTGTAAATTATGTCATTTTCAGATTTATTTGGTACAGGAGAACACACAAAAAATCTTGGCCATTTTGCAGCTATTGTTAACTTAGCAGCGGTTGATGGAGAGATTAACGATGAAGAAAAAGTGGTCTTAGAAAGTTTAGCTAGAAAGCTTGACATTCATGATAGTGAGGTAAAAGAAGTGATGAAAAGTCCAGAGAAATTTCCAATTACTCCTCCTCACACTACAGAAAAGAGACTTGAGCGGTTATACGATCTACTCACAATTATTTTTGCCGACCATGATATGGATGAGCAAGAAGAATTTCTTTTAAAAAGATATGCTGTTGGTTTAGGTTTCTCTTCGCAAACCTCTAAACAGATTATTGAACGATCTATCAAAATTTTAGGGAAAAGACTAAGTTTTGACGATTACCAATATTTATTAGACAGAAAGTAAGTTTTCACTTACTTTCTGCTTTTTTATTTTGTTTTAGCGTTTTGCAAAAACTCTTCAGCTTTCTCTACCATATTTTTGCTTCCGCAATAAAATGGAGATCGCTCGTGAAGTTCTTCAGGTTTTATATCCATAATTCTTCGCTCCCCATCACTAGCCTTACCTCCGGCTTGTTCCGCTAAAAACGCCATAGGATTGCATTCATACAATAGTCTTAATTTTCCGTTAGGGTATTTAGAACTACTGGGGTAAATATAAATTCCGCCTTTAATCATATTTCTATGAATATCAGAAACTAATGAGCCTATATACCTAGAGGTGTAAGGCCTATCACCTTCTTCTGCTTGACAATATTTAATATAATCTTTTACACCTTTTGGAAATTGCGCATAATTCCCTTCATTCACAGAATAAATATTTCCATCTTCAGAAAATTTCATATCAGGATGAGAAAGGTAATATGTACCAATAGCAGGGTTTAATGTAAAGCCATTTACACCATGCCCAGTTGTATATACTAACATCGTTGAAGTTCCGTAAACAATATACCCAGCAGCAACTTGCAAATTACCTGGTTGCAGAAAATCTTCCATGGTTACTGGTGTTCCTATTGGAGTCACACGACGGTAAATAGAAAAAATAGTTCCTACAGAAACATTTACATCAATGTTTGAGCTACCATCTAACGGATCCATTAAAACTACATATTTATTTTTATGATCGTTATTGTGTCCTTGAATGGTGATATACTCATCGTTTTCTTCAGAAGCTATCCCGCAAACGATTTCGCGATTTGTTAAAGTTTGAATAAAACGCTCGTTTGCATAAACGTCTAATTTCTGTTGTTGTTCTCCTTGTATATTCGTGTCTCCAGCAGCTCCAGTTATATCAACCAAGCCTGCTTTATTCACCTCATGGTTAACTACTTTCGCCGCTAAACGAATAGAATTAATCAATCTAGAAAGCTCTCCCGATGAATACGGAAAAGCTTGCTGGTTTTCTATAATAAATTCACCCAGCGTTTGGTTTTTTTTTGCCATTTTGTTTTGTTTCTCTAACAAAAATAGAAAAAAAGTGATTGGATTGCTATTTTTGTTGACAAACTAAAAAATAATGGAGATTCAAGTTAGAAAGGCCACAAAAAGTGATATGCCTTCAGTTTTAAAATTAATTAATGAATTGGCGGTTTATGAACGTGAACCAAATGCTGTTCAAGTAACCTTAGAAGATTTAGAAAGAGATGGCTTTGGAGAAATACCGCTTTTTAACTGTTATGTAGCCGAAACCAGTACTGAAATTGCAGGAATGGCTTTATTTTATAACAGGTATTCTACCTGGAAAGGTAAAACAATTCATTTAGAAGATTTAATTGTTAATAAAGAATATAGAGGCAAAGGTATTGGAATGAAACTTTATAAACAGTTAATGAAGTTTGCTTTAGAACAAGATATACAACGGGTAGAATGGGTGGTTTCAGATTGGAATACACCGGCAGTAAACTTTTATGAAAGTACTGGCGCGACTATATTTTCAGATTGGAACACCGTGCAGTTTGATCAAGAATCGATTAAAAAGTTTCTAAACAGTTAGTGATTTATGAAAATTTTCAAATTTGGAGGTGCGTCTATAAAAGATGCTAAAGGTGTAAAAAACGTAGCCACAGTTTTGCAGGAAACAGGAATAAGCCATAAAGTGGTTATTATTTCTGCGATGGGAAAAACGACTAACGCTTTAGAGAAAGTAATTTATAATTATTTTGAAAACACTTCACTTTTAACAACAAGCATTCAAGAAGTAAAAGCTTATCACCTCCAAATTTCTCAAGAATTATTTCAAAATCAACAGCATCCAGTTTTTCAAAAGATTATTCATTTCTTTGAAGAATTAGAAACTTTTTTAAACCGAAACAAATCCCCCAATTACGATTTTGTGTATGATCAAGTAATTTGTTTTGGTGAATTAATAAGCACCACCATTGTTAGTGAATATTTAAATTTCATAAGCATTGAAAATAATTGGTTGGATGCCAGAAATTTAATTAAAACCGACGCCACCTATCGAGATGCAAAAGTAAATTGGACTTCTACTGAAGATAAAATTCAGAAGAAAATAAACAAAGACAAACTCTATATTACACAAGGTTTTATTGCTTCAGATGCTCATAATTTCACCACCACTTTAGGACGGGAAGGAAGTGACTATACTGCCGGTATTTTCGCATATTGCCTTAAAGCAGTAGATGTAACAATTTGGAAAGATGTGGCTGGAGTTCTTAACGCAGATCCTAGAGTTTTTAAAAACACCCAGCTTTTAGAAGAAATAAGTTATGAAGAAGCAATAGAATTGGCTTTTTATGGCGCTTCAGTAATTCATCCTAAAACGCTTCAGCCTTTACAAAAAAGAGAAATTCCACTTTTCGTAAAATCATTTTATCAGCCAAAAAATAAAGGCACCGTGGTTGGTAAAGGAAAAATCATTAAACCTTACATACCTTGTTTTATTGTAAAAAAAGATTTGGTTTTGTTATCCTTGTCTGCGTTAGATTTTTCATTTTTTGTAGAAGAAAATATTAGTGAAATTTTTGCGCTATTTCATAAATACCAAATTAAAGTAGACCTTATTCAAAATTCTGCAATTAGTTTTTCGGTATGTGTAGATAATAAATTCAACAATGTAGACAAATTAATCACCCACTTAAAAGCGAAATTTAAAGTGAAATATCATAAAGGTGTGTCGCTATATACTATTAGGCATTTTACAGAAGAAGCTATTAATCTGTTAGAACAAGACAAAACAATTTTATTAAAACAGCTTACTCGCCAAACCTTACAATTGGTTACTAAAGCGTAAAAACATTGATTGGTTAAAATTACTATCTTTGCCTTAAAACGTTTACTCAATATGGGGTTTATCTCTGCGAAGGAAGTGGCCAAAGGGCTAAGTTTAGAAAAGTTTGGTTTTTTAGGGACAGTACTTGGTGCTAGCCTTATGAAACTAACCAAACTTAGTCATTTTAACAAGGTATATGAAGATAGAAAGCATTTAGATGCACCGCAATTTATAGATTCGATTTTAAATTACTTAGAGGTAGATTTTGAAATCCCTGAAAAAGATTTAAAAAGAATTCCTAAAACAGGTTCTTTTATAGCAATTTCTAATCATCCGCTTGGCGCTATAGACGGAATGATTTTAATGAAAATTTTAATCGAAAAGCGCCCAGACTTTAAAATTATAGCTAATTTTTTATTACATCGTTTAGATCCATTAGCGCCTTATATATTACCCGTTAATCCTTTTGAAGATAGAAAAGATGCTCAATCTAGCGTAAAAGGTTTAAAAGAATCTATTTTGCACCTTCGCAACGGTTACCCATTAGGTATTTTTCCGGCAGGAGAAGTTTCTACGCATAAAGAAGATAAGATTATTGTAGATCGCCCTTGGTTACCAGAAGCGATGAAGTTGGTTCAAAAATCTGAAGTTCCTGTAGTTCCTATTTATTTCCATGCCAAAAATAGCGCTGCATTTTATCGTATTGCTAAACTGAATGATTCTTTAAGAACAGCCAAGCTGCCTAGCGAAATGCTATCTCAAAAAAACAGAAAAATAAAAGTAAGAATAGGTAATCCTATCTCTGTTAGCGATCAAAAAGATCATCAAGAATTAGATGATTACACTAACTTTATTAGAAGAAAAACGTACATGCTTTCTAGCGGCTTTAATAAAAAGAGTTTGCTTAAAAATATTCCTACACAAATTAAAATACCTCGTTCTCCGAAAGAAATTGCCGGAGAAACCGAAGAATATTTAATGGAAGCCGAAATTGAGTTTTGTAGAGAACACGACAAAAGGCTTCTACAAAGCAAAAACTACGAGGTATTCTTAGCCAAAAGAGAGCACATTCCTAATATCGTAACCGAAATTGGGCGTCTACGTGAAATCACCTTTAGAGCGATTGGGGAGGGAACAAATAAATCTACAGATTTAGATGAATTTGATGATTATTACCATCATCTATTTCTCTATGATAATGAAGCACGTAAAATCGTAGGTGCCTACCGAATGGGATTTGGTAAAGAAATTTTTCCTGCTCACGGAATTGATGGGTTTTATATGCAACAGCTTTTTAGATTCGAGCCAGAATTACATAAACTAATGAGCGAATCTATTGAGATGGGAAGGGCTTTTGTGGTTAAAGAATATCAGCAAAGACCAATGCCTTTATTCTTATTATGGAAAGGGATTATTCATTGTACACTACGTTTTCCTGAACATAACTACCTAATTGGCGGAGTAAGTATAAGCAATAAATTTTCAGATTTCTCAAAATCAATGATGATTGAATTTATGAAATCTCATTATTACGATCCCTACGTGGCGCAATACATTCGACCTAAGAAAGAATATAAAGTCAAATTAAAAGATGCCGATAAAGACTTTGTGTTCGATGAAACGGAAGCAGATCTTAATAAATTTGACAAGATTATAGACGAGTTAGAACCCGACAGCTTAAGAATGCCAGTTTTACTTAAGAAATACATCAAGCAAAATGCAAAAGTGGTGGCCTTTAACGTAGATCCTTTATTTAACAATTCTGTCGACGGTTTAATGTATATTAGAATTGCCGATTTACCAGAATCTACCGTTAAACCTGTTATGGAAGAGTTACAAGAAGAGCTTGAAAAAAAACTAAGTAACAACAGCAATTAAAAAAAGCAGTGATTGACTAATTTTCACATTAACATTTGAAGTTATAGAAAATATAGGCAATCTGTTAATCCTTTGTTATTTAAGCTTTCTTTGAGATAGCCTTTCCTGTTTCCTTCTTAACTTAGAAATAAAAAATTATGGAAACTATTTTAATAGCCGGGGCTAACGGTAAAACAGGAAGAGAAATTGTAAATATTTTACAAGATCATCCAAGTTATGAACCTGTTGCTATGGTTAGAAACGAAGAACAAAAAGCTTACTTTGAAAACCAAAATGTAAAAGTAGAATTAGGAGATTTAGAAGGAAACCTCACAGAAGTTGTAAAAGGCAAAGATCGTGTCATATTTGCTGCAGGAAGTGGTGGTAATACAGGTAAAGAAAAAACAACCGCAGTAGATCAAGAAGGAGCAATAAATCTTATTGACAGAGCTAAAGCCGCGGGAGTTAAAAAATTAGTAATGTTAAGCTCTATGGGCGCAGACAATCCTTCTCAAAATGAGGATTTACAACATTACCTAGAAGCTAAACAAACCGCAGACAATCACCTAAAAGCTAGTTTTCTAGATTACAGCATCGTAAGACCTGGAGCTTTAACAGATGGAGAAAAAACCAACAGAATTAAAGCTAAAGAGAAATTAAATGAATACGGAGAAATTTCTCGTAAAGACGTCGCACAGGTAATGGTAGACTGTCTTTCTCCAAATACACTTCAAAATAAAACTTTCGAAATTCTGAAAGGAAGTTTAGCAACAGAACTTGCACTGCAAGAAGTATAATTAATCTTTGCTAAAATGTCTAACCACCAACTCGCTTTCTTACTCGCCAGAATCACGTTAGGAATCAATTTTTTCTTACACGGTTTGGTGAGGACTCCTAAAATAAATGCATTTACAAGCGGACTCACAAAAGGTTTTGAAAGCACAATGTTACCTTTAAGTTTAGTGAGATCTATAGCGTATGCGATCCCTTTTATAGAGATTTTTCTAGGAGCTTTTATCATTCTAAAGTTAGCGAGTAAAAAAACATTAGCAGCAACCGCAATTTTCATTATGATGTTAATTGCAGGTTGTGCTTTTAAAGAAGACTGGAGTGCAGTAAGTACTCAAATGCTTTATGCGCTTTTTGTATTTCTTTTATTGAATAATTTAAAATACGAAGTTTGGACAGTAAAGACGAGCAGTTAGTAGATACAATTGATTATCAAGATGGTAGTTTTGAGAAGTGACGTAAGAGAATATAAAATACAGATAAAGAATTTAGAAAATAAACTATAAACTTCAGTTTAAAAGCGAAGCGGTCTAAGTTCTTATATCTAATAAAATAAAAAAATGGATTATCAATTAAAAAATAAAAAAGTATTTATTTCTGGTTCAACCAAAGGTATTGGCTTTGCAACAGCAAAAACCTTAGCTCAAGAGGGTGCCGAGGTAATTATAAACGGAAGGTCTCAAAAACGAATTGATGAAGCAATTTTAAAGCTTAAAAATGAAGTTAAAAACGCAAAAATAGCTGGGATAGCTTGCGATTTTTCTAAAAAAGATGAAATTGATTCTTTAATAAAAGAAATTGGGCAAGTAGATATTCTTATTAATAATGTGGGAGTTTTCAACCCAAAAGATTTCTTTGAAATACCAGATGAAGAATGGCAATCGTTTTATGAAATTAACGTCTTGAGCGGAGTTAGACTTTCAAGAGCCTTTTTGCCGAAAATGATTTCAAATGATTGGGGAAGAATTATTTTTATTTCGAGTGAAAGTGCTTTAAATATCCCTACGGAAATGATTCATTATGGTATGACTAAAACCGCACAATTATCAATTTCACGAGGAATTGCCGAACTAACCAAAGGAACAAATGTGACCGTGAACAGCGTATTACCTGGACCAACATTTTCTGAAGGTGTGAAAGAAATGGTTAATGGGAATGAGAATAACAAAAAAGAAATAGAAGAAGAATTTTTTAAATCAGAACGCCCTAGTTCCATTATTCAACGTTTTGCAGATCCGCAAGAAGTGGCAAATATGGTAGCGTATGTTGCAAGTCCGTTATCTTCAGCAACAAATGGCGCTAGTCTGAGAGTTGAAGGTGGCGTAGTGAAGTATATATAGTAGTTAAAATTGAAAAAATAGAGCCTAGAGAATAGACTGAGTTAAAGGTCTAGCATCTAGATGCTAAAAGCAAAGCTACCTAAAATCTAAAATAATATGGGAATAGAAGAATTTGATGTTTTTGTAATTGGGACCGGAACTGCCGGAAAAGGCGTAGCTAAAGATTGTGCCGAAGCCGGTTGGAAAGTTGCCATTGCCGATAATCGTGAATATGGTGGCACTTGCCCCAATCGGGGTTGCGACCCTAAAAAAGTTTTGGTAGGAATTACAGAAATTATCGAACGTTCTCAAAATTTAATGGGTTTAGGGATTTCTAAAATGCCTGAAGTAAGCTGGGAAGATTTACAGAAATTCAAGTATAAATTTACTGGGGCTATTCCTGCAGCGACCGAAAAAGATTTGGCAGCACTCGATATAAAAATGTATCATCAATCTCCTAAATTTTTAGATAAAAACACTTTATCTGTAGAAGGGAAAACGGTAAAAGCAAAAAAGATCGTCATTGCTACTGGAAATAAACCAATGCCTCTTCCTATTCCTGGGAAAGAATTATTACTAACTAGTGATGATTTTTTAGATTTAGAAAAACTTCCAACATCAATGATTTTTATTGGTGCTGGTTATATTGGGATGGAGTTCGCACACATTGCTGCTCGTCTTGGCGTTGAAGTAACTATGATAGATACTCAACCACGCCCATTATCTAATTTTGATGAAGATATGGTGGCTCATCTTACCGAAGCTTCCGAAGCTATTGGTATTAAATTTATTTTCAACGCCAAAGCCTCTAAAGTAGAAAAACTTAGAAAATATACAGAAGTAACGGCTGAACTGAAAAACGGAGATAAAGTTTCAGCAAAAGCAGAGTTGGTATTTAATACTGCTGGGCGTGTACCTTCAATAGATGAGTTAGATCTTGAAAAAGGAAATGTTGCTTACACCAATAAAGGGATTACAGTAAACGAACATTTACAGAATTCAACCAATAAAGATGTTTACGCCTGTGGCGATGTTTCTAACAGTGAAGGTTTGCCGCTAACGCCTCTCTCTTCGCAAGAATCTCGCGTCGTTTCAACTAACCTCTTAGGAAAATATAATAAAACCGAAGCTCATTATCCTCCACAACCTTCAGTGGTTTTTACGTTGCCGAATGTAGCTTCCGTAGGGCTTTCAGAACAACAAGTAAATGAACAAGGTTTAGATTATGTAATTAAGTATAAATCTGTACCTAGCTGGTTTAATTCTAAGCGAATTGCCAATCAACACTACGCCTTTAAAGTTATTAAAGACAAAAAAACAGAGAAAATTCTTGGTGCTCATCTAGTTGGTCCCGATGCCGGAGAAATGATTAATATGTTTGTCATGGCAATGGGTGGCGATCTTTCTTGCCAAGATCTTAAATCAATGATTTTCGCTTACCCAACTTGGAGTAACGATATTAAGGGTATGACTTAAATTTATATTTTAGACCGCTTCGCTATTAGATTTGAGAAGTTAGATTTTTTAAAATTTAGTCATTCTGAACTTGATTCAGAATCTCATAATCCTAATGAAAGTCTTGGATCAAATTCTGTAGATTCATTTTAGTTTATAGCTTCTATTCTCTAATAGCCTAACGGTATAATTTCAATTTTCTAACAGCGCTAGCAGTTTAAACCTTAACTATGCTGCTTTTACCTGTTTCGTTATTTCCTGAATTTGACTTTCGCAACTTAACAAATCAGTTGAAAATTGTTTGTTACTTATAAGACCTTCAAAATATAATTGATTGTAATATGCGATTCCATCTTCCAAATTCTGGCTAAACTTATCGAACTTTTTAGCTTCTCTTTTATTAGAAAAATCTGTACTATCCAACAACTCTCTTAGGTGATTAATATACAATTGCAATTCTTTAATAAACATATGCGGACGATAACCACTCAATACATTTTTTCGTCCATAAATATGATCTATTAATTCTTTCAATGAATATTTATCGTTAAAATAAGCCAAATTAGGACCAGGACAAACCGTAACAAAATCCATTTTCTTTACAAATTGAAAATCGTAATTTTTCGCTACACTATTACATAAACCAGTGCACAAACATTCTTTTTGAATCAATAAATCTATTTCTTTTGCTTTTGCTTCTTCTGGTAAATCTGAATGCTGAATTTGTTGCATTTTCAGTTTTTGGTATTTATGAGAAGCGGTACAAATAGGTTCTGTAGTAAACTCAGTATTAGATTGCAAAAGTTTCTCTGGGCAAGAACTTCCTGGTCTATTTCTAAGTAGATTTTTTCTTCTAAATTCTTCTCCACTTGCGCCTTTTAAATAATTGAAACGCACCCCTAACGGCGAGCTATGGCTTAGTACAATATCTTTTTCTTTAGCTTTTTGCAGCTTCCCTAACGTTTGTTCATCTACTTGGGTCGCTTCGGGACACAATAAAAATGGCGATCCCCAGCCCGTAGCATCTGCTTCGTAGTAACCTTTTAATAAATTATCTTCATCAAAAGTACCAATACCACCTTGAACGGTAATTTTTATTTCGGGTAACTCGGTAATTTCAATTTCTTCAGCTAAAGAGTTTCGATACAATGACGCTAACTCTGCCGATAATTCTTCTTTTTTCTGTTTGAATTCTTCCATAATTGGACCTAACAAAAATCCATCAGTAGCAAAGGCGTGGCCGCCACAATTTAACCCAGATTCAATTCTAAATTCACTTACCCAAATTCCTCTTTTCGCCAAGTATTTTCCTTGGATTAAAGCCGAACGGTAATCACTTACTTTAATAGCAATTGCCTTTTTAAAGTTTCCGTTATTGTCTGGTTGAAAGCTATCAAAAGACGATAAATAATTGAATAATCTAGGATTCATTCCTGCAGAAAAAACTAAGGTTGAATTTTCTAAATTACTTTCTGCATAGCCTTTTAATGCCTGTAAAGCATCAGAGCCATTTTCTATAGGCTCTTTATTTTCATCTAGTTGCTCGCGATCTACTTTCGTCATAATATTAACTTCAATAGCGCCAGCTTTAACTTCATTTCTAAGTTGAGCTTCTAAAGTTTCTTTAGCTGATGAACTTTCTTCTAAGTTTAGAAAATGAAGGTATTTTTGTTTCAATTCAGAAACTTCAGGAAGTAAATCAAAATATTTTGTAATTTCTGAAGTACTCGTAAACGCAGCGGTTTTCACTTCTTCTACTTTCTTTTTTACTTCAGCTCCAATTAAATTCAGATAATCGGTAATTCGCTTTGCTCGAAAATTCACAGTATCTTTTGTGATGGGAGTATACTCTTGATGATTAAGCTTGTAATAATAAGCACGCATCTTTTCGATAAGATGATCTTCTATTATTGAAATAGATGAATTGATTCCGTAATGTGCCACCTTTGCAGGCGTGTCTATGGTATATGCGATGCCCATTACCGGTATATGAAATTGGTGCGGAGACAATGAGTTTTTCATTTGTATAAATTTTAATCTCCAAAGATGAATAGCTCATACGATTTAAAATATGATATATATCAGGTTTACGTAGTAAGTAGAATTGAGTATAGAGAATTTAGACCGCTTCGCTTTTAGAATATAGAAACTAGACAAAATATTCAGGAATCAATTTTAAAAAAGTTGAATTTCGAATGTCTATTTTCTATATTCTACTCTATAGTTTCTAAAATCTCAATACTAATTACTTATTCATCATCCTGTAAAACGGACTTTGCTTTCGATTCATAAAACCGTGATATGCGCAATTGATTCCGATTAAAATTGATCCGCCTAAAGCTATATTAGCGATTAAGGTTTCTTGACCGTTATGACGCATATAAATTGCAACTAAAGCCCAAATTCCCACTGCTGCGAATTCACGCATATTGCGAGTGTAAATCATAACAATGTTTAAAACTGTAGCGACAATAATCATAATGACCGTCCATTGTGTTTCAGAAAAAATGCCGCCACTCCAGCCTATTTTAGCCAAGTAAGCCGAAATATTAGCAATGGTCGCTACCGCAATCCAACCCGAATACAAACAAATTGGCCACCAACTAAAAGCAATTATTTTTAAGGGCGCATCCCAGCGTTCCATATTGGTATTCAAAATAATTTTAATAAGCGAAAACAAAATTAAAAACATCAAAAAAATTGATAAACCCGTGTATTCATATAACCAAACAATTACCCAAGCAGCATTTGCAAGATTGGCGATAATAAACCAGTATTTAGTTTGTTGAAGAAATTTGAGATCGTTCTTCGAATTAAAAGCCTGATAAATTTGATAACTAGAAAACGTAAGCAATCCTAAATAAATAATTCCCCAAATAACAAAAGCATAACCAGCAGGCGTAAATAAATTAAAATATTCGCTGCTTAGGCTTCCCATTGTGTTTCCGTTTAATTTTATGGCCTGAGTATAATAACTCACAAAAAGTGTGATAACTACGGAAATAAAATTTAGGATGGCAAGTAGTTTCAGTTTCATAATTTTCTTATTAATATTTTTTCACTTCAAGTTAATCTAAAATTTAATGATCCTATTGATTTCGCTTTGATGAGAATCTGAAACGAGTTCAGTGTGATTCGATTTAATTGTCTATTTGAATTTATTAAACATCTAAACAAACCAACATTAGGAAGAGGTTAAAGTTTAATTTACTTGAATTACCTTAGCATTAGCACAAACATACACTTCATCTTGTTTTTCCGGTTTCATCACAAAACAGCCTGTAAATTCGCCAAAAGCAGGTAAAATTAACTGATTTTCACTACGGAAAAAACATTTCAGTTTTAAATGTTGTTTCGCTAAACCTACTAAATGATAACCAGGATGTATATGCCCGCAAATATTAAAACTACCTTCTTGCTCTTCTGGATGATGTGTTAGACGAAATTTATCAATGAGAAGTTCTTGATGAATTTTCATCCCTAAATCCTCATAATGAATAGGTGAAATAATATCGTGATTACCGGCAATTAATATAACTTCGGCTTTTTGTTGTTGTAGCCAGTGCTCAAATAAATTCCATTCTGCATTTAACACACTATGAAATAAATCGCCTAAAAAAATAACTTTTTCAGGCTGAAATTGTTCTACCGATTCATTTAAACGATCAAAGTTTTTCTGAATCGCTAAATGAGGGACAGCGCTCCCGTGTTTTCTAAAATGAGAAATCTTACCCAAGTGAACATCTGCAATAAGCAAGGTTTGTTGCTCTTCCCAAAAGGCTACTCCGCTACAGGAAAGTTGAAAATGATTATTTTTAATCGTAATCGTATACAATTACTCAGCTTCTTTAAATTCTATTTCTTGTTTGGTTTTAGGGATTGCAGCCAAATAATAAGGTTGAGTCATTACACTGGTTGCCATACCTTCTGGATGTGATTTTTTAATCGTAAAATATACAATTCCGTTTTGGGTGTAAGTTTCACCGATTTCAATTTTATGTCCGCCAGTGGTACGTTGTTGATCAATTATAGCGATTACGTTATGCTCGTCGAAATCTATTTTTGATGCTTGTTCTTTCTTAATAACTTCATTGGTTGAATTTACTCTGGCTATAAATTCTTTCCATTCCGTTTCGTTGGTTATAATCGTGTTTTGTTGGGTTAAACCTTCACTGCCGCTTCCATATAAGTTTCCTTCAGAAATTACTTTAGGTGCCATATGCTGCATATCTTTTGCTGAATTACAACTGAACATAAATACTGCTAAACAGATATAAATTAAATTTTTCATAAGTATATTTTTTCAATGTGCTAAGATAGAGAATTGAAGAATGATGTGTATTGTTCTTAACATGCTTTTTGCGTTAGGGATAGCAGTGAAAATCCCGCAATACGTTGTAGCGATAGCGAAAACTTATGAGGAATTGAAACGAATAGCCCGACCCGCAGGGAAACGCCCAAATTATTTAATTTAGAATTGCCTCTACAAGTTTTATTTTTCGAGTTGTTTGAGCATTCGCTGTATACGATCTTCTAATTTTTCTGAAGATAATTTCTCTCGCAATCTATCGGTAATGATTGGAAATGAAAATGGCGTTGGTTTTTGGCAAGCTTTCCAAATAATTTCTTGGGTATGAATACGCTCCAAAGCTTGTCTTAATCTTCCTTCTTCCAACTGGTGCTCGAAAGTTTCTCTAAACGCTTGCTGAAACAACAAATTATCATCTTCATAATCTCTAAATACATCGAACAGTAATTGAGAGCTTGATTGCAAGTGCTTATTCTTAACCAATTTATTTGGGTAGCCTGTAAATACTAATCCGGCAATTACAGCAATATCTCGAAACTTTCTACGTGCCATTTCGGTTGCGTTTAAACTTTTGTAGAGATCGTCCATCAAAAATTCTGAAGAAAACAAATTGTTATCTAGTACTTGTTGCATATCAATTTCTTGATCAGAAAGCAGCTCAAAACCATAATCGTTAAAAGCTATGCTGAAAGAAATTGGCGATAATAAACTGATGCGGTAAGCCAACAAACTCCCTAAAGCCTCGTGCACAAACCGACCTTCAAACGGATAGAATATCTCGTGATAACCTTCTCGTGTTTTAAAGGTTTCTATAAGAAATTGATCTTGCTTCGGAATAATCGATTCTAATTGCTGACGTTCTAAAATTGGCTGAAGCGCTTCCATTTCTGGACTTCTCTTTTTTGAGTTTGAACCCACGCTTTCTGCGGCTTCGTACAATTCTTCCCGCAGCAGTTCACTCATTTGAGCTGAAAAGGCCATTCTGCCGCCCATCCAACTTGGGACTTTTGCCGTTTTCTTTTTCGATTTTCGCACCAGGACTTGCATCCCTTTAATGCGAGAAAGTTCTAAATTTCTTCCTGCAAAGGTAAAGACATCACCAGGAGTTAATTTAGAGACAAAATATTCTTCAATCGCACCTATAAACCCACCTTTTATATATTTTACAGTGAGCATCGCATCACTAACAATGGTACCAATTTGCAACCGATGACGCATCGCTACGCCACGATGGTTGACCTTAAATTTACCATCTTCTTCAATCTCTACTTTTTTATATTCATCATAACTTTGTAAACTCTGGCTCCCTTTGGTAATAAAATTTAAACACCAACGCCATTCATCTTCGGTTAAATCTTGAAAGCAAAATGTAGATTTAATTTCTGGATATATTTCTTTTGGATAAAAACCATCTGAAACAGCTAAAGTTGTTAAATACTGCACCAACACATCAAAACTCTGTAAATACGGAATCCGATCTTCTACCGCTTTTTTCTCTACGGCTTTTTGCAATGCTGAAGCTTCAATTAACTCGATCGCGTGCGTAGGTAAAAAGTAAATTCGACTGGCTTTTCCCGGCTGGTGACCACTGCGCCCGGCCCGTTGTAAAAATCGAGCTACTCCTTTTGGACCGCCAATCTGAATAATCGTTTCAACAGGAGCAAAATCTACACCCAAATCTAAGCTTGAAGTACAAATTACCGCCTTTAAACTTTCATTTCTAATGGCTTGTTCTACCCAAAGTCGAGTTTCTTTATTAATACTTCCGTGATGCATAGCTACTTCACCCGCGAATTCTGGATATTTGTTCATTAATTTCTGAAACCATAGCTCACACTGCGATCGTGTATTAGTGAAGATTAAAGTGGTTTTGGAATTATTGATAATAGGAACGACCTCATCTAATAAGTGTAATCCCAAATGACCACGCCAAGGAAATTTTTCCATCGACTGCGGAATAATCGATTTTACTTCTATTTGCTTTTGAATATTCGCTTTAATTAAGGTTGAATTTTGAAGCGCTTTGCTTTCGGCTCCCAATAAAACTTCTTGTGCTTGAGGAAGATTACCAATTGTAGCTGAAATTCCCCAAATTTTTAAATTGTCGGAAACTGTTTTTAATCGAGAAAGTGCGAGTTCAGTTTGTACACCTCGTTTACTTCCTAATAATTCGTGCCACTCATCTGCCACAATTGCATTGAGGTTTTTGAACATCTTAGGGTAGTTTTTAGAAGAAAGTAATAAATGTAAACTCTCTGGAGTTGTGATTAACAAATCTGGCATCGACTTTTTTTGAGCTGCGCGTTCTTTCTGCGAAGTATCACCTGTACGAATACCTACAGTTAATCCCGATTGTGTCTCTTCTGCAAAACGAGTGGCGGCTTGAGCGATTTCTACGGAAAGTGCCCGAAGCGGAGTGATCCAAATAGCTTTTAAGCCTTTTTCGTGTTTGGTTTTATAATCCGGATTTTTCTTTAAATATTCTAACACAATTGGCACCCAAAGCGCGTAGGTTTTACCACTTCCGGTAGGCGCGTTTAGGAGTCCGTTTTTTCCTTTTAAATAATCATTCCACGTTTTTTTTTGAAAAGGAAAAGGCTTCCAGCCTTGATTGGAAAACCAATGATCTGCAATTGCTAAAAGCTCTTTTTTATTCATAAAAATTACTTCGGAATTAAAGCTTTCAAATCTTCTAAGGTATTCGCTTCTTCAATTTTTTTGTCCTGTCGCCAACGTAAAATTCTAGGAAATCGAGTAGCCACTCCACTTTTATGTCTACCAGATTCAGCAATACCTTCAAAAGCGATTTCGAATACGTGATGCGGCGTAACACTACGCACAGGCCCAAAACGCTCTAAAGTGTTTTTCTTTATCCACGCGTCTACTTTTCTAAATTCGGCATCGGTTAATCCAGAGTAAGCTTTAGCAAACGTGACGAGCTCTTCTTTCTCTTCGTCCCATAGCCCAAACGTATAATCTGTAAATAGATTACTTCGTCTTCCGTGACCGCGCATCGCATAAGTTAAAACCGCATCTATGGTGAGCGGATCTACTTTCCATTTCCACCAATCGCCTTTTTTTCTACCTACCAAATAGGGAGAATCCCAACGCTTCAACATTAATCCTTCAGATTTTACTTCTCTAGAGCGCTCTCTTTCTTTTGCAGCTTCTTCCCAATTCTCAAATGAAATCGTAGTCGATAAGTGCAACGGTATTTCTTCTGAAGCAACATTAATAAATAGTTTTTCTAAAATCTCGCGACGTTTTTGATAAGGTTTTTCTCGAATATCTTCTCCTTCCCACTCTAACAAATCGTAAGCTTTTAAAATAACTGGTGTTTTTTCTAATAATTTATTGGTAATGTTTTTACGACCAATTCTGGTTTGTAAATCTTTAAATGTTCCAATATCATTGTTTGGGAAAGGCAATATCTCTCCATCGATTACAGTCCCATCAGGAATGTGACCGATAATCTTTTCGAACTCTGGGTATTTTTCGGTCACCAATTCTTCTCCGCGACTCCACACAAATAACTCTCCGTTTCTAATAATTACTTGCGAACGGATGCCGTCCCACTTATGTTCTGCAGCCCATTCTTTTACGTCTCCCAAACCTTGCGGCTCATCTTCAATCGCATAAGCTAAATAAAACGGATAAGGTTTAGATAGGTAATCTTCTGGTTTTTCTTCAAGGACTAAATTGGTGAATGTAGTGGTGGCAGGATCCCAATTTCCCATCAGTTTATAGGCGAGAATATCTTCATCCATCTCGGTTGCCTTAGAGAGAGCTCGCGTCATTAATTTTTGACTTACTCCGATTCTAAAACTACCAGTAATGAGTTTGGTAAATACAAAACGTTCGTAATAATTTAAGCTAAACCAATTCTCGTATAAATATTCTTTTTTCTCTTCTTCTGATCGAGGTTTTAATTCGATAATCTCTTGTAGAAACTGATTTAGACTTTTTTCTGAAGAATTTTCTGAAGGTGGAATTACCAGTGCAATCGTTTCGGCTAAATCACCTACAATATGGTAAGATTCTTCAAATAGCCATAGTGGAATTTTTGAAAATTTTGAAGCCCATTCTCGCATTAAGGTAGTATTTACAGGTCTTGGTGGTCTACGATGTGAAAGAATAGCAATGGTCCACACTTTATCTTTATCGCTAGCAGTTTTAAAATAATGCGAAAGCGCTTCCACTTTGAGTGTAGTTTTGTTGGTGCTATCTAAGGTTCGTATGAGTTCTGCAAACTGCTTCATTTAGCTTTCCTGTTTTTCTTTACTACTCTCTTCTGCGTTTTCTTCTTCGTATTGCGTTTGTTCAGTTCTAGCATCGTAACCTTGTTCCGCTAGAAAACGGGAAAAAATATCGGTATAGCCGTGCGTACAAATAATCTTTTCTGCTCCTGTAGCTTTTATAGAAGTGAGTAAACCTTGCCAATCGCAATGATCGGAAAGCACAAAGCCCTTGTCTATAGCTCTACGTCTTCTTGCGCCACGAAATGTCATCCAGCCACTGGCAGAAGCAGTCACGTAAGGTACCATCTTCTTGATCCACGGCTTACCATGAGTGCTAGGTGGTGCGATTACAATATTTCCCTTAATATCTTCCTTTTTGGTATCTCTCGTAATTTTTTCGGTGGGAGGTAAATCGACCAATTCTCGAACAACTTCTGTCATATTCTCGACGGCGCCGTGTGTAAAAATTTTACCAATAGAAGTGTCTAAATGTTTTAGCAAGCGTTGTGCTTTACCTAAGGAATATCCAAACAAGACTGAAGTTCTACCGTCGTCTTGATTCTGCTGCCACCAATTATTAATGTCATTAAAAACTAAATCTTGAGGCACCCATTTAAAAGCGGGTAACCCAAAAGTACATTCGGTGATAAATGTGTGGCATTTCACGACTTCATAAGGCACGGCAATACCGTCGTTTTCGGTTTTATAATCGCCTGTAAATACCCAAACTTCACCTTTATGTTCTACTCGGATTTGTGCCGAACCAATAATATGACCAGCGGGATGCAATGAAAATTTAACTCCGTTAATCGTAAACGTCTCATTCCACGCTTTACCGGTTACCGTAATGTCACCTAAGCGATATTTGATGATAGGCACATTTGTGTGATGCGTAATGTATTGCTGATGCCCCCAACGAGAATGGTCTGCATGCCCGTGAGAAATGATAGCTTTTTTTACTGGTTTCCACGGATCGAGGTAAACATCGGCGGCTTCACAGTAAATTCCTTTTTGATTAAAAGCGAGTAAAGGTGTTTTCATAGCTTGAAGGTAGTAAAAAGCATTATCAGATTTAAAAAACTATATAAATCTTAGCGGAATTTTAAGAGGTGTTTGCGTGAGGGATGGAGGCTCTGTTGGAGCTCTTTTTGTTTTGTTTCTAGCGTAAGCTAAATATAACAAAACAAAAAAGCGACTGCCGAGAGCCCGGCCCGTAGGGACACGCCCTTATAAATTGTATATTTAAAGTTTTAAAAATAACATAAAATGCAACCTAAAATTATAACTACTCGACCAATGACCTTAGTTGGTTTGAAAACTGAAATGAACTTCAGCAAAAACAAAACGGTTGAATTATGGCAAACGTTTATGTCTAAAAAACATTTGGTGAACGCTAAAAATAGTGGCTTGTTTTCTGTTGAAGTTTATCCTGATGTGAGTTTTTTTGAAGTATTTAATCCCACTAAAAGTTTTGAAAAATGGGCTGCTGTTGAAATTGAGGTTAACCAAAATTTCCCTAAAGAAATGAAGCTATTAGAAATAGCAGCTGGCTTGTATGCTAAATTTAACTACAGAGGAAAGCCTAGTGATGTGCCTACATTTTACAGTGAAATTTTCAGCGAATGGTTCCCTAATTCTGAATATAAGTTAGCGAGTTGTCCTCATTTTGCGATTATGGGCGAAAAATATAAAGGAGAACATCGTGATTCTGAAGAAGAAATTTTTATTCCTATAGAAAGAAAAGCTTAAAAGAGTTGATGCAAAATATCTAACGATCTTGGTTTTTTGAAACCGTGCAAATGCAATTCAAAATAGAGAATAAGCATTTCTAAAAAACTTTTTCTCCTAGACTGATTGAGTTTTATGCTTGAAGCTTCATCAAAATTCACCAACAAGAATTGTTTGAGTAATTCTGAATTTTCATTTTGAATACAATATTTATTAGTATCGTCTAATTGATATTCACCATCGAGTAAATTAAAATAAGGCAAATCTTGATCGTATTGATGAGGATAAAAACCTAAAAATGAACTTAGTTTTACCATAAATAACAAATGAAAATTGGCAAACTTTTTATTCTTATCTAACCAAAGAAACGCATTCTCTAAATACTGATAAAGGGCTTCATTTTGTTCTTCTTCTTGAATCGCTTGATTTAAAACTTCAGCTAAAAACATCGCTATTGAAGATTTATAAACGTTGGTCGTTAAATCTTGATAAGGCGGATTCACTTTGGCTTCTCGAATATTTTCTAAAGTGCCTTTATCTTTATGATTGGCTTCTACCTCTAAAAGTGTAAGGGGTTGAAACATAGAAGCACGAAGTTTACCTTTCTTCGATTTTAATACCCCGCGAATGAGATAAGATTTGAGTCCGCTACTTTTGGTAAAAGCTTTAACAATAAGATCTGCTTCGCGATACCGAAGGGAATGAATAATAATGGCTTGGGTGTTAATGAGCATTATCTTATCACCATAATTTTAGTAACCTTAGTTTGTAACTGATCATCTGAGGTGATGAGCACCATATAAACCCCAGAAGCAACTTTATATTTACCGAAAGCGCGTGTATCCCACTGAATACTACCTCCCTGAGAAACTTCTTCGTAAACTAAATTACCTTCTATATCGGTGATTTTTACATTGGCATTTTCCATTAGACCATCAATGGTGACCATGCCTGAATAATTTGGACGAACTGGATTGGGGAATGCTCGTACTTTATCAAATGTTTCTTGAGAGGCTGTGGCGCTGCCTTTAAAAACAACAATTCCTTTTTCTGTACCTATATAGACTTCGCCTGAAGAATCATCTACTTCAATATCATTTACATTATTGGAAGGAATTGGAGAATTAGCCGTTGTAAACTGATAAATGGTTTCTTGCCCGTTAGCAGATAAATAAAAAGCCCCGCTTTCTGTGGCTATCCACTTGTTATTATTTCCATCTACTTCAATATCTGTTATACTTACATTGGCTAGTAATTCTTGAGCCACCCCATCTTCATCTAAAATAATGATTTCTTGCGCTGCTACATTGTTGTCTGTAAACATTGAATTAGGATTGAACAATACCCGAAGACCACGCACAGTACCTATCCAAAGTTGATTGTTATTATCTAAAGCTAACGTTTTTATATAATTTTCGGGGAGATTGCCATCAGCTTCTCCGCCGCTCACCTTTGCAAATGTTTGCGTAGAAGTTTCAAAACCCACGACTCCATCCTCAGAACTACCTATAAAAAGATTTCCTGAATTATTTCCTACTATTTTTGTCAAACCTAAGGTAGCTGGGGGATTAGAAATAATATTTGAAATATCATAAACCTGAATCGTTGTAGAGTTATTTTTTAATTTTGCCAGTCCCCCATCAGATTTTGAATTAGCGATCCAAAGGTCATTATTACTATCAAATGTGGTTCCGTCGATTCTTAAATCACCAGACCCTGGATCAAACGATTCTAAATTACTATTACTTTCTCTATAAAAATTAATTACTTGATGATCTTGTAATTCTACTAAGCCATCTATAAAAGAGCTCAGAAAAACGTGTTTATGATCAGTAGGATCTATAGTGACCTCTACTATAGATCTAGCATGTTGTAAATGTTCAACAGATAAATTAATCCATTCATCATTTATCAAATGACTCACACCTCTACTGTTTAATGGATAAGGATTCAATAACGAAGAATACTCTCCAAATGTGATCCAAAGTTCATTAGGAATGGTTTCCATATTAAATGCATTATTAAGTAATGGGCCTTGCGGACTTACATAGTTAAATGCATTTGGTGTATTTATTGAAGTATAAATTAATCCTAACGATTGATCGCCTATAAAAATTTGATTGTTAATAAGCACTGCTGAAGAGAAATTAGGAGAAAACTCAAATGAATTGATATTTAAAGTACGGTTAAATTGATTATTATAAGCTTCTACTTTATATTTATAAGTTACCAACAGTGTGGTTGAAGTTACTGCTAAATTGGTAACATTTCCATTAAATTGAGTAACAAAGCTTAATGAATTATTTTGAAGTTCTGCAATAGCATTAGCATTACTAACAGCATAAATCTTATCATTAAATTCTATTATATTTTTTATATTCTCAGCACCAGAAGTTTGCTGCCATTGGCTAAAATCGATAAGATTAGGATTGTCTAAAGAAGCATACCTCACGCTTCCTCCTTGTGTTGCAGCATAAATGGTATTATTATTTATTATAAGCTGGCGCACTTCTAATTGGCTACCTGTATCTCCAATAAAATAAGTGTCACCAAACTCTAAATTGGAAAGGCTATAAACCGAAATACCATAGTTAGTAGATATAAAGAGTTGATTTTCTATTTCAAAAAAATCATTAATCCTTCTTTTATTGGGTGAAACAGTTTGCTTTTCTGTAATATCAATCACTTGCAATGCTTTGCCTGTACGATAATTATATACATTAATTAATCCCGTTTCATAACCTACGACTAACAAATTATAATTAGTTGAATAGTGAATTGCTGAAATATTTTCACCTGAAATTCCATTAATTGTAGAATATTTATTGAGTTCTTTTGAAGCTACATTATAAGAGAACACCGAATTTTTAGCTGCTGCAAAAACTCGATTTCCTGAGGTGTGTACATCTACTATATTGTAGTAAGAGAATAAACCTTCCCAGTTTGAAGAGTAATCTTGTGACCAAGATAAGATTGGCAAGAAGAGACACACCAATAATGTATAAATATATTTCATAAAAAAGAGTCTAGTAAGAATAACCCTATATAGTAGTAATTATTGCAACAATAGTTCACAAATATATCTGAATAAAGCGCATAAAAAAAGCTACAAGTAAAACCTGTAGCTTTTTATAATAATATAAACATTTATATTATACCGCTCCTTGTGCTAACATAGCATCTGCTACTTTCACAAAACCAGCAATATTTGCTCCTTTTACATAATCTACATAACCGTCTTCACTTCCGTATTTTACACAAGCATCATGAATGTCGTTCATGATTTCGTGAAGTTTATTATCTACTTCTTCAGCAGTCCAACGGTATCTTAATGAATTTTGAGACATTTCTAAACCAGAAGTTGCTACTCCTCCCGCATTAGAAGCTTTTCCTGGTGAAAAGAATATTTTAGCTTTTTGAAATACCTCTACAGCTTCTGGAGTACAAGGCATATTTGCTCCTTCTCCTACTAAAATACAACCATTATCTACTAAGGTTTTAGCATCTTTTTCTTCTAATTCATTTTGTGTTGCACAAGGTAATGCTACATCACACTTTTCTCCCCAAGGGGTCTTCCCCTCATGGTATTTAGCATCAGAATAAGTATCTAAATATTCTTTAATTCTTCCTCTGCGCTCATTTTTAATTTCCATAATTAGAGAAAGTTTCTCTTCAGTTAAACCTTCTTTATCATAAATATAACCTGAAGAATCTGAAAGTGTTACTACTTTAGCTCCTAACTGAATAGCTTTTTGAGCAGCAAATTGCGCCACATTACCTGAACCAGAAATAACAACCGTTTTTCCTTCCAATGAATCTCCTTTGGTTTTTAGCATATTTTGTGCAAAATACACATTTCCATAACCAGTAGCTTCTGGTCGTATTAATGAACCTCCATAAGATAAGCCTTTACCGGTCAATATTCCTGTAAATTCGTTTTGAAGTCTTTTATATTGCCCAAACATATAGCCAATCTCTCTACCTCCAACTCCAATATCTCCAGCAGGAACATCTGTATTAGCTCCAATATGTTTAGCGAGTTCTGTCATAAAACTCTGACAGAAACGCATCACTTCTTTATCTGATTTACCTTTAGGATCAAAATCTGAACCTCCTTTACCACCACCCATTGGTAGGGTAGTTAAGCTATTTTTAAAAACTTGCTCAAAGGCTAAGAACTTTAAAATACTCAAGTTTACTGAAGGGTGAAATCTTAATCCTCCTTTATACGGTCCTATAGCTGAATTCATTTGAATTCTAAAGCCTCTATTAATTTGAATATCACCGTTATCATCAGTCCAAGGTACTCTAAACATAATTACTCGTTCTGGCTCTACCATTCGTTCGAGTAACATTTGGTTTTGGTACTTTTCGTTTTCTTCTATAAAAGGTATAATCGTTTCAGCAACTTCATGCACAGCCTGCATAAATTCAGGTTCGTGAGCATTTCGCTTACTAACTTTATCTAAAAAATCTTGAACATTTTTTTTCATAATGTTATCTAAATGTGTTTACTGTAATTTAAAAGTAAAATATTGATGCAAATATAAATTTTATTAACTAGAGCAATGTATTATTTTTCATATTCTTAGAAATTTTAAGATTTTTTAAAGATTTCCAAATAAAGTTATAGCTTTTTAGATTTGAAATTAATATTTATTAAAACTATTCTTTAAAATATTCATTCATAACTTCAATTAATAAATTTACAATAAGACTTTTAAAAATAAAAAGCAATAAGAGTTAATTAAAATTTATTTTCTTAAGCTAGGTTAGATTTTGAGTTTTTACTTCTCTTGATTAATATAAATCCAACTCTTTTTCACTTTACCAAATACAGGGTCTTCATCTTTAAGAATTAATACATAATAGTAAGTACCCGTTGTTAACTGATTACCGTTTTGATCTTGACCGCAAAATGTATCTACATAAGCATCTTGATCAAATACTAATTTACCGTATCGGTTATATACTTTTAAACTCTCGATTCCTGTACGATTATTTAAAAATGATAAATCTAAACAGTCATTTAATCCGTCTGAATTATTAGGAGAAATTCCTTGACTAATCACACAACCTCCTTCATAAGATTTTATGCTCACCTCAATTTCTTTTGGGGCTGATGAAAACACACAATTTCCTGACATGACATCTACAGAGTAATTTTCAACGTATTCACCTTCTTCTTCATATGTCATTGAATAAGTGGCTTCAATTGCTCCTGTAATTTCTGTACCATTCATATACCATTGATAAGAAAGCGCTTCTTCTGTTAATCCTTCTGCATTTGCTGCAAGAGTTACTGTATAATTTGGTATGGTCTCTACGTCTGGACAATAAGAAATTTCTTTTACCAATTCTCCTTCGGTTAAGTTAATTATAACACTTCCTTCTTCTTCCGTAATAGTAACATTATCGAAACTGGTACAAGTAGATTGATTGGCTAGGTTTCCGTTTTGATCTAGTATTTGACCTATTACTTCAACTGAATATGTTCCTGATTGATTTACTAAAAGTGTAGCACCGTCTTGATCTGTTAACAAAAAATCATTTAAATACCATTTATAATTGATATTAGCCCCAAATTAATTAGCATTTGTTGGTGTAGCATCTAAAGTTGAACTATTAGCATCACATAGCGATTGATCATCTCCTAAATTTATAATAGGATATGGACTAAATTGCACTTTAAACTCTTCCTCTGTAGGCGTTCCTGTACTATCGTAAGAAACAATCCTAAAATCACCTTCTTCATCTACGGTGTAAGTAGTTCCTGAAACTTCTTGTTGAGGAATTAAATCATAATTTCCCGTACTTTCATTTAATTGGTACCAAACGTATGAAATTTGGTTCTCAAACTGAGACGTTAACGTTATTTGTTCACCCTCACAACCATATAATGTACGATCTACAATTGTACAGTCTGTACTACTTCCATCGGCTGTACCGTAATTAGTTTGCACTAGACTAATATATCCTGGAGATTGATTATAATTTGTGATTAATACTAAATAAGTTTTCCCTGCTTGTGCATTTTCAATACTCATTTGTTCTACAGCATCCAATGAATAGCTACAATCAATTGTATTATCTTCTGTTAAATCTTGACAATTTCCATCTGCTTGATCAAATGGGCCATAAACAATATAATCTACATCTAATTCTTCTCCGATAAGATTTCCATCACCATCAAAAGCTGTATTTTGTGAAATTTCAAATTCCATATCTCCTGTTTCACCTACCTGAAGGTAATACCAAGCTGGGTTAGGTCGAGTGCTAAGACAACTATAATCAGCAGATTCTTGAGCAACAGATTCTTGCATATAATAATAACCATTTGCAAAAACTAAAGGTACTGGATTCCCTTGACTATCAAACGAAGCACAAAATGGAGCTGCATCTTCACAGGTAGTATTGCCTTGTTCGTAATTTGGAGTATTAATGCATAAATCGAATTCACCTGTACTTCCATAAGGTGAGTAAACTCTTATATAATAGGTTTCACCTATAGTTAAGTTATTTGCTACAATACCATCGCTATTACCACCATTAGAAAATTCTTTGCTACAATACAATTTTGTTAAATTATCACATTCTCCTTCATAAATTGCATGAGCTAGATTGAACGTATAAACTCCATTAAACAAAGTTATAATATGTGCTGAAGATTGAGCTGTAAATTTATACCATACGTCTTGAACTACATCTTCATCACAACTTACTGGAATAGTTGACCCCGTTGCTGTTGAAATATCTCCGGACGTCATACTTGAACAAAATTGATCTAAATTTACATTTACCTGAGTTGCATTAGCGCAAGAATTATTAGAGGGAGGGCATGGCTCTGGCGATAGAGATTGACTTGATATAGTACAACTAGAATCATCATCATTAACCGAAGTAAAAACTACACCAGTTTCATTAGGATATGGCCCAAAAGTGATAAGTCCAAGTTCATTAACTGTTTGTGCGGTACTATTTTGATTATCTGTTATCGTTATTGAATTAGATGAACCTAAATCTAAAACTTCAACTTCTACTGTAAACTGGTTGGTACCATCACTACAATCGTTTATAATTTCATAGTCTAATGTAGGATTATAACACGACGCACATTCTACAGTAATATCTAATTGACTAGTTACAATTCCATCACAATTATAGTATACTGAGGTGTAAAGAAATGTAATGCTATCTCCTGAGGATTGAAAAGTTAAATCGGATAAATCTCCCAGCTCTCCGTTACCTGAATACAATACATCTCCGTTAGTGTCTATTACTTGAAAAGGCTCTCCATAAGGATCGATATCACCCGAATTTATGGATAGGGTTAGGTTAGAACCGTCTAGACTTTCATAAAAATATTCTATAGTCTCGCCAGGTTCGTAACATGCAATTGTATTTACAGGATCACCGCAATCTAAATAATTTGCTGTACAAATTTCTTGCGTAAAACTATCGCTAACAAAATCACACGTGCTATCTTCATTATTGGTTACAATGAAATCTACTAAAGTTCCGTTTTGGTAGGGACCAAAGGTGTAAATACCTGTACCATCAACTAATTGGCTATTACCTTGATTATCTTCTATAAGCACTTCATTAGCGCTCCCTAGGGTAGTTATATCTACATCAACCTTAAATTGAGGCCCATTGATACAATCTTCTACTACAGAAAAATTAGCTGCCGGATTAAGACAAGAAGAGCAAGAAACTGTCACATCTATAGCATCATAGGTTGCTCCACAAGATGCATATTCTGCATTATAAATCAGAGTGATCGATTCTCCAGTAGACTGGAATTCCAGTCCACTTAAATTTCCTGCGTCTCCCACTCCAAAATATAACACATCTCCGTTCGTGTCTAAAATACTAAGGTTTGGTCCAAAATCATAAACACTACCAGAATTGATAACTAAATTTAGGTTAGAATTATCATCGCTTGTATAAACATACTCTACCTGTTCATTGCTATCATAACAAATACTATGATTTACAGAACCTTCTGAACAAATCACAGTTACTGAAGGATCTATCTCTGTCGTGAATGAATATATTGTACAGTCTGTTGCTTCACCAAAATTATTTTCAGGAACAATCGTTACATAATAATTCGTTTCATAGTTTAAATTTCCTAAATCATAGCTCGTGGTATTCCCAACATTTACATTATCTAAAACATCATTACCGCCAGAGGTAGTAGCTATTGTTAAATTATAAGAAGTAGGAATTCCTGTTGCTCCAGACCAAGCTAAGACTGTGTTTTCTAAGGGAACACTTGTGGCTCCATTAACAGGAGATGTTAAAACTGCATCACAATTTGGCGGACTATCGGCGATCTGCAATGCAGAAACATTATCGTAATACATATAATAATCTCCAGATTCCCAAGTAACCTGAAAACGCAGTTGAAAATCTGAACCTACAGGCAAATCTGCAGCGGCAACAGTATAAGTTTTGGTAGCACAATCTGCCGAAACTACATGATTAGAATCATCTATCGTATCGATGGTAAGCCAAGTAGTACCTCCATCGGTAGAATAATCTACTGTAAAACTCCCCCAACCTTCACTTCAGGTGTAGCCGCTGTTGAAGATGAATATTGTATGATTTTATAATCAAAGCTTATCGTTAAGTCTGTTTGATTAGATAGACCTATAATATTAGGAGATGTTAAATCTCCCTGATTATGAACATTATACCTAACACTTTCTCCTTCGCATGCCGCAACATCTGCTACACCAAATGTTTGTGTCCAACCACTAGGCAATCCGTTATCAAAGTTTTCATTAATTCCTATCTGGGCATAAGTAGAAAGACATCCAAAAATTAGACACAAGAGTAGTAAATTATTTTTGTTCATAGGGTGGGGTAATTAATATTTTATTAAATTTTTAATATTGCGCGAAATTAAGAAATAAAAAGCCCTAATCTTTTATAGATTAGGGCTTTTTGAATAAAATTATTTTAATTTTTTACTTTTTTACAATCTTAAATTCAGACCTTCTATTTAGTTCAAATTGTTCTTCGCTGCAACTAGTACAATCTACTTTTGGTTCTGACTCTCCAAAACCTTCTCCACTAATTCTACGTTCAGCTATGCCTTGTGATACTACATATTGAACTGTGCTTTGCGCTCTGCGTTCTGATAGCCCTTGATTATAAGTTGCAGAACCTCTTTTATCGGTATGACTTCTTACCTTGATCTTCATTTCTGGGTATTTCTTCATCACGGCCACTAACTTATCAAGTTCAAAGGCTGCTTGTTTTCTGATGTTTGATTTATCAAAATCAAACATAATAGGATTCAACACCACTTCTTCTTCGGTAATAATCTCTTCGATAGGATTAAGCTCTACCAATACAGCAACCTCATTCTCTTCTTCTTGAGACACAGATGCCATATTACTCTCATAATCTTCTGCATTCACCTGAATAGAATAAGCTACACTTCCTGGCAAAGTGAAATCTGCTTTACCTGCTGGGGTTGTCATCCCTTTTGACACTTCATTCTCCTGAGCATCATAAACTACTACAGTAGCTCCTGAGATTGGTGAACCGCTTTCTGCATCTACCACCTGAGTCATTATTTTGATTTCTTCTAAAGGCTGAATCTGTGTAACTTCATAAATATTATCATTCGCAACAGTCTCCTCTATTACTCCGCGATTTGAGCTTACAAAACCTTTCTCTGTAGATGGGTTATAAGTAAATGCAAAATCATCTCCGCTACTATTGATGGGTTGACCCATATTTTTTACTGATGAATAGCCATTCTCTTTTGCTTTTGCATAGAAAACATCTAAACCTCCTATGCCCAACTGTCCATCACTAGAAAAATAAAGGGTGCCATCTGCAGCTATAAATGGAAAACTCTCTCTGCCTTCTGTATTGATTCCGGCTCCTAAATTCTCTGGTTCGCCAAAACTACCATCTTCATTTATTGAAACTTTATACAAATCTGACATTCCCAATCCTCCAGGCATATCACTTGAAAAATAAAGTGTCTTCCCATCGGGACTTAAGGCTGTATGACCATTTGAATATTCATCACTATTAAATGGAAGTTCTTTTATATCATCCCACTCACCATTCACAAGACTAGCTCTGTAAATTTTTAATTTACCAATCCCTTCTGCACTCTTCTCATAATCACCATCAATGTAATTATTCCTGGTAAAGTACATCGTCTTACCATCAGGGGTTATGCTTACGGTACCTTCATGAAACTTAGAGTTAACCTCTCCTGAAAGTGATTTAGGATTCTGATATTCTCCAGCCTCTTTACTAGCGACATAAACATCTAAAGTAGGTTGGTCATTCCAACCGTAATCTCTTCTCGATTTATTTCGAGCAGAAACAAAATACAAATGATCTCCAAATTCATAGCCTCCAAAATCTGAAAGACTCGTATTAAATGATGATTCTTTTATCGTAAATCTAGGCTCTCCATTTAATAATTTAGGCAAGTAATTAGGATTAGCTTCAAAAGCTTTAGCTCTCTGGTCATTAGGTGATTTACTAGAAAAAACTTTCATTGCTTCATTAGAGTCTTCAAACTTCTGATTAGCTTTAAGCATTTGAGCATAACGATAATAAACAGAACCTTCTACATTTTCTCCTTCCTGAATATACATCTTGTAGTAATATTCTGCCTGTGAAGTATTATAAATATTATAATAAGCGTCTGCCAAACGGTGGTAAATATAAGCCGTACCATCACCATCAGACACTAAATCTTCATACTTTTCTATCGCCTTTACATAATCTAAACGATCGTAATATTTATCTGCCTTCTTAGTTGATGAGCTCTGCGCAAATAATCCAGAGCCACCCATCAATAATAATAAACTTAATATATAGTATGTTTTTCTCATAACTAGATCTTCTTTGTTGTTGTTAGGTTTTAGAAATAACGTGGGGAAAGGTAGGTCTTCTTATTAAAGAATACATCGAAAATTACAAATGCCTCGTAAGAAGGTTGATCGATGTCTGAAATAGAATAATCATAAGCAAAACCTATTTGAACCCAATCTGTAGCTCGTACACTCGCTAAACCACTAACCGCGTCTTCGTAACGATAAGAAGCTCCTATTTCAAAACGATCATAGAACAAAAAGTTGGCATTTACATCAAAAGAAAGAGGCGATTCAAAAGATGATTTCACTAAAGTTGAAGGCTTAAATTTGGTGTTCTCACTTAATTGAAAAACATAACCTGCAGTAGCAAAATAGTGCATCTCCTCATTTCCATATTCTCGACCATCAGGATCTGCATCTAAATGGGTACTCTTTAACATATTTGGCACAGAAAAACCTAAATACCAATTGTCTGTATAGTATAACAATCCAGCTCCAATATTAGGATATGTATTATTGATATTCTCCGCAAAAGCTAAATCATTAGGGTTTTGCAAATTTAATCCAGCAAGGCCTACATCATGAAAAGTAGCTCCGGCTTTGATACCAAAAGCTAACTTATTGCTACCTCCAAAACTTAAAGTATAAGAAAAGTCTGCATAAACATTAGTCTCCTTTACAGGACCGTTCTCATCTGAAATAGCAGATAAACCTAAACCTGTCTTCTCGCCAACAGGAGAATGCGCTGAAAAGGTAAATGTCTTTGGCGCTCCCTCAAATCCTGACCACTGATCACGATACAACAAACCTATACTTAAACTCTCCTTTGAGCCAGCATAAGCAGGGTTTACTACATTCATATTATACATATACTGCGTATACTGTGGGTCTTGTTGTGCATATATCTTTAATGAGAAGATCATAAAAAAAGCACACAATACTAAATAATGTTTTTTCATTTGATTGTCGTTATTTTTATTTAAGGTTTTGTTTTGAGGTAAAAATAACCCATTTCGGGAATTATCCCCAAAATGGGTTAAAAAAATTTAATTACTTATCTTGATTAACATAAATCCAACTTCTTTTCATTTTCCCAAATACTGGATCTTCTTCTGACAACACCAATACATAGTAGTAAGTTCCACTAGCTAATTGATCGCCGTTTTTATCTTGACCACAGAAATTATTTACATAGTTATCTTGCTCAAACACCAATCTTCCATAACGGTTATAAACCTTTAAACTCTCGATACCAGTACGGTCATTTAAAAAAGTTAGGTCTAAACAGTCATTCATGCCATCTAAGTTACTTGGCGAAATTCCCTGACTAATTACACAACCATTCTCATAAGCCTCGATATTTACATCGACAGAAGTCATATCACTCACAAAAGAACAATTATTATAAAAAACTTCTATCTGATAATCTTCTACATAATCGCCTTCTGCATTATAAGTTACCGTATAACTTGAAGCCGTTGCTCCATTTATTGCAGATCCATCTAAATACCATTGATAAGTAGCTCCTGAGGGAATGCCTTCTTCTGAACTCGCCGTAAAAGTTATCGTATGACTAGGCACCACATCAGTATCTGAACAGTAAGGTAAATCGATCACCGTTGCTCCCTCTGAAGTAGCTATCGATAAATCTGAAGAAGCCTCCTGATAAACCAAACTCTGTTCTACTCCACAATCTCCACTAGGATCATTTACTAAAAACACACTTACTGTATAACTTCCAAATCCATAGTCTGATGGTGATAAACTAGCACTTGCCTCCCCACTTAACTCTACACCGTCTAAATACCAAGTATAAATCACATCGGAAGCAGCCATATTCAAGGGGGTCGCATCTATAATTGCACCTGTCAAATCACAAGTCGTTACATCTGAACCCAAATCTATTTGAGGTAAATCATTAATTAAAAGCTCTACATTATCTAAATTTGAACATCCATTAATGGTTACTTCTACAGAAAACTCTCCACTATAAGTAGCTTCAAATGTTGCACTAGTAGCACCAGGAATAACATTCCCATTTTCGTCATACCATATATAGTCAGCATTAGTTGCACTTTCTCCTACAACAGCTGCTTCAAATATGTAAGAATTTTCATTACATATTACTTGATCGTCCCCTAAGTTTACAGTGAAATTAGCATCAGATATCGTAATTTCGTCTGTGGTCATACAAGTATTATTAGCAAGTGCATTTCCATTTTCATCTAAAATATTCCCTATCACTTCAACACTATAAACACCTTCTTCTGTTAATGTATATGTTGCATTTGTTTCTCCAGAAATTTCTACATCGTCTTGATACCAAACATATTGGATGTTTGGTCCAAAATCAACCGTATTTGTTGGAGTAGCATCTAAGGTAATATTGGATACACCACAAAGTGAATCGTCTGCCCCAAGATCTATAATAGGACTAGGGCTGAATAACACCGTAAAGTTCTCTGAAGTTCCTACTCCAGCACTATCATAAGAAACAACTTGATAAGTACCTTCATCACTTACAGTATAAGATTCCTCTTCTTCAAGAGGCTGTATCAATTCAAATTCTTCGGTAGTTTCATTAAAAATGTACCAAACATAAGCAAGTTGATTAGAGAATTGAGAGACTAAAGTAACATCTTCACCCTCACAACCATATATAGTATCTTCTAGAATTGTACAATCTGTTGTACCTCCATTAGATTGACCATAATTAGTTTGAATCAAACTAATATATCCCGGAGTTTGATCGAAATTTGTAATTAATACCAAATAAATCTCTCCAGCTTCTGCTCCCGGAAGAATCATTTCTTCAATTGCATCGCCTGAATAACTACAGTCTACTGTGTTTGCTGAGTCTAAATCGCCACAATTATCATCTAATTGAGAAAAAGGTCCATAAACTATAAAATCTACATCTAGCCCTTCCCCTATTGGATTAGAGTTTCCATCAAATGCTGTGCTTTGAACAATTTCAAACTCTAAATCCCCTGTTTGATCTACTTGTAAATAAAACCAAGCCGGGTTAGGTTGTGATATTAAGCAACCATAATCAGGACCTTCTTGAGCTGGGGATGTATCTAAATAAAAATATCCGTTTGCAAAAACTAAAGGCTCTGGATCACCATTATTATCAAATGGAGCACAAAATGGAGCTACATCTTCACAAGTTATATTGCCCTGCTCATAGTCGGGAGAAGTTATACAAAGCTCAAAACTCCCAGAAGTTTCCGTTGTTGAATAAACTCTTACATAATAAGTATTCCCAACCGTTAAGTTTGTTGCTACAATACCATCGCTTACCCCACCATTATCAAACTCACTACTACAATAAAGCTCAGATAAATTATCACATGAACCCTCATAGATTGCATGATTTACGTTATCAGGAGCATCAATCAAAGTAATCATATGATTAGTAGACAAAGCTGTAAATTGATACCATACATCTTGAACAACATTAGCATTGCAACTTACAGGAACATTAGACGCTGTTGATTCACTTATAGTCCCTATGCTAGTATCTATACAAAATTGTTCTGAATTCACATTAGCTACAAAAGCATCTGCACAGAAATTATTATCTGGCGGACAATCATTTTGAATTAAATTATCACTGACTACATCACAAGATGCATCTTGATTGTTTGTAATTGTAAATTCTACAGAAGTCCCATTGGTATAAGGACCAAAAGTATAAACCCCTAATGCGTTTTCTACTTCACTATTTCCTTGATTATCGGCGATAGTCACATCAGTAGCGTCTCCTAAACTGGTTAAATCTACCTCTACATTAAATTGAGGACCATTATCACAATCTTCTACAACTGTAAAAGTTGCTACCGGATTGGCACAAGAAGAACATTCTACCGTTAAATCTATAGGTATATATCCGCTAGACTGGCAACTTCCTGAAACATCAGCTTGAACTTGAATCGTAATTTGATTTCCGGTAGATTGAAATTCTAATCCACTTAAATCTCCTGCATTTCCATATCCATTATAGAGTTCTGTACCATCGCTATCTAAAACTATAAATTCATCAAAACTATTCTCTACTTGCCCTTCATTAACTAACAAGTTTAACAACGAACTATCGGTACTTACATAAGTAATTTCAGTAACCATACTATTTTCATAACAAAAAACCGTATTTATAGGATCTGTAACGCTACCACATTCTATATAATTAGTTTCACAGTATTCTTGCGTTAAACTTTCACTAGTGATATCACAAGATGCATCTTGATTGTTTGTAATTGTAAAATCTACTAAAGTACCATTAATATAAGGTCCAAAAGTATAAACCCCTACTGCACTTTCGACTTGACTGTTTCCTTGATTATCTTCAATAGTCACATCTGTAGCATCTCCTAAGCTAGTTAAATCTACCTCTACATTAAATTGAGGACCATTAGCACAATCTCCTACAACCGTGAAAGTTGCAGCTGGATTAATACAAGCAGAACAGGAAACAGTATAATCTATTGGAGTATATCCGTTAGTACTACAGTTAGTAATAACATCCGATTCTAAAATTACTGTAATTCGATTTCCTGAAGACTGGAAAGATAATCCACTTAAATCTCCTGCATCCCCATACCCATTATATAATTCGGTACCATCGGTATCCAAGACTATAAATTCATCATAAGTATTTTCAACTTGCCCTTGGTTAACTACTAAATTTAAAACTGAACCATCAGAACTTGCATAAATATATTCAAAAATTGCACTGTTTTGATCATAACAAAAATTATTCGTTACAGGCTCTAATGAACAATCAACAATAATTGCAGGATCTGCCTCTGTAGTAAAGCTATATTCCGTACAACCTGTAGCTTCTCCCAAATCATTTTCAGGAACGATCGTTACATAATAAGTAGTTTCATAGTTTAGATTTTCTAAATCATAACTAGTTACATCCCCTACATTTACATTATCTAAAACATCATTACCGCCAGAGGTAGTACCTACTGTTAAATTATAAGAAGTTGGTATTCCTGTTGCTCCAGACCAAGATATGATTGTATTTTCTATTTCTAAATCGACATCACCATCAGCAGGAGTTGTCAATACAGCATCACAATTAGGCGGGTTTTCAGCCACTTGTAACATTGAAACATTATCATAATACATATAATAATCTCCTGCTTGCCATGCGATATCAAAACGCAATTGAAAATCTGAACCTACAGGTAAATCTGCCGCTAAAACTGTAAAGGTTTTGGTAACACAATCTGCCGAAACTACATGATTACTATCATCGATCGTATCTATATTAATCCAAGTTGTACCTCCGTCGGTAGTATAATCTACCGTAAAACTCCCCCAACCTTCAGGTGTAGCTACATAAGTGCTATAATTAACAATCTTATAATCAAAACTAATCGTAAGATCTGTCTCGTTGGATTGACCTTCGTAGTTTGGAGAAATTAATTCTCCTGTAGCACTAGAGCTATAAATATTATCTCTTGCACTCTGACCTAAACAAGATTGTGTCGCACTAGCAAAAAAAGTGCTTGTCCAATCGGCAGGGATTCCATTATCAAAGTTTTCAAAAACACCTATCTGCCCAAAGGAAGAAAGATAGCTAAGAAACGTAATTAGTAAAAAAAGGGTAATTTTTTTCATTTAAACAATAGTTTTGAGTTAAGCGCTTGAATATATAAAAAAAATAATTATTCCTTAACAATAAGAGATGTTTTTTTTAACATTCAACAAAAGAATAGCCTTTAAAACATAGTATTGACAAGCATTTATGATTATAAATAAACTTTAAATATTTAAATATTTAAATATTTCAATAAAACAAACTAACTCTGTTCTAAACTAAAAAGTTTCTATATAATAACTTTAAGAAAGTCTCATCATAGTTTTATTAACTTTGTAATCAATAAAATATAAATATGCTCGAAAAAGAAGAAATAGAATATGAAAAATCTGTGTTAATAGGAATTATTACACAGAATCAGGACGAAGAAAAGTCAACTGAATATTTAGACGAATTAGAATTTCTAACTTATACAGCTGGCGGCGAAGTATTAAAAAGATTTACCCAAAAACTCGACACGCCTAATCCTAAAACATTTATTGGCACAGGAAAAATGGAAGATGTAAGACAGTTTGTAGCCGATAACGATATCGGCTCCGCCATTTTTGATGACGAATTGAGTCCTGCTCAACAAAAAAATATCGAAAAAATTCTAAAGTGCAAAGTGGTAGACAGAACGTATCTCATTTTAGATATTTTCGCACAAAGAGCCAAAACAAGTTATGCAAGAACTCAAGTAGAATTAGCTCAGTATGAATATTTACTACCAAGATTAACAGGGTTATGGACTCACCTAGAAAGACAACGTGGTGGTATTGGTATGAGAGGTCCTGGAGAAACAGAAATAGAAACCGATAGACGTATTGTTAGAGATAAAATTAAACAACTAAAAGATAAACTCATCACTATTGATAAACAGATGGCAGTTCAGCGTGGTAATCGCGGTCAATTAGTAAGAGTCGCTTTAGTGGGTTACACTAACGTAGGTAAATCTACTTTGATGAACGTTATCAGTAAAAGTGATGTTTTTGCTGAAAATAAGCTTTTTGCTACCCTCGACACTACGGTTAGAAAAGTTGTGATTAAAAACTTACCTTTCTTATTAACCGATACTGTTGGGTTTATTAGAAAATTACCTACACAATTAGTAGAATCTTTTAAATCTACACTCGACGAAGTTCGAGAAGCAGATTTGGTATTGCATATAGTAGATATTTCTCATCCTAATTTTGAAGACCACATTGCTTCGGTGAATCAAATATTAGATGAAATAGAATCTTCAGATAAACCAACATTAATGGTTTTTAATAAAATTGATGCTTATGAACCTGAAATTATTGAAGAAGATGATTTAATTACAGAACGAACCCCCGCTCATTACACTTTAAATGAATGGAAAAAAACGTGGATGAATAGAATGGGAGATAATGTATTATTTATTTCAGCGATTCATAAAGAAAATATTGAAGAGTTTAGAAAAAAAGTATATGAAGCTGTAAGAGAAATTCATATTACCAGATTTCCATATAATAACTTTCTTTATCCTGAGTATGATAAATATACAGGTGAATTAGAAGACGAATAATTATTTATAGTTGTAAAAGAAAAAAGCCACATCAAATTGATGTGGCTTTTTTAATGACTTTTATTAGCTATTAGTTAGCTGTAATTGAAATGTTATCTATTTGATAAGTAGAAGTAACACCATCACTTGCGCCTAAATATTTAAAACCAACATATACAGTTTGACCTGCGTAAGCAGATAAATCTATATCGCCAGAAGGCACAAAGTTGTCTCCGTAACCATCTGCATTACCAGCAGAGTAGTTTACACCAGAAAGTTCCGTCCAGTTAGCAGTACTTACATCGCCATCAAAATCTGTAGAAATATAAGCAGTAAGCGCATCACCATTATAATAACCATCTTTAGTTTCAAAAGATAAAGTTGCATTAGCTGCACTTGATAAATCTACACCTGAAGTTACTAACCAAGCTTCATATGGACTTTCATCTGAACTATACGCAGAAGTTTGAGCATATTTACTATCGCCAAATTCTCTTACTTCGAAGATACGCTCTCCGCCATTTACATTAACATTAGTCCAACCTTCGATAGCTAAATAAACTCCTACACCTGCTGTTTCACCTTCAAAATCTTCAGTGAATGGAAGCTGAACTAATCCAGGGGCAGGATTATCTCCACCACCATTTCCAGGTTCTTCTCCACATCTCTCACCTTCAAAAATCACATCTTCTGTATTTCTTATAAAAAGCTGAGTATCGTCATTATAAGCACTCAATACTGCTACAATACTTCCATTACCTGTTGGTAATAGTTTATTTTTAAAATCTGAATATCCACTATTTCTAAGTAGAATCTCATTTCCGCTACAATTTTCTATAGTTCTATTTTCTGTATTGGTATTATCAATATTTGCATAAGACTCACCTTCTAAGCTAGAAATAAATTGAACATCTTCTAATTTAATTAAAGTATTTAAAGGAGTACTTCCTGTTTGGTTTATACCAATTACAGTTGGTATGATTTCTTCTTTAATACCTGTACGCTTCATTCTATTTTCAAATTCGATAGTACTTATTCTACCTACTTCATCATTATTTTGAACTCCAACAGTAGGAAGCCCTGCATATTCACCACTATAAAGACCATTAACTCTTAAATAAACTTTTCTTCCTGGCTCATACGAGGTATACAAATCACCCGCATCTGTAGAGATAGAAATACCAGCTGTTGGGTTTTCTGGTTTATCTTGAACGATAAGTGTTTTGTAAAAATTTCCAGTCTCATCACTTGAGACTACATAACCTTCCATATAAAGATTTTTATCTGAATCTGATCCTGCATTAATTTGCTTTGGCTCAAAACCTCCGTAAAATTCTATAACCGAAGCTATTGAAATAACAGAATCTTGTGAAGGATTAAAATTTGCATCTTCATAGACAACTTCTGGCGTATCAAAATCATCGTCTTGAACGCAAGATGTTACTATTGCTCCTAATAAAAAGAAGCTTAAAAATTTAATTTTTTGAATAGTTTTCATAATTTATCTTTTCTTAAATTTTTTAAAATCTTAAATATAAATTTAAATAATAAGTGGTACCGTAACCGTACCAGTATTTAGGTCCAAAGACTCTTTTATCATTGCTAGAATCATCTACCAAATTTCTATAACTAGCGCTTCTACCTTGCTCATAACCACCAGTTTTGTATTTCTTATCGAATACATTATTTATCGTAGCAAAGAAACCAATATAATAATCATCTACTCTCCATGATTTTCCTCCTACTACATTTACTAACATATAACTATCAAACTGTTCTTGCTTTAATAATTTACGTGCAACGTTAGAATCATAATCATTGTAAGGTACACCATCAAAATCAGAATAAAAGTTACTTGATCTTGTAATAGGTGATACATCTACGTAAGCATTAGAGAAAAAGTTTGAAGTTGCACCAATCCACCAATAATCAGGATCTCTATATTCGAAACCTATTTGATAAGCTTGTTGAGGCCCTCCAGCTATTTTATAATCTTTAAGATAAGATTTCCCTAAGCTTATTGGCTCTTCAAAATCATCTGAGGTTAAAGTTAAATTAGGGTTATTGTTGTATGTATTTTGACCAAATGCAGCGGCTCCTTTAAGTTTTATCGTGGGAGTTACTTGAGCTTCAATACCTAGCTCTGCCCCCATATGTTTTTTATCGATATCTGTTAAAACTTCTTGAACAAAAGCGGTACTTACCTCTCTTCCTTGCCCCCCTATTCCGTCTGCATAAAAGAAAGATATTTCAGTAGCATCTTCCATTAAAGTGTAATACCCCGTTAATCTAGCTTTTACGATTGGAGTTCTAAAGACATAACTTAAATCAATATTCTTATTAACCTCTTTCTGTAAATTTCCAACTGTAGCATTAGTTTGTCTTGAGTTAGAAAAAGAGTTTCTTAGAGTTGGTGCATCTGAAAAATATGCTGCATTTAGGCTTAATAAATGTCTACCGGTCATTTTATAAGTTGCTCCTAATTTTGCCCCATAAGTAGTAAAGTCTAATTTTTTACTTTTACCAAACGAATCTTCTGGGTAACTACCGTTTTTATACAATCCATTTCTTTGGAAAGTTGTGTTCTCTATATTTCCAGCTACATAAAAATCTACTTTATTGTATTTAAACTGCGCCTGAAGAAAACCATTGTAAACACTAGCATCTAATTCATAATTATATTTAAACGTATCGTTTTCACCTAAAACTCTATTAGGATTATTTAGGTTGTTTTGAGCTGCATCTCCTTGATTAAAAGTATCTACATCTAAATACTCATTACCTCCTAATAAATCTAACATATTAGCGAAGTTTTTAGAGTTTAGTCTTTTATATCCCAACTTTCCATTTAATACGATATGCTCATTAATAGCAGAAGTTAAAATAGTATTAACCATTAATTGCTTATCGTCGTTTCTGTCTTCATATAGATAGTATCGAGAAGTACCCCCATAATTAACATTAGTTCTATATAGATTTTCCCAATCTATCTGACCATCATTTTGAAATTCTTGAAGCGATAAATATGCTCTAGAATAATCAGCCCCATCTGGGCTTGCTAAATTATAGCTAGGTAATTTTTGATAGTAAGTAGGATCAGGGTTTGGTGCATTATCATAACCTAAACGGCTGTTTCCTATTTTACCAAATTGGTATCCTATATTGGTATTTAAGCGAGTTTTATCGGTTATATCCCAATTATGGTTTAACATAATTACGGGTTCTTCTATCTCTCTTACTCTAGAGTTTCTAATTTCGCCGTCTTGTTTTCCCCAATAAGAATTATATGCTCTACCTTTAATATCGTAAACTTCTTGTGTACTTGCAGAAGTTTTACCTCTTCTATTTGGTGTATAAAATGCTGTTAAGTTTAAACTATGGTTTTCGCCTAATTGTTTTTCAACAGAAGCAAAAAATGAGTTGGCATCATACAAAGAACCTTCCCTATAACCTTCTTCTGCAAATCTTCTAGAGGCTAAAAAGCTAAATGCCCAGCCACCTTTCATTAAACCAGTATTGTATGAAGCCATCACTCTACCTGTGTAACTTCTATTAGAAGCCGCATAAGAAACACGTCCGCCCTTTCTATATTGAGAGGCTCTCATAATAATATTAGTAGTTCCTGCAAGATCACCAAAATTATAGTCATTTGCAGACATTCCCATCGAAAACACTTGATTACGCTGTGCATCATTTAGACCTCCCCAGTTACTCCACTGTGGTCTACCATTATACATTTTGTTCATTTCAATTCCGTTAATCAAAACTTTACCGTTTTCAGAATTGAAACCTCTAGGTCTAAAAAAAGTAGCACTAAAATCATAAGAAGCCGCATTTAAAAATACATCTCTCGAGGCTTGCAATAACCCAGATAGGTTATCTGCAGTGCTTTCATCACTACTTAGTTCATTATCAGATAAACTAATAGTACCTATTTGGAAGTTTTCTTCGTTAATGTCTACTTCCATTTCAAGCACATCTAAATCTAAAGTACTTCCTTCGTTAACGACAACAGGATAGCGTCTTTTTGAATATCCTTGTTTCTCTAAACTGATAATTTGCTCTCCAAGTGGCAATTTAAAAGCATCAAAATTGAAGTTACCCTTAGCATCTGTTCTAATTGTAAAAGAAGTATTCTCTATAGTCACTTCTACATCTGGCAATGCTTCATTATTACTCGCATCAACTACCTTTCCCATAATGGTAGTTTGCTGAGCAAATGCAGCTATTGAACAACATAAAAATGTTAAAAAGAAAACTACTTTTTTCATTCTAAAATTCTTCATTAATAATTGTTTGAGTTAAGAAAATATTATTTTCGGGCAGCAAATTTACATTTTTATTCTGCATTACCTACTTTTGCCGCACAGTTTAAACAATTGTTTACATTAACTTAATATTAACAAGCATGACTAAATTAAATTACTCATTACTAGTGTTTTGTGTGTTTTTTTCTTTTATCTCACAAGCACAAAATGAGAAAAAATACAAAGTTAACACCGTGGCTTTCTACAACTTAGAAAACTTATTTGATCCCGTAAATGACCCTAATAAATTTGATGAAGCCAGTCCTATTATGGAAATGGCAGAAGGTCTTCGCGAAGACGTTTATCTTAAAAAGGTAAAGAACATGGCTAAGGTCATTGCTCAAATAGGTACTGATGTTACTGGGCATTCACCAGCAGTAATTGGGGTGTGTGAGGTGGAAAACAGAAGAGTGCTAGAAGATTTAGTTAATGACCCTAAGTTACTTAACGAAGATTATGGCATTGTTCATTTTGATTCTCCAGATAAAAGAGGTATTGATGTAGCACTTTTATACAAAAAAGCAATTTTTACACCTACAAGCACTTCATCTCATGAATTGCTAATCTACGATCAAAACAAACCAGACAAAAGAGTTTACACCAGAGATCAGTTATTGGTGACGGGTTTATTAGATGGCGATAAAATACATTTTATCGTAAATCACTGGCCTTCTAGAAGTGGTGGTGAAGCAAGAAGTAGATTTAAAAGAGAAAAAGCAGCAGCTTTAAATAAAAAAATAATCGATTCTTTACAAGCTGAAGATCCTTATGCTAAGGTTATTACGATGGGCGATTTAAATGACGGTCCGTATAACACAAGCATAAAAGAAGTGTTAGGCGCTAAGGCAGAAAAGGAAGAAGTGAAGCTTAAAGAACTTTACAATCCGATGGAAAATATGCAAAAAAAGAAAGGCTTAGGCACCATTGCTTACCGAGACAGCTGGGATCTTTTTGATCAAATGATTATGACTCAACCTTTATTAGATGACGATTACAGTTCTTACCGATTGTATAAAGCAGGGATTTTTAATCCTTCGTTTTTAGCAAACCCTAGAGGTAGATATAAGGGTTATCCTTATAGAAGTTTTTCTAACGGCGGTTTTTCTGGTGGTTACAGTGACCACTTTCCTGTATATGTTTACTTAATTAAAGAAGTAGAATAAGCGCTAAACCAAATACGCAACTAAATAAAAAAGGCTTCAATTAACTTTGAAGCCTTTTTGTTGTTTATTCATCTTTTAATTGATAAAGATATTTTACCAACTCTTCAAGCTCTTTTGGAGGATTTCTTTTATCGAATGAAGCAGATTGATACGTTTTTTTATCTACCGTAATTGAAATATGAGTAGCCAAATCTCCATCATACATTCTTTGATTAGTTGGAGATTTTAATTGATTTATTTCATCTAAATTAATAGTCGAAATTTTTTCTAAAATCACTTTCCATTGTTCTTTATTAATAGTTTTAGATACTTTCTCTAGGTTTGTTTCTTTATTAGTATGACTTGTGAATTTAAATTTTTCTGAATTAACTTTTATCTCTTCCCGGCGACCTCTAGTGATTGCTTCTAACTCTACGCTAGAAACATAAGGTAATTTTTCATGATCTTGATGAGTAATAACACTTCCACTTTTACAGGAGATGACAGTAAAACATAAAACAGCGATAATAAATTGAATGGTATGATTCATGAATTTTATTTTTGCTGAAAATACTACATTTCGTTTAAGAAAGTAAAATAAATGCTTTAAAAATAAGCTCTTAATTGCACACTTCCTGTATGAATAGTTGTAGAATTTTCACTTTTTCTTCCAAAATAAGAAAGATTTAAATCTAAATAATCGGTAATTTTCTTTTGCGCCAAAAGTGACCACGTAAAGTTTTTATCAGGCTGCAAACCTTGTAACATCTGGTAAGCTACAGGAGAAAATGCACTGCCTTCAAATTCATTATAGATATAATTAAATTCACCATTTATAGCATATTTTTGAGCATTATTAAAGGTACAGGAAACTCCTAATTTGTTTTGATTGAGTTTTTCTAGATCACCGATTTGATTTTTTTGTTCAGCAAATTCGTAAAATACACTGAAGCGTGTATTTTTAGATAATAAGTAAGAAAGCTCTGGGTTAAAGATTAATCCGTTAATCTTATAATTTCTATTGTTGAAATTTTCTGAATCACTTCTTGTTTCATTCCATTTGTTTTGCAAATTCACCAACCAACTTTCTTGAAATTTATGATTAAAGTTTAGTTGATGACTCTGTATCGTATTTTCTTGCAATCCTGTAGAAAGCAAATTTTTATTACGAGTAGAAATATAACTATAAGAAGTAGTATAATGCTGTTTGCCTCGATTAAAGAAAATGGTGTTTCTGAAATTTAAGTTTACCGCCAATTCATCATCAGTTTCATTAAACGGATTTAAATCAAAGTTATCACCTTCTCGCTCAATTTTTTTATCGATTAAATAGGATGTTTGGTTGTAAAAATGCGAAAGTATTTTTTTTGTTTTTTCTTCATCACTCCATTGCTGAAAGTTAAGCGTCACAATCTGACTAAATTTATTTTGATGGGTTTTTAAAAAGATTTGATTGGGCAACAATACACGAATATACTTTGCCTCATCAGAATATGCAGCAATTTCAAACTCTTCTAACTCTTGCACACCATTATCGTTGTAATCTATCCAAGTGTATTGACCTTCTCCTGAATTAACCTCAACGTAGGTAAATTCTTGCTGCGGAAGCGTTCCGCTATTGGTTTCATAAGTCGTATTTAAACTTACAATTCTATTAAACAAGAATTGATTGTATTGTATGCGTGAATTAAGCGATTGCTCATCGGGCAGCTCTTCTAATTTGTTTTTTAAAGTTCTGTAATTAGCAAATACAGCGAGTTTAGTTTTTTCAGAATTAATTAATCTAGATTTTAAATAATAGTTATTTGAAGCGTTTACGCGATCTAAAGTTCCGTTTCTAAGACTATCATTTACTCGATATCGATAGCCTATTTCAGCATAAACATTTGTACTATCCCCCACTCCAGTATAAATTTCGTAACTATTAAATTTCTGACTAATACCCGTAAGTTTTTCCGTTTGTTTATCGGTTTGCTGGTTGTCTTCCAAAGAAATTCGGCTTCCTGCCCATACTTTACCAAAGTCATAAATGGCATTCGTATAAGCGCGTAAAAATTCAGAATCAAAAAGTTCTCCCTTACTTGTTAAATAACTCCCGCTGGCTTGAAGCTTTAATTTACCAAATTTTAAATTTGATTGTAGTAATTGTCGTGCTCCGTTATAATTTTCTGAATAATCTAATTTTTGAAAGCTATAACGAGCTGTACCATGATTTTTACTAGTAAATTCTAGGCCAGTATCTAGATAGCTTTGGTCGCCTTTAATAAGCGTTGGCAAGTTCCAATCCCTAGTAAATTCTACATTATACAAACGTTCTACACTTTGATAGTTCTTTTGAATAAAATTAAGCGTTCCAAAAGCAGAAAGTGTGTTTATAGGTGAAGTAATAATATTTTGCTTGGCTTGTAACCTTCCTGCAAAACCGTCATTATCATCATTATCAAACTCTGAAAATAAATTCTCATCGTATTTACTACCCGCCAACTCAAAGCCAATACTTGTTTTTTCTGAAGGCGTATACATCCCGTTGACCACACCAATCTGTAGTTTTGTAGGCGCAAATAACTGCGTGACCGGCGCATAATTCCCTTGCGGAATTCCATTTTCTGGCGGCACATATTCATATATTCTACTTACAGCAGAAGCATTGGTCAATATATAATTTCCTTGGTTTACACCAACTAAAGAAAAGCGGACATTAAATAATTCATCTTCTGGATTGTTAGAATACACATAAATCTCTTCTCCGTTAACAATTTCTTGTCGGTAGAGCACTTTATTTTCATCAAAAGTATCGGGTATTGCGCTTGGCGCAATCATTTCTTCTTGATTATCTCCTGCATCTGCTAGTACTTGTTTTTGCTCATCACTTAAATTTTGTTGAAGCGGCTGATTTTTTAAGTCGTTTTCAGAATACACAAAACCTCCTATTTCTAATTTCTCGCTGTAATGCTTGCCTCCACCGAGAGCGACCACTCGAGAAAAATTTCGATCTGCATATTGAAACTCTACCGTTATTCTCATCTCAGAAGTAATTGGGAAAGTAGGGTTAAATATAATTTCTCCCGCATTGTAATCGATAATATAATCTTCATTCTCTCCGCGTTGTAATTGTGTTCCATTTACAAACACACGTTCACTTCCCGAAACAATAAGCACATAAAGTTCACCATTAGGGCCACTTAATTTATACGGACCTTGATTACCTTCTTGACCCTGAAATTGATTTCTAGTAAATACGCCTCGCACCAAAGCTCCAGCTGCATATACATCGGTTCGGTTGCCTTCAGGGTTAAGTTTAGCTCCTACAGAAAGACCTTGCACTTTCTTAGTAAAGCTCGCAAAATAAGAATCAGCCTGTACTAAATCTACATCGCCAGCGCGAACATTCCAGTTTTTACCGTAAAGTTCTATAAAGATTTGATCAAATTCATCTAAATTTTGAGAGTAACCACTTTGCTGAATAGGAATGTTAGAATCTTGTATCGATGCTCTTAAGCTAACGTTAGGTGCAATTTTACCAGTAATTTGTAAATCTAACTCTGAATCTAAAACCGTGTTTTGATTGGTGCCAGTGGTAATTCCTCTAGAAATACTCCCGCTGGTATTTAAACCTTCAAAAGGGGTAAATGTTCTAGGTTGATCTGGCTGCCCCATTTTGTAAATACGTTCATTTAAACCGCCTTCGACAATCACTTTAGGATCAAATTGGTAATAACGCTTGGTAAGAAACTCTGGATAACTTTTATATTCTACAACTAAAGAATCTGTAGCAGTTAAAAGACTATCATTTAATACGAGCTTAGCAGTTGCAAAATCTATTTCATATAAAGAAGTATCAATTTCTTTATTCTGTTTGTCTTTCAGCTTAAAATAAAAAGAATTAATACTCACGGTATCTACAGCAATAGTATCTCTTACCGAAACTCTCTTGCTCTGAAAGTCGGTATTTATTTCTTGTGCCTGCATTACACCTGCAAAGCAAAAAAAGAAAAAAAGAAATCTAGTTATCCGCATTAAGTTTACAACTAAAGCTTTTCAAAAATATTTTATTTTAACTGCTTTTAACTCAATTCTGCATTTAATTTCACGATTCAACTTCTCTTAAAGCCTAACTCTTTAAAAAATTCTATTTTTGCTGAAAAAATAGAAATGGTTATTATCTCTTATAACGTTAACGGAATTAGAGCTGCACTTAGAAAAGAATTTACCACTTGGCTTTCTCAAGCACAGCCAGATGTGGTTTGTCTACAAGAAATAAAAGCAAGCCCCGATCAATTTGATGAAAGTGTTTTTCACGAATTAGGATACCACTATTGTTACTGGTACCCAGCCCAAAAAAAAGGCTATAGCGGTGTGGCTATTTTGAGTAAAGTAGAACCCAATAACGTTTCTTACGGTACAGGCGTAGATTATATGGATTTTGAAGGAAGAAATATAAGAGCAGATTTTGATGAGGTTTCTGTGATGAGTTTATATTTACCTTCGGGTACTAACATTAAACGCCTAGAGTTTAAGTTAGAATATATGGCAGATTTTCAGCATTATATAAATGAGTTAAAAGAAACGCATCCTAATTTAGTGATTTGTGGTGACTATAATATTTGCCACGAAGCGATTGATATTCACGACCCTGTTCGACTTAAAAATGTATCTGGTTTTTTACCCGTAGAAAGAGCGTGGATGAGCCAATTTATAGAGAGTGGTTTTACCGATTCTTTTCGGTATTTAAATGAAGATAAAATACAATATTCTTGGTGGAGTTATCGCGCCAATGCTCGCGCTAACAACAAAGGTTGGCGATTAGATTATCATATGGTTTCACAACCCTTACAAGAAAAGATAAAAAGAGCCGTTATCTTACCAGAAGCATATCATAGCGATCACTGTCCAATTTTAGTTGAATTAACTAACTTATAACCCAGACCAATGAAAAAAGCATTTATTATCCCAAGCATAGCTTTTGCGCTGATGACAGCTTGCGTACCTGCAAAAAAGTTTGAAGAATTAGAAAATCGCTTTGCTAATTTAGAACAAAAAAACAAAAACCTCAACGACAAACTTTCCGATTGTGAAGATTTAAATAATTTAAGAGGTGAAGAGTTAAAAATAGCAGAAAAACAACTTAAAGAATTAAAGGAAGAGCATACTAAACTCCAAGAAGAGCAACGACAACTTTTAAATAAACATGATCACCTACAGAGTTCTTATGATGCTTTAGAGAAAAACAGTTCTTCTGCATTAGCCGAAAATTCTGAAAGAAACAGACAATTACTTGCAGAGCTTGAAGCTAAAGAAAAAGCGCTAACTACAGAAAAAAATAGGTTAGAAAAACTTGAAAAAGACTTACAAGAGCGATCTAGAAGAATAGATGAACTTGAAGGTGTAATTGCTGCTAAAGATGCTAAAATGAAACAACTTAAAAACAGCATTTCTAAAGCTTTAACAGCATTTGAAGGAAAAGGCTTAACCGTAGAAGAGCGAAACGGGAAAGTTTACGTTTCTATGGAAAATAAATTATTGTTCTCTTCAGGAAGTTGGGCGGTAGGTAGTCAAGGGCGCAAAGCCGTACAACAATTAGGAAGCGTATTGGCGCAAAACCCTGATATTAGTGTTTTAATTGAAGGACACACCGATAATGTTCCTTACGGAGGGAACGGAACTTTACAAGACAACTGGGATCTTTCTACCAAACGCGCCACCGCTATCGTTCATATTTTAGAAGCCAATAAACAAATAGAACCAGAGCGGTTAACCGCTGCGGGTCGTGGTGAGTACTTTCCTGTAACTACCAATGAAACTTCAGAAGGTAAAGCAAAAAATAGAAGAATAGAAGTCATTCTCACCCCTAAATTAGATGAAGTTTCTCAACTTTTAAACGAGATGTAAACGATGAAAAGCCATTCTAGAAAGAATGGCTTCATTTTCTTTTCCTGTTAGAGGAAAAGCATAAGAGGACTCTTCAGAAAACTCTCCTAACTCTGCCTAAAGTAAGTTTATAAATTATGCCACGTTACCCAAACAAATATTCGACCACCTCTTCTATTCGCGAAACCTTTTGAATATTGATTGTAAAATTTTTCTTTGGAAGTTTTACTTGTTTTGAAACCATAATGGTAGCAAATCCTAATTTTTCGGCTTCTGTTATACGTTGATCTGCTCTAGGCACTGGTCTTATTTCTCCTGCCAAACCTACTTCTGCAGCAAAACAAATATCGCGTGGTATAGAAATATCTTCATTTGAAGATAGAATTGCGGTAATCACCGCCAAGTCGATGGCTGGATCGTCTACAGAAATTCCTCCTGTAATATTTAAAAACACATCTTTAGCACCGAGTCTAAAGCCTGCTCGCTTTTCAAGCACCGCCAATAGCATATTTAGTCGCTTGGCATTATAGCCTGTGGTAGATCGTTGAGGTGTGCCGTAAACAGCACTACTTACCAATGCCTGAATCTCAATCATTAACGGACGCATTCCTTCTAGCGTAGCGGCAATCGAAGTTCCACTCAGGTCTTGGTCGCTTTTCGAGATTAATATTTCTGAAGGATTACTTACTTCTCTCAAACCTTCGCCCAACATTTCATAAATACCCAATTCGTTAGTAGAACCAAAACGGTTTTTATGTGCGCGTAAAATTCTATATACATGGTTACGATCGCCTTCAAACTGAAGCACGGTATCGACCATATGCTCTAAAATTTTAGGCCCAGCGATACTTCCTTCTTTGGTAATATGACCAATTAACAATACTGGCGTATGGGTTTCTTTGGCATACTTGATAAGTTCTGTGGTGCATTCTCGAATTTGAGAAATACTTCCTGGAGAACTTTCAATAAAATCACTATGAAGCGTTTGAATGGAATCGATAATTACCACTTCTGGCTCGATCGCTTCAATTTGCCGAAAGATATTTTGGGTTTTTGTTTCGGTTAATATATAACAATTTGCAGGTCGTGGATTTATACGTTCGGCACGCATTTTAATTTGCTGCGCACTTTCTTCGCCAGAAACATACAGGGTTTTATACTTCAAATTTAATGAAATTTGAAGTAACAATGTACTTTTACCAATACCAGGTTCTCCTCCCAAAAGTGTAAGCGACCCAGGCACCAATCCACCACCTAAAACTCGGTTTAATTCATTGTTATTAGTATCATAACGTGATTCTTGTTCATATTGAATTTCATTCACCAATGTGGGTTTAGAAACTCGTTTTTTTGAAGTTGCCGCTGGAGACTTCCAATCTTTTTTATCTTCTTTTTGAATAACTTCTTCTGCAATGGTATTCCACTGCTTGCAAGAAGAGCATTGACCTTGCCATTTTGCGTATTGTGCGCCACAGTTTTGACAGTAAAATGTGGTTTTTGTTTTTGCCATATATTAATCTCCGAAATCGGCTTTAATTTGATCTATTTTTTGAATAAGATAATCTTGATCTAAAAAAGCTATTTTTTCTTTAGCATAAGCCGATTGATATTCTTTCAACGCTCTTTTAGGATCACCTTCTTTTTCATAATACATTCCCATTAAATAGTTTCCTATCATTTTATCGGGATGTTCTTGTTCTGCAAGTTTAGCCAAATCTTTTAGTTGATCCCACTTTTCTTCTTTAATAATTAGCTCAGAAATTTCTAAAATATCATTAGATCTAACTGGTATTTGCAAACCATAAAGTTCTTGTATTTGCTCGTATTTGTTTTCTAAGTATTGGTAGTAATTTTCACTTTCTTTAGTTGAAAGTTTGCGAAAATCTTTTTGCGCAATAGGTCTATAAACGATGAACATTTGTTGTAAAGCAGAAGGAATTGCTTTACCTACTAAGTTGTAATGGTTTTGATTTTCAAAATCATCAAAATAATAATGAACCAAATCGTTAGAAAGGCTGCTCATCTTTTGATGAAACTGAAGAATATCAGTTCTTAGATTATTTACATCTTCAGAGCCGGTAGCTAAATAATACCATGTTTTTTGTTCCGCAAATTCTAATGAATTAGCTATTCTATCGTGCATTTCTGAAGCATAATCTGGACTTAAATTCACATAACCTTTAAATAATGGTTTCTCTTTAAAAAGAAAATAGTTTATAAAATTAGCAGTAAGGTCGTGCCCCATAGCAATTGAAAAATTTGCTGTTCGATAATTTTTATCTATAACAGGCATAAGCTCCATTCCTACAAACTCAAAAAAATCTGCTCCAGTGTCAGCAGGAAAAAAATTTACTTTATCATAAAATACATCTTTGTTTCTATAACCTCTTTGGTTTATGCCTACCACTATAGCTTCTGGCATATCTTCCCAATAACTATAATAATCTACATTACCAGCTACGGGTTCAAATAAATAATCACCATCTAGCACATAAATTACTGGGTAAGATTTTTCTGTATTAGAAGAGTAGTTTCTTGGCAATTGTATCTTTATATCTCTTTTTTGTTTCAAGATTTTAGAAGCTACAACCTTGTATTCTGGCTGAGCATACATAAATAGAGGTAAGATAAAAACTAGGAGTAATAATCTTATTTTCATAACACTAAAAAATTATTTTAGAGCAAGTTATAAAAATTATTTCGTTTTATTAAGAATAGGCAAAAACAGAAAAGATAATAAACCTAAAACTATATTTAAAATAATTTGCGTACCCCACACCAACCAACCAAAAGCCTCGCCATCTTGCTTTGAGATGTTAAAAATAAGAAGCACAGCACCAATTGCTACAGGATAAACACCTACACCGCTATTGGTTAATGAAATTGTAAATGAACCTACCACAAAAGCAATAAGTATGTATGAAAAACCTAAATTTACTGTACCCGCTACAGCAAATTTAATGATCCAAAACATAGCGACATACATGATCCAAATAAAAACTGTATGAAGTATAAAAATGTATGATTTTTTCATATTGAATATGCTTACCATACCTTCTAAAATACCTACAACAAAACCCTTCAGCTTACCAAGTTTTACGTTGGAAGAATTCTTAATAAATTTTAAAAACCAAAAACCTATGAAGATCAAAAACATTAAAATAAAGATGCTCCAGAACGGATTAATATGATTTGTTTCGAAAAAAAACAAAAGCAAATCGTACTTTAACAATAAGGTTGTGCTAACGACTAAAAGTAGCATAACAAGATCTGCCACTCGCTCAGAAACAATGGTGCCGAATGCTTTCTGAAAAGGAATTTTCTCATAAGAAGAAATGGTGGCTCCCCGCAATACTTCGCCAGATCTTGGGATTCCTAAATTACATAAATAACCTGCCATAATAGCCATAAAACTATTATACAACTTAATTTCGTATCCCATAGGTCGAAGTAAAAACTTCCATCTATAAGCGCGAGAAAGGTGAGCTAACACTCCAAATAACATAGAAAGAGCAATCCAAATTGGATTAACTTTTATTATATTTTGCCACAAAATAGTTCTCTCTTGCGGGGTTGCACTAGTATATGAATAGTAAACGAAAAAAACTCCCAACACTAGTGGGAGTATAACTTTTAAACTTTTTATAAAAACCTTTTTACTCAATTAATTTAAAAGGTTATTTTCTTCATTAGGAAAAAGAATCGCTGGCTTAAACTTTTTTGCTTCTTCTATAGGCATCATAGCATAAGTGATTAAAATAAGTACATCACCTTTAGCTACCTTTCTTGCAGCAGCACCATTAAGCGTAATTTCTCCAGTATTTCTAGGTCCGGGTATGGCGTAAGTTTCTAAACGTTCACCATTGTTATTATTTACAATTTGAACTTTCTCTCCTTCAATTATATTTGCGGCATCCATAAGATCTTCATCTATAGTAATGCTTCCAATATAATTAAGATCTGCGCCAGTAACTTTTACGCGATGAATCTTAGATTTTACAACGTGTATATGCATTTTTTATTTTTTAGAACTCGTGCTAGTTTTTAATTTAGTGCAATATTATCAATTAACCTTACATCATTTGCATAAGCTGCGACAAATGCTCGATATTTTTTACGATGATCAAAACCTTCGCTAATAGGTTTTAGCGTTTCAGCATCTGAAATTTCAAAATATTCTAAATCTAGAAAATCTTGTGAATTTTTAAAATGCTCTTCCATTTCTTGCTTTACTAATAGAGCATCTTTTGTGCCAAATTTTTTTTCAGCTTTCTTTAAAATTTCATAGATAAACCCCGCTTTTTCTATTTCTGTAGCTGTTAGCCGCTTATTTCTAGAGCTTCTTGCTAGTCCGTTATTTTCTCTGCTAATAGGGCAGCCAATTACTTCAACTTCTTGCTGAGTTAATTGAACTAATTTTTTTACTATTAAGAGTTGCTGAAAATCTTTCTCACCAAAAAAAGCTTTGTCTGGTCGAACAATATCAAAAAGTCTTTTTAAAATAGTGCCCACACCATCAAAATGGCCATCTCTAAACTTACCCTCCATTTGAAAAGCCAAATTTCCAAAATTAAACTTTTCAGAAGTTATTTCTTCGCCGTAAATTTCATTTTCTTGAGGGGCAAAAATGATAAGATTTTTATAGTTTTTTTCTAAAAGAGCTAAATCATCTTCTAAAGTTCGTGGATATTTCTCTAAATCTGACGCATTATTAAACTGCGTTGGGTTTACAAAAATACTTACCACAATAGCATCACATACTTGATGCGCCTGTTCAACCAAAGAGAGGTGACCTTCATGCAAAGCTCCCATAGTAGGCACTAAACCCACAATTTTTGATTTTTTTTTAAGTCCAACAATTGCTGCTTGAAGACCCTGTTTATCTTGATATACTTGCAAAGTGATTTATTTTAAACGGCGCAAAATTAATACAATAGTAGCAAACTGCATAAATTTTTGTAATTTTGCCTGTTTTTTATCGTTAATATTAATACTAAGAGTACAACATTTTATGAAAGATAAGCGCATTTTGTACGTATCATCAGAAGTTATTCCTTATTTACCGGAAACAGAAATTTCCTCCATGTCTTTTGAGGCACCAAGAATGGTGAACAGCCAAGGAGGTCAAATACGTATTTTTATGCCTCGATTTGGAAATATTAATGAAAGACGTCATCAATTACATGAAGTAATTAGATTGTCTGGAATGAATTTGGTTATCAACGATTTGGATATGCCACTAATTATAAAAGTAGCATCTATACCCAAAGAGCGTATGCAAGTTTACTTTATTGATAATGAAGATTATTTTAAGCGAAAAGCTACTTTTACAGATGAAGATGGTAATTTATTTGACGATAATGATGAAAGAGCTATTTTCTTCGCTAAAGGTGTTATTGAAACTGTAAAAAAATTAAACTGGTCTCCAGATATAATACATGTTCACGGGTGGTTAGCGTCACTACTTCCTCTTTACCTTAGAAATTATTATGGCAATGAGCCATTATTTAAAAATTCTAAAATTGTGACCTCTGTTTATAGTAAAGGTTTCGATGAAACTTTAGATGAAGAAATGCAAAAAAAGGTGCTTTTTGATGGTTTAGAAGATGATACCGTAGCACATTTAGCCACGCCAAATTATGAAAACATCATGAAAACGGCAATAGATAATTCTGATGCGATTATACAAGGAAGTGCAGAAATACCAGAAGAATTAAAAACTTATATAGATAACATAGATAAACCAAAATTAACTTTTAAATCTAAAGAAGAATTTGGTCAAGCTTATCAAGATTTTTACACCCAAGAAGTTTTAAACGAAAAAGAAGATTAATTTATATGAAAAGAGAATGGAAAGCTGCAAAAAAATATAACTACTTAGCTGCATTAGCCATCGTAGTTTCTCTTTTTACAGCGTGTGAAGAAGATTTTAGTGAAGTTGGATCTAGCTTAGTAGATAACAATAACTTTAACGCTTTATTATTTGATAGTTCTCAAATTGAGGCAAAAACTATTAAAATTAAGGGAGCTCAAACCAATAGTCTAAATAGTTTCCTGTTAGGAGTTTACAACGCCCCTAATTACGGAAAATTGACCTCTAATGTGGTTAGCCAGCTCACCTTAAATAGCGCAAATCCTAATTTTGGAGATAATCCCGAAATGGATAGTGTGGTACTAACCATTCCTTATTACAGTACAGCCACAGGAGTTAACGGCAATAAAACTACTTATCAACTAGATAGTATCTATGGTGATGCTCCTATTAATCTTTCCATTTACAGAAACAACTATTTTATTAGAAGTATAGATCCGGACAATGATTTTGAAGCACAAGATTATTATTCAAATCAGTTCAATACATTTGAGGAAAATCATGGTGCTGAAGCTTTATTAACGCTAGAAAATTTTAAACCTTCACCTGTAGAAATAATAACGTCAGAAGTTGCTAGTGAGAGCGAAGAAAACGCTACTCAAATCACAAGATCTGCTCCTAAATTAAGGGTGAAGTTATCCAATGAAGATTTTGAAAGTTTAATATTAGATCGTCAAGGCAGTCCAGAATTAAGCAGCAACAATAATTTTACCAACTATTTTAGAGGTTTGTATTTCAAAACTGAAAGCATTAACGACGATGGTAATATGAGCTTACTTAACTTTAGATCAAGTGAAGCCAACATTACTCTTTATTACACCACCACAGTATCTAATACATCAGAAAGTCGTGTTCAAAGAGAGTTTAAATTAAACTTTGGTAACAATACTTTTAATGTATTTGACAGTGAGTACCAACAAGTACCTAACGATAATAACTTGTATTTAAAAGGAGGAGCTGGTTCTATGGCAGTAGTGGATTTATTCACTAATCAAGCGCAATTAGATTCGATTAGAAGTTTAAACTGGCTCGTAAATGAAGCCAATTTAACGCTATATGTAAATGATGAACAAGTGGCAGACGACAACTTACAACCTAACAGAATATTTGTTTACGATATCAATAATAATAAAGTATTGTTAGATTACACGAACGACTATACTAAAAATGAGGCAAGCCCTTCAATTTCTAATATTATACATTTAGGACCATTAACAAAAGATGAAAATGGAAACAGGTATTATAAACTTAGAATCACAGGCTTAGTAAGTAACATTATAAAAAGAGATTCTACCAATACGAAATTAGGAATTTCAGTTTCATCAAATGTTAATCTTACAGCAACCACAAAAGGCAAATTTGAAAATCCTCAGGATGAATTAAAAAACATCCCTCAAGCTCAAGTTTTAACGCCAAGAGGAACTGTTTTGTTTGGAACCGAAGCAGCAGCGCCAGCAAAAAAACTAAAATTAAATATTTTTTACACTCAACCAGAATAACTTAGAAATTATGTGTGGAATCGTAGGCTATATAGGCCACAGAGAAGCTTATCCTATAGTTTTAAAAGGATTACAAAGACTTGAATATCGTGGTTATGATAGTGCGGGTATTGCTTTATATGACGGCAAAGACTTAAAACTAAGCAAAACAAAAGGCAAAGTAGCCGATTTAAAAGATAAACTTGAAAACGAAATTTCAACTGAAGGTACAGTAGGTATTGGTCATACAAGATGGGCTACTCATGGTGTACCCAATGATGTAAATTCTCATCCTCATTATTCTAATTCTGGTGATTTAGTAATTATTCATAATGGAATAATTGAAAATTACGATACGATCAAAAAAGAATTAATTAAACGAGGTTATGAGTTTCAATCAGATACAGATACCGAAGTTTTAGTAAACCTTATTGAAGACGTTCAGTTAAAAGAAGGAGTAAAATTAGGAAAAGCGGTACAAATTGCCTTAAACCAAACTATTGGCGCTTATGCAATTACCGTTTTTGATAAGAAAAAACCAGATGAACTTGTTGTTGCGCGCTTAGGTAGTCCGTTAGCTATTGGTGTTGGTGAAGATGAATTTTTTATAGCTTCTGACGCCTCTCCTTTTATTGAGTACACTAGTTCTGCTATCTATTTAGAAGATGGGGAAATGGCGATCGTAAGAAGAGGAAAAGGGATAAAAGTTAGAGAAATTAAAAATGATTCTCTTGTAGATCCTTATGTTCAAAAATTAAAACTTAATTTAGAACAGATAGAAAAAAATGGTTACGATCATTTTATGCTTAAAGAAATCTACGAACAACCAGATGCTATTACAGATACCTATAGAGGAAGAATGTTAGTAGATAAAGGCATTATTAGAATGGCTGGTGTAGATGATAACTTAAGTAAATTCTTAAATGCACGTAGAATTTTAATTGTTGCCTGCGGAACCTCTTGGCATGCTGGTTTAGTGGCAGAATATATCTTTGAAGATCTTGCAAGAATTCCTGTAGAAGTAGAATACGCTTCAGAATTTAGATATAGAAACCCTGTAATATACAAAGACGATATCGTGATTGCTATTTCTCAATCTGGAGAAACTGCAGATACGATGGCTGCTATAAAGTTAGCTAAAGAAAAAGGAGCTTTTGTATTTGGAGTTTGTAATGTCGTAGGCTCTTCCATTTCAAGAGAAACAAACGCTGGCGCTTACACTCACGCAGGACCAGAAATTGGTGTTGCTTCTACAAAAGCATTTACTACACAAATTACAGTTTTAAGCTTAATAGCACTTAAATTAGCCAAAGAAAAAGGCACTATTAGTAATTCAGATTTTCATCTCTACTTAAGAGAATTAGAACTTATCCCAGGTAAAATCGAAAAAGCTTTAAAATCGAACGATCATATTACCAAAGTCGCTGAAAAATATAAAGATGCTTCCAACTTTTTATATTTAGGTAGAGGCTCTAATTTTCCAGTAGCGTTAGAAGGCGCTTTAAAGTTAAAAGAAATTTCATATATACATGCAGAAGGTTATCCCGCTGCAGAAATGAAACACGGCCCTATTGCTCTTATTGATGAGATGATGCCTGTTGTTGTAATTGCTACCAGAAAAGGGCATTACGAAAAGGTAATTAGTAACATTCAAGAAATAAAATCAAGAAACGGTAAAATTATTGGAATTGTTACCGAAGGAGACGAAGAAGTAAGAAATTTAGCAGATTATGTAATTGAGGTGCCAGATACGGTAGAAGCATTTACGCCTTTACTCACCACGATTCCATTACAACTGCTTTCGTACCATATAGCCTTAATGTTAGGTAAAAATGTAGATCAACCTAGGAATCTTGCTAAATCGGTTACTGTAGAATAAGGTTTGTTTTCCAAAATATTTTTCAAAATTTAGAGGAAATTATTTAATAAAAATAACCTATCTTTGCAGCCGAAAAAAGTAAGTCTCTTTTTTCTAGATTACAAACTATAAATTAAACAATTAGATAATGTCTAAAGTTACAGGTAAAGTTGCACAAATTATTGGCCCTGTTGTTGACGTTGAGTTTAACACAGAGAACGCTAAATTACCAAAGATTTACGATTCATTAGAAATTAACAGAAATGATGGATCAAAGCTTGTTCTTGAAGTTCAATCTCATATTGGAGAAAACACTGTTAGAACAATCGCCATGGATTCTGCTGATGGACTTAGTAGAGGAACAGAAGTAATAGCGACCGGAAACCCAATACAAATGCCTATTGGTGATAATGTTTACGGCCGATTATTTAATGTAACTGGAGATGCTATCGATGGTTTAGGAAATCTTGCCAAAACTGGTAAAGATGGCTTATCTATACACAGAGAAGCTCCAAAATTTGAAGACTTATCTGTTTCTACAGAAGTACTTTTCACAGGTATCAAAGTAATTGACCTAATTGAGCCTTATGCTAAAGGTGGTAAAATTGGTCTTTTTGGAGGTGCTGGTGTTGGTAAAACGGTGCTTATTCAGGAACTTATTAATAATATTGCAAAAGGTCACGGTGGACTTTCTGTTTTTGCAGGAGTTGGAGAACGTACGCGTGAAGGAAATGATCTTTTAAGAGAGATGTTAGAGTCTGGTATTATCAAGTACGGCGATGACTTTATGCATTCTATGGAAGATGGCGGATGGGATCTGCAAAAAGTAGATAAGTCTGCAATGAAAGATTCTAAAGCAACCTTCGTATTTGGACAAATGAATGAACCACCAGGAGCACGTGCGCGTGTTGCTTTATCTGGTTTAACAATTGCTGAATACTTCCGTGATGGAGCTGGTGATAGTCAAGGGAAAGATGTACTTTTCTTCGTTGATAATATTTTCCGTTTTACACAAGCAGGTTCTGAGGTTTCTGCCCTTTTAGGTCGTATGCCTTCTGCGGTAGGTTACCAACCAACCCTAGCGACAGAAATGGGAGCTATGCAAGAACGTATTACTTCAACTAAAAAAGGATCAATTACTTCTGTACAGGCAGTTTATGTGCCTGCAGATGATTTAACTGACCCTGCACCAGCAACTACATTTGCTCACTTAGATGCAACTACTGTACTTTCTCGTAAAATTGCAGAACTTGGTATCTACCCAGCAGTAGATCCATTAGATTCTACATCAAGAATTCTTACAGCAGATATTTTAGGTCACGAACATTATGATTGCGCTCAACGTGTAAAAGAGTTACTACAGAGATATAAAGAATTACAGGATATTATTGCAATTCTTGGAATGGAAGAATTGTCTGAAGAAGATAAATTAGCTGTTTCTAGAGCTAGACGAGTACAACGTTTCTTATCACAACCTTTCCACGTTGCTGAACAGTTTACAGGACTAAAAGGAGTATTGGTAGACATTAAAGATACCATTAAAGGATTTAATATGATTATGGACGGTGAGTTAGATCACATTCCAGAAGCTGCTTTTAACCTTAAAGGTACTATTGAAGAAGCCATTGAAACTGGAGAGAAAATGTTAGCTGAAGCGTAAATTGGACAGTAGTTTTTAAAACTACTCTCAACAAACAAAATAATATGTATTTAGAAATTGTATCTCCAGAGAGAGTTTTGCTAAGCGCTGAAGTAAATTCAGTCACGGTTCCTGGTATTGACGGAGAGTTTCAGATGCTCAATAATCACGCTCCAATTGTTTCTGTATTAGATAAAGGCGTTATTAAAGTTGAAGGAAATCTTGAAATACCTAAAGAACTTAAAGATGTTGTTACAAAAGCTCAAGACGGTAAATGGTATTTCCCTATTAAAGGAGGAGTTCTAGAGATGAAAAATAATAAAGCTATTGTTTTAGCAGATTAAACAAAATATCACAATTAAAAAAGCCCCGTATTATTGATACAGGGCTTTTTTTAATTTATAATTTCAATACTTTATTATGTATAAGTTACTCTTACTAAACAAAAAAAATATTAATAAATAAGTAAATAAAAACTAAACAAAAAGCCAAGCATTACGCTTGGCTTTTTTATGTAAAGAATCTAATTCAAATTATTATTGCTTAATAATCTTTCTTGTTATTTTATTTCCATCAGACTCTATTTCTAATAAATAAACACCTGAAGGTAAATCTGAAATATTCAATTCTGAATTTTTAGCAATTAAAGACTTAGACTTAACTTTTCTACCTAATAAGTCAAATAGGTTTAATTGAGATTTTTTTAAACTTAAACTATTGTTCAAATCAATATTCACGAGACCTTTGGTTGGGTTAGGGTAAATTTTTATTTCATTCTCAAACTCTTCTTCATCGGTATCTAAAATCAGATCTTCAGCACCACAGACTTCTATTCTAGCATCTAAAACCCTTCCAGTATCTCCAGAAACATTATCTACCACCAATACATACCATGTTCCAGCAGTAGACTGACCATTTAAATCTGATAATCTATCTGAAGGAAGAAAAATCCCGACTGCAGGAGAACCACATTCAACTTGACTACCATCATCATCAAAAGTAATGTTTAAATTTTGATAATTACCACAATCTCGATTCCATAAATAAGTTTGAGTTTCATCAGGAGATTGTAGTACTATAATTAAATCTCCAATATAAGAATGTTCAATTTCTATACTAACGTTCACATCATTCAATTCTCCTAATTCAGGAATATCATGAAAAGGGATAACCAGAGTTTCTCCAGAAGAAAAGTCAGAACCATCATCAATATTTACTGGAAAATTTATATCAGCCTGATACGTTTCGCAAATTTCAGAAAAATCAACTAATACTTTAGGGCTTACTGCATAGAAAATACTTTCAACAGATTCAATCATAAAATAAGCTGTTTGACTTTCTGAATCTTCAGGTATAATCACTTCTTCACTTCCATCATTAGGTGTATTATTTTTTAAAATAGTGAAACTATCTCCTCCATCATTCGAAAATAAAATATTTACATTAGGGCTATTAAAAGGAGCTAAATTTGTACCCGCCACATCCCAATTTAAAGTATAAACACCATCAGAAGCAAAACTCTGCTCATAAGCTATATTTGAAAATTGAAAAGGACCATTATCATCGATGACCGTAATCTTAACATCATCTGAAGTTGTCTGGCCAACGTTTACATTATTATCTCTCACCTGAACGGTAAAATTCATTTCTCTTGAGACATCTGAAACAGTTTCCCAAGTACTGTAAAGCTCTCCATTTAAAACTAAATCGAAAGAAGGAAAATAACGTTCTGAGGAAATAACTGGTTGATTTACTCTAAATAATGGTCCAGCTCCACTATTAGGGTCAGGAAAAGAATAGTTAAGGGTAGAAGACGCATCTCCTTGTTCCCAAGAATAGGTTACTGGATCACCATCTAAATCATTTCCTTCTGCCGTTAATTTAAAAGCAGTACCAGATGGAATTGTATAGTTTGCTCCTGCATCTACATTTGGCGGCGTATTTACTAAAGATGTTTCTGTAGCACAATCTTTATTCACTATATTATTAGTTACTTGTTGTATACTTATATAGTGAAAAAAATCATCACTATTCGCCTGTATGTCTGTAGGCCCCGTTATACCAGCATATCCCATAATAGTAGATCCACTTCCTGGCTCCATAGCTACACCTGTAAACTCATTTTTTGAAAAAGTATGATTTGCCCCAAATTGGTGACCCATTTCATGAGCCACAAAATCTATATCAAAGGTGTCATCTTCAGGTATTCCGTCACTAGGAGAAGTATAAGCGCTACCTTTTCCTTGAGGAAAATTAGTTTCACACACACATCCTATACAACCTGCATTACCGCCACTACCAGCACTTCCAAATAAGTGACCTATATCGTAATTTTCTTCACCTATAACCTCTGTTAAAGTTTCCTGCAATTCTACAGTCCAATTAGACGCAAAATATGGTTGACTACCGTAGATAGGATGAGGATTACCCCCTTGACTTACAGAAGAATATGGGTCTGAATTAGGATTAGTATAAATTATTTCATCTACATTATCTATTAAAACCATATTTATTGCAAAATCCCTTTCAAAAATTGTATTTACTCGTGTTATTGTTGCATTAATACCCGCTAAGGCTTCTTCTTTTGAACCTCCAAAATACTGTGTATATTCTGCTGTAACAGAAACAGCTAATCGAAAAGTTCTCAATACTTGATCATCTGCATTAAAAGTTGAAGAAGCATTAGCTATTTTCTTCTCTAAAGATAATTCATCTGGTAAACGACATTCAAACTCGGAATTTTTATTCTTTTTATGATAAATAGCATAAATAGAATTGTCTTTCGTAACAGTTCCTATAAAAACAGTTGGCTTCCCAGGAGTTAAAAACATAGCTTTTAAGCCTAATTCAGAAGACAAACTAAAACTTAAAGAGATTGAAGGATCTTTTACTCCTATACCTCTATATGCTCTAATATCAGGATATTTAGCTTGCAAATATGGAGTAAAGTTGGATGCCTCGGCAACATAAAATTTTGTCATTTCTCCAAGTTCATTAGGCAAGCTAATAATAGTATTTTTAGGGAAATCTGCAGAAACATCTCTTTGTCTTACCTCTTCTAATTCTTGTTGTAATTCACTTACATTTAAAGTAAAAAAAGGTGTAGAATTTTTTAAATATATTTTATTTTTTTTAAACTCTTTATCGCCAACTTTAGATTGATGCCAATAATTTTGAGAAAAAACTGAGAAGCTCATCATAATTAGAAGTAACAGGGGTATTTTACTCTTCATAAATATAATATTAGGGTTAAATTTCAATAAAATTATCGGTAAAACTAAGCAATAACAAAGGGATTGACAATAAAACATACGAAAACATTAGCATTTTAGATTTATTAAACAAAAAAAAGACCCACGAATCGCAGGTCTTTTTTAGGTAAAAATAAAACTAAATTTTACCCTAAAGCTTGTTTTAAATCTTCAATTAAATCTTCTTCATCTTCAACACCTACACTTAAACGAATTAAAGAGTCTACAACCCCAGTTTTTTCTCTTTCTTCTTTTGGGATAGAAGCGTGCGTCATACTAGCTGGATGACCCGCTAAAGACTCTACACCGCCTAAAGATTCTGCCAATGTAAATACTTTTAATTTTTCAACGAAGCTTACCGCATCTTCTAATAAATTACCTTTAGTTGTAAAAGAAACCATACCTCCAAAATCTTTCATTTGCTTTTTGGCAATCTCATGATTAGGGTGATTCTCTAAACCAGGCCAGTATACCTTATCAACTTTAGGATGATTATTTAAATATTCTGCCACGGCTTTTCCGTTTTCACAATGGCGTTGCACTCTTAAATGTAAGGTTTTAATTCCACGAAGAACCAAAAAACTATCTTGTGGTCCTGCAACAGCACCACTTGCATTTTGAACAAAATACAATCTATCGGCAAGTTCTTTATCTTTAACAGCCAAAACTCCCATTACTACATCACTATGACCTCCTAAATATTTAGTTGCGCTATGCATCACTAAATCTGCTCCTAAATCTAAAGGTTGTTGTAAATATGGAGTAGCAAACGTATTATCTACGCCTAACAACACATGATGCTTTTTAGCAATTTTAGCAGCAGCTTCAATATCAATAATATTCATCATTGGGTTTGTTGGTGTTTCTACCCAAATTAATTTTGTGTTTTCGGTAATATGCTTTTCAATATCTTCTGCATTTTGCATACCGATAAAATTAAATTTAATCCCGAAATCTTTAAAAATACTGGTAAACAAACGGTAAGAACCGCCGTATAAATCATTCGTCGAAACTACTTCATCTCCAGGTTTTAATAATTTTAAAACTGCATCGATAGCCGCTAAACCAGATCCAAAAGCCATCCCGTATTTTCCGTTTTCTATACTCGCTATAGAGTTTTCTAGTGCTGTACGCGTTGGGTTTCCACTTCTAGAATACTCAAAACCTTTGTGACCTCCAGGAGTGTCTTGAGAATAGGTAGATGTTTGATATATTGGTGGCATTACAGAGCCATAAGCCGGATCTGTATTTTCTTGTCCGCCGTGAATTGTCTTCGTGTTAAACTTCATAATCTATTTTTTTCTTTTCATAGCAAATGTACCATTCCGTTTGTGTTTAAACAAAAAGACACTATCTTTAATTTTGATGATCAATTTGAATTAACTATGAAAAAACTTATCATAATAGCCCTCTCGTCCACTTTTTTATTTTCAGCTTGTAAAAACGACTCTAAGCAAGAAAATAAAAATGACCCCGAGAAGGCGGTAACTATAAAAGAGCAAACACTTCAAATTAATTCTTCAACTATTGAGAGTAATCAATTTGATATTTGCAAAGAAAATATATGTCCAGAAGTTCAATTAGAATATTTAGTAGCTAAAGGAAAATATTCAGAAAAAATAAATCAAGAAAACGAAGCTTATTTAATTGAAATTTTTAACTCTACGCCATCACCTTCTTCTGTAGATAATTTAGAAGAAGCAGTGCAGAAATTTATCAACGATTATTTTAAATTTAAAAATGAATTTCCCGAAACTCCAGCTGCTTATGAAGCTGAAATTTCTCAGGAAGAATTAATAAAAACCGACAGTCTACTTACCTATAAAACCAAGTTTTATTTGTTTACTGGTGGCGCACATGGCTATGGAGCTACCCGATTTTTAAATTTTAATCTTAATAACGGAAATAAGCTCACAAATGCTGAATTATTTTCAGATCCTGAAGGCTTTACCGCTTATGCTGAAAAGAGATTTAGAGAGAAATACGAAATTACTTCAGAAAATATAAATGCTAATGGTTTCTTTTTTGAAGAAGACACCTATAAATTACCAGAAAACATTGCGATAACAGAAGATGAAGTGATCTTAATCTACAATCCTTACGAAGCAGCGAGTTATGCGCAGGGACAATTAGAGTTAGTGTTCAAAAAAGAAAACGTAAAAAAATACCTCAACTACTAAAACCTATACCTTGAAAAAAGTATATTATTTATCTACCTGTGACACGTGTAAACGAATTTTCAACGAAGTGAATTTGCCCGAAACTGTAACAAAACAAGATATAAAAACCGAAGCCATTACCGCTTTACAGTTAAAAGAAATGTACTCACTTTCTGGCAGCTATGAAAGTTTGTTTAGTAAGCGCGCTCAATTGTATAAACAACGTGATTTAAAGAATCAAAACTTAGAAGAGGAAGATTTTAAAAATCTTATTCTCGAACACTATACTTTTTTGAATCGCCCAGTATTTATGTTGGAGGGTGAAATTTTTATTGGCAACAGTAAAAAAACGGTAACAGCCGTGAAGCAGCATTTGCATGGATAAACGTATTCTTGCTATTCTTGCTGCCATTGGAGCCAGCACCATTTACGGAATTAATCATACAGTTGCCAAAGGAGTTATGCCTACTTACATACAACCTTTCGGCTTTATTTTATTACGCGTGAGTGGCGCCGCTGTTCTTTTTTGGCTGGTAAGTATTTTTAAACCTTGGGAAAATATTGAAAGAAAAGACTGGCCTAGATTAGTGGCTTGCGCTGTATTTGGTATGGTGATTAATATGCTTTTCTTTTTTAAAGGATTAAACATGTCTACGCCCATTAACAGCTCGGTTATCACCACGCTTTCTCCGGTTATGGTGATTATTCTTTCAGCATTTTTATTGAAAGAAAGAATTACGTTACTAAAAATCTCCGGAATTATTGTAGGACTAGCTGGCGCCTTATTCTTGGTGTTTTTTAGCAAAAGCAGCAATCAATCTGCAGCTAATATTCCGCTAGGGAATTTATTTTTTATCGTGAATGCGCTTTCATTCGGTGTTTATCTAATTATCGTAAAACCTTTAGCTCGAAAATATGACACCATTACGCTAATGAAATGGATTTTCACTATTGCAGTCATTATCAATTTACCGATTACACTTTCAGAATTTACAGAAGTAGAATGGCAAAGCTTACCTTTTAATGCAATTTGGAAAATGAGTTTTGTAGTTATTGGCACCACCTTTTTCACTTATTTACTCAACTTATATGCACTTAAATATCTATCAGCTTCAACATTAAGCTCGTTTATCTATTTGCAGCCACTCATTGCGATTACTTACTCTATTACCACAGGGGCAGACACTTTAAATACCATTAAAGTGGTAGCCGCTATTTTAGTATTTGTGGGAGTTTATATGGTTTCTAAAAATCCCACGACTAAAGTTCAGAAAGATCAATAGCTTTTGGTTTTTTACCGTAGCGACGCGTGTCCTCTTTTGTTAAAATCTTAAAATCTTCAGTTTTACCAAGATGATCTAAATTTTTAATTAGATCTGGAGATAATTTAGTTAAGGTACGCTCTTTTAAATCTATCCAAGAACCTAAAATCTCACAACTGGCACAATGGTCACCTTTATAATTATAGATATTGTGCAAAAACTCGAAAAACATTCCATCTTCAGATAAACCTTTTAACTGCAAGGTTACCGTTACTGGTTTACCAGCAAAAACTTCTTTAAAATAATAGATATGTTCATAAAAAACCACCGGTCCAATATTTAATTCGGCTAGCTGTTTCTGGCCAAACCCGTTTTCCATTAGAAAAGCCATACGGGTATGACTCATAAAATTCATATAAGCAGAGTTCGCTAAATGACGATTAGCATCTACATCACTCCATCTAATTTCAAATTCTTTATGGTACATCGCTTAACATTTTCAAACAAAACTACTAAAATCTATTATGCAGGCATAGTTTTTAAAATGAAATTTATATGAGTTGGGCAATCCCTAACGGGCCGGGCTATACGCTCGTATTTTTTTAGTGATAGGTTAATTTCGATTTACTAAAACCTTTAAGGTTGCCACTAAAAAAGATACCGCTGCTATCCCTATTGCAAAAATCAAATACAGTGAAGTTCTTAGATACTTTATTGTTTTTATTACCTTTGCGCAACTTTTAAAACAAACGCATGATTCAATCTATGACGGGTTTTGGGAAAAGTATGATCGAGCTTCCCAACAAGAAAATCACAATCGAGCTTAAATCACTAAACAGTAAAAATTTAGACTTAAATGCTCGGATGCCTTCTCAATACCGAGAACGTGAATTAGATTTGAGAAACAAAATTGCTAAATCACTTTCTCGCGGTAAAGTAGATTTCTCGTTGTATGTAGAAGTTACTGGAGAAGCTACCACAGCCTCTGTAAATACAGAAGTGGTAAAAAAATACCTTCAGCAATTAAAAGAAATTCCTACTAACGGAACTGCAGACGAAGCATCTCTACTAGCAATTGCCATGCGTCTACCAGATACGTTAAAAACAGAACGTGACGAAATAGACGAATCTGAATTTAACGCAATTGACCAAGGCCTAACAGAAGCTTTATTAGAGATTAATGAGTTTAGAACTGCCGAAGGAAATGCTCTTGAAAAAGATTTCTTACTTCGTGTAGAAACACTTCAGCAATTATTAAAAGAAGTGATACAAATAGATCCTGAACGAATTGAAGGCGTAAAAGAACGTTTGCAAAAAGGAATTGCAGAACTGAAGGAAAGTGTTGATGAAAATCGTTTTGAGCAAGAATTGGTATACTACATCGAAAAATACGATATCACCGAAGAAAAAACACGTTTAGAAAACCATTTAAGTTATTTTATGGAAACCCTAAACTCTTCTGGCGCTAATGGAAAAAAATTAGCCTTTATCGGTCAAGAAATAGGTAGAGAGATTAACACCATTGGTAGTAAATCTAACTTCGCCCCTATGCAAAAACTCGTAGTACAAATGAAAGACGAGTTAGAAAAAATAAAAGAACAACTTTTAAACGTACTTTAAATGATAGAAGGTAAACTTATTGTCTTTTCTGCTCCCTCTGGTTCTGGTAAAACAACCATTGTTCAGCATTTATTAAAACAAGAAGACTTAAACCTAGATTTTTCAATTTCAGCAACCTCTAGAGCTCCAAGAGAAAATGAAGTAAATGGCGAAGATTACTATTTCATGTCTTTAGATGAATTTAAAACCCACATTAAACACGACGATTTTTTAGAATGGGAAGAAGTTTATAGAGATAATTTTTATGGTACGCTAAAAAAAGAAGTAGAACGCATTTGGGAGCAAGGCAAACACGTTGTTTTTGATATTGATGTGGTGGGTGGTTTAGACATTAAGCACATTTACCCAGAACGTACATTAGCTGTTTTTGTAGAACCGCCAAGTATTGAAGAACTAAAAATAAGATTAAAAAAGCGCAAAACAGAAACTGAAGATCGTATTAATATGCGAGTAGCCAAAGCTTCTATAGAAATGGCAACGGCTCCGCAATTCGATTTTATTATTGTAAATAATGACTTGCAAAAAGCACTTGAAGAGTCTTATCATTTGGTTAAAAACTTCATAAATAATTAAACGATTTTGCAAAAAAAAATAGGTTTATATTTTGGCACGTTTAACCCCGTACACATGGGACATTTAGCGATTGCTAACCATATGGTTGAGTTTTCAGATTTAGATGAAGTTTGGATGGTGGTGACTCCTCTCAATCCGTTAAAAAAGAAACGTACATTGCTGGAAGATCATCATCGTTTAGAAATGGTTTACCTAGCCACAGAAGACTACGACCATATACAACCTAGCAATATAGAATTTGGTTTACCACAACCTAATTATACCGTTAATACACTTGCTCATTTAGAAGAAAAATATCCTGAATACAATTTCGCTTTAATTATGGGTGAAGACAATCTAAATACACTTCATAAATGGAAAAACCATGAAGTGATTCTAGAGCGTTTTGAAGTTTTTGTATATCCAAGAATTACTTCAGCTGTTTTAAAAGATGAGTTTCAAAACCATCCAAAAATAACAAAGCTCGATGCTCCTATTATGGAGATCTCTAGCACATTTATAAGAAACGCAGTAAAAAACGGAAAAAGAATCACACCGCTACTTCCGCATAAAGTTTGGGAATATATAGATGAAATGAATTTCTATAAATTGTAAAGCCGCCCTGTGAATTTTCACAAAACGGCTTTACTAAATAACCAACCAAAAAATCTATTTAAATAACGATATCTTTTCTATATAATTGCCCTGTAGATAGAAAAATGAATGTTAAAAGTATCAAATCTTAACCCCTTAAATTCTTCAGAGGCTTTAACTTTGGTATTAAATAAAGAACAGCTATGAATAGAGACGCTAAATTTGCAGTATTAGGTGGTGGCAGTTGGGCTACAGCTATTGCAAAAATGTTGTGCGAAAATGTAGATAAAATTTATTGGTATATGCGCAATAAGACTGCTATTGAACATATACGTAAAGAAGATCACAACCCCAATTACTTAAGTTCTGTTGAATTTAACAATGATCAACTACTACTTACCAATAATATAAATGAAGCTGTTGAAAACGCAGATTACTTAATCTTCGTTATACCATCTGCCTTTTTAAAAACAGAATTAGAAGAACTCACCGCTTCTTTAGAAAATAAAGTAATTTTTAGCGCCATAAAAGGTATTGTACCAGAAACGAGTCTAATTGTAGGTGAACATTTTCATAAAATTTATAATATTCCTTTTGAAAATATTGGCGTAATTACAGGCCCTTGTCATGCCGAAGAAGTTGCCTTAGAACGTTTATCTTACCTAACCATCGCTTGCGCTAATGAAGTTCATGCTGATTTTCTTGCTGAGCATTTAAGTAGTCACTACATTAACTGTAAAACAAGTGAAGATGTAGTAGGCACAGAATACGCAGCTATGCTCAAAAATATTTACGCCATTGCAGCAGGTATTGCTCACGGACTGGGTTACGGAGATAACTTTCAGAGTGTATTGATGAGTAATGCTATTAGAGAGATGAAGCGTTTTATAAAGAAAACGTACAAAATGAAACGTAACATTAACGACTCTGCCTATTTAGGAGATTTGTTAGTGACTGGTTATTCTGTATTTAGTAGAAATAGAATGTTCGGAAATATGATTGGGAAAGGCTACACCGTAAAAAGTGCCCAAATGGAAATGAGTATGGTAGCCGAAGGTTATTATGCTACAAAAAGCGCCTACAACATTAACATAGCTAAGAATAAGAAAAAGGCTAAAACTCCAATTATTAATGCGGTTTATCAAATTCTTTACGAACAGAAAAACCCAAAAGAAATTTTCGCTAAGCTTAGCGATAAACTCAACTAATATAATTTTCATTGAAAAATAAAACACTTTTAGGCGGAATGCTTGTTGCATTAGGAGCCGCGAGTTACGGAATTCTTACCACTTTTGTAAAATTAGCCTACAGCGAAGGTTATAACACCTATGAAGTAACCTTCTCCCAAATGCTATTAGGCTTTATCTGTTTGGTAGTGATTAATTTTTTCTATAAAGGATATACAAAGAAAAAAGCTCCAGAAAAAGCTTCTAAGAAAAATATTCTTCACCTAATGCTGGCAGGAACCTCATTAGGATTAACCAGTACTTTTTATTACTTGGCTGTACAATATGTATCAGTATCTATAGGGATTGTATTATTAATGCAAAGTGTTTGGATGGGTGTAGTTTTTAATGCTTTTCTCACTAAAGAGAAACCTTCTTTTCTAAAAATCTTAGCCGTCATAATTATTCTTACAGGCACTGTATTAGCAACAAATATTCTTTTTGATGAAATTACACTTAGTCCTATAGGAATTCTTTTTGGATTATTAGCGGCTCTTTCTTATACGGTAACTATCTACACCTCTAACACAGTGGCAAAAGAATTACCCTCCATTACCAGAAGTAAATGGATGATGCTAGGCGGACTTATAGTAGTTACTGCTATATCTATACCCTACTTAAACGAAAATTTTAATCTACTTATTTTCACTAAATGGGGACCCATTTTAGCATTGTTTGGAACGGTACTTCCTCCTTTATTAATGACGACAGGGATGCCAAAAATAAATGTAGGATTAGGCGTAATTATAACTTCTATTGAATTGCCAGTAGCTGTGATGGCTGCTTATTTATTACTAAACGAAACTGTTCTTATTTACCAGTGGCTTGGCATTATCTTAATATTAGCATCTATTGTGGTGATGAATATAAGAAAGCTAAAACAATAAATTATTTAGCTAATATGCCGTCTTCTTCCATTAGAGGTATTTTTTTAGCATTTGATTCAGCTATCGTATTTTTCTTAAAAATGAAGTTTTTATGCAACATTTTTCCTTCAGCAAAAAAGCTTATAGAGAATTCATTATTGAGTTTTAACACATTTGGCTCTAAGTATTCAACTTTTGCAAAAGATTTAGCACCTAGCACTTTTAAGGTGTGACGCATTGTAGAGGTCTTATCTTTCTTATCGTAACCATTAGAGACAATTAAAACGGTCTCTAATGGGTAATTATTTTCATTAATAAGGTAAGCATACCAATCGTAAGTTCTATGATCTTTATTAAACTGATTAACAGCTACTAAATAAACGCCTGCAACTTCTGGAATTTTAATATCTTCTTTCAAATCTAATCTTCTAAACGATGTTTAATCTTTTGATAGGCTATTGCAAATAAAATCACAGCAACTGCTAATAATATTAAACCAATGGTTATTTTTAATAGTGCAATCACGAAGGTGACATATAAAATGACCCCCAATACAATGATTGCTAAAATAAAGAAGCCTATCTTTTTCATATTATAAAACTGATTTAAATTGATTTAAAAAACGAACATCGTTATCATAAAACATTCGAATATCACCAATTTGATACAGTAACATTGCAATACGTTCGATACCCATACCAAATGCAAAACCAGAATATTCATTTGGATCTATATTACAGTTTTTAAGCACATTAGGGTCTACCATACCACAGCCCATAATTTCTAACCAACCAGTGCCTTTGGTGATTCTATAATCTGTTTCTGTTTCTAATCCCCAATAAATATCTACCTCAGCACTGGGCTCTGTAAATGGAAAATATGAAGGTCGAAGTCTAATTTTAGATTTCCCAAAAAGTTGCTTGGTAAAATATAACAAAGTTTGCTTTAAATCTGCAAACGAAACGCCTTTGTCGATATATAAACCTTCTACCTGATGAAATATACAGTGTGAACGCGCAGAAATTGCTTCGTTTCTAAATACTCTTCCAGGAGAAATGGTTCTAATTGGCGGCTTATTGTTTTCCATATATCGCACCTGAACGCTAGAAGTATGTGTTCTCAGCAAAATTTCTTCAGGATCGGTTTGAATGAAAAAGGTATCCTGCATATCTCTGGCAGGATGATATTCTGGCAAGTTTAACGCTGTAAAATTATGCCAATCATCTTCCATCTCGGGTCCTTCAGAAACATTAAACCCTATGTTAGAAAAGATTTCTATAATTTGATTTTTAACAATAGATATTGGGTGACGCGAACCTATTTCAATAGGTTCTCCAGGACGAGTTAAATCGCCGTAAACGCCTTTCTCCTCAAGCTTGCTTTCCAACTCTTCTTTAAGTTGGCTTACTTTATCTTGAGCTGCATTTTTTAACTGATTTATCGTTTGCCCAAACTCTTTCTTAGATTCATTGGGAACGTTTTTAAATTCAGCAAAAAACTCTTTTAAGATTCCTTTTTGCCCTAAAAATTTGATTCTAAAGTTTTCTACTTCTTCCTGCGTTGAGGCTGAGAATTTTTCGACTTCAGCAATGTAATTTTTAATCTTATCTACCATTTTTCTTCAACTTATAAAGCAGCAAAGTTAAGAAAATAGAACACTATTTGAAGTTTTTTAACTTGGTATATTTTTAGAAGATAAATGCAAACGATCTTTGTAGATGTATTGCATTAAAAAGAAAACTGAAATCGCTCCGAAGCTGTGCCATAACCAGTGTGTTCCCATTTCAAATAAATCTAAACGCTGGTCTATAATTCTAAAGCTTATAGCAGCAGAAAATGAAAGCAATGCGAATAAAATATATTTACCGTAAATAAAATTTGTTTTTACTAAGTAAATGCACATAGGCAACAATAAGCCTATTGCAGTTGAAATATAACCTATTGAGGTGCCTAATTGGTTGGGCCAATTAATAAGTTCTACACCAAACAACAAAAGTAAAACTATAACTAATAAGCCGTATTTCTGCAGAGAGTTTTCACCGTCTTTAAACGTAAAATAAATAGAGGCTGAAAGGCAAAGAATTACAATAGGCACCCAGTCCATTAACAACCAAATTTCATGACTTCGGGTTGCGTGATATATCGTACCGCCTATAAAACCTATTAGTAAGACGGGCAAAGCAAAAGCTAAAAAAGCTTGCTGCTTTACATTTTTATAAACCTTTAAAGAAAAATAAATCACTATTGATAAAAACAATATATTGCTAAACGTATTAAAAGGCTCTACCGGAAGCCTTCCTGCTAAGGTTTCTCTATAAATAGGACCACTATCGTTAGGGAAATTTAATGCTTTTAAAAATAGACTCATTTAATCAATATATTCTTTTTCTAAAAAATATTGAACGATTGCTTCTTTCATCATCACGGCTTGTTCTCCTGCTTTTAGATTAGGTAATTGCTCGATTATTTTATAGTGCGGCCATCCTTCTTCATCTACATAATCAAACTCATAATATCCATAAGGTTCTAGCAATCTACAAATAGCAATATGCATTAAATCTAATTTCTGATCTTTCTTAAATCTTCTGTGCAATTGCCCTAATTCTTGAACGCCAATTAAATATATAATTGCATCTAATTCTAATACATCTCCTTCTGCAAATTGGTCTGAAAGTTTTTGCTGTACTTTTTGCCAATTTTGTTTTAAATCTTCATCTCTTGCCATAAGCACAAAGATAATCAACTTCTTATTTCAAAATAATTATATTTGCTTTTATGAATCTAGTAGATATTATTATTATCGTAATTCTCGTTTTAGGTTTTGCTCGCGGAGTGATGCGCGGCTTAATTATTGAACTTGCTTCTCTTATTGCATTAATTGCAGGAGTTTATGGCGCCATTCACTTTTCGTATTACGCGATAGATTTGCTAACAAAATATGTTTCTTGGGATGAAGAGTATATTCAAATAGTAGGGATTGCACTTACATTTCTTCTTATTATTATACTTATTATATTGGCAGGAAAATTACTTACCAAATTAGCAGGAGTTATCGCTCTAGGTATTGTTAACCGTATTTTAGGAGGTGTTTTCGGACTTATAAAATTTGCTTTTATCTTGAGTGTAGCTTTAATGTTTACCGAAGGATTAAATAAGAATATTAGTTTTATAAGTGAAGAAAAATTTGAAGAGTCTGTATTATTTGAACCAATTAAAAAAGTAGCTCCAATTATTTTACCGCCTGTACTTAAAGGCATTGAAGAAACTAAAGAAAAACTAAACGTATAAAAAAAGCTGAATAGAATTATTCAGCTTTTTTTATAATTTATTTATTAAAATTAGAAGTTCAATTTATAGACTTCATCTAACTCATCGTTATTACTCATATTAACCCCAAGATCGTTTACAATACCTGTACCAACACCGTAAGCCCAACCGTGTACTGTTAAGTTTTGTTTGTTTTTCCAAGCGTTTTGAACTATTGAAGTTTCGGCAAGATCAAAAACTTGCTCTACCACGTTTAGTTCAACAAACCTATCCCAACGTTGTTTAGTATCGTCTATTTTTTCTAATTCTTCTTTGTGCATTTTATAGACATCTTTAATGTGTCGCACCCAGTTATCTATTAAACCAATCGATTGATTTTCCATAGCTGCTTTTACACCACCGCAACCGTAATGACCGCAAACAATAATATGCTCAATTTTAAGTGCATTTACAGCAAAATCTAAAACACTAAGCATATTCATATCTGTATGAACCACCATATTGGCGATGTTACGATGAACAAAAACTTCTCCTGGCTGGGTTCCAATAATTTCATTTGCAGGCACGCGACTATCTGCACAACCTATCCAAAGCAAAGGGGGTTTTTGACCATTTTCTAATCGCTTAAAAAATTCAGGATCTGCATCTAACTTGCTTTCTACCCATTTTTTATTATTGTCTAAAATCTTCTTATAAAAATCTTGGCTCATAGTTAATAATTTTTAGATAATTTCTTTTTTTTCTTTTTCAAAAAACACTTTATAACTCGTTGGGTTTTCTACTGTTCCTCGTTGTGAAATTAATTGAATTGTTATATTTTTTTCTTTAGCTCGAATAGCAAATTCATCTAAAATTTCAACAATATCATAATCTAACCATTTTGTTTTAGTTACATCTAACTCTAAATAAGCATTTTTTGGCAAATTATGTAATTCTCGATTTATTGCTCCTTTATTTAAAAAAGTAACTTCTTCAGCAAGGTTCATTTTAAATTTATTGTTAATATCATTAAATTTTTCTTTATGTAAAAAGTGAGAATTCTTATAACTATTGAGCAATATAGTAATTATTCCTACTGCTAAGCCTAAACCTATACCTATTAACAAATCTGTAAAGACGATCCCAATAATAGTAATTACAAATGGCAAAAATTGTGCTTTCCCTAACTTATACATGTGTTTAAACAAACTAGGTTTTGCTAATTTATAGCCCACTACAAAGAGTATAGCCGCCAAAACCGCTAATGGAATTTTATTTAATAAAACTGGAATGGTAACTACTGATATTAATATAAATATTCCGTGCAAAATTGCCGAAACTTTCGTTCTTGCGCCAGACTGTATATTTGCTGAGCTTCTTACAATTACCTGAGTAATAGGCAAACCACCAATTAAACCAGAAATAATATTTCCCGTTCCTTGTGCCAACAGCTCTCTGTTAGTTGGCGTTACTCTTTTATGAGGGTCTAACTTATCTGCTGCTTCTACACATAATAAAGTTTCTAAGCTTGCTACAATAGCAATAGTAACTCCGGTCACCCATACCTTCATGTTCGAAATAGCACTAAAATCTGGAAATGTAAATTGAGAACCAAAATCTTTTAAACTCTCTGGCACAGGAACTTTCACCAAATGTGCTTCGGCAATTTCTAAACTAGTGTCTTGCATCAGCATCGCATAAACAACTCCAAAAACTACCGCCACTAATGGACCTGGAATAATGGTGAAAATTTTATGTTTTTTAGAAAGTACATTTTCCCAAAGCAACAAAATAATTAATGAAATAATGGTTACAATTACGGCTCCTGGAGAGATGTAATCAAGCATGTTGATTAATTCTGAAAAAGTGTTTTCTCCATCAGACTGAAAAAATTCTAATTCGCCTTCATAATCTTTATCATAACCAAATGCGTGTGGTATTTGTTTAAGAAAAATTATAATTCCTATACCGGCCAACATCCCTTTTATTACTGCAGAAGGAAAATAATAACCAATGACTCCGGCTCTTAAAATACCTAATAAAATTTGCAGCGCGCCACCTATAACTACGGCCACTAAAAACTGATCAAAACCAAGCGTAGCAATTGCTCCCAAAACAATTACTGCCAACCCTGCTGCCGGCCCGCTAACCCCTAATTGAGAACCGCTAATAGCGCCTACGACCACACCACCAATTATACCGGCAATTAATCCTGAAAACGCAGGTGCGCCACTTGCCAGAGCAATACCTAAACAAAGAGGTAAAGCAACAAAAAAAACGACTATACTCGCAGGTATATCTTTATTTAAATATTTAAACATAACTTTAATTTTTTTACAACTATTGTTTTGAATACTAAAAGAAGGATGAAAATCTCACCTGATTCTTATAATAGAAAATGAAAAAAGTTATGCTAATTTTGGAGGAGGTGATAATAAATCAAAATAAACTATAGGAAGTTGTGCTGCAGTTTGATACTTATCTATAAATGTTTGCACACCTAAACACTGTATATTACTAAAATATACAAAAGAAACTTTATAAACTAAATTTTTTAATTTGGAATACTCATCAAATTCTACCGAATTTTCTTCTTCTGCACCATCAAATAGATTTAACACCTCTTCCTCTTTACTATGCCCAGTTATACTTATTATGGTTGGAGCAAGTAAAAAAGCAGAAAATAAAATTAAAAATATAAGTACTAGTGCTTTCAAAAAAATTAGATTTTAATTTTTCTAAATTATGCAAATAATAAGATATAAAGAAATTTAAAGCGCTTTTAAATCGGTAGCTCTTATCCAACCCTCTCTCCCGTCTGAAAGTGCTATTTTATAATACTTATTAAATTCATCTAATAACTTAATCTTAGTGCCCTCATGCAACGTAAATACGTTAGATGAGCTAGAATTAGGTTCAGACAGAACAGTTGATTCTTCAGCAAAAATAATTGCAAACTTCTTTTTCTGCTGAATATCAAACTGTAAATAAGCAAATATTACTGAAGAAATCATCACTATACAGCTTACTACAAAAACAGTAAAAAAAACTCTCTTTTTACCAGTGGTTGCAGAGAAATAATAAAAGAAAAAGAAGATTAATAATAATACTGAACTACTTACTGCCAACCAAGCCCAGCCATTGTAACTTAGTTTAGAAATTATATTATTCACGACTTTAGACAAACTACTTTTAGGTAAATCATCAATCGCGTCTAAGGTCATATTTTGCGCAAAAACCAAGTTATTCTTTGCGTCTTGATGGTTAGGCTTTAGTAATAAAGCTTTTTCGTAATTGTAGATACTTGGCGCAATATGGTCTAGCTTATAGTGAGCATTTCCCAAATTATAATACAAATTAGCAGAAGCCTCGCCATTGCCTAAGATCTTCTCATATTGGTCTATGGCTTTTTTATAATTACCGTCTGCATAATCTTGTGAAGCTTGTTTAAACAACGCCTCGTTATCTTGTGCCAATAAACTTGTACCAAGTAATAAAAAAACAATCAATAACTTTTTCATTTTACAACTGCTTATCTAATTCTGAAATTGTCTTTTTAGCTTTATCATAATCTTTCTGCATTTCTACATTAGAGGTTGGTGTGTAACGCGCCAACTCACAACTTTCTAAAATCTCTATAAAAGAAGTAGTTGTCGCTGGTTGTACACTTCGCTCTGCCAGTAAAGTTTTAACTTTATCTTTACTCATCTCTCCCGTTTTAATAGAAAGTTTTGCTTTTAAATAATTATGTAAAGCTCGCTCTAAAGCTTCATAAAATTTCTTCTGATCTCCTAAACTATTTTTAGCTTCAGATAAATATTTACGTGCTAGTTTATCTGCTTTTTTAGAAGTATTACCTGCAGCATCTGCTATTAAAGATTTTCGTTTTTTACCTGTAAAAATACCAATAGGGATTAATAATAATGGCGTAACCAAAGCCGACCAAAATGCCACACTTTTAAAAAAGGCTGGTTGATCTATTGGTTTTAAATTTGCGTCTAATTGTATGTATTTGAACTGACTTGAAGCTGAAGCTACAGCTTGTTTAGTAGAACTTTCTTTACCCGAAGAAGCTACTGGAGCCGTTGTAGTAGTTGTGGGACCGTTTTCTACATTTAGCAAAATTTCTTTTGAAGTTATCGTTTTATAGCTCTCAGATCGAGGGTCAAAATAACTAAAACTTACTGGGTTAATGGGGTACTTTCCTTTTAACTGCGGCACAAGTGTATAGCTATCTGTAATTCTTCCGTGCATTCCATTTAAATTGGTACTCACTTGCTCTTGGTGTTCTGGCTCATAAATCTCTAACGAGGCCGGAACATTTAATTTAGGAAGCTGAAATAATTTTAAATTTCCATTTCCAGAAACCTGAAGTTTAATTTGTAACGATTCTGTTGCGTCTAAAACATCTTTACTATTAGTGACATTAAAATTAAAACTCCCTACGGCTCCAGTAAAATTAGCAGGTTTACCAGCTGCTGGTAAAGATTTCACGTCTATAGTTTGATGGTTAGAAGATACTGTTTGATCTACGGTTTCAGACAATCTTCTTCCAAAAATATCACGCCGATCTGAAGGCACACTTACAGGAACACTAAGCACCAAAGGCTCTATCGTTAACTTTCCTGTTTTTTGAGGATACAATACCGTTTCTCTTATTACCACATATTGGTAAGGATCTCCTCGGTATAAATCTTCTTTTACATTTAATTGTTTTATATCTATATTCTGACTCCAAAAATCTGCATACTTAGGATTATCTTTAGGATACCACTGTCTAATGTTTATTTGCGGACTAAAATAGAGTTTATACTTTACAGCAATCCCTTCATTTAAATAAGGTGTTCTATTAGAAATTTCTGCTACTAAATGAATATTATCTGCTGCAATAATTTCTGGATTACTGCCATCGGTAGGTTTATCTACTGCTGCAGTAACCTCGACCGCAACAGGAGGTGTTTTATAAGTTTGCCCTTCTATTTCTATAGTTGCTTGACCAATGTTGAAATTTCCTCTTCCGTTAGGCTGAAGAAAATAACTGTACTTTTTCTGAAAAGAACGCTTTCCGTTAACAAAACTCTGACTGATAGATTGGTTGGGGCCACCAATAACTTTAAACCCACGAAAATCTGGCGGATTAAAATTATCTCCATCTTGATTCATCGTAAAATCTACTCTTAAACGTTCGTTAACCCCCAATTTCTCTCTACTCGCCTGAGCTTCAAATTTTACTTGAGCTATACCTGCACAAGAAACAAATAAAAGGATGTAAAAAATAAACTGCTTCATCTTCATTACCAATCTTTATCTGTAGTTTTTGGTTGACCTTTTGCTCTTCGAGCATTAATTTTATCTTGAATTTCTTTTTCTTGATTTTCCATCGCTTCTAACAAATTCTTCATTTGTTGTGGAGACATTTGTCCTTTCACTGGCTGTTGGCTTTGCTCTTTACCTTCTTCACCCTTATCTCCTTGTTGTTCTTTATCGGGTTGTGGTTTTTCTTGATCGCCTTCTCCTTCTTTCTTTTCTTGTTTATTTTGCTCGCCGTTCTCTTCTTGATCTTTACCTTGATCGCCTTCTTGGTTCTCTTTTTTATCTTTATTCTGCTCTTGGTCTTCTTTATTCTCTCCTTCTTCGTTTTCGTTCTTTTTATTCTCTTCTTCTTTATCTTTATTTTGATCTTGGTCTTGCTGCTGCTGTTTCGCTTTTTCTTTCGCTAATGCAAGATTGTAACGTGTTTCTTCATCGGTGGGGTCGTTTCTTAATGCATTTTTATAAGCTTCTATTGCTTCTCCATATTTTTCTTCTTTCATAAAAACATTTCCTTGGTTATGAAATGCTTTATGTTTTATGGATTTACTTTCTGAAATTTTGGCAGATTGATTTAACCTTACTACCGATTCTGTATTTTTATTTTTATTGTGATAGACTGTTCCTAAATTATATTTCAATTCGGCATTTTCTGGATCTTTAGAAATTGCTTCTCTATATTTAGCTTCAGCTTTCTCAAACTCGTTTTTAGCCATGGCATTTTGAGCTTCAAAAGCTAATATCTTGGCTTGAGTTTTCTTTTCTTTTACTTCTTCATTTTGTGCTTGGGCATAAAAAGTAGTAGAAAAAACTATCAGTATGATTAAAAATTTACTCTTCATCTTCTTTCTTTTCATTAAATAAATTTAACTTTCTTATCCAAGAGGTTTTGCGTTCTAATACAAATATGTCTAATACAATAAAAAGTATGCCAAACCCTAAAAACCATTGAAACTGATCTTTATAATCTGCAATTTGCTGACTTTCAAATTCGGTTTTTTCTATATTGGCTAATATATCATTTACTTTATCTACCACTTGACTTGTTATATTACCGCTAATAAATTCACCATTGGTGGCCATTGCAATTTGCTTTAGTGTTGCTTCATCCAAACGGGTAATAACCGTTTCGCCATTTCTATCTTTTTTATAAGATTGAATCAAGTTATTTCTTTTAATAGGAATTGGACCACCTTTAGCTGTTCCCACTCCTATACTAAAAATACGAATTCCTTTTTCTGCTGCTTGCTCTGCAATATCTTCAATATTACCGCCGTGATCTTCTCCATCGCTTATTAAGAAAAGTACGCGATTGGTTTCTGACTCATCATTGTAATAAGTTTGTGCTAATTCTATGGCTTCATTAATGGCAGTACCTTGACTAGAAACCATATCGGTATTCATAGACTGTAAAAATAATTTTGCCGAGCCATAATCTGTAGTGATAGGTAACTGCGGAAATGCTGAACCTGCATAAGCAATAATACCCACGCGATCACTGGTTAGGTTATTAATGATTTGCGTAACCAGTTGTTTAGATTTTTCTAAACGATTGGGTGCGATATCTTCTGCCAGCATACTTTTACTCACATCGATCGCAAAAACAATATCTACGCCTTCTCGCTTTACCGTTTCCATTTTAGAACCAATCTTTGGATTAACCAATGCCATGGTTAAAAATGCGATTGCTAAGCTCCAAAACAGGACTTTTAAAATGGGCTTAAATTTTGATTTATGAGGACTCAATTTCTCCAACGATTCTGGAGAAGCAAATTTACGCTGAGCTTTTTTCTTCCAAATAAGTTGAAGAAAGTAAATAACCACGACCAATACGATCGCTAGTAAAAACCAAAAATATATTTTCTCTTCTAGAACTACCATTTATACAAAACTTCTAAATACTGTGTTTCTAACTATAATTTCAATTAAAAAAAGTAAACCTGCTAAAATGACTAGTGGTCTATATTTTTCTTCATAATTATAAAATTTAGATTCTTCTACTTCTGTTTTTTCAAGCTTATTAATTTCATCGTAAATTTCTTCTAACTTTTTATTATCAGTAGCTCTAAAGTATTCCCCACTAGTTTTAGTGGCAATTTCTTTCATCAGGTCTTCATCAATCTCGACCTTAGTTGGCCCGTATCTCAATTGCCCATTTCTATCTATTCCTACAGGTCCCATCGCAGTCCCGTTAGAACCTAAACCAATGGTATACACTTTAATATCATATTCTACAGCTAACTCTGTTGCGATTTTAGGATCAATAAACCCAGTGTTGTTCACCCCGTCTGAAAGTAAAATAATCACTTTACTTTTGGCCTTACTGTCTTTTAATCGATTTACAGAAGTAGCTAATCCCATTCCTATCGCTGTACCATTATCTAACAAATCGCTATATTCTATTTCACTCAATGCATTTTGTACAATAGCTTTATCACTGGTTATTGGCGTTTTGGTAAAACTTTCTCCCGAATAAACTACCAAACCAATACGATCGTTTGGGCGACCTTTTATAAATTCTGCCGCAACTTCTTTTAAGGCTTCTAAACGATTTGGCTTTAAATCTCTAGCTAACATACTAGGGGAAACATCTATCGCCATCACGATATCTATACCTTGTGTCTTTTTTGTTTTAGAAGTTACATCTACCGTTCTAGGTCTTGCCATTGCGGTAATTAGTAAGCTTAGCGCTAAGAGTCTAAATACAAATAACAAAGGTCTTAATCTAGGCAGAATACCTTGTTTTATTTTAAAGCCTTTTATGCTAGAAATTTTTACTTCAGGAGTTTGAAGGTTACGTTTCCAAACATACCAAGCAATTAGAATTGGAAATAATAGAAATAACCAAAACCACTGCGGATTTTCAAATGTGATGTTATTAAAATCGAACATTAGTTTTCTCTGTTAAATTCTACGGAATTAATAATTCTGTTGATAATTTCTTTAAAACCTTCATCTTTGTCTTCTGCCGAAATAAAGATGCTAATATTATTGCCTTGCTCTGATGCAAAAAATAGTTGCACATAACTTTTCTTTTCTTCTTGCTTAGTAATAGGATCTTTGATACTAAAATCACCAAAAACCTTCACTCCTTCACTACCATCTGCGGTGGTAAACTTTTCTTCTTTAGATAGAATATTTTTTGCTCCTAACGCTTCTAAACGGTCTACTTGACTTTCTATACTTAGTGAAGAATCTGGTTTGGTGTTAAAAATGTTTAAGTTAATATAAAGATCTTTTGCAATTGCACCGTAAGTAAACAACTCGCCTGTAAGTGTCGCCTTATCTTTAGCTAAGATGGAATTATTGTTTTTTCTTACTAAAACTTCTGGAGTAATAATATACACCGGTGGGTTTCCATATTCACTTGCAATCCAATCTTTTTCGAGTAATTCTTCCGCTGAATCATGAATCACTAAATCTTTAAGGTATTCAAAGCCTTTATTTTCAAAAAAAACAAAATTGGCAACGATAAACACTAAAACCAATCCTACAACACCAGCAATAATTTTAGTACGTTTCTCTTTTTTCTTTTTCCCTTCTAAATAAGCTTCATCTTTTTGCAGCTCTTCTTCGGTAGGTTCTGGTATCGAATCTTTAATGTTATTAATATCTTCTTCGATTAGTTTACGATCTGCTTTAGCGGTAAGTTTATCCATTCCGCCACCAGCAAATTTTATTAAATCTGCTCTTCGTAAAATATCTTTTAAATCGTTAATCACTTTATTATCTACTAAAAGTGATTGATTGGCTTTCAATTCATTTAAATGAACAATTAACTCTTCTGTGGTACTTTCTAAAGCTCGTTCATCAATCTTTTCATCAATGTATCTTTTTACAGCTAAGGTTAATGTAGAATAATAAACTTTCATTTCTCCACGCTCCAACACCTGACTTTCATCTAACTTTTTAAGCGTATCGATAGCTCTCTCATAGGGCGGAATTTGCTTTGCTCGCTCAATTTTTCGTTTTCTCAATTTCAGAATTAAGAAGACTAACCCAGCAATAACACCTATCGTTAAAAGTACCCAAAGTAACCACATCGGGAAAACCGAAGGTTCTTTAATTTCGATGGTTGGTTTAATAGGAAAAACATCTTGCTTTGTCGTATCGACCACTACCGTAGCCACCTCAACTTTTAAAGAATCTGTAAAAAAAGTCTGATCATTAATGATTACTTTTTGTCGCGGAATCGTATAAGATCCTGAATCCCATTGGGTTAATACATATTCTCTAGTAAGTTTCCAAGTTGGGCTGTCTTTAAGTTGCGTAGTATCTATTCTATAAACCTCTACCATTTCTAATGGCATAAAACTTTGTCCTTCTGGGAAGACTACTGGCAAATCTTTATTGGCTTTAACTTGTATTTGATAATGAAGTTGCTCTCCAATTTTAATTTGCGTAGTATCTATTGAAGATGAAATTTCTTGCGCTGAAGTTTGCTGAATAAAGAGCAACCCCAATACCGCCAAAAGCATCACTCTGCCTACTGATATTTGTTTTACTAATTGCTTCATTTAACCTCTTTGTTTAAAATAACCCAATAATTTTTTCACATAACTTTCATCGGTTCTGGCATCAATGCTTCCTGAACCGCTAAGTCTAAAACTCGAATGAAAATAAGCTGTGCGCTCACTAAAGTATTTGGCGTAACTTGTTCGCACCGATTTAGACCCTGTATTTACCCAAATTAATTCGCTTGTTTCTTCATCTTGCATTTGCACCATTCCTACATTGGGCATTTCTTCTTCTCGCTGGTCGTAAACTCGAATTCCGGTTACATCATGTTTATTTCCCATAATTTTAAGCGTATGCTGATAATCATCGGTTAAAAAATCTGAAAGAATAAATACAATGGCTTTTCTCTTCATCATATTCTGAAGAAATTTGAGCGCTTGAGTAAGGTCTGTTTTTTTGCTTTTTGGCTGAAATTCTAATAACTCCCGAATAATTCGTAGCACGTGAGAACGCCCTTTTTTAGGCGGAATGTATAATTCGACCTCATCAGAGAAAAGTAACAACCCAATCTTATCGTTGTTTTGTGTTGCCGAAAAGGCTAAAGTTGCTGCTATTTCTGTGATGATATCTTTTTTAAAAGTCTCGGTAGAACCAAAAAATTCTGACCCAGAAACATCTGCCACCAACATCATGGTGAGTTCGCGTTCTTCTTCAAAAACTTTTACAAAAGGTTCATTATAGCGTGCAGTTACATTCCAATCTATACTTCGCACATCGTCACCAAATTGGTATTGACGTACTTCACTAAAGGTCATTCCGCGACCTTTAAAGGTAGAGTGATATTCACCACCAAACACGTGATTACTTAACCGACGTGTTTTAATTTCTATTTTTCTTACTTTTTTAAGGAGTTCTTTCGTGTTCATTATTCTGCATCAGATTAGATTTCAACTGAAAAAATTAAACCAGCTTTGTCTATTCTATGGCACTTCAATTTCATTTACAATTTTACCTACAATATCTTCTGAAGTTATATTTTCTGCTTCTGCTTCATAGGTAATTCCTATTCGGTGGCGTAAAATATCTAAAACTACTGCACGTACATCTTCTGGGATTACGTAACCTCTTCTCTTTATAAAAGCGTAACATTTTGCGGCAGTCGCTAAGTTAATACTTCCTCTTGGTGAAGCTCCAAAAGAGATTAAGGGCTTTAAAGATTCTAAATTATATTTCTCTGGGTAACGAGTAGCAAAAATAATATCGAGGATATATTTTTCAATCTTCTCATCCATATATACTTCTCTCACGGTTTGCTGAGCGGTTAAAATTTGCTCTAGAGAAACTACCGGATTCACTTTTTCAAATGAGCCTTTTAAATTTGCTCTTACCACCAGTTGTTCTTCTTCTAGGCTAGGGTAATCTATGACTGTTTTTAGCATAAAACGGTCAACTTGCGCTTCTGGCAATGGGTAAGTACCTTCTTGTTCTACTGGGTTTTGTGTAGCCATTACTAAAAAAGGCTTATCTAACACAAAGGTTTGGTCTCCTATCGTAACTTGCTTTTCTTGCATCGCTTCTAACAATGCAGATTGTACTTTTGCTGGTGCACGGTTAATCTCATCTGCTAATACGAAGTTGGCAAAAATGGGACCTTTTTTAATACTGAAGTCATTTTCCTTCATATTATAAATCATCGTTCCCACCACATCGGCAGGAAGTAAATCTGGCGTAAACTGAATTCTACTAAAGCTTCCTTTTACGGCTTTTGAAAGTGTATTAATGGCTAAGGTTTTTGCTAACCCAGGAACACCTTCCAATAAAATATGACCTTGACCTAGCAGACCAATTAATAAACGCTCAATCATGTATTTTTGACCAATGATTACTTTATTCATTTCATTGGTTAATAAATCTACAAACGCACTTTCACGTTGTACCTTTTCGTTTAAACCTGCAATATCTACGGATGTGTTTTGTTCCATAATTAATAACTAAAATTAATTTTTTTCTTATTGTTTATAAGACTTGGCAAAGTCCCAAAATATTCATTCAATAATGTTAATATTTGGTTAAAATACAATTCGATATTGAAATGAAATAAATAGTAAACATAGCATTTTTAAGTCTTTTATTCAAAAGACTTATTTGAAGTATGTAGTGTTGCAAAAAATTTTTGATTTTTTCGCGGAAGTGAATTACGAACCCTTATAAAACGCAAGTTATTCAGGTTTAGTATTTTTCCTGTTCATATCTTTCATTTAAATTAATAGTGATCTTTTTTATTCCTATTTAAAATGATTTACTTTTAAGCAAAAAGTAAATTTTAATGAATAAAACTGTTTTAATTACCGGAGCAACTAGCGGAATAGGAAAAGCTACTGCTATTGAGCTTGCCAAAGAAAACTTTAACTTAATTCTCTGCGGAAGAAGACAAGAACGTCTAGACGAAATAAAAGCTAAACTTTCTGCAACTACGAAAGTTCACACATTAAGTTTTGATGTTCGAGATAAACAAGAAGTTATAAAAGAGATAGCGTCATTACCAAAAGAATTTCAGCTAATTGATATTTTAATTAATAACGCAGGAAACGCACACGGCTTAGACACTATTCAAGATGGAAATATTGACGATTGGGATGCCATGATCGATATTAATGTAAAAGGGTTACTTTATGTAAGTAAACAAATTATTCCGCAGATGGTAGAACGTGGTAACGGACATATTATTAACATTGGCTCTACTGCAGGAAAAGAGGTTTACCCCAAAGGAAATGTATATTGCGCCAGTAAACATGCAGTAGATGCCATTACTCAAGGAATGCGAATAGATCTCAATGGCACAGGAATAAAAGTTGGCGGTATTAATCCGGGATTGGTAGAAACCGAGTTCAGCGAAGTTAGGTTTAAAGGAGACAGCGAAAAAGCCAGTAAAGTTTATCAAGGTTTTACGCCACTAAAACCAGAAGATATTGCAGACATCATCAAATTTGTGGTGACAAGACCTTACCACGTTAATATTGCAGATTTAATTGTGATGTGCACCGCTCAAGCTTCTTCAACTATTGTAGATAAAAAATAACATGATCAATAAGCGCTTACTCATTAAAAACCTCTTAGCTCATAGCGATGAGAATAGTTTTTACGACAAAAAGCGCAAATTAAACTTGGGCGAAAAAGAAGGAAAAGCTAAGTTTTTAAAACACGTTTGCGCTTTAGCCAATAGCAACCCATTTAACAATAGTTATATTGTAGTTGGGGTAGAAGATCGTGATAATAGCATTACGGGCGTAGATTTTTTTGATGATAGTAAAATTCAGAACTTGATTAATGCCTACCTCACCAATCCGCCCAATATCACTTACGAGAATATTCTTTTTCCGCATTTACCTAACGAGAAAGTTGTAGGGTTGGTGATTATTAGAGCCAATCAAGGTAAGGTTTGCAGCCTTCGTAAAAATATTTGGAAGTATTATGGCGGCGCTGTATTTTTTAGAGATGGGAGCATAAGTATGCCCAAAGATTTCGGAATTGATTTAACCGATCGAAATTCTAAAATTGTAGCTTCTATAGAAAGTCACTCACAAAACACCATTGAGTACACACTTGATGGTGTTTTTGATTTTATGCAGAAAAATAGAGATTATCACCCTACTTATAAAGTATTTCAAGAATATTTTGTAGTGTGTTGGGCAGGGAAAGAAAAAGTAATTAAAGATCAAAAATATTATAGCCGGGTAAATATTGAATTAATTAATGAACAAGTAAAATTATTCTATTCAGATTTAGATGAAATAAGAATTTTCTTTGCGCCCGATGAATTCAAAATTATTGAATATGTGTATTTGGGCTTGTACGAAAGTTATCAATATTACCCTTTAGAAGAAGTAAAAATAAGTTTCAAAAACAACATGAGTTATGAGATTGAAAGCAAAATTTTGTTTGAACCGCCTCAATTTTCAAAAAGCACATTGCATCATATTTTTAATAGTAATTCAGCACTCATTAATAAACTTTCCAAAAATTTAATTCTAAAACCAACCGAAGAAAAAGACATAAAGAGCTTACCAGACACCTTGCTTTTGTGCTACCTCAACGGTATTAATAGTGCTTACGATAAACTTGAACAAGCTAAAACACTTTTAAAAAAGTATCCTTCAACTTATCAGCGATTAAAAGATAATTTGAGGATTTTAAGAAAAGTGAGGTATAATTAAATTACATTTAAATCTTTGTTAATCTAAACCACTTATAAACAAACTAAACTTATAAGTTGTAATTTTACTCCAATGAAAAGATTTGCAATAGGAGACATTCACGGCGGACTCAAAGCTTTAAAGCAAGTTTTAGAGAGAGCAAAAGTCACCACCCAAGATCAATTAATATTTCTAGGAGATTATGTAGATGGTTGGAGTGATTCTGCTGCAGTTATTTCTTTTCTAATAGAATTATCTAAAACTCACAATTGCATCTTTATAAGAGGGAACCATGACGATTTAGTGCATCACTGGTTAAAAACCGATGAGCAAAATGAGAACTGGTTAAAGCACGGCGGTCAATCTAGTAAAGATGCTTATGCAAAACTAACTCTTTCTGAAGTTGAAGAACACAAAAAATTCTTCAGCAATCTTGAAAATTATTACATAGATCCAGAGAACAATCTTTTTGTTCATGCGGGTTTCGCCAATATGCATGGTCCACAAAATGAATATGAGCCCTATATGGTTTATTGGGACAGAACTTTATGGGAAACAGCACTTGCGTTAGATGAAAATTTAAAACCAGAAGATTTATTATACCCTAAACGCTTCAAGCTATTTCATGAAATATTTATTGGTCACACCCCAGTCACAAGAATTAACCAAACCAAACCAGTAAATGCCGCAAATATTTGGAATGTAGATACAGGCGCTGCTTTTAAAGGGCCTTTAACCATGCTTAATATAGACACAAAAGAAATTATACAAAGTGAACCCGTTCATCAACTTTACCCAAACGAATCGGGCAGAAATTAATTCAACTAAAAATTATGAAAAAAGCATACTTATTATTGAGCCTTTTACTGGCAACAACATTTGCCAAAGCACAAACAGAAGAATTCCCTAAAAATGAAGTAAAACTAAACATCGCTAACACCATTGCCATTGCATCGGTAGAAGTTGGATATGAACGTTTTATTAGTTTTAATCAATCTGTTGAAGTCGTAGGATTAATAAATGATCGTATAAATTATCACAGTCAAAGTGGTTCTAGAGATTTTAACACCAACAGTATTAAACTAGGTTACAACTATTATTTTGACTTAGAACAATCGGGAGCAGGAATTTACGCCAATCCGTTTTTAAAATATCGATTTGGTGATTTTTCACAAGATCAATCTATTGGTGGGCAAACTATTAATGTAGAAACTGATATGGATGCTTTTATGGTAGGCTTAGGAGCTGGTTATAAATGGAATTTTAATAACAAATTTGTATTAGGCCCTTTTGTAAACATTGCCAGAAACTTTAGTGACGAGGTAAAAGATCGTTTCTCTGCCATAGAGTTTAATGCAGGATTTAATGTGGGGTACAGATTTTAATTTTTGGATAAATTATTTCATCCTAAAAAAATAAGGTTTTAATACATTTCAACAATTAACAGAAAATTTAACAAAATTTGAAATCTCATTTTCTAAGCGGAAATAAAATGTATTTTTGTTGAAAATTTCAGCATATGAGCGTACTTGAGAAAAGATTAGTAGACCGTAGTGGTAACAAATGTGAATTATGTGGTTACGAACACGACTTGCAAGTTTATCAAGTTCCACCAACTTCAGAAAGAACATTAGAAGACTCTATTCTAGCGTGTAAAAATTGTATCACACAAATTGAAGATCCAGAAAAAATAGATCCTAATCATTGGCGTTGCTTAAATGACAGTATGTGGAGTGAACACCTACCAGTACAAATTATAGCTTGGAGAATGCTCAATAGATTACGTAGCGAAGGATGGCCGCAAGATTTGTTAGGGATGATGTATTTAGATGAAGAAGCTTTAGCTTGGGCAAAAGCTACTGAAGATACGGAAGATGAAGCTGAAAAAATAATTCATAAAGACAGCAACGGTAATATTCTTGCCGATGGTGATTCTGTAGTGCTTATTAAAGATTTAGATGTAAAAGGCGCTAATTTCACTGCAAAGCGTGGTGCGCCCGTACATAGAATTTCTTTAGTACACGATAATGCTGAGCAAATTGAAGGCCGTGTAGACGGGCAGCACATTGTTATTCTTACCCAATACGTTAAGAAAACTAAGTAAAGAATTGGATTGTAATTAATTCCGGTTTAAGCTTTAGACCGGAATTAATTTTGCTCCTATCTCGCGTATTTTATAGTGAAAATGTGGGATGACTGCAATCGCTAGCATCACCAACCCTATAAATATACTCATATAGATAAAATAATCTCTAGCAAACATTAGGTTAGACTGCTTACCAATTTCTTTATTTAATAAAGCTTTTGCCGCTTTATTAGATTCTACCAACTTCCCGTTTTGCTGCAACGCATTTGAATATTTTGAAATCTCTTGCATCGCTACTGGATTATCTGCAGTGATATTTGCTGCGAAAGATTGCTGATGTATTTTTTGCTGGTGTAACCCCATAAAAGCGACCAAAGCCATACTCGCTGTAAAAGAGAAAAAACGAAAAGCGACACCTGTAACTGAAGCCGAAAATCCAAGTTCTGGTGATACTGAGGTTGCATAAAAAATTACAATAGAGAGAATTAGCACTCCATTACCAAAACCTTGCAAAAATAATGGCAAAATTAAACCAGTCATTTCAGCTTGATCGCCAAGAACATTTAAACTTAATAAATGGTACACCAACAAAGCTCCAAAACCAGTTAACCAAATCAATCTAATTTTTCTTCCTGCTAAAATAAAACGCGCACTTAAAAATGCTCCTATAACAATTCCTAATCCGTTCCACAACATCACGTAACCTTTATGGTAAGCATCTAAGTTTACGCTATTAGAGAAAAAACCGTACAATACGCTAGTATCTCCTTTCGCCAAATAAAATGCAATAAGCAAAGCCATACCTATTTTAAAGTTTCGCGTTTTAAATATCTTTAAATCTATATAAGGTATTTTCAGTTTTAGTTGTCGCAAAACAAATAACAACAACAAGAAGATAAAGCCAATCATACAAAAAGTAATTCTTAGACTCTTAAACCAGTGATAATATTGCCCATAAAGTAAAATATAAGCGAGTAGCAATAAAGCTGAAGCATAAATTACAAAGCTTTGCCAATCTACATTTCTAAAAGGAATTTTACCTTCTGGCCTTAGATCTACCTTCTTTTTCAACAGAAATAAGAACAATAATAATCCAGGCAAAACGCTATAAATTTTAACTAAGAAAATCACATTAAAATCATAATGTGTAAAAATATTCGCATCTAAAATTTGAGCTAATGGTGCAGTTACAAATAAAGATGAATACAATGTTGCATAGCCCAACACCCTGTTTCTTTGTGCGTGAAATTGCCTAAATATAAGACTAAAAGCTACCCCTATAAAACTTAAAGACAGTGCGCCTCCAAAAAATCTTAAAATGACTAACACCGCAAAACTATTGGTGAAGTATAAAATAAGATTTACACAAACAAAAAGTATTCCAGCTCCTACTAAATAAATTTTTGAAGAAAAGAAATTAAAGAAATTTTTCTCTAAAGGGAAAGCGCTAGCGATTGCCAAATAAAATACAACGACAGAATAACGAATATCTGTACTGTCTACTCCGTAATAACTCATAGCACTAGTCGTACCTGCTAGATAAATCCCTAATACCGAAGCGATCGGAAGTAAAAAAAGAAAGATTGCCAATAAAATTAACCAATCTGGAACCCAACTTTTAAAAATAGCCTGATTTTTTTCACTTGCCATAACTTAAGATTTGGGTACAAAAACTTCCGCATTCATTCCTGCACGAAGTTTTTTAAGTTTAGCTTCCTTATCGGTAAATAGAATACGGACAGGAAAACGCTGTGTGATTTTAACAAAATTTCCGGTGGCATTATTGGTTGGTAATAAAGAAAATTCTGATCCTGTGGCGGGAGAAAGCGATTCAATTTTTCCATGGAAAGTTTCATTAGGATAAGCATCGATCGTAATTTTAGCTTCTTGCCCTTCTTGCATTGTAGCAATTTGAGTTTCTTCAAAATTCGCCACTACCCATTTTCCCTGATTTTGATCTACAATAAAACCAAGCGTTTGTCCTTTTTGAACATACTGCCCTTTTTGCAGGTTTTTTTTACCCATATAACCATCAGACGGAGCAACAATGACACTGTATTTTAAGTTAAGTTGAATACGCTCCAATACCGATTTCTTTTGCGCTATCCTAGCTTCAGCAACGGCAATTTGTGCACTCACATCTCTAGTTTTTCCTTGGGAAGTATTAAAAGAATTTTTAATGGCTTGGTAATTAGACTTAGCGACCTCTAAGCTGGTTTTAATATTTTCAAACTGTTGCTGAGTTACGGCTTCTCCCGCTAGTAGTTTTTGATAGCGATTAAACTCTTGCTGTTGTTGCCATAATTTTGCTTTGGCTGCGCTAATCTTTGCTTCGTTTACACTAGCGCTACTCGTTGCCGTAGAAACGTTACTTTTTAAAACTTCTAATTGTGCTTTTGCTGAAGCTAAAGCTGATTTGGCTTCTTGCAAACTTACATTCGCTTCTTGGGTATCTAAAACCACCAGCGTGTCTCCTTTAGCAACCTGCTCGTGATCTTTGTAGCGTATTTTTTCCACATAACCACTAGCTCTGCTCAAAATAGGATTAATGTATTCTTTTACCTGAGCATCATTCGTTTCTTCATAACGCCAAGAATTTAACAGCGAAAAAGCACCCCAAATAATTAAAGCTAAAACTATAATTAAAGCCACCACGTAGGTGGTTTTCACAACCACTTTATCTAATTTTTCGTATTTTTTTATTTGCTCGCTCATTATAATTCGCCTGTTATTTTAAGTAATTGGTAGTAATGTAATTTTGCTGAAATTTGATTGTTTACCAATTCAAATTTTGCTTGTAATAATTGTGTATCTGCATCTAAAAGATCTGTCAATAACGACAACTGATTGAAATAGGTTTGATTTACAATGCGATAGCTTTCTTTTGCTTGCTCGATATTCATCTTTGCAATTACAATTTTCTCTACATCTTCTTCTAAATGTTTATAAGCTGCTTTCACCCCTTTTCTAAGCTTGTCTTGGGTATTTTCTTTCACTAACTTTTGCCGATCTACTGCAATTTTCGCTGCTTCTTCTTTATGCTTATCGTGATACAAAGCAGAAACATCATAAGACAATTTAATGCCCGCCACTCCTAATAAATAAGGCGCGGTTTCGTAAGGATAGAGTTTAATTTGAGGGTAAGAATAGGTGTAATCTCCAAAAAGTCCAATTTTAGGTAGTTTATCGGCCTTTAATTCCTCTTCTTGAAGTTTTTTTAGCTCGATTTCTTTATCTGCAATCTTCATTAAAGGTGAAATCTCTAACGCATCATTCCTATAATCTCGATATGTTTTCGCTGCTTTTAATAAATTTACCTGAATACTATCTGTAGGTTGTATAGGCTGCTCATCATTAAAACCTACCAAAATATTTAAAGATTGTGTGGCAAGTTCTACATTATTTTTCATTTCCAACAAATTGGTTTGCTGTCTTGATAACTGCAGTTTAGCACGCAATAAATCACTTTTTAAAACCACCCCATTTTCATACAATTTGGTAATTTGATCTAAACGCTTTTCATTTCTCTTTATATTTTGAAGAATTAGCTGATTAAACTCCATTGAGCGTTGCATATCTAGATAAGCTTCAGCTACTTTAAAATGAATAACAGCGCTGGTTTCTTCTTCTAAATAGCTAAGCAATTCTTGTCTTGTTTCTGCTTTTGTAATATGAATATTCGTTTTATTACCATTATATAGATTGAAGTAAGCTTCTACCCCTGCGCTATAAGTGGTATGATCTTCTAAATGAATAAATTCTGCATCGTTAGAAACTCCATCAACAAAAATAGGAATGTTAGAAAGTTGCCCATAACTACCCTCTATCCCAATAACTGGCAAGCGTTCTCGTTTGGCATCTATAACTTTTTCTTTACCAATTTCTTTATCAAACTCACTAAGTCGAAGTTTTTTGCTATACGTATTGGCGCGACTCCAAGCTTCATTTAAACTTAAAGGAATACTATCTTTTGAGACTTGCGCAATTGCTAATTCACTTATAGTGAAAACAAAAGCAACTAAAATTAAGCGCCTTGAAATGCGATGTATGATTTTCAATTTCATTTTGCAAATTTCCGTCATAATTTCAAGTCTTATTTTCAAAAATTAGACAAATATTTTATAATTTAAGCCATTGTTAAAAACTGATATTAGAAGCTTTATGCATCCATTTTTAGAAAACGTAAAACGAGATCCGAACAGCTTTTTTGTGTATCATACCAAAATTGAAGAACGTTTACCCATGCATAGCCACGTTAAACATCAGCTTAGTTATGTAGAAGGAGGTGTTGCTTTTCTGAATACGAGAAACAAGTCTTATTTTTTCCCGGCAAGGCATTTTATTTGGATTCCCGCAGGGAGAGAGCATAACGTAACGTCGAGAACTTCGGTAAAAATAATACGTAATATTTTTTTTCCGAAAGAGGCTATTCCTAAAGATCACGAATTGCAATATCAGGGAGGTATTTTTCCGGTGACTAATCTTTTAATGGAAATGATTTATTACACTGTTAATTGGCGAGGTGACGTGAGCCAAAAAGATACTAGCAAATATGAATTTTTAATGGCAATGAAAAATATTGTGCTTGATGTTGCTGAAAACCCTTTACCTATTGTCTTACCCACAACTAAAAATGAAATTTTACAACCCATCTTAAAATACATACACCTACATATAGACCAAGATTTATATGTAGATAAAATTGCACATGAATTTGGGCAAAGTGCGCGTACACTTTCACGCTTATTTAAAAAAAATATAGAAATCTCTTTTTTGCAATATGTAAAACTTACCCGAATTATAAAAAGTATGGAACTGCTTTTACAAACCGATCTTTCTGTTACCGAAATTGCTTATAGCTGCGGTTATAATAGTATTTCTGCGTTTAGTTATGCTTTTCATCAATTAATTCACCACTCCCCTAATGAGTTTAGAAAACAGAATGTTTAGTTACTGGTAAATCTTTTTTACATTATTATTAGTTTTGCGAGACGCAATGTTTATTTCTAATTGAAGCGCCATTTAAAAAATTGACTGAGTGTATTCAATTCATCATCTATTTCAACACTATTATATTTACCTTTGAAATAACCGAAAATATATAACATATGCTTCAATACCAGCTTACATCTTATACTATAAGTTCAGATCACGAATTATTAGATAATGAAAATCATATTTCTTCAGAAGTACGTGAGGTTCTTGAAAGCATTCATCCCGATGTTCTAAAAGGCAAAAAATACTTACTAAAAAAACTACCCGAGCTTATTGAGCAATATCCAAAGGTACCCGCTTTTAAAAACTTTTTGGCTACACTACATAAAGAACGCGGAGAAATAGACCAAGCTTTTAAAGCTAACCGATGGCTAGCAAAAGAGCATCCCAATTATCTATTTGGCCGAATTAATTTAGCTACAGAATATCTAGCAAATAATCAGTTAGAGAAAATTCCAGAAGTTTTGGGCGAAATGATGGAATTAAAATCACTTTATCCCGATCGCAAAGAGTTTCATATTGAAGAATTTATCGCTTTCAATCAAATCGCAGTTTTATATTTTTTGGGAGACCAAGAGTTAGAACAAGCTGAAATGAGGGCAAATATGATGTTAAAAGTTGCGCCAAATCACCCTAAAACACAATATATACAGGAAAGTATAGAACATTATATACTTACAAAAGTGATGGAAATAAAACAAATGGAAAGCGAAGAATCACACGCTACAGAAGTAATCGGTAAACGTTTGCAAACCGATAAAGCTCCTGTTTTTCATTTTCCCTTACAAATGCAGTGGTTGTATGAAGAAGATTATGATTTTCCTAACTACAAATTACAAACTATCCTGCAACTGGAACGCAAACCGCTTATTGAAGATTTAAAAAAAGTATTAAACGATAGCATTGGTCGTTTCAACTATTTTATGGAAGATGACGAAACAATAGACTTCCTTCTCTTTCCTACACACACCCTATTTCTACTAGAAGAATTAAAAGCTGAACAGGCACTTCATGAAATTTTAGAATTTCTAAAACAAGATGAGGAAATTTATGAAACCTATTTCGGAGATTTTGTAAATGATATTGTCACTTCGATCGTTTTTACATTTGGGGAAAATAATCTAGAACAATTTTTCAACTTTCTAAAAACTCCAAATCTTTATAGTCTTTCTAAAGCATATATTTCTGAAGGAATTACTTTTTTAGCAAAAGAAAAACCAGAATTAAGAGAAAACATTCAATCCCATTATAAAGATCTACTGCTTTATTTTATAGCAGAAAAAGAGAATGAGAACCTGATAGATGAAGAAGCCTACGGACTTATCATCGCAGATATCATCGATTTGAAGATGGAAGAATTATTACCTGAGATCACGGAACTTTATCAGTTGAATTTAGTTTGCGAAAGCGTTAATGGTGACTTAGATACTTTAAAAGAAGATTTCAAAGATCTAAAACCTATAGAAGAACAAGCAGAGCTACCCAAAGCCAACATATTTGAAAAATATAAAATTTGGAAAACAGACTTCGAAGATTATTTAGAAAGAGAATTTGAAGACGACGACTTCGATATAATGGATAACCTTTTTAATGAAGAAGAATTTCAGCGTTTAATTATGCATAACGAAGATGAATCGCCTATTGAAAAACAAAAAGAACCAGGACGAAATGACCCTTGCCCATGTGGAAGTGGTAAAAAATACAAAAAATGCTGTTTGAATAAAAAGTAATATTTGGTTTTACAAAAAAACCCCACAGAATTACCCGTGAGGTTTGTATCTAAAATCTTAGTTATAAAAATTATAAATCAAATTTTATTCCTTGCGCTAGCGGTAATTCTGTGGTATAATTGATCGTATTGGTTTGTCTACGCATATAGACTTTCCAAGCATCAGAACCAGATTCACGACCGCCGCCAGTATCTTTTTCACCACCAAAGGCTCCACCGATTTCAGCTCCTGATGTTCCGATATTTACATTGGCAATCCCACAGTCTGAGCCTTCCACCGATAAGAAACGTTCTGCTTCTCTTAAATTATTAGTCATAATTGCAGAAGAAAGTCCTTGTCGAACTCCGTTCTGTAATGCTAAAGCATCGGCAACATCACCTTTATACTTCATAATATAAAGCACAGGAGCAAAAGTTTCGTGTTGTACGATTTCAAAATGATTTTCAGCTTCAGCAATCGCTGGTTTTACGTAGCAACCGCTTTCATAACCTTCGCCTTCTAAAACACCACCTTCAACTAAAACTTTGCCACCTTCTTCCACTACTTTTTCTAACGCATGTTGATAATTCTTCACGGCATCTTTATCGATTAGCGGCCCCACGTGATTATTTTCATCTAACGGATTACCTATTTTAATTTGCTTATAAGCATCGACAACCGCATCTTTTATTTTATCGTAGATATCTTCGTGAACAATTAAACGACGGGTAGAAGTACAACGTTGTCCGCAAGTTCCTACCGCACCAAAAACAGCTCCGATTACTGTATTTTTAATATTCGCATCTGGAGTAACGATAATGGCATTGTTACCTCCTAATTCTAACAAAGATTTCCCTAAACGCCCAGCAACTTCTTTTGCTACAGTTTTTCCCATTCGGGTAGAACCTGTTGCAGAAATTAACGGAACGCGTTCATCTTTAGTCATTAATTCACCAACCGTATAATCTCCTGTAATTAAACAAGAAATTCCTTCTGGCACTCCATTTTCAGAAAATACACGTGCTGCGATATTTTGACAAGCTACAGAGGTTAATGGTGTTTTTTCTGAACCTTTCCAGATACAGGCATCGCCACAAACCCAAGCTAAAGCAGTGTTCCAAGACCAAACGGCTACAGGAAAGTTAAATGCCGATATTACTCCTACAACTCCAAGTGGGTGATATTGCTCGTACATTCGGTGACCTGGACGCTCAGAATGCATCGTTAATCCGTGTAACTGACGTGAAAGACCTACGGCAAAATCACAGATATCAATCATTTCTTGAACCTCTCCTAAACCTTCTTGATAAGATTTACCCATTTCATAAGAAACAAGTTTCCCTAGTGGTTCTTTTAAACGGCGTAATTCATCATTAAATTTTCTTACAATTTCGCCTCGCTGTGGAGCTGGCATTGTTCGCCATTCTAAGAATCCTTTTTGTGCAGTAGTAATTACTTTTTCGTAATCTTCTTTGGTCGTTGCTTTTACTTTACCAATCAAAGCTCCATCTACTGGAGAGTAAGATTCGATTACTTCTCCAGTAGCGAAAAAGTCTTTTCCGGTAGAAGTCCCATTATTTATTTCTTTTAGCCCTAATTCTTTTAAGGCTTTATCTATTCCAAAATCTTTTGCGATTTGACTCATTAGTGGTATATATTTTAGTTGATTGGTAATTTTCTTGTTATTAAAAAACTTAAATTGAATAAATCTCAATATTTAGCCTAAAATAAAAATTTTATCTCTCAAAACTGATGATTTTCAAGAAAAGTTCAAGAAACTGAACTAAACACAGTTAATTAAAATTTCATCTAAAACTCTTTCTTAACAATTATCTTGATAAGGCAATTATTTAAAAAAACATTATTTTTTTATCCTGTAAAATCTCATCAAATAAATTTTAAAAAAAACTTTGATATGTTACTACATGCATATACTTTTACACTTCTTTAAAATGAGTCTAAATAAAAATAAAATACATGAGATCATTTCTTATTTTATGTCTTAGCTGTTTCACATTCATAAGCACATACGGGCAAGAAGCTAAAATTATCGGAAAAGTTGTAGATGAAAATGACAGAGCTATTCCTTTTGTATCTGTTACCATAGCTGAACTTAATAAAGGTGTAGCGAGCGATATGGAAGGAAACTATGAACTACAAACCAAAAAAACAGGAGAATATACTTTTCATTTCTCTGCCATTGGATTTAAAAAACAAATCAAAAAATTTAGAATTGATAAAGGACAAAATATATTAAACATAAGTTTAGAAAAAAGTTTAGAAGGCTTAGATCAAGTGGTGATTACGTCTAACCGAACTCGTGAAACTTTAGATGAAGTTCCTTCATCAGTTTCTGTCTTAACATCAAAAGATATCGAAAATTTAACGCAAACAAGTAATTCTGTTGCTGATATTCTTAGTACAGTTCCTGGTATTGCACTATCTAATAATCAAACGAGCAGCAACGGGCAAACACTTAGAGGTAGAAATATGTTAATCTTGGTTGATGGGATTCCGCAATCTACGCCTTTAAGAAAAGGAGGAAGAGATATTAATAGTATAGACCCAAGTACCATTGAGCGTATTGAAGTAATTAAAGGAGCAACGGCAATTTACGGAAATGGTGCCGATGGCGGAATTGTAAATTATATTACCAAAAAACCAACAAGTCTAAAAAAGATAGAAAGCACCACAAGTATTAATGCTGAAGGAGGTTTAAAAGGTTTTAATAATACCGTAGGTTCTAAAATTACCCAAACTTTTTCTGGTAACCTCGACAAGTTTTCTTATGTGGCTAGCGGAAGTGTAAAACAAACTGGTGTCTATAAAGATGCCAATGGTGAGGTAATATCGCCTTTCTATGGGTTAGGAGAAACAAGCCAATATAGTTTATTTGGCAAAGCAAATTACACTATTAACGACCAGCATTCTATCCAATTATCATATAATTATTTCAGTAGTAATCAGGATTCAAAATATTTAGCACAAGTAGGAATTTACAGAGAAAACCCAACCATTGGTGTATTAGGAGAAGATGCAGGAGTAGATCAGGGTACGCGTTATAATCATAATGTTCAACTGACTTATAATTTTAATGAGATTTATAAAAATACTGATTTTAAGCTCAACCTATATATGCAAGATTTTAAAACTATCTACGGTTATACGGACAGCTTTTACAATCCAGATTTAGGTTTTGACGGAGGCCAGTCTACTATTTCTTCTACTAAAAAAGGTGCTCGTTTTAATTTCAACACCTATTATAGTTTTGGAGCGATTAATGGTGAAATTTTATATGGTTTAGATGCTTTAAACGATGTTACCTCTCAAGATCTAGTAGATGGTAGGCCTTGGGTACCTAAAATAGATATGAATAATCTTGCTCCATATGCCCAACTAAAGACAATGTATAAAAACTTTGTCTTTAAAGGAGGGATACGTTTTGAGAATATTAAAATTGATATTCCAAATTACACCACACTAACTCGCTATAATGTAGGCGAAACTCAACCCAACAGTGGCGGCGTTGCTATTAATGGAGGAGAAAAAGATTATAATGCTACTACTTTCAATTTAGGTTTACGTTACAATAAATGGGGCATCTTTAAACCCTTTGTTAGTTTTTCTCAAAGTTTTTCTGTTGCCGATATAGGAAGAGTTTTACGTTCAGCTACTGCAAATACTGTAAGTCAAATTAATTCTGAAGCTGTTATCGCGAACAATTATGAAGCAGGTTTTAATAGTAGTTTTGGAAAAACAAATTTGAGTGGTTCATATTATATTAGCACGTCAGACCTAGGTTCAACCTATAGAGAAACCGAGAGTGGTGCCTTTGAAATCTTACGCCAACCAGAAAAAGTATATGGATTTGAAATTGCTTTAACTACAGAAATTATTAAAAATGTTGGTTTTGGAACTTCTTTCTCTTATACCGAAGGAAAAATAGATGCTAATAATGATAATTCTTATAACACCTATATGGGAAGCGATAGAATCTCTCCTATAAAAACAGTAAGCTTTATTTCATATACTTGGAACAATAGATTCAATGCTCGTTTATCACATATTTATAGCGGAAACAGAGATAAATTTGAAGCTAACGAAAACGGTGATTACACATATGGAAAAGGTCCTGTTGAGAGTTTTAATATTTTTAACCTAACCACAAGTTACCAATTAAGTAAGTCTACAAAATTAAGTTTAGGAATTAAAAACTTATTCAATGAAGATTATTACAATTTAATTTCTCAATGGGCTGCAAGAGATTCTAATTACATTAAAGCTAATGGAACTCAATTTAACCTTGGGTTAACCGTAAAAATATAATTTTAGCATTTACAGATTGAATGAACAATAAAAAATTATTGAAATATCATTCTATTAGTGGACTTATTGCCGGTATTTTCTTATTTATTTTAGGGATTACCGGCTCTATTTTAGTGTTTAATTCTAACATTGATAACGCTATAGCTCAAAAATATGAAACTCAAGGTTTCCCAGAAGCTTTTCAGCTTGATAGCGCAATAAAGAATGTTCAAGACCAGTATAAAAACTGGAGCACAAGAATTATACATTTTAAAAAAGGAGAGACTTTCGTTTTTAACGTAAGAAAACCAAATGAGAGAAAGTTAGTTTTTGTTGCTCCTCATACTGGAAAAATAATTGGTGAAATAAATGAAGGTTCACACCTTAGTAAATGGATGTTAAAGTTACACTACTCACTGCATGCGGGTGTAATTGGCAAATTTATAATACTTATCGTAGGCGTCTTATTTTTTATCTCTTTGATTAGTGGGATTATTTTATTTCGAAAAAATATTTTAAAAACGCTCCTCTTTAAAGTTAAACTAAAGAAAAAGAATAAAAGAACCTATTACTCTGTCTTACATCGTTATATAGGAGTTTGGGCATTATTTCTCAATTTAGTTTTAGTCTTTACAGGTATATTTTTAAGTTACAATGTTGCTGTTGGCGGTTTAAAAAAAAAGAGCATCACCTCTCCCCCAATCGTAAAAACTTCAGTAGAAAAAATACTCAATAATTTAAAGAAAAACCATCCTGATTTCAATCCAGAATATATCAGACTACCCTCTACAAAAGGAAAGAAAATTGTAATTAATGGTCCGTTTAAAAATGATCCTTTTTATTACAGCATACATTACAATAAAGTTGAAATAAATTACAAAACTGGTAAGATTAGCAAGATCAAAAAAACTGCACATGAAAGTTTCCTGTACAGGTTTAACAGCTCTATTTTACCTTTTCATTACGGACAGTTTGCAGGAATTTTTGGAAAAATAATTTATTCAGTAATTGGTTTATCTGGTCCATTTCTTTCAATCACCGGGTTTTATCTATGGTATAAAAGAAAAAAGAAGAAGAAAAAGAAAGCTAAATAATCTTATTCTTCATCGGCTACAAATCGCGAATCTACAGGCATCACTTCTCCGCAATTATCACAGGTTCTTAAATCCTCATTCTCGTAGAAATATTTAAAATGCTTTAAAAAATCTACTTCAATATCTTCTAAAGGAAAATAAACCTCATATAACTTATAGTTACAGTTATCACAATGCCAAAGCAAACCATCTTTTACTTCTAAATGTGCACGTTTACGCTCGATCACTAAACCTATAGAATTTTCACCGCGTGCTGGAGAATGAGGTACTTTTGCCGGATGCAAATACATATCGCCAGGGCCTAATTTCATGGTTTTCTTTTCGCCATCTTCTTGAATATGAACTTCAATATTTCCTTCTAATTGATAAAATAATTCTTCCGTTTCATTATAATGATAATCTTTTCTAGCATTAGGTCCTCCTACGATCATCACAATATAATCACCAGCATCCTTATATAAGTTTTTATTTCCAACGGGCGGTTTTAATAGAGCTCTATTATCTTCAATCCACTGATTTAAATTAAAAGGTTGTTGAATAGCCATAATTTTTTGCTTTAGAAATAATAAATTTAAGCATTTCTCTTGGTTCAAAATAAATTTAAAAACATTTTCATTTCAATTTCTATTATTAGAACAATTAAAAACATTATTAATAACCCAACTAATCATAAAGCATCACCAAAATAAATTTAATATTTCACGGTTTACAGCTAGTTTTTCTACTGTAATTCTATCTTATATTTACTAACTTTAAATAGCAACAAATATTCCTTCTTATGAAAAAGTTTTATCGTGTATTAGTTCTTACTATTTTATGCGTTTTCATGGCTTGTAAAGATAAAAGCGACACTACAGAAAATACCGATAATCTTTTTAAGTTTAGAGATTACATTTCGTTTCATACCCAAGGAAAATCTTCTATCGCAGAACCTATTCGTATTGATTTAGCTCAACCTCTAGAGCAATATGAAATAACTCAAGAAATACCTTCTAATTCTATAAAAATAACCCCTGCTACAGAAGGTAAATTACTTATAGAGAATAATAGCACCTTAATTTTTAAGCCAAATAAATACCTGAAACCCGATACAGAATATACCGTAAAATTAGATTTAGAAAAATTATACGAAGACGTAGAAGACGGGTTCGAGACTTTTCAGTTTAGCTTTAAAACCATTCAACCTGACTTCAAAATTAACCTTGATAATTTACAGTCTTATACCAAAGAATGGCAATACGTTACTGGTACAATAGAAGCTTCAGATGTAATTCAATTAGAAAAAGCTAAAACTATTGTAGAAGCAAAACAAGAGGGTGAAAATCTAAAGATCACTTGGCCAGAAAACAATGAAAATGCTAATTATTTTAAATTCACCATCGATAGCATAAAACGACACATAGACGATTCTCAAATAGAAATAGCTTGGAACGGAAAATCTATTAATGCAGATAATAAAGGCAAAAATACTTTTCCTATCCCAGGACAAAATAACTTTACGGTAATCGATTTACAATCTTCTCACGCAGCGCAAAGTTCTGTTGCCATTAACTTTTCAGACCCTATACAAGAAAAACAAAATTTTAAGGGCTTGGTAAATATCGAAAATCAAAACCAGTTGCGTTTTGAAGTAAACGGAAATGTATTATACGTTTATCCTAATCACAGAATCACCGGCGATGTAAAAGTAGATATTTTTAAAGGCATTAAAAATAGTTACGGATTTAGTCTAAAAAAAGATTTTTCAGAAACACTTTCTTTTCAGCAGTTAGAACCAGCTGTTAGGCTTCTCTCTAAAGGTGTAATTTTACCCAACTCACAACAAACTCCTATTTATTTTGAAAGCGTAAACCTTTCTACTGTCGATGTGCGAGTGATCAAAATTTATGAAGATAATATGCTTCAGTTTTTACAAAACGCTAACTTAAATGAAGAAAACTCTTATAACCTTCGCAGAGTAGGAAGACGTGTTGCTAAAAAAACAATTTCTCTAAAAACAACTACAGAGTTTGAACTTAACTCTTGGAAAGCTCATGCCTTAAATATTTCAGAGTTTATTAAAGCAGATCCAGGTGCAATGTACCAAGTAGAAATTAGCTTTAAAAAAGAATACAGCACTTTTGACTGTGGAAATGAAACCAATTTAACTGAAAATAATTCAGAAGAACAGGATTATTACGAAGACTTTGCTTCAACTGAAGAAGAAGAACGTGAAGAACAATATTGGAATAATGAAATTTACAATTGGCGAAATACTCACTACAATTGGCAAGAAAGAGACAATCCTTGCAGTAATTCTTATTATACTAACGATCGTTTTGCAGTCACCAATGTTTTAGGTTCTAACTTAGGTTTAATTGTAAAAGAAAGTAGTAATCGCTCCTATCATTTCGCAACCACCAACTTAATAAGCGCAACAGCAGAACCTGCAACAACAATAGATCTTTATAATTACCAGCAACAGCTCATAGCTTCTGTAATCACAGATAAAGAAGGTTTTGCAATTATAGACAGTGATCAAAAAGCAGCTTTTGCCATTGCTCACAAAAACAAAAATTATGCTTACGCTAAATTAGAAGATGGTAATGCACTTTCTTTAAGCAAGTTTGATGTTTCAGGAAAGATTCTTGAAAAAGGCTTAAAAGGTTTTTTGTATACAGAAAGAGATGTTCATCGCCCAGGAGACACCATTCATTTAACTTTTGCACTGAATGACAAAGCCAATCCGCTACCTAAAAATCACCCCATAAAATTAGAAGTGACAGATGCTCGAGGTAAATTAGTGAAACAAGAAATTTTAAGTGAAAATATAAATACACAGCAAGCTAAAAATGGTTTTTATTATTTCCCTATTAGCACCCAAGACACAGATCCTACTGGAAATTGGAATGCAACCGTTCACGTAGGTGGAGCGAGTTTTTCTAAAAACTTAAAAGTAGCTACCGTAAAACCAAATCGCTTAAAAATAAAACTAGATTTTGAAGATGAAATTCTCGACGCAAGTAAACCCATCGCAGGAAATTTAAGTTCAACTTGGTTACACGGTGCTCCAGCAAGAAATTTAAAAGCTGAAATGGAAGTCACTTTAACTTCAACCACAAGTGCTTTCGATAAATTTCCAAAGTATGTTTTTACTGACCCCGTAAGAAGTTTTGAAAAAATTGAAATGCCTATTGCTGAAACCCAACTTTCTTCAGAGGGAGAAACTTCATTTAGTAAAAAAATGGAACTTAATGAAAAAGCTCCAGGAATGCTAAAAGCTACTTTTTTAACCAAAGTATTTGAAGGCGGAGGCGATTTTTCTATCGATGTATTTTCTAAAAATCTAGCTCCCTATGATTATTTTGTAGGCTTGCTCGCTCCAGAACCCCATCGCTATGGCTCCTATTATACAGATGAAAACACAGTTTTTAATATGGTAAGCGTAGATGCTCAAGGCAAAACTGCGGGTAATCGTGAATTAGAAGTAAAAGTGTTTGAAATTGAATGGCGTTGGTGGTGGAGCCGTGGTAGTGATAACCTTTCACGTTATGAAAACACCAACACCTACCGACCTGTAAAAGATTTCACCATCACTACAGAAAGTAATGGTAAAGGTCAATTTACCCTAAATATTCCCGAAGAAGCAAGCGGACGTTATTTAATACGAGTAATTGATAAAGCTTCTGGTCACGCCACAGGAAAAACTGTTTATTTCTATCGAAATTGGTCTAAAAGGCCATCTGGAGCCGATGCCGAAAGTGCTAAAATGTTAGTCTTTTCTGCAGATAAAGAAAATTATAAGTTAGGCGAAGATGCCGTGATCACTTTCCCTTCTGGTAGTAAAGGAAAAGCTTTTATTAGTATTGAAAATGGAACCGAAGTACTTTCTAAACAATGGGTAGAGACGCAAAAAGGCGAAACACAAGTAACCATTCCACTAACCAAAGAAATGGCTCCCAACGTGTATGTAAATATCTCTTTACTACAACCGCACGCGCAAACTAAAAATGACTTACCCATTAGGTTATACGGTGTTATTCCGCTATTGGTAGAAAACCCAAAAACAAAATTAAATCCCGAAATAGAGATGCCGGAAATTTTAAAACCGGAAGAAAATTATACCATAAAAGTTTCTGAAACTAATGATAAGGAAATGACCTATACGCTTGCTGTGGTTGATGAAGGTTTACTCGACTTAACTCGATACACCACACCAAATATACATGAAGCTTTTTATGCTCGTGAGGCTTTAGGCGTAAAAACTTTCGATATTTTTGATGATGTGATTGGTGCCTACTCTGGAAGCGTAGATAATATTTATGAAATTGGTGGTGGTGATGCCGCCGCAGGGGCCAAAAATAGAAAAGCAGATCGGTTTAAACCAGTGGTTACGTATTTAGGTCCGTTTCAACTAAAATCAGGCGAATCAAAAACTCATCGTTTATATATGTCTAATTATGTAGGCTCAGTTAAAACGATGGTCGTTGCAGGAGATCATAAAACCGCTGCTTACGGAAATGCTGAAAAGGTAACTCCTGTAAGAAAACCGTTAATGATGTTAGCTTCACTGCCAAGAAAACTTTCCCCTGGTGAAATAGTAACTTTACCAGTAACTGTTTTCGCTATGGAAAAGCAGATAAAAAATGTAAAAGTAAAAGTAAAAGCAAGTGAAGCATTTACGCCAATTGGAGCCGCTTCAAAAAACATCTCGTTTTCAGAGATAGGAGAAAAAATTGTAAATTTTGAATTTGAAGTAAGCGCAACAAATAAGCCACAAATTTTTCAAATTTATGCTTCTGGAAACGGAGAAAACGCAAAAACTACAATAGAAATTGATGTAGTGAACCCAAACCCGATTTCTCAAAAATCGATTACCTATACCTTAGAAAATAAAGAAAATAAAAAAGTTGAGTTGACAACTTTTGGAATCGAAGGAAGTAACTCTGCTACAGTAGAATTCTCTACTCTCCCTCCGATGGATTTCAGTAAACGTATGGAATCTTTAATTCGTTATCCTCACGGATGTGTAGAGCAGACTACTTCTAGCGTATTTCCGCAGTTATTTATGGGAGATATTTTTGATCTTACGTTCAACAAAAAGCAAGAAATTGAAGAAAACATCAAACACGCCATTAACCGACTAAATAATTTCCAATCCACTAAAGGAGGCTTAAGTTATTGGCCCGGAAATACAGAAGCTGATGAATGGGGAACTAGTTATGCGGGTCATTTTATGTTAGAAGCTAAGAAAAAAGGCTACGCTTTACCCATAACGTTCTTGAGCAATTGGATACGCTACCAACAAAACCAAGCTCGACAATGGCGAGATTCTCGAACACAATACAATTCAAGCTTAACACAAGCTTATCGACTTTACACCTTAGCACTTGCAGGGCAACCAGAATTAGCAGCGATGAACCGTTTGCGAGAATCTGGAGCGATGAGTAACAATGCAAAATGGAGATTAGCTGCTGCTTATGCGCTTATAGGAAAACAAAGTGTAGCTAAACAAATTGCCGCTAACGCGAACATCAGTTTTCAAGCTAAAGATGACAATTATTACACGTATGGGTCACCATTTAGAAATAAAGCGATGGCACTAGAAACTATGGTAATTTTAAAAGATAACCAACAACGAGAGCTAGCTATTTCTTTAGCTAAAAGCTTATCATCTTCCAACTGGTATAGCACGCAAGAGACCTCTTATGCATTATTATCACTAGCTAAAATGGCGAATAATAACGGAGGGAAATCAGTTGAGGTAAACCACAGTTTCAACGGTAAAGGTGAAAGTCTCAAAACGACTAAATCTCTTGCTGAACGTAACTTAGCGATTAAAATGGGTTCTAATAAATTGATTTTAGAAAATCAAAAAGATAATATTTTATATGTAACGGTTTCGCAAAGCGGAAAACTTCCGTTAGGTGAAGAGTTGGTAGAACAAAGTAAACTCTCGGTAAAAACCCAGTTTATGGATGGCGCAGGCAATGCGTTAGAGGTTTCTGAATTACGCCAAGGCACCGAAGTAATTGCTAAAGTGAGTGTAACCAATACTACTATAGATAAAGTAGATAATATTGCCCTCTCACAAATTTTCCCAAGTGGTTGGGAGTTGGTGAACACTAGCTTTACAGATTTAGCTGGAGGCGCCGATGATGAAGCTAATTATAAAGATATTCGTGATGACCGTGTAAATTTCTATTTTGAATTAGACAGCAAGAAAACCAAAGTCTTCTCTGTAAAACTGAATGCGTCTTACTTAGGCAACTATTATTTACCAGGTACGCAAGCAGAAGCGATGTACGACAATACCTATTTTGCAAGAACCAAAGGAAAATGGATAAAAGTTGTGCAATAAATCTAGCTAAAGAAAACTTTATAAAATGAGACTCTAAACTCTTTTTGGGGTCTCATAAAGTAGATGTATTCAGCTAAAAAAATATCGGTAACGCTCGAGTTAAGAATAAACATTTAAAATTTCAGGAATAACGAAATGCTTCACTTTCTTAAAAGAAATCCAATTAAAATCGGAATTTTACTCCTCTTAATATTGGTGTGGCTTTTTTGTTTACCAAGTAACCTATTTAAAGAACCAACTTCAACCGTGCTTAAAAGCCGAGAAGGTTTGATGCTGGGTGCTAGAATTGCAGACGATGGCCAGTGGCGATTCCCTAAACAAGACAGTGTCTCCCATCGTTTTGAAAAGTGCATTTTAAATTTTGAAGATGAATATTTTTATTGGCATCCCGGCTTTAACCCTATAGCTATAAGTAAAGCTCTTTGGGAAAATCTAACCACTCATGAACGTCGAGGTGGAAGTACCCTAACGCAACAAGTAATACGTTTAGCGAGAAAAAACCAAAAGCGTACCTATTGGGAAAAATTAATAGAAATTTTTCAGGCAACGCGATTAGAATTTCGTTCAAGTAAAAAAGAAATTCTAAATCTCTACACCACGAACGCACCATTTGGTGGAAATGTAGTAGGATTAGAAACTGCTTCTTGGCGTTATTTTGGCATCTCCTCTGAAGATTTAAGTTGGGGACAAGCAGCAGCTTTAGCGGTTTTACCCAATGCACCATCATTAATATTTCCTGGTAAAAATGAAAAGATTTTAAAAGAAAAGCGTGATCGATTGCTGCTAAAACTCTTTAAGAATAAAATTATCGATGAAACTACCTACGACTTAGCACTAGCCGAAAAACTTCCTGGGAAACCTTTAGCGCTTCCTGAAATTGCTCCGCATCTCACCGAAAAGCTTAGAAATGATGATAAGGGAACACAATTAACCTCAACCATTCCTTTTACTCTTCAACAACAAATGAATGAGATTGCTAGGAAAAACTATGAGAACTTACGACAAAATGAAATACACAACCTTTCAATTTTAATACTTGATGTAAATACGCGAGAAGTATTAGCTTACGTAGGTAACTCTCCCACTACGGCAGAACACAATCACTACGTAGATATTATACAGCGACCGCGAAGTACTGGTAGCATTTTAAAACCTTTTTTATATGCCGCGATGCTTGATGAAGGTACACTTCTCCCAAATAGCTTAGTAGCCGATGTTCCCACTTCGATAAATGGTTACCAACCGCAAAACTTTGATAAAAAGTTTAATGGAGCTGTTCCTGCAAATGTAGCTTTAGCGAGGTCATTAAATGTACCGGCGGTAAGAATGCTTCAAGATTACGGTTTACAAAAGTTTTACCATAAACTTCAAAAAATTCAATTAAAAGATGTCAATAAATCTGCAGGTTACTACGGCCTTTCTTTAATTCTAGGAGGCGCAGAAAGTTCACTTTGGAACATTACAACAGCTTATGCAGGTATGGCTTCAACGTTAAATCATTTTAATGCTTCTTCGAGTGAATATTACCCGAATGAGTTTTTAGAACCTATTTATCACTTAGGTAAAAAAGTGAATTTTGGCGATCACCAATTTCAACCTGAAGTTTTTCAGGCCGGAGCCATTTACCACACCTTAAAAACTTTAGAAGAAGTAAACCGACCAACAGGAGAAGAAAACTGGAATTTTTTTTCACACTCACAAGCTATTTCTTGGAAAACAGGAACGAGCTACGGATTTAAAGATGCTTGGGCCGTTGGTTTAAATTCGAAATTTGTAGTGGGCGTTTGGGTAGGAAATGCTGATGGTGAAGGTCGCCCAGGACTGACGGGGTTACAAGCTGCGGCTCCTATTTTATTTGAAGCTTTTGATAAATTACCAAAAGCTAGCCGCTTCAATATTCCTTATGACGAATTAATAGAGGCTGAAGTTTGTACCCAAAGCGGTCACTTAGCGGGAATTTATTGTGATAAAGTAAAAAAAGAATGGATCCCTAAAAACGGAACTCGAACTGAAGCTTGCCCCTATCACAAACAGGTTTTTTTAGATGAATCTGAGCAATTTCAAGTAAATTCTTCTTGTTATGAATTTGCTGCAATGAAAGCAACGAATTGGTTTTCATTACCACCAATTATGGAGTATTACTATGCTTCTAAGCATCCAGAATACAAAAATATTCCTCCGTTCAAATCGGGGTGCTTAAAAGAAGGCGAACAATTAATGCAATTTATCTATCCAAAGAGGAATGAAGCTATTTTACTTCCAAAAAATTTTAAAGAACAGACTAATCCTGTTGTATTTAAATTAGCACATCACAATCCAAACACTACCGTTTACTGGTACCTAGATAAAAAATTTATCACAACTACACAAACTTTTCATGAGCTTCTCTACGAACCTGAACCAGGCAAACACTCCCTCACAGCAACTGATCAGGAAGGAAATTCTATTACTCAAGAAATTTTAATCGAAAAAAATTAAAGTAACAATTAAACCTTTTTATTGCTTCAAAGTCAAACAATAATATGTGTTGATTATTATTTAACAATTATTTAAGTTCTTTTGGTTCGGTTAATTAAGAACTAAATGTATTTTTGCAAACTTAAATTTATGATTATGGGCTGTTCTAATGCAAAGAAAAAATTAATTGAAGAAGTGGGACTTCATTTTGAGCATACGCATCAAATTTCTCCACTAGCAGCTAGAATATATGCAATTATGATTCTATCTCCTTCAGACGGACATACGTTTGAAGAAATTTTAGAAATTACTTGCGCTAGTAAAAGTTCAGTTTCAACACAACTTAATGTTTTATTACAATTAAAAAAAGCAGAATATTTTACTAAATCAGGAGACCGCAAAAGGTATTTTAGGGCTAGTAAAAGATATATGATTAATACTTTAGAAGAACAAGTAGATGCTATTAACAAAGAGATTACTGTAATAAAAAAAATAAGTGAATATCATGCTGAATTTAATGTAAAAAAATATGAAGAACACCAAGATTTCTCCTCGCTCTATAAAGGATATTTAATGAATCAGAAAAATATAATTAAAGATACCATTGAAAAAATGTCAAAACTAACCCATAAATAAATTAATATCTAAAATAATAAAATGAAAAAGACACTAAAATATATCAGTTTATTCGCTGGGATTCTCTTTTTAGTTTCCTGTGGCGATGATAAGCAAGCTCAACAGCAAGGACAAGCTCAAGCACAACAAGCAAAACCATTTCCTGTAATTACGGTTCCTACAAAAACATTAACAGGTTACAATTCTTACCCTACAAGTATTGAAGGAATTGTAAACAGTGAAGTACGCGCTAAAGTACAAGGATACATTCAAGAAGTATTGGTAGATGAAGGTGAAAAAGTAAGAAAAGGCCAACCTTTATTTAAACTAGAAACCCAATCATTATCGCAAGACGCTGCTGCAGGAAAAGCTAATGTGAATGCTGCTCAAGTTGAAGTCGATAAGTTAAAGCCACTTGTTGAAAAAAACATTATAAGCAATGTTCAGTTAGAAACTGCTAAGGCTAAATTACAACAAGCAAAAAGTAACTATCAAAGTATTAATGCCAATATTAATTATGGTACAGTAAAAAGTTCTGTAGATGGTTTTGTTGGTTCAATCCCTTATCGTCAAGGAGCTTTAGTTGGACCTTCAGACCAAACGTTTCTTACTACGGTTTCTGACATTAGTAAAGTATATGCTTATTTTTCAATGAATGAAACAGATTATTTAAGCTTTATACAAACTACTAAAGGAAAAACGTTACAAGAAAAAGTAAATAATTTTCCTGAAGTAAGTTTAGTGCTGACTAACGGAAGTACGTACGAGCAAAAAGGAAAAATACAAACCGTAACTGGGCAGATAGATAAGACTACAGGTACAGTTAGCTTTAGAGCTATTTTCGATAACCCAAATCAATTATTGACTAACGGAAATAGTGGAATTATTAAAATACCACAAACTTATGAGAATGCAGTAGTTATTCCTCAAACTTCAACTTTTGAACAACAAGGGCAAGTATTAGTTTTTAAAGTAGGTAAAAACAATAAAGCAGAATCTTCTGTGCTCTCCATAAAAGACGAAGTTGGAAACTTATATGTAGTCGAAGATGGAATTGAAGAAGGTGAAAAAATTATAGCAAAAGGAGTAGGAAAGTTAAGAAACGGAACTCCTATAGCCCCACAAGAAACTCCTTTTGACAGTATTGCAAAACCGATCAAAAAGGTATTTAAATAATAATAGAAGGCAATAAATTATGCTAAAAACATTTATAGAACGTCCGGTACTTTCTACCGTGATCTCAATTATCATCGTAATATTAGGAGTGTTGGGACTTACCACACTACCTATTGAGCAATATCCAGATATTGCTCCACCAACCGTTAAGGTCACCACAACCTATCCTGGAGCGAATGCAGAAACCATTCTAGAAAGTGTTGTTATACCCTTAGAAGAACAAATTAATGGTGTGGAAGGAATGACCTATCTTACATCTACAGCAACCAACAACGGAACTGCAGAGATTACAGTTTATTTTAATCAAAATGTAGACCCCGATATTGCTGCAGTAAATGTACAAAACCGTGTTGCTAGAGCAAATCCTTTATTACCAGCAGAGGTAAAACAAACTGGAGTACTTACACAAAAGCAACAGACCAGTTCATTAATGTTCTTATCTTTTTATACTACAAATAAAGATTATAGTTCTACTTACCTACAAAACTATTTAAAAATTAATGTTATTCCTGAATTACAAAGGGTAAGTGGTGTTGGAGATGTAAACGTATTTTCTCAAGAAGATTACGCCATGCGTATATGGTTAAAACCAGAAAAACTTGCAGCTTACGACTTAACACCTGCAGATATTAGTGCGGCATTAAGTGAGCAAAGTTTAGAAGCAGCAGCTGGTGCGTTAGGAGAAAATAATGGTGAATCATTTTCTTATGTAATTAAATATAGTGGCCGTTTTAAAACAGAAAAGCAATATTCAGGTATTGTGATAAAGGCCTTAGGAAATGGGCAGTATTTAAAATTAGAAGACGTCGCAGATATTGAACTTGGAGCACAAACTTATGGTAAAAAGTCTATTACAGAGGGATACCCGAGTATTAATATGGCTATATATCAAACTAAAGGTTCTAATGCACAAGAAATTATTAAAGAAATTAAATCTCGCCTAAACGTTTTAGAAAAAGACTTCCCTGATGGTGTAAAGACTCTAATTCCTTACGACACCAATGAGTTTTTAAATGCCTCTATAGAAAAAGTAGTACACACCTTAATAGAAGCTTTTATTTTAGTATTTATTGTTGTATTTATATTCTTACAAGATTTTAGATCTACTTTAATACCTGCTATTGCAGTTCCAGTATCTATTATTGGTACATTCTTTTTCCTAAATGTTTTTGGTTTTTCTATTAACTTACTTACCCTATTTGCACTTGTTCTGGCCATTGGTATTGTTGTTGATGATGCTATTGTAGTAGTAGAAGCTGTACATGCGAAGATTGATGAAGGCGCCAAAACTGCAAAAAAAGCAACCATAGGCGCTATGCACGAAATATCAGGAGCTATTATTTCTATTACACTTGTAATGGCGGCTGTATTTGTACCGGTCACCTTTGTACAAGGACCAACAGGAGTCTTTTATAAACAATTTGGTATAACTTTAATTGTAGCTATTGTTATTTCTGCAGTTAATGCTTTAACACTAAGTCCAGCGCTTTGTGCTTTGTTTTTAAAACCACACAATGAGGAAGAAAGCAAAAAATCATTTTTACAACGATTCTATGCTGCATTTAATCGTGGATTTAATGCTACCATAAATAGATATGGTAAGTCGCTAGGATTCTTATATAAAAATAAGTGGATTACGTTTGTCATCTTAGCATTATCAATCGTGGGTATTTATTGGACTTCTACTACCACTCCGACAGGTTTTATACCTAACGAAGATAGAGGTATTATTTTTGCCAATATTGAATTACCTGCAGGAGCAACGCTAGATAGAACGCATGCTGTAAACGAATCGATGTATAATAAAATTAAAGATTTACCTGGTGTGGAAGCAGTTTCTATGATTGATGGAATTAGTTTATTAAGTGGAGCTGGTGGAAACTATGCACTAGGTTTTATTAAACTTAAAAATTGGTCTGAACGTAAAGAAGATTCTCTATCGGTAGATGCTATTACAGGAAGATTATTTGGTATTGCATCAACTATACCTGAAGCTAATATTATATTCTTTGCACCTCCAAGTGTGCCAGGTTTTAGTGCGTCTGCTGGTGCAGAGGTAAACTTATTAGATCAATCAGGAGGATCGTTTAAAGAGCTCGATAAAACTAATCAAAAGTTTATTCAATCTTTAATGAAGCATCCAGAAGTCCAATACGCGCAATCTTCATTTAACACAAGATACCCACAATATGAATTAAATATCAATGTTCCTGTTGCAAAAGATAAAGGAGTGTCTATTAGTGATATTTTCTCTACACTGCAAGGGTATATTGGTGGAGTTTATGCAGCAGATTTCGCTAGATTTGGTAAACAATATAGAGTATACATTCAATCTTTACCAGAAGATAGAGCTTCAAAAAGTGATTTAAACAAATTATTTGTAAAAACTAGCGATGGTAAGATGTCCCCAATTACTCAATTTATTTCCTTAAAAAGAGTATATGGACCGCAAGCCGTTACCCGTTTTAACTTATTTAATTCCACAAAACTTACAGTAGCCATGAATCCTGGCTTTAGTACAGGTGATGCAATTAATATTATTAAGGAAGAAGCGAGTACGTTACCTAATAATTTTAACACAGCTTATTCTGGGCTTACTAGAGAAGAAGTAAGCGCAGGTAACCAAACTACTATGATATTTATATTGTGTTTAGTTTTTGTTTACTTTTTACTTTCTGCTCAATATGAAAGTTATTTATTACCATTCTCTGTAATCCTTTCATTACCGCTTGGAGTTTTTGGAGCATATTTTTCTATTAAAATGTTAGGCTTACAAAACAATATCTATTTTCAAATTGCACTCATCATGCTAATAGGTCTTCTTGCTAAGAATGCTATTCTTATTGTAGAGTTTGCTATACAAAGAAGAAAACGAGGCGAGTCTATTGTAGATGCTGCTATTAATGGAGCCAAAGCACGTTTAAGACCAATATTAATGACCTCATTTGCATTTATATTAGGTTTAATGCCTTTAGTTTTAGCAAGTGGTGTAGGTGCAATTGGTAATAGATCTATTGGTACAGGTGCTGTTGGAGGATTACTAATAGGTACTCTTGCGGGAGTTTTCGTAATTCCAATACTGTATATTATGTTTCAATGGTTACAAGAAAAAATTTCTGGTGAACCAGAATTCATTATAGAATCTACTGAAGAAGAAAACAAATAATATGAAATCTATCATAAAAAATAAAAAATGGCAAAAAGTAGCTTTAATGGCTACTTTTGCCATCACAATGCAAAGCTGTTTCGTAGCTAAAGATTACGAGCAACCGGAAATTGTAAACGAAGAGAATTTTAGAACAGATAATATTCCTCAAGATAGCCTAAACATGGCAAATGTTTCTTGGAGAGATATGTTCACAGATCCTGTATTGCAAGATTACATAGAAGAAGGTCTTCAAAATAATATTGATATTCGGGTAGCGCTTCAGCAAATATTATATGCTGAAGCTTACTTGAAACAAGGTAAAGCGGGCTATTTCCCTTCCATTACTGGAAATGCAAGTTTAACACATCAAGAAATTTCCTCCAACAGTCAATTTGGTTCATTTTTTTCATCCCAAGATCAATATGAACTTTCTGCCGACCTTTCTTGGGAAGCCGATATTTGGGGAAAAATCAGAAGTCAAAAAAGAGCTTACGGTGCCACTTACCTACAAAGTGTAGCTGCGCATCAAGCCGTAAAAACTACTTTAATTTCTAATATTGCTTCTAACTATTACCAATTGCTTTCTTTAGATGAACAACGAAGAGTCACTAAAAAAACTATTGAAACTAGAGAGAAAAGTTTAGAAACTAATAAAGCTTTAAAAGATGCCGGAAATATTACCGAAGTTGCAGTGAAGCAAACCGAAGCTCAACTTTATACAGCGCAAGCCTTATTGGTAGATTTAAATAATCAAATTAGATTATTAGAAAACACGATGTCAATTCTGCTAGGTAAAGAACCTCAAGATATCAATAGAACCTTGCTAGAAAATCAAAGTATAGACACTGAACTGAAAACCGGTGTTCCTGCACAATTATTAAGCAACAGGCCCGATGTTAAGCAAGCAGAATATAAGCTGGTAAATGCTTTTGAGCTTACCAATGTAGCTCGTGCAAACTTTTATCCTTCGATTACGTTAACGGCAACTGGAGGCCTACAAGCATTAAGCGCAAAAGAATTGTTTGATACGAACTCATTATTTGCTACGATTGTAGGTGGATTAACCCAGCCTATTTTTCAGAAAAGACAAATAAAAACGCAGTATGAGGCAGCTCAAGTACAACAAGAGCAAGCTAGACTTCAGTTTAGACAAGCTTATTTAACGGCAACTAAAGAAGTGGCTGATGCTTTGTATAATTATGAAGCTTCAACAGAAAAAATAGAGATTAAAGAGAAAGAATTTGATGCTTATGAAACGGCTACTAACTATTCTCAAGAATTATTAAATAATGGTTTAGCTAATTATTTAGAAGTGTTAACTGCAAGAGAAAATGCTTTAAACTCTAGGTTAGATTTAATTACAGCAAAATACACCCAGTTAAATTCTATCGTAAATCTTTACCAAGCTTTAGGTGGCGGATGGAAATAAAATTTTATAGTTTGTAATTTTTGGTTAGTAAATCGCTTTGTAAATTAATTTTTACAAGGCGATTTTTTTCATGCTATGTAGTTATAAAGGTACTTCTCTATTTTTCCCAACTACAATAAGGGTGTTGAGTTAATGCTGAATTATAATATTTTTGTTCTCCCGTTACTTCTTTTCCTAACCATTTGGGTAGAATAACTTCATCTTCTTCAGATTTCATCTCTACTTCTGCAACGATTAAACCTTGGTTTTGCCCATAAAACTCATCAACTTCAAAAGTGTGATTTCCAGACTTAATTAAATAGCGCGTCTTTTCAATTTTGCCCGATTCACATAATTTCAGTAAAGCTTCAGCATCTTTTAAATTAATTTCTTTTTCCCACTCAAAACGTGATAAACCGTTTTCAGAAGACTTTCCTTTAACGGTTATAAAAGCCTCAAGTTCTTTTATTCGAATACGAGTGGTACGCTCAGGATGAGAATTTAAATAACCTTGTTTAATCTCAAAAGATTGAAAAGCTTCTATTTTAAAATCTTGGTTTTGTACCAAAAATTTCCGTTCGATTTCAAGCATAGTGTTTTCTTTCAAAAGTAATCATTTCTATAAAACAGTCTTCCTATTGATAAGCTTAGCATTTAAAAGTATTTCTGAAAATTAAAATATTTATTTTTAGCTTAGTAGTCCGTGCGAAATCATCAAGTTAGCAGCACGTTAATTTATACTTATGGGGATTATCTACAAAATTACAGTCGGTTTATTGATAATTTTTTCTGGTTTATCAACGAGCTGTTTTGCTTTTTCTGCTTCAAATTTAAATGAATTTGAACAAGACACTACTTCCACTAAAAACGAGTTAATTCCCAAAGAAAATTTTCCTGTTATTGGTAAAGCGGGAGAAGAATTATTTTCAATTTATCAAAAATCAGGAGATTTATCTGCTGCAGAACGCGCCGAAATTATATCAAGAAGAATACAACGCATTGATGCTAATTTATTTGCAAAAGACTCTCTTCAAATTTTAAATGATAGTGATCATTTAGAAGTGTTTTATGCTAATCAATTACTTTTTAATATTTCTAATTTAGATACGCTTAACACTCAAAAAACAAAAGAGCAGTTAGCCAATTTATACGTAGGTAAAATTGCTGCAAATCTTGATATCGCTGAAAGCAAATATGTCCCGAAAAACATATTCTTAAAAATTGGCTTTGTTGCATTAATACTCTTAGGCTTATGGCTAGCGCTTAAATTAATAGGATTTTTAAACCAGAGAAGTATTCGTTTTATTGAACGTAAAAAAGATAAATGGCTTAAAAGTCTTACCTACAATAACTATACTTTTATCACACCAGAACAAGAACTTAATGTAATACTATTACTACTGAAAGTTTTAAAATGGTTTTTAATTCTGCTGGTTGTCTATATCTTTTTTCCGCTTATTTTTAGCGTATTTGAGTTTACTCAAGGTTGGTCTAATTATCTTTTCGATTTGATATTTTCTTCATTCGGACAAATATTTACAGCCATTTGGAGTTACTTCCCTAACCTCATCAAAATTGCAGTCATCATTTTTGTGATGCGCTATTTTGTAAAATCTGTAAAATATATTTTTACTGAAATTGAAGGTGAAAAGTTAGAAATATCAGGATTTCACCCCGATTGGGCTATGCCCACATTTACCATTATTAGGTTTTTGTTATTTGCCTTTATGTTTGTACTCATCTTTCCATTACTACCAGGATCAGACTCCAACATTTTTAAAGGCGTTTCTGTCTTTTTAGGAGTTTTATTATCGCTAGGATCTTCTTCAGCCATCGCAAATATGGTCGCAGGTTTGGTAATTACCTATATGCGACCTTTTAAAATTGGTGATCGTATTAATATTGGAGATACTACTGGAAATGTAATCGAAAAAACACTTCTAGTTACCCGACTTAAAACCATAAAAAATGAAGAAATCACCATTCCCAATTCTGCAGTTTTGAGTGGAAACACGGTAAATTATTCCACGTTTACCAAAGATAAAGGTGAAGGTTTAATTATTAATACCACAGTGACCTTAGGTTATGACCTTCCGTATAAAACAGTTTATGCAGCTTTAGTTGAAGCCGCTTTACGTACTAATTTAATCGAAAAAAAACCTCAACCTTTTGTGCTACAAACCAGTTTAGATGATTTTTATGTGTCTTACCAACTGAATGCTTATACCAAACACGCTAATAAACAAGCGCTAATTTATTCAGATTTGCATCAAAATATTCAAGATTGTTGTAATGAAATGGATATTGAAATTTTATCGCCACACTACCGTGCCCAACGTGATGGAAATATGAGCACCATTCCGAAAGATTACTTACCTGAAGATTATGAAGCGCCGAGTTTTAATATAAAAAGCAGAAAATCTGAATAATAAACCCTAAAAATTTCTTCAGAAATATTTAATTGAAAATTTACAGATAAATATGCGATTTAGTGTTAAGCACAGAATGACGAAATAACAACTTATTAATCACTCATTTTACCAATCATTTTATATAACAATCGGTATAATTCTTTGGCTTCATCTATAGATAATGGAAGGTGTTCGGCTAATAAAGCTGGAACATCACAAGCTTCATCTTTTAGTGATTTTCCTTTTTGGGTTAAAGTGATTATAATATTACGCTCATCAGTTTCAGAACGTTTTCGCTCCAACAATCCGCGTTTTTCAAGTCGCTTTAAAAGCGGTGTTAATGTATTAGATTGAAGCTGAAGTTTTTCGGCTATCGTACTTAAATTTACCTCATCTTTTTCCCACAACACCATCAATACCAAATATTGCGAATAGGTAAGATCTAATTCCTTTAGCATAGGCTGATATTGCTGAATCACTAAACGTGAAGCCGTATACAACGGAAAACAAAGTTGATTTTCTAGTTTTAAATCTTCATATTTCTCACTCATTCTTCAGTAATTTTTAAGCCAGTACTCTTTTAAGCAATGAAAGTAATAAAAAAAATTCCCTTTCTACAGTTGCAAAAAGGGAATCATAGTTTATAAAATTTTGGGATGAATTAAATCACTTCTAATTCTACTTCAATGTTTCCGCGAGTGGCGTTAGAGTACGGACAAACTTGGTGTGCCTGTTCTACTAACTCTTGTGCTTTCTCCTTTTCTACTCCGGGAATTTCTACCGCAAGTTTAACAGCTAATTGAAATCCGCCTTCTTCATTTGGGCCAATTCCTACGGTAGCTTTTACTATTGTTGGATTTTCGGGTTTTACTTTGGCTTTGCTCATCACTAAATTTAAAGCGCTATCAAAACAAGCGGCATAACCTGCTGCAAATAATTGCTCGGGATTGGTAGCTCCTCCATTTCCGCCTAATTCTTTCGGCATTAAAACGTCAAAATCTACAAATCCGTCTTCACTTTTTACGTGTCCGTTTCTTCCTCCAGTTGCTTCTACTGTTGTTTGATATTGTGTTTTCATAACTATTTTTTTTAATTCATTTACGATTAAATCGTGTACGATACAAATATATCAAAAGAAGCTTAATCTCAGTGTTAAGCTTCTCTCAAAATTTATTTAAACTACTTTATTTTGGGTTCTGGTGCGTTCTGGGCAATTAAACCTTCAGATTTTAATTCTGCCCAAAATGCTTTCGGAATTTTCACATTCATCGATTTTGCATTCGCTGAAGATTGTTCAGCATTACTTGCCCCTGGTATTACACTTGAAACTACATCTGGCGCAGCACAAAACTGAAGTGCTGCCGTAGCTAAATCTACTTGATGTTTATCGGCTACTTTTTGCAACTGATCTCTTTTTACTGCGTATTTTTCAGGAATATCTTTACTATAATCAAAACGATCTTTCCCTGCTAAAAACCCAGAATTATACGGAGCGCCAATTACTAAGCTAATTCCTTCTTTTTCACAAACTGGAAAGACATTATTTAAATCATCTTCGTGATAGATAAGTGAATATTGCTTAGCCGATAAAAATATATCTGGATCGGCAACCTTTATGGTTTCTAAAATAGGTTCAGTAGTATTTACACCCAGTCCCCAAGCTTTAATTAAACCTTCTTCTCGCATTTTAGTAAGCTCTGGCATTGCGCCATTTTTAGCCTGATCAAAATATTTTTCGTAATCGCTTCTAGAAAAATCTGGATTATCGGGCGATAAATCGTGAATAAAAACAATATCTAAATAAGCCAAACCTAAGCGGTGCAAACTATCTTCTACCGATTTTCTAGCTCCTTCAGCCGAGTAATCGTATTTATAATTCATATTTAACTTGCCTTTCCATAAACCATCAGGCATACTAAAATTTGGATCTGGTTTTAAGAGTCGACCTACTTTGGTAGATAACACAAAATCTTCTCTTTTTTTATTGAAAAGATAACTTCCCATTCTGCGCTCGCTAATCCCTAAACCGTACCAAGGTGAAGTATCAAAATAACGTACTCCATTTTCCCAAGCCGCATCCATTGCATTTCGAATTTGTTCATCTGAATTTACGTGAAATCCGTTACCAGCAGCAACTCCACCGATTCCGAACTTCCATTCGGGTTTAAATTTTTCGCGTAAATGATTATTTTTAATTTTTGCCGCAGGGATTCCTGTCGATGTATTTGAAGCATTTAAAATAGACGGAGCCGCCATAATGCCAGCAGACCCTAATATTGTTTTTTGAATGAAATTTCTTCGGTTAGCCATATTCTAAATTTTGTAGATGAATAATTCACTAAAACTATTAAGCAACAACGAAAAAGAATACTATAGAAAGTTAAATTCTAGTTAATTTGAAGCTACTTTAGATTCCGTCTTTGGGAGTTTCAAACGGAATTAATTTTTTGTAATGCTCGTAGCGCAAGAAAATTTCCTTTACATATAAAAAAGGCTCACGACCTCTTACAAAACCATATTTCACTTCTGGTCTGCTAAAAAATTCGCGCGAGCTTAACTTCAGCATATAATCTTCTACATTATCGTCCCATACATAAGGATCTTCATCAAAAGCTTTGGCTAATCGCTGTGCATCTCGAACGTGACCTAACCCACAGTTGTAAGCTGCGAGTGTAAATTTTATTTTCTGAATACTGTCTTCTACCTTGGTGAAATTTTCGCGAAGTTGCTTTAAATATTTTGTCCCACCACGTATATTTTCGGAAGGATTCGTAATATCTGCAATTCCTAAATCTTGCGCTGTTGCTGGCATAATCTGCATTAGACCTCCTGCCCCTGCCCAAGAATTTTCGTTGGGTTTAAATCTAGATTCCTGAAAAATTTGAGAGCTTAGCAAACGCCAATCCCAACCTAATTTTTCTACGTTGTTTTTTACAATAGCATCGTACTGACTTATTTTACCTTCATTCTTACTATAAAATTGACTTTTAATTCGGCGTCTATATGACTTTTTATTTTTGAAGTACTTATTATAAACCACATAGTAGAAATCTTCCTTTTTGGTTTTCTTAAGCCACGAATTTATTTCGGCTAGCAGCTCTGGTGAATTTTTACGAACTGCCCAAGCAATGCGCTGAGAAAAACTAATTTCGGTATCTATGTCTAAAATTGGGTTGTAGGTTTGGTTAATGGCAGCAATATTATAATCGGCGATCGTATAATCTATTTCGCCTTTCACAACCATTTTAATAATGTCTTCGGTGGTTTTATTGCCCGGCACTAATTGAATATCTATCTGCCCGCCAATTTCATCCTCTAAATTTTCTAATCGTTCAAAATACGATGAATTTTTACGCACGTGTATTTTTTTCCCAATCATCTCAATCGGGTCGTTTATCGTTTGCTTTTTAATTTTATACATCGGGAGTTTTCGCCAATTATCAGGACGACGCTGTACCAACACTTGATGCGTGAGGTAGTGATATTCGGTAAAATTGACTAGCTTTTTTCGATCTTCAGTCACCGAAAGTCCAAAGGCTATTAAATCTCCTTCACCAGCATTTAACATATCAAATAAATGATCGATATCTTCGGCCACCTTAATATTAAGCTCTAAGTTTAAATGATCGGCGAGTTTTTTAACCAATTCATACTCAAAACCCATTGGTTTTCCGCGGTATAAAAAGTAACTGGTAGAATTGTAGATGGTTATAACGGTGAGTTTCCCATCTTCTTTTATCTCTGATAATGATTTAGAAACCATACTGGTTTCGTAAGCAAGTTGAGCGCCTTCTGTAAAAGAATCGCTTTTATCTTTACAGCTTGATAGAGAAAATATGATTAAAAAAACTAGTAAGTAATTTGTAATTTTATAGCTATACATTAAAAGTTTGATTTTCTGTAAGATACAAAATTCTTAACAAATCAACTTTTTACAGGTTATATCAACTAATTATTAGTAGCTATTCTCTTAATTTCTTCAGATTCAATAATGGAATTTTTATAATTCACTTTACCCAATATTCTCATCGCTTTAGCTATCGTTTCTGCCTCAATGGGTTTATATTTATTTAAAGGCCCCACCATTAAAAAACTAGCCGCTTTCATTAATTGGTTGGCAACAAATTCCATTTTTCTTTTTTCTGCACGATTTCCCTGAATTAAAGAAGGACGAAGAATATAAGTTTCTGCTAATTGTTGTGCTAAAACTCCTTCTTCCATCTCTCCTTTGGTTTTGTTATAAAAAATATTACTGTCTTTATTGGCTCCCAATGCAGAAACTACAATCATTTTAGAAATCTGATTTTGCTTGGCTAATTTTGCTGCATTCACTGGAATCCCAAAATCTATTTTTCGATAGTTTTTTTCATCTGGAGTTTTCTTTTTAGTGGTCCCTACTGCACAAAAAACAACATCGGCTTGAAAGTGTTGCTGATACTTTTCCAATTCAAATAAATGAATTAAATATTCTTCAATTTTAGGATGCTGAACGTTCACACTACTTCTAGAAAAAAGTATGATTTTATGAAAAGCTTCATCTTTTAGTAATTGCTGAAGTAATAAATTTCCGGTTAGTCCCGTAGCGCCGAGTAATATTGCTGTTTTCGTTTTCATAAGAGTAAGTTATAAAATAGCTCACAAAAAATAAGATTAGTTAACTTTGTATTGTGAAGCCGCAACGTAAAATAATCCATATCGACATGGACGCTTTCTACGCCTCTGTAGAGCAATTAGATAATCCAGAACTACGCGGAAAGGCAATTGTTGTGGGTGGCGGTTCTAAACGTGGGGTAGTGAGCGCTGCCAGTTATGAAGCAAGAAAGTTTGGGGTGAAAAGTGCGATGAGCGGAGTTATGGCAAAAAAACTTTGCCCGCATCTTATTTTTGTAAAATCTAATTTTGATCGTTACCGAGAAATTTCACAGCGCATAAGAACCATCTTTTTAGAATATACAGATTTAGTTGAACCGCTATCTTTAGATGAAGCTTATTTAGATGTCACAATCAATAAAAAAAATAACCCCAGCGCCTCTCTTATTGCAAAAGAAATTAGACAAAAAATTAAGGAGAAAACTGGCTTAAATGCTTCCGCAGGAATATCGATTAATAAATTTGTGGCTAAAGTTGCAAGTGATTACAATAAACCTAACGGACAAAAAACGGTGAATCCAGATGAAGTTGAAGCGTTTCTCGAAAATCTAGAAATTAGAAAATTTCACGGTGTTGGTAAAGTTACGGCAGAAAAAATGTATCAGTTAGGTATTTTCACCGGAAAAGATTTAAAAACTAAATCTGAAGAATTTTTAGCAGATAAATTTGGCAAAAGCGGTTCTTATTATTACAACGTAGTACGTGGAATTCATTTAAGTGAAGTGAAACCTAATAGGATTAGAAAATCTTTAGGTGCCGAACGTACTTTTTCTGAAAATATAACTTCTGAAATTTATATGCTCGAACGTTTAGAACATATCGCTGAAGAGATCGAACGACGTCTAGTGAAGAGTAAAGTTGCCGGTAAAACCATTACGTTAAAAATTAAATACAGCGATTTTACGCAACAAACTCGAAGCAAAACTATATCTTACTTTATCTCTACCAAAGAATTGATTTTAGAGGTTGCTAAGGAGCTTTTATACCAAGAAAAGATGAAAGATTCTGTGCGGCTTTTAGGAATTTCTCTTTCTAACCTAAATACCGATAAAAAAGAGAAAACTAATGAAGATGATAAAGAAATTTACGTCCAACTCAGCTTTCAATTCTAATGATTTGAAGGTAGAGGTTTAATTGTTTTTTGCTGATCTACTTGCGGAATTAAACCTTTAACAGAAGCTAAAATCACTTCATATAGTTTATTTAACAATTTTTTCTTTACAAAAAACTTATTCGTAACCAACCCCACTTTTCGAACCGGAACCGGCTCTTGAAAATAAGCAAGTTGATTTTTCTCTTCTTCCCTCAAATCTAACGTAGCTAAATGAGGAATAATAGTAATTCCTTTTCGTATTTTTGTGATTTTCAACAAACTGTCCATCGAGCCCGATTCTATTTCAAAATTAACATCTTGTGTCGTTAATTTTGCGGAGAGTTCACATATTTCTTGAACTTGTGTACGTAAACAATGACCTTCTTGCAACAGGCAAACTTTAGAATAATTAAGACTTTCTAAGGCTACTTTTTCGTTAGACTTTTCACCCGTACAATCATATAACAAAAAGGGTTCTGTAAACAATTCTAATTCATCAAGCTCTTCATCTACTAGTGGTAAAGCTAATATGCCAATATCTAATTTACGTATTTTTAATTCTTGCTGTATTTGGTCTGTCGTCATTTCTCTCACCACAATTTTAACTTTCGGAAACTTTTCAGCAAAAGCTGTTAAAAAAAGAGGCAATAAGTAAGGAGCAATTGTGGGTATAATTCCAATCTTCACCTCACCTACTATTTCACCTTTCATTTCTTGAATCATGTTTTTTAACGAATCTATTTCGTTATTAATAATTCTGAACCTTTTAATAAGTTGTTCTCCTTCAGAGGTTATGGAAACTGGTTTTGTTTTTCGATTAAATATTTTAATATCAATCTCATTCTCTAGTCTACTTATCATGGTACTTAAAGTAGACTGGGTAACAAAACACTTTTCTGCTGCAGCTTCAAAATTTTTTAATTCTACTACTGCCTGTACGTATTTAAATTGTTGGATTGTCATACTTGCAAATATAACTAATATCTACAACATCAATATACGTATTTAAAATATAGTTTTTGTAAATATATAATTAGACTCATCTTTGCCTTGTAATTAAACAAGTATTCAAATGAAAATTAAATTTTTAAGTTCGGCATTACTCCTCCTTTTTGCTTCTTGCTCCAATTCTGAAAAAGGATCTACATCTCCTAAAAAATCTGGAGGTTGTCCTTTTGGTTTCGATAAATTAAGTAGTATTGGGCAGAATATAAAAAATAAAGATAAAGGCACGACCAATGAAGAATGGTGGCCTAACCAATTAAATGTTGGTATTTTGAGACAGAATTCAGAAATGTCTAATCCCATGGATACTAATTTTGACTATGCTGAAGAGTTTAAGCAGTTAGACTATCAAGCACTCAAAAAAGATCTAAAAAAATTAATGACTAATTCTCAAGATTGGTGGCCTGCAGATTTTGGAAATTATGGTCCATTTTTTATACGCATGGCTTGGCATAGCGCAGGAACTTACCGTACGGGCGATGGTAGAGGTGGTTCTAGAGCAGGACAGCAGCGCTTTGCACCACTAAATAGTTGGCCAGATAACGCAAACTTAGATAAAGCAAGAAGGTTATTGTGGCCTATTAAACAAAAATATGGTAAACAAATCTCTTGGGCAGATTTAATGATTCTTACAGGAAATGTAGCACTAGAATCTATGGGATTTAAAACCATTGGATTTGCAGGTGGCCGTGAAGATGTTTGGGAACCAGAAACTAATGTATACTGGGGTAGTGAAAAAAAATGGTTAGAAAGAGATCAACGTTATGATAAAAATGGAGAATTAGAACAACCATTAGCGGCTTCTCAAATGGGATTAATTTATGTTAACCCTGAAGGTCCAGGAGGAAATCCAGATCCATTACTTGCGGCAAAAGCGATTAGAGAGACTTTTGGCAGAATGGGAATGAATGATGAAGAAACAGTAGCTCTTATTGCCGGCGGACATACTTTAGGGAAAACCCACGGAAAAGCCAATGGTGATGAACATTTAGGTGCTGCCCCAGAAGCTTCAGACATTGAAGATCAAGGGTTAGGGTGGAAAAGTTCTTATAAATCTGGTAAAGGTAAAGATGCAATTACTTCAGGTTTAGAAGTAACTTGGACAGCGACGCCAACGCAATGGAGCCAAGGTTTCTTTAAAAGTTTATTTGAAAATGAATGGGAGCTTACCAAAAGTCCTGGTGGTGCTCACCAATTTGTAGCTAAAACTCCAAAGAAAATGTATCCTGATGCTTTTGATAAAAACAAAACGCATAAGCCAACCATGTTAGTGACAGATATTTCACTTAAAGAAGACCCTGTTTATGAAAAAATCTCGAAACGATTTTATGAAAATCCAGAAGAATTTAATGCTGCTTTTGCAAAAGCATGGTTTAAATTAACACACAGAGATATGGGTCCAAAATCAAGTTATTTAGGACCAGAAATTCCAAAAGAAGATTTCTTATGGCAAGATCCTATTCCTACGGTAGATCATGAATTAGTCAATAAAGAAGACATTAAAACTCTGACTCAAGAAATTTTAAATTCTGAATTAACTGCAAGTGATTTAATAGCTACGGCTTGGGCTTCAGCTTCAACCTATAGAAAATCTGACCGTCGTGGCGGTGCCAATGGAGCTCATATACAACTTGAACCACAAATAAACTGGGAAGCCAATAATCCAAAACGATTAAAAAGAGTACTTGGTGTTTATAAACATATTCAAGATAAGTTTGAACAACAAACCAAGAGAAAAATTTCTATTGCAGATTTAATTGTTTTAGGAGGAAATATCGCTGTTGAAGATGCTGTTCAAAAAGCAGGAGTACCTATAAAAGTTCCTTTTAACCCAGGAAGAATGGATGCTTTGCAAGAACAAACCGATATTGATGGCATGAAATATTTACAACCAATTGCTGATGGTTTTAAAAATTATCAACCCAAGAAATATGCAATTTCTTCTGAAGAATTATTACTTGATAAGGCACAACTTTTATCACTTACAGCTCCAGAAATGACTGTTCTTATTGGTGGCTTGCGTGTGCTTGACGGCAATTATGATGGTTCTGAATATGGCGTATTTACAGAGAAAACCGGAATTCTTACTAATGATTTCTTTAGAAATTTATTGAATATGAATACGGTTTGGAAAGCAACAAATGAAGATAAAATGTTTTTTGAAGGTAGAGATAGAACCACAAATGAACTTAAATGGAAAGCTACAAGAGTAGATTTAATTTTCGGTTCTAATTCAGAATTAAGAGCATTAGCAGAAGTATATGCCAGTGATTATGCAAAAGAAAAATTTGTAAGGGATTTTGTAGCTGCTTGGCATAAAGTCATGAACTTAGATCGATTTGATTTAAACTAAACATTAAACTTAAATTAAATAAAAAACGGGTTGCTTTGTAAGGCAACCCGTTTTTATTATAAATATTTCAAAAAAATCTTCTACTCAATTTCAGAAACACGTAATGTATTTACCATACCTTTATTACCAATTGGCATAGCAGCAAGGTTAACTACAAAATCTCCTTTTTTAACCACTTCTTTTTCTTTAGCGATTTCATTTACATCTTCTACGGTATCATCTGTACTTACAAATTTATCATAGTAATACGCATTAACTCCCCAAAGAAGGCTTAATTGCGTTAAGATTCTTTTATTAGAAGTAAAAGCTAAAATATGGGCATCTGGACGCCAAGCTGAAATTTGAAAAGCTGTGTATCCACTATTTGTTAACGTACAAATTGCTTTTGCATCAATCTCATTCGCCATTAAAGCCGCGTGATAACACACAGATTTGGTAATGTATCTTTTTGTTTTAATATGTGGAGGGTCGTGTGGTACATTAATTAATTTTGAATGCTCGACACTTTTAATAATATCTGTCATTTTCTGAATTACTTCTACTGGGTATTTCCCTACAGAAGTTTCTCCACTTAACATCACAGCATCAGCACCATCCATCACAGAGTTAGCTACATCATTTACTTCCGCTCTTGTTGGAGTAAGACTGCTAATCATGGTTTCCATCATTTGCGTAGCAATGATTACAGGAATACGCGCTTTTTTTGCTTTAAGCACTAATTCTTTTTGAATTAAAGGCACTTCATTAGCAGGAACTTCAACTCCTAAATCTCCACGAGCAACCATTAAACCATCACATGCTTGAACAATCTCATCGATATTTTTAACCCCTTCTGGCTTTTCAATTTTAGCGATGATTGGTATTTTATGCTCACTATGCTCATTAATGATGTCTTGTAAATCTTTAATATCTTGCGCATGGCGTACAAAAGAAAGTGCCATCCAGTCTACTTCTTTCTTAATTGCGAATTCTGCATCTTTTACATCTTTCTCTGTCAGTGCTGGTAAAGAAAGTTCTGTATTTGGTAAGTTTACTCCTTTTCTAGAACGTAAAGGACCTCCTTGAACAACTTTTGCTTCTACTTCATTTTTTCCGTTGGTATTCACCACTTCAAAAATAAGCTTACCATCATCTAATAAAATTCGCTCTTTAGCTTTTACATCTCTAGGAAAGTTATCGTAGTTCATGTAAACGCGTTCTGCTGTACCCTCAAACTCTTCCCCAGTAACGAATGTTATAGTATCGCCTTTAGAAACAACAACTTCTTCTTTCATTACCCCTACACGAAGTTTAGGACCTTGTAAATCTCCTAAAATTCCTGCGTTGAAGCCGTATTCTTCATTTAAATCTCTAATCATTTTGATGCGTTCTTCTACATCATCATAATTGGCGTGAGAAAAGTTAATTCTAAAAATGTTTACTCCACTCTCTAACATTGATTTTAAAACTTCTTTAGAGCTTGTAGCGGGTCCTAAAGTAGCTACAATTTTAGTGTTCTTTGTTTTATGCATTAGCTAAATATTAAATTTTCTATTGATTTCATTTGTGTAACCTCTACTGTGTAGGCGGTTACTATTTGATTTATTTTACTGATAGCGAGTAACAATTCTTTAGTAATTACAGATTCGCTATTATCTTCTATTTTTAAAAAACAGTCTACCCTTTTAAACTCTGGCAAGAGATAGGCTTTTTTTTTCGTTTCTCCTTCAAATAAGAAACCGTTGCTTTGTAGATGATTTGCTTTTATGGAGTACTTATTAGATACGAGGTAATAATTGAAGCCTTCATCTTTACTATAATAATCATAAAGTTCATAAAAAGCCATTCCTTCAGGATAATTATAATCTACATCTTTGGGTGTTCGCTGTAAATTTAAACCTAAAAATTTATTAAGGTAAAATACAACTTTATAAACCTCTGCTGAACAATGAATGGCAATAAGATGAAAATCTTCATCTACCAAATTATCAAGCACCAGTTTATTGATCACCATATTTTATTATCCTGTAAATTTAAAACAAGTTCACAACTTTTAAGAAGACCTAAAGTTAAATAATCTTGAAGTTTAGGACCGATACGCTATTCTTTGCTCATCTTTTTTTGAAATGCATAATATGCACGTTTAGATGCTTTTTCTTCTGCTTTTTTCTTAGAAGTTGCTCTTGCTTTTGCAATTACCTTTTGATCTATCCATAACTTTACGGCAAAATGTTTGAGCTCGTCTTTACCTGTGTCTTCATAAACTTCGTATTTAAATTTATGTTTCTTTTTTTGACACCATTCAATTAAAAGACTTTTATAACTAATTATTCTTCCTTCTAATTGCTCTATATCTACGTAAGGATCTATGACCCTTTTCTGAATAAATTTTTCACAATACTTGTAACCTCTATCTAAATAAATGGCTCCAACTAATGCTTCAAACAAATTTCCATGAATATTTTGACCAAAATGATCTTTAGGCACATTTGTTTCTACAAATGTAATTAATCCTAAATCTTTACCCAATTCATTAAGATGTTTTCTACTCACTACTTTAGACCTCATCTTTGTCAAATACCCTTCGTCTCCACTTGGAACTTCGTTGTAAAGATAAGCAGCAATTATTGAACTTAGCATGGCATCACCAAGAAATTCTAAGCGTTCATAATTTAAATCATTTCCTAAAGTATCTTTTTTATTTAAAGATCTATGAATAAATGCTCTGTTATAATGACTTATAGCTTTAGGCTTAAAACCTATAATGGATTGAATAGCACCAAAAAAATTCCCGTCCTTATGAGAACGGGAATATAATATGTTACGTATAACGTTCATTAAACGCTTACTCTTCTATTTTTTTAAATAAAACACAAGCATTATGACCACCAAAACCAAAGGTGTTACTCATGGCCACATTTACTTCTCTTTCTTGAGCTTTATTTAAAGTTAAATTTAATTCTGGATCAATATTTTCATCTGCCGTTTCATGATTAATGGTTGGCGGCACTAAACTATGTTTCATCGCTAAAATAGAAGCAATAGCTTCAATAGCGCCAGCGGCTCCTAAAAGGTGCCCTGTCATAGATTTAGTTGAATTAATATTAAGAGATTTTGCGTGAGCACCAAAAACTTTTGTAATTGCCTTAAGCTCTGCCACATCACCTAACGGAGTTGAAGTTCCATGCGTATTAATAGCATCTACATCTTCTGGATTTAGGCCTGCATTACGAAGACAATTCTCCATAACAGCCACCACTCCTTTACCTTCAGGGTGCGGAGCCGTCATATGATAAGCATCAGAAGACATACCGCCTCCTAAAACTTCAGCATAAATGGTTGCACCACGTGCCTTGGCATGTTCATACTCTTCTAAAATTAATGCTCCTGCTCCTTCTCCTAAAACGAAACCATCTCGATTTGCATCAAAAGGTCTAGAAGCTTTTTCAGGATCATCATTTCTAGTAGATAGGGCATGCATTGCATTAAAACCACCCATACCTGCTTGTGTTACTGCTGCTTCACTTCCGCCTGTAACCATTACATCACTATAACCTAGTCTTATGTAATTTAAAGCATCTATTAAAGCATTGGCAGAGGAAGCACAAGCAGAAACGGTAGTATAATTTGGCCCCATAAACCCATGTTTGATAGAAATATTACCAGGGGCAATATCTGCAATCATTTTAGGGATAAAAAATGGATTAAAACGAGGTGTACCATCTCCGTTCGCAAAATTTTTAACTTCTTCTTGAAAAGTTTCTAAACCACCTATCCCGGCTCCCCAAATTACACCTACACGATACTTGTCTACAGTTTCTAGATCTATACCAGAATCTGCAATAGCTTCATCAGAAGCTACCAAAGCGTATTGTGCAAATTTGTCTAGCCTACGGATTTCTTTGCGGCCAAAATATTCATTAAAGTCGAAGTTTTTGATCTCGCAAGCAAACTTGGTTTTAAATTTTTCAGTATCAAAATAGGTGATAGGTGCACTTCCGCTTTTACCGCTCACCAAAGAATCCCAATATTCTTCAATATTGTTACCAATTGGTGTTAAGGCACCTAAACCTGTAACTACTACTCGCTTTAACTCCATACGTATGGTTATTTCTTATTTTTTTGCTTCTTCGATGTAAGAAATCGCTTGACCTACTGTAGCAATGTTCTCAGCTTGGTCGTCTGGAATTTGAATATCGAATTCTTTTTCGAATTCCATAATTAATTCTACGGTGTCTAAAGAATCCGCACCTAAATCGTTTGTGAAGCTCGCGTCGTTTACTACTTCGTTCTCGTCAACTCCTAATTTATCAACGATTATTGCTTTTACTCTTGATGCAATGTCTGACATAATTTTATCTTTTTAGATTTTTAATAAGTGGCAAAAATAAAAAACTTTAGTTTAAAACAAGTTTTACTTTAAAAAATGTGGTGTCAATTTACATATTTTTAAAGTAAGTAACTATTTTTATACTTTAATAATTTCTAAAAAATTGCCGCTTTAACCTATGAACTCTTCAAATTCTACAAAAAAAATTGTCATATTCGCCTCAGGCCAAGGCTCTAACGCTAAGAACATTATCCGTTATTTTCAAGACAGGAATGATGTTAAAATTTCTCATGTTCTTTCTAACAACATTAGGGCAAATGTTCTAAAAATGGCACACGAACATGAAATTAATTCACTTCACTTTGATAGAGAAGCACTCTACCATTCTAACGAAATACTTCATATTTTGAAGGATACTAACCCAGATTTAATTGTTTTGGCCGGATTTTTATGGATAATGCCTCAGGAAATTATTGCTGAATTTGAAAATAAAATCATTAATCTTCACCCAGCGTTACTTCCTAAATATGGAGGAAAAGGAATGTACGGCAATTATGTTCATCAAGCTGTTTTAGAAAATAAAGAAAAAGAATCTGGTATTACAATACATTATGTGAACGAAAAGTATGATGAAGGAAAAACTATTGCTCAATTTAGTACTTCAATTGAAACAAATGAATCTATGGAGACATTAAAGAAAAAAATTCAGCAATTAGAGCATGAAAATTTCCCAAAAGTGATTGATGAACTTTTATCGAAAAAATCTTAATGGCTAAAAAAAAATATTATGTAGTTTGGAAGGGGCACAAAACAGGAATTTTCACTTCTTGGAATATTTGTAAAAAAGCAATAGACGGATTTAATGGCGCTCAATATAAATCTTTTAAAAGTTTAGCCGAAGCTGAAGATGCATTTAAAGTTTCTTTTTTTGAATATAAAGAGAACAACAAGAATGGAGTGCCACTATTTCAATTAGAAAAAAGAGCAAAAGAGGTAAATTTTGATTCTATAAATACCGATGCAGCTTGCAGCGGAAACCCTGGTAAAATGGAATACCGTGGTGTTTATACCAAAACTGGTAAAGAAATATTTAAGCAAGGCCCTTTTCTAGAAGGCACTAATAATATTGGCGAATTTTTAGCACTTGTTCACGGCTTGGCTTTTCTTCAGCAGAGAAAAAGCAACTTACCTATTTATTCAGATTCTAGAATCGCGATAGGTTGGGTTAAAAAAAAATGCTGCAATACTAAATTGCAACAAACAGCTAAAAACAAAGATTTATTTCAATTAGTAAAAAGAGCAGAGGTTTGGTTGCACAATAACACCTACTCCAACCCCATTTTAAAATGGAACACTAAAGAATGGGGAGAAATCCCTGCTGATTTTGGGAGGAAATAAATATAAAAAGCTACCTTATTAAAGAAAAAAGTATTTTTTTTTAATAAGGTAGCTAAGTAAGACTGTATTTATAATTTAAATGAAATTACAATTTAACACCAAAACCTACTCCAAAAAGCCAAGGATTAATGTCTACATCTGCACCAACAGTAGCTCCTAATGCAGAAGTTGCATTTATAGTGGCATCGGTTTGCAAAAATAATTTTTTCACATCTACGTTAATAAACCATTTCTCGCTAATCATATAATCTAGCCCTAATTGTCCTGCAAAAGCAAAACTGTTATCATAATCTACATCATCTGCAACAGGACCTTCATCTACACTATAAAAAATCGTATAATTCACCCCTGCACCAATATAAGGTTTAAAATTACCTAAATCTGTATAATGGTATTGAAATGTTAATGTAGGAGGTAACAACCATGCACTTCCTAAATCAATATCTCCAACTGCAGTATTAACTGCTTTCACATCGTGTTTAGTGGTTCCTAAAATAAGTTCTAATGCCCAATTTTCTGTAAAGAAATAAGAAATATCAAGCTCTGGAATTAATGTTGTAGAAATATCTGCATTACCGCCAATAGCATCTATCGAAGCTTTTTCATCTGGCGAAACCACTACCCCTCTTAACCTAAATTGCCACGGATTATCTTTTGTATTTTGCTCTTCTTGAGCTTGTGCTGAAAAGCTAAAAAACAATGCTGTAATTACTGTAAATAGAAATATTCTCATGATTTTTGAATTTTATTAGATTTCAAAAATATTTTCTTATTCTTAGTGAAAAGATGATAAAAATCAGTTTTTCAATTTTTAGAGCGTTTTTTATACTTCAAAATTACATTATTCAGAAAAAAAATCTCTTAATAACTGAGTTACAGCTTAAAGGATAATACCTTCAACTTATTGTTAATTTAAAAAAAATAATAGCTTCCGTAAAACTCAAATATTAGAATTCAGAAAAAGAAAATACTACGATTACATCTCACTTTATTTAGTGAGTTACAAATTATTTAAATCACTAATTATCATATTATAAATCGTATTTTTTTAGAATTTTTTAATAAAAATGCTCAGGTTGAAAAATTACTTATAAACGCCTTATATTTGCAAAAATTCTAAGCAAATAACATGAGTAAATTAGTTGTAGTAGGTACAGTAGCCTTCGATAAAATAGAAACTCCTTTTGGTAAAACCGATAAAATTTTAGGAGGTGCCGGAACTTATATTGGTCTTGCGGCTAAAAAATTTGGTGTAGATGCCGCTATTGTTTCTGTAATTGGCGGTGATTTTCCTGAAGAATATATTTCTATTTTCAAAGAAAGAGACATTAATATTGAGGGTCTAAAGATGATAGAAGATGGTAAAACCTTCTTTTGGAGTGGTAAATATCATGACGATATGAACTCTCGAGACACTTTAGATACCCAGTTAAATGTGTTAGCAGATTTTCAACCCGTAGTGCCTGCTTCTTATAAAGATGCCAAAATTGTAATGCTTGGTAATTTACATCCGTTAGTTCAGTTAAGTGTGATTGAGCAGATGGTAAATCCAGAACTTATTGTATTAGATACGATGAATTTTTGGATGGATAATGCTTTAGAAGATCTTAAGAAAGTAATCGCTAAAGTAGATGTAATTACGATTAACGATGAAGAAGCTAGACAACTTTCAGGAGAATATTCTTTAGTGAAAGCTGCTCGCGAAATCGAGAAAATGGGGCCTAAATACGTAGTAATTAAAAAAGGAGAACATGGCGCTTTATTATTTCATCAAAATGAAATGTTTTTTGCCCCTGCTCTGCCATTAGAAGAAGTTTTTGACCCAACCGGAGCCGGAGATACTTTTGCTGGTGGTTTCGTAGGTTATCTTGCGAAAACCGAAAACACTTCTTTTGAAAACATGAAAAATGCTATTATTTATGGATCTAATTTAGCCTCTTTTTGTGTTGAAAAATTTGGAACTGAAAGGATGCTTAATTTAACCGACAAAGAGATTGAAGAACGTTTAAAAACATTTAAAGCTTTAACTCAATTTAAAATTAGCTTAGATTAAGCACTCAAGATAACAACAACACAACAACCCTTTAAATCTCTCGCCCACAAAATATGAGTGATGCTATTAAACACGAGTGCGGTATTGCACTAGTTAGGTTATTAAAGCCTTTAGAATTTTATAAAGAAAAGTATGGTACCTCTTTTTATGGTTTAAACAAGATGTACCTCATGATGGAAAAGCAACATAATCGAGGACAAGATGGTGCTGGTTTAGCAAGCATAAAATTAGATACTTCGCCTGGCGAAAGATACATTAGCCGTGTAAGATCCAATCAGGCGCAACCTATTCAAGACATTTTTGCTCAAATTAATGATCGTATTAATGACGAAATGCAAAAACATCCTGAATATGCAGAAGATGTTGCGGCACAAAAAAAGAATTTACCTTATATAGGTGAATTACTTTTAGGTCACGTTCGTTATGGAACTTTTGGTAAAAACAGCATCGAAAGTGTTCATCCGTTTTTACGCCAAAACAACTGGATGCACCGTAACCTTATTGTTGCTGGTAACTTTAATATGACCAATGTTTTTAAATTATTTAATAATTTAGTAGAACTAGGTCAGCACCCAAAAGATCAAGCAGATACCGTTACGGTAATGGAAAAGATTGGGCATTTTTTAGATTCTGAAGTACAAAAAGTTTACAAAAAATTAAAAAAAGAAGGCTTTAGTAAAAAAGATGCTTCACCGCATATTGCAGATAGATTGAACGTAGCTAAAATCTTACGTAAATCTTCAAAAGATTGGGATGGTGGTTACGCTATGGCCGGATTAATAGGGCATGGCGATTCTTTTGTGTTAAGAGATCCAGCAGGGATTAGACCTGTTTATTACTATATAGATGATGAAGTGGTGGTTACCGCTTCAGAAAGACCTGTTATTCAAACGGCTTTTAATGTTGCTTTTGAAGATGTAAAAGAACTCGAACCAGGTCACGCTTTAATTACCAAAAAAAGCGGAAAAACTTCCATTAAAAAAATAATAGAACCACTAGAACGTAAGGCTTGCTCTTTTGAACGTATCTATTTTTCTAGAGGAAGTGATGCAGAAATCTATCAAGAACGTAAAAACTTAGGTAAATTTATTATGCCTGAAGTTTTAAAGGCAATAGATTACGATACCATTAATTCTGTTTTTTCATTCATTCCTAATACTGCTGAAACTTCTTTCTACGGAATGGTAGAAGCGGCTCAAGACGAATTAAATCGTCAAAAGAATGAAGCAATTCTAAAAGAAAAAGAAACCCTTACAGATGAGCGCTTAAAGCAAATTCTTTCTTACCGTTTACGTACAGAAAAAATTGCTATTAAAGATGCCAAACTAAGAACTTTTATTACAGAAGATAGTAGCCGTGATGATTTAGTGGCACACGTTTATGATGTAACATACGGTGTGGTTAAACCAGAAGATAATTTAGTGATAATCGACGACAGTATTGTACGTGGTACTACGTTAAAAAAGAGTATCATTAAAATGATGGATCGCTTAGGGCCTAAGAAAATTATCGTAGTTTCTTCTGCTCCGCAAATTCGTTATCCGGACTGTTATGGTATAGATATGGCACGATTAGAAGACTTTGTAGCTTTTAAAGCAGCATTAGCTCTACTAAAAGAAACCAATCAATACGATATTATTGAAAAAGTTTACCATAAATGCCTAGCTCAGGTAGAATTAGAAGACAATCAAGTTCAAAATTTTGTAAAAGAAGTTTACGAGCCTTTTACATACGAGCAGGTTTCTAATAAAATTGCAGAATTACTTTGCGACGAAACTATTGAAGCTAACGTAGAAGTTATTTATCAGAAAGTAGATAAATTACACGAGGCTTGTCCAAAAAATTTAGGCGACTGGTATTTTACTGGAGATTACCCAACACCAGGAGGAAATAGAGTTGTAAATAGAGCATTTATTAATTTCTTTGAAGGTAATAAAGAAAGAGCATATCTATAATTAATGATTTTTATTGTATAAATAAAATTTGTTAATTATTCTCTTAAATTAATAAAAAGATCCTATATTTATAATAGCCATAAAAAAGTAGGTTAAGTTTATGGTAAAATTTGGGGCAAAAAAAGGTGGTTTTTACAAACCACCTTTTTTTATAATTCTATTTTAAAAATCTAATTATTTAGATTTTGCATATTTAGAAGCTACTTCTTCCCAGTCTACAACATTAAAAAATGCATCGATATATTCTGGACGCTTATTTTGATATTTTAGATAATATGCATGCTCCCAAACATCAAGTCCTAAAATTGGTGTTCCTCCACAACCAATACCTGGCATTAATGGATTATCTTGGTTTGGAGTAGAGCAAATTTCTACTTTACCACCTTCGTGTACACAAAGCCAAGCCCAACCAGAACCAAACTGTCCAGCAGCTGCTTTAGCAAATTCTTCTTTAAAAGCATCAAAAGAGCCATAAGCTTCTTCAATAGCTTTTTCTAATTCACCTGTAGGTTTTCCTCCTCCGTTTGGAGACATTACTTCCCAAAAAAGATTATGGTTAAAAAAACCTCCTCCGTTATTTCTAACAGCCGTGTTAGACTTATCTAGATTCATTAAAATATTTTCAATATTTTTTCCATCTAAATCTGTTCCTTCTACAGCTGCATTTAATTTTTTAGTATATCCTGCGTGGTGCTTTCCATAATGAATCTCCATCGTTTCTTTGTCGATGTTAGGTTCAAGTGCGTCAAAAGCATATTTTAATTTTGGTTGTTCAAAAGCCATAATTGTTATATTTTGTTGTTAGTAATCTAATTCGCTATCAAAATTAATTATTAAGAACCTGAATAAAAATAAAAAAATGTTATAAATTACTTAAAGATTTTGAGTTTTCATAGAAACCCATTATAACTTATTATTTTTATCTATATCATTGCTTCAAAAATTTTAATCATTTTGCAAACTTCTCGCTCCCCTTTTCAACTTTATAATGCTTCTGCAGGTTCTGGTAAAACATTTACCATTGTAAAAAAATACATTTCTATTTTACTCAAAGCCAACCGAAAAGATTATTACAAAAATATTCTCGCCATTACATTTACAAATAAGGCGGTGGGAGAAATGAAGTCTAGAATCGTAAATAGTTTAAAAGATTTTGCCGAAGAAGAGACGCCTAAAAAATCTATAGCACTTTTTGAAGAAATAAAGAATGAAACTAAACTTTCTTCAGAAGAAATTAAAAACGAAGCGAAAATTATATTGAGGAGTATTCTTCATAATTACGCTGCGTTTGATGTTTCTACCATCGATGGTTTTACTCATCGTGTTTTGCGTACTTTTGCTAAAGATTTGGGTCTTCCCATGAATTTTGAAGTAGAATTAAATACTTCAGAAATACTACAAGAAGCCGTAGATAGATTAATTTCTAAAGCAGGAACAGATAAAAAACTTACTAAAGTTTTAATAGATTTTGCTATAGCTAAAGCCGATGATGATAAAAGCTGGGATATTAGCAAAGACTTATATGAAATAGCTCAGCTGTTAGTGAATGAAAATAATTTACAGCCGCTTAAAGAATTAGAAACTAAAAATATTGAAGATTTTCAAGCTTTTGAAAAAGAGCTTAAAGCATTTATAAATACTTCAGAAAAAAAATTGCAAAAAAAAGCAGCACAATTTTTTGAATTACTCTTGCAAAATGGATTAGATGATAAAGATTATAACAGAAGCTCTATTCCTGATTATTTCAAAAAGCTTGAGAATGTATCTTACACTGTAAAATCTTCAGATAAAAAAGCGAAGTGGGAACAGGAGATTGCTACAGCTTCACATTATGCGAAGAAACAAACCGATGAAAAAAAATCGGTCATGGATGCCATTCAACCTCAAGTAGCTTCACTTTATTCTTCTTCAGAAACGCTTATAAATAGCATTGAATTTTATAAGAGTATTTTAAAAAAGCTCACCTCTCTTTCGCTGTTAAATCTAATTTACAAAGAAATAGAAAGCGTTAAAATTGAAAAGAATCTGTTACTTATTTCAGAATTTAATAGAAAAATTAGTGAAAGCATAAAAGAGCAACCAGCGCCCTTTATTTATGAGCGTTTAGGCGAGCGTTACCATGAATTTTTTATAGATGAATTTCAAGATACATCAGAATTGCAGTGGATTAATTTAATACCGCTTATTGAGAATAATCTGTCTACAATAGATATTGATGGCAACACCAAAGGTGAGCTTTTTCTGGTGGGTGACGCCAAACAATCTATTTATCGCTGGCGCGGTGGGAAAGCAGAACAATTTATAGATTTGAGTGAAGATTACAACCCATTTAATGTAGAAAAACAGACCATTAATTTGCCCAAAAATTTTAGAAGTCAGCTAGAAATTGTAAAATTCAACAATGCTTTTTTTAACTTTTGTGGTGAAAAATTAAGTTGGGATAAATACCAGAAATTATTTAAAAATGCTGCTCAAGAGCCTCATCAGCAAACTGGTGGTTTTGTAAACATTAGTTTTATTGAAGCACTTAATAACGAAGATCGTGAAGAAGCGTACCCAAAAAAAGTGTTAGAAACCATTGAGCACGTTACGCAGCATGGTTATACAAAAAAAGACATCTGTATTTTAGTACGAAAAAAAGCTCATGGTTATGCCGTGGCTAATTACCTTAACGAAAAGGGAATCCCTATTATTTCTACCGAAAGTCTTCTGGTAAAAAACTCTGAAGCCGTAAATTTTATCGATGCTATATTTCGGTATTCTTTAAACCCAGAAGACAAGAACATTAAATTTGAAATCTTAGATTACCTCTTTCAAAAAAATAAAGAGCACGAAAATTATTTTAGCAGTATTTATGACCGATTAGATTTATTAGAAAAAGATTTTTTTAAGTCTTTACAAGAGTTAGATTATCATTTTAACCTCGCGACACTTCAAAGACTACCTCTTTATGATGCTGCAGAATATATTATTAGAAGTTTTAATTTACAAGAAGAAGCAGACGCTTACCTACAGTTTTACTTAGATTTTATTTACGAGTATACACAAAAAAATACAGGAGTAATTGCCGGTTATGTAGATTATTGGCAGCAGAAAAAAGATACGTTAAGTATCATTGCACCCGAAGGTGAAGATGCAGTACAAATAATGACCATACACACCTCTAAAGGTTTAGAATTTCCTATTGTTATTTACCCTTATGTAAACGAATCTTTAGAAGATACTCGAAACGATGATATTTGGATTCCGCTTTTAGAAGAACCTAATCAAATTCCCTATGCCTATTTAAGTGCCAATAAAAAGTTAGATAATTTTGGTGAAATACCAGCTGCCCTTTACCAAAAGTTACTTATTGAGAATGAATTTGATGCGCTTAACATTTTATATGTTGCTTTTACTAGGGCTGAAAATCAATTGTATATTATATCTGAAATAGATCCTAAAAAACCCGAAGAAGAAAAAAATGATTACCCAGGCTTACTCAAAGGCTATTTAAAATCAATAAACCATTGGGAATCTGAAAAGTATTCTTATGATTTTGGTAATTTTGAAATCGTAGAAAATCAAGAAATAACCCGTGAAATTGAAAAAATGAATTTCATTTCTTCAGCACCTTCAGATCATAATATTACGCTCATCACAAAATCGGGTCTCTTATGGGATTCTGAACAGCAAGAAGCCATAGATAAAGGAAATCTAATTCATGATTTATTAATGAATATTTATACAGTAAACGATATTGATACTGCGCTAGAAAAAGCAGTTAAAAATGGAGAAATGCTTGCTTCTGAACTAGAAGAATATAAAACTAAAATAAACGAAATAACAGAACACCCTCAACTTCAAGAATATTTCACTTCTTCTTATCAAACGTTTAACGAAAAAGAAATTATCACAAACAAAGGCTTTAAACGAATAGACAGGCTTTGTATTACAGCTAACGAAGCTACCATTATAGATTATAAAACCGGATCGACTTCTTCTACTCACGTGCAACAAGTTGAAGCCTATTCTCAATACATTTCAGAAATAGGTTATCAAGTAAAACAAAAAATATTAGTGTATCTCTATCCTTTCGTTACGGTTAAGATTCTCTAATTTTGCTAAAAATTGAAAAAAATAAAACTATGTATAGTCCAGATTTACAAAAATACCTTCAGAAAGAAATTGAAGAAATTAAAGACAATGGTCTTTACAAAAAAGAACGTATTATTACTTCACCACAAGATGCAGTGATAAAAATAGATACAGGAGCAGAGGTTATTAATTTTTGTGCCAATAATTATCTAGGTCTTTCTAACCACCCAGAGGTTATACAAGCTGCAAAAGACACTTTAGATTCTCACGGATTTGGAATGTCTAGTGTTCGCTTTATTTGTGGCACACAAGATATTCATAAAGAATTAGAACAGAAAATAGCTTCTTTTTATGGAACTGAAGACACCATTTTATATGCGGCCGCATTCGATGCTAATGGTGGTGTTTTTGAGCCTTTACTAACGAAAGAAGATGCAATTATTTCAGACTCGTTAAATCATGCTTCCATTATTGATGGAGTAAGACTTTGTAAAGCCGCTCGTTATCGTTATGAAAACAGTAACATGCAAGATTTAGAAAAACAATTAATTGCAGCTAACGAAAATGGAGCAAGACACAAAATTATCGTTACCGATGGTGTATTCTCTATGGACGGCTTACTAGCACCCCTCGATAAAATTTGCGATTTAGCCGATAAATATGATGCAATGGTCATGATTGATGAATGCCATGCCACTGGTTTTATAGGTGAAACCGGAAGAGGTACTTTAGAAGAAAAAGGAGTATTAGGAAGAATTGATATTATCACTGGAACTTTAGGTAAAGCATTAGGCGGTGCTATGGGTGGTTACACTACGGCTAAAAAAGAAGTTATTGAAATATTAAGACAACGCTCTCGTCCTTACCTATTTTCAAATTCTTTAGCACCAGCAATTGTTGGCGCTTCTATTAAAGTATTTGAAATGTTAGAGAATGATACCAAGCTTAGGGACAAATTAGAATGGAATACCAATTACTTCAAAAAAGCGATGAAAGAAGCCGGTTTTGATATCGTAGATGGAGATTCAGCAATCGTTCCCGTAATGCTTTATGACGCAAAGTTATCTCAAGACATGGCAGATAAACTTTTAGAAGAAGGCATTTATGTAATTGGTTTCTTTTATCCTGTGGTTCCTAAAGAAAAAGCAAGAATAAGAGTACAACTTTCTGCAGCTCATGATCAAATACATTTAGACAAAGCCATAAAGGCTTTTCAGAAAGTAGGAAAAGAGTTAGAAATAATTTAAACCCTTATGAATATGCAATTAGTTGCTCATTAAGAAAATTTTATTATATTTATTTTTGGGAATAACCCATAAGCACTTACATTTGCTTTCAATTAACACGTAAAATTAAACACTTTTAATATGAAACATCTTAGCAGATTTTTATTAATTACTATGGTTGTTTTGGGCTTTACTACGGTAAAAGCACAAAATGAAAATAATCCTTGGGTCATCGGAATTGGCGTAAACGCAGTAGACTCTTACCCTGCAAACGAAGACAGTCCTTTTAGAGGTTTCTTTAAAACAGATAATTACAATATTTTACCTTCAGTATCTCGTATTTCTGTAGGTCGTTATATTGGAGCAGGTTTTTCTGCTGAATTAGCGGGATCTATCAATAGAATAGATAATATTGATGAAATGCCTGTTGATGATTTAACTTATTACAGTGTAGATGCTGCTGGTTTATATAGCTTTAGAAACCTAATTAGTGAAGACGGATGGTTTGATCCATTTTTAGGTGCAGGAGCTGGTTATACTTGGTTAGATGAAGAAGGTAACTTCTCTGCAAATGGTACATTTGGTATTAATTTTTGGATGACAGACAATATCGCATTCAATATCCAAACTACCTATAAACACACAATTGACGATAGTGCTGAAGGTGGTTTCCGTCATTTCCAACACGTTGCTGGTTTTAAAGTAGCTTTTGGAGGAACTGATACTGATGGTGATGGTATTTATGATGATGAAGATGAATGTCCTGAAACTCCAGGTTTAAAAGAGTTTAATGGTTGTCCAGATTCCGATGGTGATGGTATTGCAGATAAAAACGATGCTTGTCCAGATGTTGCTGGTTTAGCTGAATTTGATGGTTGCCCTGATACAGATGGTGACGGTGTTCCAGATCCTCAAGACGAATGTCCGAATGTTGCTGGAGTTAAATCTTTAAACGGATGTCCAGATTCAGATGGTGATGGTGTAAAAGATAGTGAAGATGAATGTCCTAACGTTGCAGGACCTGTTGCTAATAATGGTTGTCCTTGGCCAGATAGAGATGGTGATGGTGTTTTAGATAAAGACGATCAGTGTCCAGATGTTGCAGGAACTGCTGCTAATAACGGTTGTCCTGAAGTAACTGTAGAAGTTATTAACGAGTTAAATGAGTATTCTAAAACAATCTTATTTGATTTAGGTAAATCTTCAATAAGAAAAGATTCATATGATGCTTTAGATTCTATTGCTGAAATCATGAATGAGTACCCACAAACTGTTTTCCATATTGAAGGTCATACAGATAGTCAAGGTAGTGATGCTTTAAACTTAAGATTATCTAAAGAAAGAGCTGCTTCTGTTAAAACATACTTAGTAGAACAAGATGGTATAGATTCTAGTAGAATTACATCTGAAGGATACGGAGAAACTCAACCTATAGCAACTAACAAAACTGCTGCAGGAAGACAACAAAACAGACGCGTTGAAGTTTCATTAGAGAAAAACAGAGATAAATAAGAAAAATAAATTCTTATATATATTTAAAACGCCTCACATATCTGAGGCGTTTTTTTATTTTTAGAATATGAAAAGTTTTATAGAACAAACCTTAGATCAGCTCTTAGAAGAAGAAAAATTTAATCTATCTCAAACTACCTTTGTGCTTCCTAGTAAAAGAGCAGGAAGTTATTTAAAAGAGGTTTTAAAGCAAAAGATAACACAAACTTCTTTTTCTCCTGAAGTATGGAGTACAGAAGAATTTATTGAAGAAATTTCTTCTTTAAAATCTATAGATAATTTACAAAGTCTCTTTAAATTTCATAACACCTATAAAGAATTAACACCACAAAAAGAACAAGAAGACTTTGAAGTATTTTATGGTTGGGCACAAACTTTAATTTATGATTTTAATGAAATTGACCGTTACCTAATTGATGCAGATGATTTTTTTTCATACCTCTCAAGAATACAAGACATCAATCATTGGGCACTAAGCGATCCTCAAACAGATCTAATTAAAAAATATTTATCTTTTTGGAATAATATTCCGCTTTACTACCAACATTTTCAGCAACAGCTAATTCAAGAAAATGAAGCCTACCAAGGTTTAATGTATAGAGTAGCTGCCAATAAAATAGAAAATTACCTCTCTAATTCTAAGCAAAATTACGTTTTATTAGGTTTCAATGCGTTAAACAATGCTGAACAAAAGATTTTTCAAACCATATTGAAAAAGGAACGCGGACAAATATTTTGGGATTCAGATCACTATTTTTTCAAAGATCATTTTCATGAAGCCTCCCTATTTTTAAGGGAATATGCTAAAAACTGGAAATTATATAAAGATAATAATCCGTTTAAACATTTACCTGATAACTATATTCAACCCAAAGAAGTTGATATTTATGGAATACCTAAAAATATAGGTCAAGCCAAACAAGTAGCAAAAATTTTAAAAACCATTCCTTCACATAAATTAAGTAAAACAGCCATCATTTTAAATGATGAAGGTCTGTTAACCCCTTTATTAAATTCACTACCAGCAGAGATTCAGAAAATTAATATAACTATGGGTTTGCCGCTTAAAGAAACCCCCTTAGCTTCTTTATTTGAAATTATATTTGAACTCCAACAATTAAGTAGTGACCAGCTTTATTACAAACCTGTTATAGAAATACTCAACCATCCTTTTGTGCTGCACAAATTGGGAGAAAATTCCAAACAACTTCAGCATAATATACATCAAGAGAACCTCGTTTATCTTACTAAAAAGCAAATCTTAGCTTTTTCTAATGAGGAAACTAAAAGAATTATTGGTCCTATTTTAGACCTTCATAATTCTCCCTTAAAATTGCTTCAAACCCTAACGGGCTTCATTCAGAATTTACGTTTAAAAAACAGCTCAGATTATCTTTTAGAGACAGAATATCTATACCATTTTCATCAGTTATTTATCAAAATTAGAAACTTGATAGAAAATAATAGCCCTATTAAGACCATCTCTTCTTTACATAAAATTTATAAAGATTCGTTAGAGACAGAATCGTTAGATTTTAGCGGTTCTCCTTTTGATGGTCTTCAACTTATGGGCATGTTAGAAAGCAGAGTGTTAGATTATGAAAACATCATTATTACCTCTGTAAATGAAGGCGTTCTCCCTGCTGGTAAAAGTAGTAACTCTTTTATTCCGTTTGATTTAAAAAAAGAATACGGTTTACCTACTTATAAAGAAAAAGATGCCATTTACACCTATCACTTTTATAGATTGTTACAGCGTGCCAAGAATATTCATATTCTTTACAATACAGAACCTGGAAGTTTAAATGGAGGTGAAAAAAGCAGATTTATTACCCAATTAGAGATAGAATCTCCTGCGCATAACCAACCTAGAAAGCAATTTCTAAACCCTTATGTTCCTGCTCGAAAAACAACATTAAAGAAGATAGAAAAATCGCCAGAAGTGATTAAAAAACTAAAATCACTAGCAGCTCATGGCTTTTCTCCTTCCGCATTGACCACCTATATTAGAAATCCGTTAGATTTTTATAAAAATTATGTGCTTAATATTCGAGATTCTAACGAGGTAGAAGAAACAGTTGCAGCAAATACTTTGGGGACGGTGGTTCATGATGTTTTAGAACATTTCTATAAAGCTTTTGAAGGCAAACAAATTCTTAAAGAAGATCTGCTGAAAATGAAAAACAGCATTGAAGATCAAGTAAAAATTGAATTTCAAAAAACCTATAAACAAGCGCCTATACATAAAGGAAAAAACTTAATCATTTTTGAAATTGCTAAGCGATATATTTTCAACTTCTTAAACAAAGAACTAAAAGAAATTGAAACTAATGAATTGTATATTAAACAAGTTGAAAATAAATTAACATGCAGTATTTCTATACCCGAACTTAATTTTCCTATTAAAATTGGAGGAAAAGTAGACCGTGTAGATTCTCTCAATAAAAATTTGCGTATTGTAGATTATAAAACGGGTAAAGTTCAAAGCACAGATTTAAATTTAAAAGAATGGGGAGAACTAACAAAAGATTATAAATATTCAAAAGTATTTCAAGTGCTTTGTTATGCCAGAATGATTTTTGAAGAAAGTTATTTTGAACAAGCAGAAGCCGGAATTATATCTTTCAAAAATCTAAAAGCTGGTTTTATGCCTTTCAAACAGGTTAAAAATACAGAAATTAATAAAGACACGTTAAACCAATTTGAAACCCAGTTGAAAAGCTTAATTTTAGAAATATTCAATCCAGAAATTCCATTTGAAGAGAAAGAAGTTTAGCTATGATTAGAGAAAAAAATTTTTTATTAGAAGGAAAATACGAAAAACCTATTGTAACAGATGTTTATTTTGAGCCTAATCAACAACCTAAACCTATTGTTATTTTTTGCCATGGCTACAAAGGTTTCAAAGATTGGGGTGCTTGGGATTTGGTTGCCGAAAAATTTGCCGAAGCTAATTTTTTCTTCATAAAATTTAATTTCTCACACAATGGCGGGACCGCAGACCAACCTATAGATTTTCCTGACTTAGAGGCTTTTGCCCAAGACAATTTTAGTAAACAGCTAGACGACTTACAAACCGTAATTGATTGGATTACCACCACCAAAGAATTTCACGCCAACGCAGAGGTGCAAAATATAAATTTAATAGGTCACAGTCGTGGAGGAGGTATTGTAACGATTAAAGCTGAAGAAGAAAATAAGGTTAAAAAAGTTATTACTTGGAATGGTGTTTCAGATTTCGAAAGTCGTTTCCCTAAAGGAGAAGCTTTACAAAAATGGAAAGACGAAATGTTTTACTATGTTAAAAACGGGCGCACGCAACAACAAATGCCACATCACATTCAATTTTATGAAGATTTTATAACGCACAAAGAGCGGTTTACTATTCAACGAGCAGCCAATAATTTAAATAAACCTTATTTAATTATTCATTCTGAAGCTGACCCTACCGTTAATATTTCTGAAGCAAAACAGCTTCATCTGTGGAGCAAAAAAAGTGAGCTTTTTACTTTAACAGGCAGTGATCATGTCTTCAAAACTAAACATCCTTGGGATCAAAACAGTTTATCTTCAGATTTAGAAAAAGCAACAAATAAAAGTATAAGGTTTATACAAGACTAATTATGATAGCCCAGATTATATTAGTAGGCGCTTTACTATTACTCGTTAGTATTTTAGCAGGAAAAACCTCCTACCGTTTTGGCGTACCTACACTTGTGCTTTTCTTAGCCGTTGGAATGTTAGCTGGCTCTGAAGGTTTATTAGGTATTAAATTTGACAATCCATTAATTGCTCAATTTATAGGAATTGTCGCTTTAAACGTTATTCTATTCTCTGGCGGTCTTGATACACGCTGGGATGCCGTTAAACCTATTATGTATAAAGGCGGTCTTTTAGCTTCTTTAGGCGTTTTTATTACAGCAGGATCTGTAGGCTTGTTTACCTATTATCTTTTAGATTTTTCTATTACTGAAGCCTTTTTACTGGGCGCCATTATTTCTTCTACAGATGCTGCTGCGGTATTTTCTGTGTTACGCTCTAAAAACATTAGCCTTAGAGACGGTATTAGACCAATGTTAGAATTGGAGAGCGGAAGTAATGACCCAATGGCATACTTTTTAACCACAATATTTACCGGCATTGTAGTAGCCCAAGATTTTAACGGATGGGATTCTATATTTAAATTAATTTCACAAATTGCCATTGGAGCAGCTTGCGGTTTTGGAATAGGAAAATTAAGTAAACTTCTTATTAATAAAATAGAATTAGATTTTGAAGGGCTTTACCCTGTTCTAGGCTTAGCATTAAGTTTTATAGCATACTCTTTTACAGATGTGATCGGCGGAAATGGTTTTTTAGCCGTTTATATATCTTCAGTGATTTTGGGTAACAGCAAACTAATTAGAAAAAACTCTTTACGTCAATTTTTTGATGGGTTTGCTTGGCTAATGCAAATTATTTTATTCTTAACGCTAGGTTTACTAGTTTACCCAACACATATTATTCCGGTTATATTAACTGGTTTAGCCATTGCTTTATTTTTAATTTTTGTGGCGAGACCGCTGAGCGTTTTTATAAGCTTAGCCTTTTTTAAAATGAAAATAAAAAGTAAGCTCTTTATTTCATGGGTAGGTTTACGCGGTGCAGTGCCTATTGTTTTTGCTACGTTCCCTATGGTGGCTGGTTTAGAGAAAGCAGATCTTATTTTTAACATCGTGTTTATGGTTACACTTGTTTCTATTATGTTACAAGGCACTACAATCATTAAAATGGCAAATTGGTTGGGAGTAGAAGATAAATCGGTTAAAATCTTAACAAAAGCCCGTGCGTTTGAATTTTCAGATGAATCAAAAACAGAATCTGCAGAAGTTCATCTTAGAGAAAACAGCAAAGGTGTAGGACAAAAACTTTATCAACTTAAATTACCTAAAAACACCTTAGTCGTTATGATTATAAGAGAGGATAATTATTTTGTTCCTGAAGGTTCTACTCAATTAGAAGCTGGCGATACTTTACAGCTTATTTCTGCTAAAAAATCTGATTTAGATTTGGTTGTAGAAAATGTAGGATAACACTATACAAAATAGATTTTTTGATTATTTTAGTGAAAAATTGGGGGGATTAGCTCAGTTGGCTAGAGCGTTTGGCTGGCAGCCAAAAGGCCATCGGTTCGAATCCGATATTCTCCACAAAAAAACCGAAGAAATTTTCTTCGGTTTTTTTATTTACATTTTATAAATCCAAAGTGCAGGATCTAACGCTTGGGTATTTTTATAGATAAAAAAGCTTAAAGTTGGTCTTCCTGTGGCTGTACTTTTACCTACCCTACCTATTACTTGATTAGTGGTTAACTCATCGCCTACTTCAACATTTATATGAGAAAGGTTATTATAAACACTTAAGAAATCTCCATGAATCACATAAATAGCTTTATTAGCTCCTTTTATGGCTTGTATTTTAAAAACTTTACCATTAAAAACGGCTCTTACTGCTTCGTTTTCATTGGTTTCAATTCTTACGCCATTACTTTTAATTTTTGCAGATTTCACCACGGGGTGAGGGTGCGTCCCAAACCTCATCGCGACAACTCCAGATTTTACAGGCCAAGGTAATTTGCCTTTATTTGCTGTAAAATTTGCGGCTAACTCTTTTGCTTCTGGAGTAAGCTCAAATTTACTGGTAGAGGTAGAACCTTTCTTTTTATTTTCTACTGCAATTGCTTCTCGAATTAAACGTTCAATTTCTTGATCTATTCTAGAAACTTCTTTTTGCTTTTGCTGAAGTTCTTTTTCAAAGTCTCCAGTCTTTTTTCGGATAGAGGCTACTAATTCTTCTTGCTGCTTTTTATCTTTTTGTAACTTACTTTGGGTTATTCTATTTTGAGATAAAAGTTCTTCTTTAGCTTTTCGCTGCTCGACCAAATCTTCATTTAACTTTTGTAACAACTCAGTTTGCTGTTTAATCTCTACTCCTTGTTTTTTTCTGTATTTTGTATATTGTTTCATGTATTGCAAACGTTTGTAAGCTTGCAGAAAATTCTCTGAAGAAAACAAAAACATGATTCTACTTTGGTTAGATTTACTCTTGTAAGACTTCTTAATCATCTTTGCATAATCTTCTTTTAGCTTTTCTAAGTCTTTACGTAGTTTAGCTATTTTATTAAGATTAGCATTAATTTCTTTAGTTAATAAATTAGCTTCTTGATTGGTTACTCGTATTAAATTTTCTGTAGCTCTAATGCGTTTATCTAAATCTTCAACTTGAGTTAAAACAGATTGTTGTTTCTGTTTATTTGTAACCAACAAACTACTTATTTCGTTAATTTCTTTACGCAGTGCTATTCGCTGTTGCTCTAATTTTTTTCGCTCAGCGCTTTGAGAAAAACTAATGCTGCTACAACTTACAATAAGAAATAGGCTAACGATGTATTTAAGTTGAAACTGACTCATTCAATTATAATTTCTTCGTATCCTGAAGGTATTTCAAACGGAAAACTTACCGGCTCATTAAATGCTAACGATCGATAATCTATATTTATTTTAGTTGTCTTATCTTCTTGATTAGCAATGATGATAATATTCTTTGGCATATCATAATTTTCTCTACCGTAGAAATCGTCATAAGTAATCATTACAGCTTGGTTCTTTTCTTCACGAAGTAATTGCTGTGCTTTCGTTCTAAAGGTTAACAAATCGATTAAAAAAGACCTTGCAACAGGGGTTTTCTCAATAGAAGATAGCTGGTAACCATTTTGACTTGATGAAAGGATATATTTTTTAGATTTCAGTTCATAAATTGGTTGACCAATTAATAGATTCTGAACTTTCTCATAATCTAACTCTGTACCTAACCATTTACTTAATAAACTAAAGTCACCATCAAAATAAGATCCGTTTATTTTTTCGTAAAACTGAACCCGTTTTGGAGTCACCATTACTTTAGCTAACGGAATAATACCTGCTAATTTTGCACTTAGCCAAATGGCTTTATCTTTCTCTATTCTAATACTTACTGAAATAGACTGACTGTCTTCCCCATCGTCATAGCTTCCTTTTAACCTACCTTGCATGGTTTTAAAAGAAGGTTTTGCGGCTAGATTTTTCTCAATCACATTTTCTTTAGTTGCATCTGCTTTGCGTTCTGCTGCGGTTTTTTTAGGTCCGCAAGAAATCACCAAGAAACCTAAAAGGATTAGAAGTGTTTTATAAATATGCTGCATTTGTTAAAGTGTTTTTTTTATAGTTTCAAATTTCTGTTGAAATTTATCTGCTTCTTCAGTTTTGCCTAAACCGCTATAAGCTATAGCTAATTGCCGATAAAAATCACTTTCCATTTGAGGGTTATCAATTAGAAAATCTAATCCCATTAAAAGATAATCTTCGGCTTCTTTAAAATTTCGCAAGCTATTATTAGCAACACCACTCACCAAATATAAAATAGGCTGTGAAGGATAGGTTGCCATATATTCTTCTGCCAGTAAAATAGATTTGGAAGGCATTTCTTCTTGCAGGTATAATAGCATTAAGTCTTTTGCCGAAGCAAAATCATTTGGATTTTCGCTGACTACTTTTTCTAAGTTCTGAATCGCTTTATGGTTATCTCTACCTTTGTAAAACTGAGCCAAATCTGCATTGCTCTCACCATTGGCTAATTGTTTATCTAAACTTTCAATTAGGTCTTGCTCGTATTTTGGTTGTTGGTTAACCAATTGCACGAAGTCTTTTACAACTTCTTTCTTCATCGTCATGCTCAAATCGCTTTCTAAAACTGTTTTCATTGATGCGACAGCTTCATTATCTTTATATTCGGCTAAGTACTTTTTATATAACGCATAATGCGCTTCTTTAGCTTCTGGATATTTATTGAGCAATTTTTCTGCAATTTTATACATTTTTTCAAGCTTATTTTGCTTGGCATAAAAGTGCATTAAGACTAAGTAATTATTTATTACTGAAGGGGCTTCTGCTAACTGAGCTAGTAAAAAATTTTCTTCCAACATTTTATCTGGATTTTCAGAAAAAATCTTTTCTCTTAACGCATCACGATAATCACTTTGACCTTCTTTTGCATTAATATAATCTAAGGCTTCTAATGCTTTTTGATAGTCTTGTGTTCTTACATAAAGGTTGGCCAAATCTTCATAGTAATCCATATTAAACGGAGTTAATTTTTTAGCAATTTCTATGGCTTTATCATAGTTTTGAGTAAGATAGAAAACATCATAAAGCTCGGTAAGAATATCTACATTTTCTTCTTTTTCTGAAAGGGCTTTGTAAAGGTTTTCTTCTGCTTTACTGTATTGTTCTAAAGCCTTATAATTTTTTCCTAATTCGTAAAAAACTGCTACATTTTTAGGCTGAATTTCTTGCGCTTTTTTTAAAGCTGAAATGGCTTTCTCATAGTTTTCTATGCCTCTTTGAGTTAAGCCCTGAAAGAAATATTCTTGAAAGTTATCTTTTATATTACCTAAATTATCTTGATTGATTTCTTGCTTAGCAATTGCCAATGAATCTTGTTGCTTTTCTTGGGAATTTGAAACAGTAATACTTCCGAAGAAAATTCCGAAGAAAAAAATTAAGGTATGTAATTTTTTATTTTTCAAGTATATTTTTAAGCAGCTTTATGGTAAAACCTACAAGATGTAATTACCTTGTAGGATGATAAGTTTTTGTTATAATTATTATTCTAATACTGAATAATCACCAATACTAATTTGTGTATAATGACCATCGTATTTAGCGTGATTACCAATCATAGAGTTGTCTAACTTCGCATTTTTAATGCTAGAATTGGTTTGAATTAACGAATTTTTAATTTCGCTATCTTCTACCACACAATTATCTCCTATAGAAACATTAGGTCCAATTTTAGCATTTTTCAACACTACATTTTCACCGATATAACAAGGTTCTATAATTTCTGAATTTTCTAATTTTACAGACGCTGATATGGTTTTTTCTCCATCTTGCTTTAGGAAATTCAGCATTTTACCGTTTGTCTCTACGGTTACGTTTTTATTTCCGCAGTCCATCCATTCGTCTACGGTTCCTGTTTTAAAGATTTTGCCATCGGCCATCATCTTCTTAATTCCATCGTTAATTTGATATTCGCCGCCGTGCATTAGGTTTTCTTCTAAAACTTCTTGTAGCTTACCTTTTAGCACCGTAATGTCTTTAAAATAATAAATACCAATTACAGCTTCATCACTTACAAATTCTGCAGGTTTTTCAACTAAATCGATAATTTCATCTTTATCATTTAAGTTAACGACTCCATAAGCTTCAGGGTTTGCGACCTTTTTTGTCCAAATTACAGCATCTGCATCTTTGTCTAGTTCAAAATTAGCTTTAATGAGCGTATCGGCATAAGCGACTACAGCTGGTCCAGAGAGTGAATCTTTAGCACTCATGATGGCGTGACCAGTCCCTAATGGTTGATCTTGACGATAAATAGATGCTTTTGCACCTAAAGATTCTGCTAAGTTTTTTAGACTTGCTACAATTTCTTCACCAAAAAATGCAGGATCTCCTAAAATGAAAGCAACTTCTTCTATTGGCTGATTTAAAACTTTGGCTATATCTTTTACCAAACGATGAACAATAGGCTCACCAGCCACTGGAATTAAAGGTTTAGGGACAGTTAAAGTATGTGGACGAAGACGAGAACCTCTTCCCGCCATTGGAACGATTATTTTCATTTAAATAGATTTCAAATATTAGTTATTCAATTTTAGATGCCGGTACTTCCAAAGCCACCTTCACCACGATCAGATTCTTCTAGAGCATTTACTTCTTGCCATTCTGCTCGTTCGTGTTTTGCAATTACTAATTGTGCAATACGCTCGCCATCGTTAATTACAAACGCTTCTTTAGATAGATTAACCAAAATTACGCCTATCTCTCCGCGATAATCAGCATCTATAGTTCCTGGCGCATTAAGTACGGTAATTCCTTTTTTGGCAGCCAAGCCGCTTCTGGGTCTTACTTGTGCTTCGTAACCTACAGGAAGTTCTATAAACAATCCTGTTTTCACGATGATACGATCTAACGGACTCAACACAATTTTATCTTCTAAATTTGCTCGAATATCCATTCCTGCAGAGGCAATGGTTTCATAAGCAGGAAGCTCATGGTTTGATTTATTAATAATTTTTACAGTCATTTTATGCTTGTAAGATTTTTAAAATTTCTTTTCTCTCTTTTATATACACAATTGCCAAAAATAAGAAAAGTAAAAACGTTCCTATGAGGATATGGCTGTCAAATATATAAAACGATGCAAAAGCGAAAACGCTAGCTATAAATAAATATAAACCTATCGATCGTAAATTATAAGGTACTTTATAATATTTACGACTCAAAAGATAAGAAATAATAACCATTACGCTATAAGCAATCAAGGTTGTCCAGGCTGAAGCTATAAAACCAATTTCAGGAATTAAAAGGTAATTTAAAACAATGGTTACTACAGCGCCAATTAATGATATATACATTCCGAACCTAGTATTATCTGTTAGTTTATACCAAATAGATAAATTGAAATAAATTCCTAAAAGCAGATTTGCTAAAAGCACTATAGGTACAATTTCAATAGCTATCCAATAAGAACGATCTGCCACTAATATTTCTTTGAAAAAATTAAGATATGCGGTAACAAATACTAACATCAAACTTCCTAAAATCACAAAATATTTCATCACCATCGCGTAGGTATTCTTCGCATTCTTTTCTTTGGCATGACTAAAAAAGAAAGGTTCTGCACCTAATCGAAAGCCTTGAATAAAGATGGTCATAAATACCGCAATTTTATAACATGCACTATAAGCCCCATTGATATCTTTTCCTAATAATTGTGGAATTAACCATTTATCAAAATTTTCATTAATAATATAAGCCATTCCAGCAACCATAACTGGCCAACCATAGGCTAATAATTTTTTAAGTATTGAAAACTCAAATTGAACTTTGGATTTAAAAAAATAAGGCAATAACAATAAAAAAGTTAACGCACTAGCAACCAAATTAGATACAAATACATAATGAACTGGATCATCTTTATAGAGCTCTAAAAATCGAATATTGTATGTTGGCATTGCCCAAAGAAAAAACAAATTTAAAAGTACATATGTAAAAACATTGCTCAACTTAATTATAGAAAATTTAATAGGTCTGCCTGAAGCTCTTAAATAAGCGAAAGGAACAACTACCAAAGTATCTAATGCTAAAACTCCAATCAAAAAATTGAAATGAGACAGTTTTAAGTTTACATAATTTGAAATAGAATCATTAAAATACCAGACTAAACCAAAAAACAGAATTGTAGTGATAGTTAAGCTAATTAATGCTGTTGAAAATACACGATCTTGTTTAGCTTTCTCTTTATTAAAAAAACGGAAAAAAGAAGTTTCCATTCCGTAAGTTAATAACACATTAAAAAAAGCAGCGTAAATGTAAAAGGTGGTGTTATCTGAATAACTAGCATTTTCTAAAGTACCCGTGTGCAAGCGCACTAATAGAAAGTTCATTAATCTTGGTAATACGGTTGCTAAACCATAAATAAAGGTGTCTTGAAAAAAACGTTTTAAAGTACTCAAATTGAACTCTCTTAATAAAATTTAAATGTATCAATTTTAAACACGGTTTTCAATGTTTTTATAGAAAAAGAAAACCCCGAATTGCTTCGAGGTTTTATAATAAATTTAGCTAATCTTTTAAATTTAATACTACTTACAGCGTTTATTTGTTCAAGGCCTCTGCACCACCAACAATCTCTAAAATTTCATTGGTTATCGATGCTTGACGTGCTTTATTATAAGACAGTTTTAAAGAATCTCTTAATTCTGTCGCATTATCAGTTGCTTTATGCATAGCGGTCATACGAGCCCCGTGTTCTGAAGCAAAAGAATCTCTCAAGGCTTTATACAATTGAATTTTTAAAGACTTTGGAATTAATTCTTCAATGATTTTCTCTTTTTCAGGTTCAAAAATGTATTCAGACTGTACATCTTCTTCTACATTTTCAATAGGTTGAATAGGTAAAAACTGCTCTGTAGTAACTACCTGCGTAGCTGCATTTCTAAAGCTATTATAAACAATCATGACTTGATCGTAATCACCTTCAACGAAAGACTTCATAATATCTTCAGCAATTACTGCTACATCATCAAATTCTAATTGATCAAAAATGCTTACATTATGATTGGCAATGCTAAATGTTTTCTTTAGAATATCATTTGCTTTTTTACCAATAGTGTATAATTCTACTTCTTTATCTTTTAACCTATTCTCATACAAAGATTTTACGCCTTTAATGATATTGGTGTTAAAAGCACCCGCTAATCCACGGTTAGAAGAGATTGCCACTACCAAAACTTTTTTCACCTCACGTTGTTCAGAGTATTTACTTTCACTCCCTTGATCAAGACTAGCACTAAGGGTTTGCAAAAGTTCTGTAAGTTTATCTGCGTAAGGACGCATGGCAGTAATAGCATCTTGCGCTTTACTCAACTTAGCAGCAGAAACCATTTTCATGGCACTGGTGATCTGCATGGTTGAAGAAACCGAGGTAATCCTACTACGTAATTCTTTTAAATTTGCCATATTGTTAGTAATGAGTTAATAGTGGTGAGTATTAAAAATTGAAGTTTTTAACACTCACCTCTCAAATCTAATTTTTATATTTTGCTGAAATTTCTGATGCTGCGTTTCTTAATACTTCTAAAGACTCATCAGTTAATTTTCCTGCTTTCAATGTATCTAAAGTATCTCTGTGCTTCGCTTTTAAGTACTCTAAATAATCTACTTCAAATTCTTTTACTTTATCTACAGGAACTTCTCTTAATAAGTTCTTAGAACCCGCATATACAATAGCGATTTGATCTTCTACTGGGTAAGGATCGTTTTGAGCTTGTTTTAAAATCTCTACGTTACGCTTACCTTTTTCAATAGTACTTAAAGTTGAAGCATCTAAATCTGACCCAAACTTAGCGAAAGCTTCTAACTCACGGTATTGCGCTTGATCTAATTTTAATGTCCCTGCTACTTTTTTCATTGATTTAATCTGAGCAGAACCTCCCACACGTGATACAGAAATACCTACGTTAATTGCAGGACGAACACCAGAGTTGAATAAATCTGAAGTTAAGAAAATCTGACCATCGGTAATTGAAATTACGTTGGTTGGAATATATGCTGAAACGTCTCCTGCTTGGGTTTCGATAATTGGTAAAGCAGTTAAAGAACCTCCTCCTTTTACTTTATCTTTTAAAGATTCTGGAAGGTCATTCATCCCTTTAGCGATATCATTATCATTAATTACTTTTGCAGCACGCTCTAATAATCTTGAGTGAAGGTAAAAAACATCTCCAGGATATGCTTCACGTCCTGGTGGACGACGTAATAATAAAGACACCTCACGGTAAGCTACTGCTTGCTTAGATAAATCATCATAAATAATTAAAGCTGGACGACCTGTGTCTCTAAAATACTCACCAATAGCAGCTCCTGCAAATGGTGCATAAACCTGCATAGGAGCAGGGTCTGATGCATTTGCAGCAACAATAGTAGTATAAGCTAAAGCACCTTTATCTTCTAAAGTTTTAGCAATACCTGCAACGGTAGAGGCTTTTTGACCAATAGCCACATAAATACAATATACTGGTTCACCTTTATCAAAAAATTCTTTTTGATTAAGAATGGTATCTATACATACGGTTGTTTTACCAGTCTGACGGTCACCAATAACTAACTCACGCTGACCTCTTCCTACAGGAACAAGAGCATCGATAGATTTAATACCGGTTTGCATTGGCTCTGTAACTGGTTCACGATAAATAACCCCAGGCGCTTTACGCTCTAATGGCATTTGAAAAGTTTCACCTGTTATAGGACCTTTACCATCAATTGGATTTCCTAAGGTATCTACCACACGACCAACAATACCTTCACCTACATTAATAGATGCAATACGTTGCGTACGTTTAACGGTATCTCCTTCACTAATTTGTTTTGATGGTCCTAATAATACTACCCCAACATTATCTTCTTCTAAGTTAAGTACCATTCCTTCTAAACCACCTTCAAACTCAACAAGTTCTCCGTATTGTGCGTTAGCAAGACCATAAATGTTAGCGATACCATCACCCACAGTCAATACAGTTCCCACCTCGTCTAATGAAGCCTCTGCTTCAAATCCTGATAGTTGTTCTTTTAATATTGCTGATACTTCAGCAGGGTTCACTTCTGCCATAATTAATTATTATAAATAGTATAAATAATTATACTGTTTTTATTTAATTTAAACGTGTGCTTTATTTTTAAATCTCGTTTTAAGAGCATTCAATTTTCCTTGAATACTAGCATCATATTGCTGGTCTCCAATTCTTAAGATAAAGCCTCCTAAAATTGCCTTATCTATTTTGCTTTTTAAAGTTACTTCACTTCCTGTTAAGGCTTTCACTTTAGTAAGTATTTTCGCTTCCATTTCTGGTGTTAAAGTCTCTGCGGTTGTAACCCTAGCTACTTTGACATTATTTCTTTCATCGTAAAGCTCTATAAACTTATGAGCTACTAAATGTAAATCTGCAATTCTACTATTAGCGGCTAAAACTTTAAAAAGATTTTTAAGCGTAACCGAAGCATCTTTAAAAATCGCATTTAAAGCATTTACTTTTAATTTCGGTTTTACGACCGGACTTTTTAGAACATTACGTAATTCTTGACTATTTATAAGTGTTTTATAAATATCTCGAACTTCTTTATTGACCGCTTCTTGATTTTTATTCTCTTGAGCTAAATCTAATAAAGCTTTCGCGTAACGTTGTGCTGCTCTACTACTTGCCATAATTTTAGTTTAACTTAACATCATCAAGCATGCTGTCAACCAATTTCATTTGGTCTTCTTTATTATCAAGCTCTTTTTTCACTACTTTCTCAGCAATCTCTATAGAAAGACTGGCTACTTGCGCTTTTATTTGTGCTAATGCAGAATGTTTCTCTGCTACGATAGCTTCTTGAGCATTCATAAGAATCTTGTTCGCTTTTTGTTCTGCTTCTGTAGAAGCTTCAGCAATCATTTTCCCTTTAATCTCACGAGCTTCTTTTAGCATTGCATCACGTTCTTCACGTGCTTTCTTTAAAAGCTTATCATTACTAGCCTGAAGATTCTTCATCTCCAAACGTGCTTTTTCGGCAGAATCTAAAGCTTCATTAATAGAGCTTTCTCTGTCTTTGATTAAACCCAAAATGGGTCTCCAAGCAAATTTTGCTAATAAAAAGACTAGTATTACAAACACTACGGTTTGCCAAACTATTAATCCAATTTCTGGCTTGATTAAATCCATAATATTATTTAATAATAATAATTTTTAATACTTCAATTTGTAAACTTATTCGCAACCAACCGTCACGAATAAGTTTAAAAAATTTTTACTTTAACACACCTAATAAGGCAGCAACTACTCCAAAAAGAGCAACACCCTCAATAAGTGCAGCAGCAATAATCATTGCAGTCTGAATCTTACTAGCTGCCTCTGGTTGACGAGCGATAGCTTCCATAGCTGAACCACCAATCTTACCAACACCAATACCAGCTCCGACAACTGCTAAACCAGCTCCTAAAGCTGCTAAACCAACATATAATAACTCCATAGTAAAAAAAATTAAAAATTAAAAATTAATGATGTTCATGTTCTGCTACTGACATACCAATAAATAAGGCAGACAGCATTGTAAATATAAAGGCTTGTAAAAATGCTACAAGTAATTCTAAAACTGAAATAAACAATGCAAAAGGAACAGAAACTCCTGCTACTCCTGCACTTTCTAGTATAAATATTAAACCTAATAAACTTAGTATAATAATATGCCCTGCAGTAATATTTGCAAATAAACGAATCATTAAAGCAATAGGCTTAATAAACAAACCTAAAAGCTCAACAACAGCAAGAATTGGTTTCACGAAAGTTGGGATACCTGGCATCCATAAGGTATGCTTCCAAAAATCTTTATTACCATTTACAAGCATTAATACTAAAGTAACCAGACCTAAAGAAACAGTTACTGAAATATTCCCAGTTACGTTAGCCGCTCCAGGAAACAAACCTAATAAGTTAGTTATCCAGATGAAGAAAAAAACCGTTAATAAAAAGGGCATAAACTTCATATACTTCTTCTCTCCAATCTGAGGTCTTGCAATTTCATCTCTAACAAAAAGAACCAAAGCTTCCATTGCGTTATGAACGCCTTTAGGAGCTCTCTCTGTTTTCTTAAGTTTTCTAGACATGTTAAGAAAAAGCACAAGCATAATAATTACCGTTAAAAACATAGCCGCTACGTTTTTGGTAATTGAAAAGTCTAAAGGCTTTGACGCATTAATAGGATGATTTTCTTCATCTAACTCAACTGCATGCGCATCGTCATTTAGCTGATAAATTTTCTCGTGGAAATTCACAAAACGCTCGCCGTTCTTTTCTACCACGTGATGCCCTGAGGTATCGTGATGAAATTCACTAGACATAAACGTAACCAAACCAGCATCTGTATAAAGAATTACTGGCAATGGTAAAGTCACTGCGTCTTCGTTTTCTCCAAAAAAGTGCCAACCATGAGCATCACCAATGTGGTGCATAATCATATCTGTTGGATTAAAGTCCTCTTCAGCCTCTTTTAAAGACTTTTCTGAAGCGTAACTTGCAACACCACCAAGTAAGGCTGTTAAAGCTAAACAAACAAGGTTTTTAAATAAATTACTGGCTCTCATAAATTCCTTTTAAACTTAAACTAAGGGCTTAAAATTGGCTGCAAAGATAATTTTTTAATTTTTATCTGAAAGCCTGTAGAGATCTTTTTTAAAAAGATTGAATAACAACACGCAAACCTCTATAAAACAATAAACTAATTCTTATTAAGCAGTTTATAAACATAGACGGTTTCAAACCCTAAATATATTAAATAAGGAATAAGAATCATCATTACATTAGCAAACATATCTACTTTTAACCTCATCATCATAGGAAGCATGAATATTACAGTTGCTAGCATTTTTAGAAGGCTGCAAGCTACAAACACAAAACCCGCTTTAGATTTATCTAACGACGAAAAGTACATTAGAAGTGAACACGTAATAAAGGCTAATGAAAAATGAAATAAATAAATTTGTACTACTGAATAATACAAATTTACCTGAATTACAGAACCCACAGTGTATTGTATAGATAGCAAAATGGCCGTCATCACTAACAAGGACAAAGTAAGCCTTAAAAAGTTATTCTTCATTTCTAAAAAATTTACATTGATTTTACTTCTTTATAGACTACATATAGCGCTATAAAGACTCCTAATAATGACCCTGTAACAGTAGCGAATGGGGCTATAGACTCAAATTTACTATCGAGCCATACTCCTATGAAAGTAGTGACAAGAATGGTAAGGACCATCTGAATACCTACGCCTGCAAATTTAACATAGGTGTTAAGCGATCCTTTCTTTTTTTCTTTTTCCTCGTTTTCCATCGTCTTCTAAAGTTTTAACTGAGCCTTTCATTACACAGGTTGAATTGAAAGTCGCTCCATGATCTACCTGCAAATTTCCGGTAATTACTTCTCCTTCAATAAAAGCGGTAGATTTTAAACTTAAAGTTTCTTTTACTACCATTTTCCCTGAAAATTTACCTTCAAAATCAGCGCTATCACATTCTATCTCACCATTTACAAAGCCTGTTTTGCCTACCACAACTTTTCCTGAAGTTTTTAAATTTCCTTCTATTCTACCTTCTATTCTAAAACTTCCCTTACCTTCAATGTTTCCGGTAATTGTTGTTCCTTGTGATATTTTATTTTGTTCTTTAGCTCCTTCTGTAGACACTCCTCTATTTTTTTTGCTTTCTGAAAACATGATTTAAAATCTTTACTGAGACTGCTTAGCTAAATAAGCCTCTAAATTTTTATGAACTTGTATAATTTGATAATTATCATCTGAAATACTAAAATATTCCCGATTTATTTTATACTCTTTTTCTTTTGCTAATATTTCTGCAAAACCTTCTGCTCCCAATTTACTCGACAAACCGTGAACGGTTATAAAAAATTGCTGAGGAGTATAAAAATCTATAGAGGTATAAAACTGATTTTCATATCCCTTTTCGACTATAGCTTTATCTAAAATTTCTTGTAGTTGAGCTGCAGCCTTTTCTTTTCCGCTCAGAAACGAATAGACTAAATAGTATTTTGCATCAGTTTTGTTTTCAGCAAAAGTTTCATTTTTTAAATTAGGTAACGACTCTTTTATTATTTGTTCTGCTTTTTTACCTTCTTCACTTTGTGGATAGGTTAATGCAACATAATTTAACGCTTCTTTATAAGCATCGAAACCCTCATAACGGCCTTTGGCAAATGCTTTTAATAATTCAAATTTAGGGACAATATCTTCACCTGTATATACATCGATGTATTTTTCGGTATCATTAATCACCTCTTGAAATTGATCGTTTTTATATTTTCTATAAACCGAAGTATAAACTGCCTCTGGGCTACTGTCGTCATCTCTTAAAGATCGTGGGTTTTTAAGTATACTAGCATAACGAGAATCTGGGTGTTGGGATAAAATGTTTTGTTTCCACTTTTCCATCATTGCAACATTTTCTGTTGCTTCATAAATTTTATACAAGTTATATTTTGAAGGCAATACAAGACGCTCTTGCGGATTATTTTGAAGCAAGGTCTCCAGTTTTTCTGAAGCCAACTCATATTCTTTAAATTTCTCTTTATAGATCACCCCCAATTGATAATAAGCAAAATTTCTTTCTTTACCAATACTGTCTATCACCTTTTCATCACTAGGCACCTGTTCTAAATAAGTTTCTGGATTGTAGGCAGGGTCACTTTCTATTAAAGCTAAAAAATCTTCTTCTTCTTTAACTTCATCATCACGTCTACTTGCATTTGAGCTTGCTTTGTATCTCCAATTGTCACTTAACTCACGACCTCCCCAAACTCTATTAAATTTCTGTAGGCCTTTGGCTACTTGATTTGCATTGTAAAAATAAAAAGTTGAAGATCTACTATTAGAAGATAAGTTGCTCTGTTGACTTCCAAAAAGATTTTGTGGGTTACTATTTTCAGACTCTCTGTTTAATTGCTCGGCATTAGCAATTGCTTTTTGCTTCATCTTTGCCGTTACTTCTTCAAAATAAGCTAATCGCTCTTGAGATGACATTTTTACAAGATGAAGAATACTATCGTCTTTTTTAGCGATATCTTCATAAAGAATCACATCGTCTAAATTTTCTCTCTTCTTTTTGATGCTACGATATTCACGTGTATTTTCAGTTAAATTTGTAAGCGTACTATCAAAATAAGCGCCAGCTATTTTATATTGTGCTTGATCAAAATTAATATTTCCTAAAGTTAAATAATCTCTAGAAAGCAAATAACTATCTTGAGATTGTGTTCTTAAGGATTTATTGTAGTATTCTACAGAACCTTCAATAGAGTCTGTACTTTTGTAATATTGAGCTATTTGGTAATAAATTTTATCGAGAAATGGTCTGTTTTCTCTATTTTCTTGCATTTCTTCAAGCAGTTCTCTTAGCGCCAAATGATCTTCTTGAGTATAGTCAAAGTTTTTTGCTTTCTGCAGATATGCATTGATCATATAAACGCGAGGGGTTTTACGATTTAAAGCAATAACTTTATCAAAAGATTTGTTAGCACTATCTATTTCACCCAACCGATCATAAATTTGACCTTTTATAAATAAATACCTTCCTTTTTGCTCTTTTGAAGAGGTGTTTTTTATAGCCGTTTCTAAGGGTTTAATCGCTTTTTCTTTTTCTTCTAAATTTAAATAAGCTTGTGCCATTGCAGCTGATGCATGTGCAAGGTCTTCTTCTTCAAATTCTACTTCTTCTTCAAAGAGCTTTTGTAGGTTTTGTAATGCAAGCTCATTATTACCCATTCTCATATAAGCTTTCTCACGCCATACTTTTGCAGCAATTAAACGGTCACTTTCTGGATAATCTGTAAGAATATAATTGAAAGCTTCTAAGGCTGGAAAAAACCGCTGATCATAATACCTCGCTTTTCCCAATAGCAAAAAAGCTTCATCCATTTGCGGATTATGTTCTTCGCCCGCAATACGCATATTATGTTTTTGAATCGCTTTAGTTGCTTTTTCTTCTGCTCGTTGAAAATTAGCATTTTTTGACTCGGAAGAACTAGCTTTTTCTTCTACTTGCATTCTTTCTAAAGGCAAAATTTGCCAATAATCGTCTGTATAATTTTGTGCTAATTCTTCGTTACCTGCTTCTAAAGCTAAGTTACCATTGTACAAAATATTATAATACGTGCCCATCGCATGAAAATTGCGATTAAGCCATTTATCTTTTTTTCTAGAACAAGAAAATATGACTGTAAGAGCCAAAACAGCCACACAAAAATTGACTAGGGTTGAAAAGTTAATCTTCTTCAAATTCATTAATTATTAGCTATTTAGATAACTAAGATTTACTACTTTTAGTATGGTAGTGCGTAAAAATACGTTTCTTTATAAGAATTTAAAGAATATAGTTTAATTTTTTGAATTCTATCTATTAAAATACGCTTCTAACTCTTCTAAAGTAGCTTGACTGGTTTGAATGTCTTTTACCGGTTCACCTTTATCTAAAACTACGATTCTCCTACAAACTTCGGTGACATGAATAAGATCGTGACTCGAAATTAAAATTGTAGTTGCGGTATTTTCATCTAAATCTTTAATGATTTTTTTAAGACGTATTTGTGTGGTGGGATCTAAGTTGGCAAAAGGTTCATCTAAGATAACGACTTCAGGGTTTCCGATAAGCGCTGCGACAATGCCTGCCTTTTTTTGATTTCCTTTAGAAAGATCGCGCAGGTATTTCTTTTTCTGAAGAATTTCATCATTAAAAAACTCTTCGTATTGTTTTAAAAATGAATTGACATCTGCTTTAGATTGCCCACGTAAATCGCCAATAAAATAGAAGTATTCTTCCGCAGTAAGATACCCAATCAAAAAACTTTCATCAATAAAAGAAGAGGTAAAAGGTTTCCACGCTTCACTTTCATTTACAATGATATTTTTATTTTTGATGTAACCATTGGAGGGCTGAATTAAATCTAGTAACAGACTAAAAAAAGTGGTTTTTCCTGCTCCGTTATTTCCTACCAAACCAAAACTTTCTCCAGTCGGTATGTCTAAATTTTCTATATTTAAAACGGTAACACCGTTATAACTTTTACTTAAATTGCTTACACTAATCATGATAAGTTATTTTTTCTCGCCAAAGGCAGCGATGGTTTTATATTTTTGTTTCTGATATACTTTCTCAATGTGGTTTAAGAAAAAGTTGGTAAATACTATTCCTAAAATTCCTGATACCGCTAGACAAATAATACCAGTTTCAAAATTGATTAACTTATAAGGAATGTAAAATATAAGTATAGGTCCTAAAATTTTAGGTAATGCAATTAATAATTGCGTAGGATTAAAACCTTGTGTATTACTAAAAGCTTTTGCTTTCACATTTAATTCTACAGGAACGCGATTTAAGGCACCTCCATATAAAGTGATAAAAGAGTTTAAGCCCATATTAAATAAAGCCCCAGCTGCTATCATAACAAAAATATCCCAACCAAAATAAATATAGGGTGTGCTTAGAATGAATGAAACTCCTACTGCAAAAACCATTAGCAACCATTTAGATTTTAAATATTCACGATACGGAATATTTTGGCTCATTAAAAGTTTATAATATTCGCTATCCCAAGAAGGCACCAATTGCCCAAAAGACATTAAAAAACCGCCGGTTACAAACATCGATGCAAAAGCTAAAAATGCAGGCATATCTTGATAGGCTTTTTGTGTGTAAAAAATAAGACCGTAAAAAAGAAACATAAACGACATTAACAACACTTGTTTTGGGCGCTTGTTTCTTATAATCATACGTACATCATTTTTTAAAAAAGGTGCTATTTTACCAAATCTATTGAGCCAGGTAAACTCTTGGGTATGCACCTCTTTAGTTTCTTTAGCAATAGCCCCGTCTAAGTAAAAATCTTTTCTAATAAACTTGAAATTTACACGATACAACATGACCATAAGTAGTAACGGAATTAAAACCGCATAAGGTTTGTTGTAAATACTATTAAAAAAATAACCTGCCGGTTCTGTTATTGCATAAATACCATAAAACTGAAGTAATCCCAATCCAATAATAATCACTGCTAGCACATAAAATACCTTATTTATTTTATTCAATAAAAAATTAAGATAATTAATGGAAAGCGTAAAAAACAAGATTGAAAAAAACCAAGCTACCACACGTATTACTGAATACCCCTCTACTAATAAAACCACAGAAAAAGGTAAAAAGAAAAATAGCGGTAGAAAATTGAAAAACGATATAGAAGTTTTACCTAATAAAAAATGAATAACAGTACTTCGGTTAACAGGTATCACCATATAAGGCTTTATATTTAATACTGGTAATTGCTGCATGAAAAACCTTAGCATAACATCGGCCAAAAACCAATAAATTAAAAAATTATTCACCACTTCTACGGGATCATTGTTAGGCATTGCTTTTTGAATACCGTAAAAACCTACAGACCCCATAAATATTGCCATACCTATAAAATACAAAGCACCTAATGCCAAGAGTATTTTTATAGCAATTCCTTTTTGAAAATAGGAAGAGCGCGAAAACTGCTTCCACTCTAAAGAGACAAAACGTTTAAACATAATTGATTTGGTTTTGTTTTTTTTTAATAAGTAGGTATTTAATCTAATACGTTACACTTTTTCTAATTTCATTTCAGGATAAACACTGTGTAAAATCTCTTCTTTTTTAGCTAGTAAGATTTTAAAGACGATATAATGAAGTACAAAACTAAAGGTTATTAAAAAGCCCAAAAATATAGCTACATATTGATAAGAAAAGCTTTTTTCAATAGTCCAAAACCAATAAAAAGGCATGAAACCTAATGAGCCAACGTCACCTGTTTTTAACAGAATTTCTTCTAACAAATAAATCCGACCTTTTTCTTTTTTCTTTTGTTTTTGAATTTTTTGCAAACGTATCAATTCGTAAAACATCCAAATCAATTCAGCAAAAACTATCCCACCAATAATTAAAACTCCTATTTCTTTTTGAAGCAGTAAAAAAGAAAGTAACCAAATTAAGAAAGCAACTATAATTACTTTAAGAAGTTTTAAGAACTGAAAAACTTCTTTTTTTACTAATTTAAAGTAACGCTTTTGCATGGCTTGTTGCCGTTCTTCAACTACATCGCCAAAACCAAAAATGCCGAATTTCTTAAATTCTTGCTGAAGTAACATTTCAAACTCTAGCTCTGGATTTTCCTGCCAATGTTTTTCGATTGCAGATGCTAAATGGTCGACCAACTCGGTTTGTACATCGTAATATTCAACATAATGCTGACGTGTAAACTCGTATAAACGCTCGATTTGTTCAGCAGAAAGATTTTTCATGAAAGTAGAAATTTATCTTTATAGAATTTAAAATAATTTACCTGTGTAAACGCAAAGCTTATATTGAACCACGTAATTATCACTAGGGAAATAGAGTACGTAAAAATATAATCATCTACAATTTTCAATACCAAATCAAATACCAAATAGTTTATAAAATAACACAACACCGCTGAACGATTTATAACAGAAATTTTTTGCTTTCGAAACCAAAAAAATGGATAAATAAGACTCAGAAAAACCACACTTCCCGCAATAACTATATGAATAGCTTTAAAATCTACTTGATCAATCAATGAAGTATTTAGTAAAGTAATACTGATCACTAAAAACAGCGTCTGAAAAGCTAAAACCTTCTGATGAAATAAATTTTTAACCACCTGTTTTAAAATCCGTTTATCTAAAGCCCAGCGGTATTTGTGTATATTTTTCAGCAAAGCTTTTTTATGCTGAATCATATACATTTTAAACTCCTCATAAAAATCTGACGTATTATTTTCTATAAATCGGTTTTCAATTTCAGAAGCCACGTGATCGACCACTTCTGAGCGAGTATCGATGTACTCAACGCCAGAATTTTTGAGGTAATTATCTATAAATTGTATTTCTTCTTGGGTTAATTGCTGCTTCATCCTAAACTTGGTTTTGGGTTCACAATGCCTTGTATGGTTTCAATAAAACGTTCTAATTCTTCAATTCGGCTTACTTCTTCTTTATTTCCGGCTTGGGTGAGTTTGTAGTATTTTCGTAATCGGTTATCTACGCGTTGCATTTCAACCTCTAGAAAACCATCGGCTTCCAACTTATGTAAAGCAGGATAAAGAGCACCTTCAGTGATATTCAATTCTCCCTGCGTAAGCTCCTTTACTTTTTGGGTAATCTCGTAACCATACATTTTGTGAGTTTCTGTTAAGAGCTTCAGAATAATGATAGAAAGGCTCCCTTTATATAATTTTGAATTAGACATGTTACCAATTTAAATTCAGCCAAAAATACATAATTTTCTTATGCATATAAAACTTAGGTATTATATTTTACTTTAAATAGTTTAAAAAAACGCTTGACTTTGTATTTTTGCTGAAAAATTAATTAATGAAGAACTTTCATTCCTTATCTATAAAAGAAGTTATTAGAGAAACTGCTAAGTCGGTAAGCTTAGTTTTTAACGTACCTGAAGATTTAAAAACTACTTTTAAATTTACAGCGGGACAATATATCACCATAAAAAAAGAAATCGATGGCGAAGAATTAAGACGCTCTTATTCCATCTGTTCTACTCCAAAAAGTGGAGAATTAAAAGTGAGCGTAAAAGAAATTGCTGATGGTAGATTTTCTTCTTACGCCAATAATGAATTAAAAGCCGGAGACACCTTAGATGTATTTTTACCAGAAGGCAAATTTACTTTTACACCTTCTAAAGATGCGGGTCACCATACCTATGCTGCTTTTGTGGCAGGTAGCGGAATCACACCTGTAATGTCGATTATTAAAACCGCCTTAACAGAAGAAGAGCATAGCAAATTTGTACTAGTTTATGGTAATCGAACCCCAGAAGAAACCATTTTCTTTAAAGAATTACTCGAATTACAGGCAACTTACCCAGATCGGCTTTTTATAGAATTTGTATATAGTCGTGCTCAAAATGAAGATTCTTTCTTTGGAAGAATTGAAAAGAGTACCGTAAATTTTGTGATGAAAAATAAGTTTAAAGGTCATCAATTTAGCGACATTTATTTATGTGGTCCAGAAGAAATGATCGACTTAGTTTCTGAAGTACTTCAAGAAAATAAAATCGCTAAAGAAAATATTCATTATGAATTGTTTAGCTCTAGTGAAGAAGGTGAAATTGTAGCTAATCTTGACGGAAAAACTCAAATTACAGTAATGGTAGATGATGAAGAAAAAACCTTCATTATGGATCAGAAAAAGAATATTCTTGATGCGGTTTTAGATGAAGATTTAGACGCACCCTATTCTTGCCAAGGTGGAATTTGCAGTTCTTGTATTGCCAGAATTACTGAAGGAAAAGCAGAAATGGCGAAAAACCAAATTCTTACCGATGATGAAGTTGAAGAAGGATTAACATTAACTTGCCAAGCGTACCCCATAACTCCTACTATTAAAGTAGATTATGATGATGTTTAAAATATTAGTTTATTAAAATTTAAATCCCTTTAATTATTTTGTTAAAGGGATTTTTTATTTAAAAATTCAAATAGTTAAATAAATGTTAAAATTAAGTTTTAAATAAATTATAAAATTAATATAATTCAATTTTTTAACTAAAAAAAATTTTTTAAATTATATAAAAAGTTAAATTAAAATGAATAGATGAAAAACTAACAAACGTTTGTTAATATATAAATCATATACTTTTAACGTTATAATAAATAATTATATATTTATGACATAACTAACAAAAAATAGAATATGATACACAAATACTTGTTTTTTTTAAAAAAAAATAAAATTAATTTATTTTTTTTGCTGTTTTTAACATTAATTTCTCAATACACCAGTGCAAGCGACTTTGATGATAAAAAAAAGGGAACATCTATTTTTCTTAACTCCCCAGAATATCTCCCTTTAACAATTCAATCAGGATTTAATGAAGATGTAATTGCCAATGGTACAGGCCCAACAGCTAATTCTACCACCAGCGATATTGATGGAACTGGTTTTTGTTTTTTAGTAGAAGGCTTGACTGTAGCTGACGGAGACACACCCAGCACTGTTGGTTTAAATCCTTCAGGATATTATGACGAAACTCAAAATTATGATGGCGCAGTTTATCAGTTTGCCAATTACGATGAGAATAACGCATTAAGACTTTCTAATACAACAGAAATGTCGGGTACGTTGACGTTTGAAAACCCCGCTTCTTTTACAAACTTATACCTTTTAGCTACTTCTGGTAGCGCTAATTCAACTATAGATGTAATCGTTAATTTTGAAGACAATACTTCTCAAACAATTAATGGTAAATCTGTACCAGACTGGTATAACAGTAACAATCCGCCAGCTATAATTACAGGAATTGGTAGAGTAAATACTAATGATGATAATATAGAATCACCATTTAACAATCCAAGAATTTACCATTTAACTTTAGATATAGATTTAGCAAATTATTCAAAAAACGTAGAGAGCTTAACGATTACTAAAACGAATACCGACGGCGTAGTAAGTGTTTTTGCTGTTAGTGGAAAGACTTCAGCTGAATGTTTACAACCCACTAATTTAGATCTAAATAATATAACAACAAATTCAGCTTATTTAACTTGGGATGCTGGTAGCACAGAAACTGCTTGGCAAGCAGCAATTCAAGAAAGTGGTTTAGCAGCACCTGAATCTGGTAGTGAAATCACAACTGCTGAAAATCTTTTTGAAAACTTATTACCCGCTACCGAATATACAATATACATAAGAGCCGCGTGTGGTGATGTAGATTCTTACAGTTTTTGGAGTTCTATTACCTTTTTTACCAATTGCGAAGTGGCCACTGGATTAGAAGAAGGCTTTGAATCTTCTACTTCAACACCTAATTGCTGGAGTGTAATAAATGAAGGTGACAGTAACACATGGTTTGTAAGTAATGGTAATGCACACTCAGGAACAAACTATGCTCAGATTAATTATTCTTCTAATGCTGCTCATAACGATTATTTAATTACAGCTCCGTTCTTGGTTACTGCAAATACTAGTGACGAACTAAGGTTTTGGGCAAGAAATTATAGTAATACATACTTAGAAGAATTCAACTTGAAAATTTCGACCACAGGAAATAGCGAAGTAGATTTCACAGAAACTTTAGAAGCTAATATTTCACCTTCGACTACTTGGACAGAGTATTCTTATAATATTTCAGACTATATTGGAGAAACTGTTTACATCGCTTTTCAAGCTACTTCTCAAAATCAATATTATCTATATATTGATGATGTTCAAACTTTCGGAATTCCTTTATGTCCTTCTCCTACAGATACTGAATTAGATGAAGTAAGTACGACAACAGCTACTTTATCTTGGACTGCCGGTAGTACAGAAACTTCTTGGGAAGTAGCCATCGTAGAAACAGGAATAGATGCTCCTACAACTGGAGAAGAAATTACCGAAGCTAATTACACATCCGAAAATTTAACATCTAATACCTCATACGATTTTTATATTCGAGCTATTTGCAACGAAAATGATTCTAGCGAATGGATGGTTTACACTTTCAATACAAATTGTGAAACTGCAGCTGGTTTAGACGAAAGTTTTGAAGACAGCACAACCATCCCTAATTGCTGGACAACTATAAACGATGGGGCTTCTAATAACGAGTGGGAAGTTTATACTTTTGCTGGAAACACGGGAAGTAATTCCATACGTATAGAATCAGACACTAACGCTCACGACGATTATTTAATAAGTCCAAAATTTAGTGTTACCGCAAATGAAAGTGACTTATTTAATTTTTGGAGTTACAACCAATCTCAATTTTACGCACAAAGTTTTGATATTTTAATTTCTACAACTGGTAGAGCCACAGAAGATTTTATAGAAGTACTTGCAAGTGATATTACACCAAATACTAGCTGGGGAGAATACACGTATGATCTTTCAGAATATGTAGGTAGTGATATTTACATCGCATTCAGAAATACAAGTATAAATACTTTTAATCTATTTTATTTATACCTAGACGATATTAAGACCTCACCAAAACCGTTCTGTGAGGCACCTACAAATTTAAATGCTCCTGTAGTTACGTTAACTTCTGCAGAATTAACTTGGGATGCTAACGATGCCGGTGCTTGGGACGTTGCCGTTCAAGAACTTGGTGCTGGCATACCTACTTCAGGAGAAGAAGTCCTTACAAATTCATACAACACAGATATTACAGAACAAACCGTATATGAGTTTTATGTACGTGTAAATTGTAATGATGTAGATGGCTATAGCCCTTGGGCTGGGCCTTATACATTTGGAGTATATTCTAAATTAGAACCTGTTTCTGGATTAACAGATGATGTAATTGCAAACGGTATTGGAGCCCCTTCAACTTCTACTATTAACGATATTGATGGAGCTGGTTATGTCTATATGTCTGAAGATTATCAGTTAGACGAAAATGCATCTCCTGTTGGACAAAATGGCAACGGTTTACCTATAAATGGAGATTTAACGAAAGAAAATGCAGAAACTAGCGGGTTACATTTTCAAATGTCTCCTTTTGATTCACCATATGAAGGAAATAATTCATTGCGCCTTGAAACAGTTTCTGCTAATGGAACTTTAACGTTTAACGATGTTGAACCAGCAGAAAGTTTACATTTAATGGTTACCTCTGGAAGTGGTTCTGCTGAAATGACTGGTACAATTACTTTTGATGATGGCAGCACACAATCTATTGGAACAACAGCTGTTCCAGATTGGTATAATAATGAAACTCCTCCAGTTATCATAAGAGGAATCGGTCGGTTAAACTTAGGAAATCAAAATGTAGAGGCTTCTACTACTAACCCAAGAATTTATGAGTTAGAAATTGCTATAGATGAAGCTAACCAGTCTAAATCTATTTCAGAATTATATTTTGAAAAAGCCTCTGGTGATGGTGTAATTAATGTATTTGGAGCAAGTATAAAGCTAAGTTTACCTTCTTGTTTAACCCCTACAGAGGTTGTTATTAACAATATTAATGATAATTCTGCTGACGTTTCTTGGACTGCAATTGGCAATGAAACAGAATGGAAAGTAGTTTACGGTCCTGAAGGTTTTGATATAGCTACTGAAGGAACTACGGTTACTGACGATGACGGAGATTTAGGTGTAACACTAACCAATTTAAATCCAGAGTTTACCTATGACGTTTACGTAATTGCTGTTTGTGATGCTGACTTTGAAAGTGATCCTTCTAATCTTGAAACGTTTACTACACTACAAGAACCTTGTGAAATTCCTACAGCAATAACTATTACCAATATTACTGATACTTCTGCAGATATTTCTTGGAATGCAAATAGCGATGAGATAGAATGGATAGTTACTTACGGGTTAACAGGTTTCAATCCAGAAACTGAAGGAAATACCATAACAGACAATGACGGTAATTTAGGGGTAACTCTTACAGACTTAAATCCAGAATTTGATTATGAAGTATATGTTACTGCCGTTTGTGATGTTGATTACTCGAGTGAAATTTCAGAACCCGCAAATTTCACTACTCTACAAGAGCCTTGTGAAACTCCTACTGAAATCACAATAACAAATATCACTACTACTGCTGCTAATGTTTCTTGGACTTCAAATGGAGATGAAACAGAATGGATTGTTACTTATGGGGTAACAGGTTTTAATCCTGAAAACGAAGGAAATACATTTTACGATAATGACGGTACTTTAGGGGTAACCCTAACTAATCTTGAGCCTCAGGAAAGCTACGATATATATGTTACTGCAATATGTGCTTTAGATAATTTTAGTGAAAATAGTAATGTTGAAACTTTTGAGACTTTAACATTAGGTTTAAAGAGTCATAACTTTGCAGGATTTAGCTTATATCCTAATCCTACAAGAGGCTTAGTAAATATTCAATCTCATAAAATTATTCAGCAAGTAATTATCTATAATTTATTAGGTCAAAAAGTGTTTTCAAAAGAAATAAATTCTGCTAAAAAAGAACTTAACATCAATCATTTGGGAGCAGGAAGTTACCTTATGCAAATTAGCATTAATAACGCAACAAAATCTGTAAAATTAATAGTAATTAACTAAATAAAATAAACTTAAAAAAGGTTTTGCTTGAGTACTATTCAAGCAAAACCTTTTTAAGTTAACTCAAGTTAAATTAGGATTTTTTGAATTTCAACTGTTTAATACTTAGAAACAAAATATAACAAAATATGACACACTTAATCCTTCACAAAAAAATTTCATATTACATAACTAGTATTTACCAAAAGGTGTTTTTCAAGCAAAATTCAAGTGAAATAATTCCCATGAAAATATACAAAAATGAAATTCGTAATAATTTTAAATACCGTTAATTATCTAGGCTAACTTTTTCAATTAGAAAACATAATATAAATGTAATATGAGAAATTTTTACTTCTTATTAGGATTGATAATTTTTTCGTTTCCTACTTACTCGCAGAATTACATTATGGGTGAGCAAGAAAATATTGTTACTTGTACCGGAAATTTTTATGACACCGGAGGGCCTAATGAAGGTACTGCATTTCCTGAAGAAACTGTTGTGACTACCATTTGTCCAGATTCAAACTCAGACTTAAACATTCAAGTCATTTTTAATTCTTTTATCACCTCAAGCACAGACATTCTCTATGTTTACGACGGAGAAAACACGAATGCTCCTTTAATAGATTCTTTTAGTGGTCTAATAAACGGTCCTTTTACCATTTCTGTTAGCGATCAAAGTCCTTCTGGTTGTCTTACTTTTGAATATATTCCCGATGGTATGCCTTCCCCATTAGATGGCTGGGAAGCTGTAATTTCTTGCGTTGAAGCTTGTCAACTAATTACACCAAACATTACAAATATAAATCCTTCAAACTTAGAAAACGGAACTTATACGGTTAATGTTTTTACTGAAATCACTTTTAATGCTGAAGCTATCTTTGAAAATAATGGTAATAATGCTATTTATACTTGGGATTTTGGAGATGGAACAACAGCAACAGGTACTAACGTTTCTCATACTTTCACAGATTTAGATACTTATATTATAGAATTAACTGTTACAGACGAAAATGGTTGTGAAGCAACTATTACAATTCCTGTTAATGTTATATTTTTTGAACAAGATGGAGACTGTGTAATTACCACCGTTAATTTTGATTTTGAAGAACCTGTTGTTCCTTCATATGCTACTTTTTTAAATGATAATGATGTGCCAGGTTGGTTTACCACAGCCACTGACAGTCAAATTGAAGTTTGGAGAACTACAAATGCTGGTGGTGGACTCCCTGCCTATTCAGGAAATCAATATATAGAATTAAATGCCAATCAAGCCTCTGGAGTTTATCAAGACTACAATACTCCTGTACAAGGAACAGAATTTTACTTTAGCTTTGCTCATGCAGCAAGAAACCTCTCTCCTTCTGGTAATGATATTGTAGGGGTTTATGCAGGTAGCCCAGGTTCGAACCTAACTCAAGTTGCCCAGTATTCTACGGCTATTAATGAAGGTTGGGACGTTAAAGTTGGCACCTATACTGTACCCAACGATCAACCTACCACCCGATTTGAATTTCGTGCAATTTCAACCGCTTCAGGAAATAATACAGTAGGAAACTTTTTAGACGCTATTCAATTCACGGCAAATTTAGGTGTAGTTACCCAACCGCAAAATATTGCTTGTACCAATCAAGTTACTCTAGAAGCAAGCGGAAGCGGACAGTGGATTGCTGATACAGGTAATCCAACCCCAACTGTTATCGAAAACCCAAATAATAACATCACTTTAGTAACTGGCTTAGATGATTTAGGCACTTACTCTTTTACATGGACTAACCAATATTGTGAAGATTCCATTAATGTAGAAGTAACTGAAGGTGATGCTGCTTTAAATACAAATGCTATTGATATTCTAGGACAATGTGACACTGATGGTATTAATTCTGAAATTTATAACCTCACACAGACTGAACCGCAATTCATTGATAACTCTGAGCAATTTATTTTTTCTTATTATGAAAATGAATCAGACGCCACAGCCGGAAATAATAACACTATTAATGATCCAGAAAATTACACTCTTGTTAATGACACTCCTTATACCATTTATGTTAGAATTGAAGATGAAAATTGCACACTAATTGCAGAAATTAATTCTATTATTTATACGGCTCCTGTTATTGAAAATTTTGAAAACTTATCAAATTGTTTCCCTAACATACAAGAAGCTACATATAATTTGGAAGAAAATACCGCTAATATTTTAGGCGCTCAAAATGCAGCACTTTTCAATATTTCTTATCATGCCTCACAAGATGATGCAAATAATAATGTAGATCCACTTCCTCTGACAGATTATACTCCAAATTCAGTAAATGAGACAATTTACATTAGAATAGAAAATTCAAATAGTTCTAATTGTTATGTTACAGATAATTTTGAGGTTATTACATACACCGTTTCAGCAACTCTTCCTCCAGCCATAGAAGGATGTGATGAAGATAACGATGGAGAAACTATTTTTAATTTAACTGAAAACGAATCAGTTATTTATAATGGCCAAAACCCTGCTAACTTTACGATTAGTTATTATACTTCTCAAGCAGCGGCTGATATTGGTGACTCTAACACAGCTATTGCTAGCCCTTCAACTTATTCAGGAGATACAGAGGTCAATACCATTTATGTAAGAATAGAAAATAATGCTAATCCATCTTGCTATGAAACGACTAGTTTTACAGCAACAGGTTTTTATAGTGGTATTGTTAACGATGTACCGGCAGAAGACAATGTAGTTTGTGTTGAGATTTTATCTGATGCCAGTTTTGATTTACAAGAAAACACCGCTACTATTTTAGGCGCTCAAGATGCAGCAGATTTTAATATTTCTTACCATGGTTCACAAGATGATGCAGATAATAATGCAAGCCCTCTTCCTTTAACAGGTTACACACCAAGCTCAGAAACCGAGACCATTTTTGTGAGAATAGAAAATATTAACAAGACAGACTGCTATACTACTGGAAGCTTTGAGATTAAAGTCAACACCATTCGCATCGGCGATTTAAGCGATGTAGCTTTAGAAGAGTGTGATGATGATAATGATTCTAGCGCTAGTTTCAATTTAGTTGAAGAAGTAGATGCTTTGGCGTTAGCCGGTCAGGATTCATCAGCCTATACGGTAAGTTACTATACGAGTCAGGCTGATGCTGATCTGGGTATGAGTGCTGCTGTAAATAACCCTTCCTCTTTTACTAATACTCAAGGTGAGACTCCAGAGGTGGTTTATGTACGTGTAGAAAACAATGAAGACAGTGATTGTTACCGTACCGCAAGTTTTACCGTAGAGAGTCATTATAGTGGCGTGGCTAATGAGCCTAATCCTATTGTAATCTGTAATAATGGTTTAGGCGATGGCACGGTAGATTTAACACAAAACACCCCTGTTGTTTTAGGCGAACAATCAGCGACAGATTTTAGCATTACTTATTACGAAACAGAAACCGCAGCAGATGCTGATGAACCAGGGATTTTAGATCCAGCTAATTATACTTATTTAGCAGAAGGTCAAGAAATTATTGTTCGTATAGAAAATATAGATCACCCAGAATGTTATAATTTAACGAGTTTTGAATTAGAGGTAACCAAAGTAATTGTTGGAGAGATCAGTAATAAGACAGCTTGCGATAACGGCAGCGCAAATACAGCTACCTTCAATTTACTAAACAGTGATGTAGAAGCATTATCAGGGCAGAGTTCATTAGCTTATACGGTAGATTATTATGCTAGTCAATCAGATTTAGATAATGGTATTGTTATCAATGACTATAGCGCTTATGAGAACACGAGTAATCCGCAGACAATTTATGTAAAGGTAAGCTCCAATGATAGTGAAGAATGTTTTTTAACCACTAGTTTTGAGATTGAAGCCACACCTTCTGCCGAGATATTTGATCCTAGTCCATTATTGGCTTGTGATAGTGATAATGATGGTTTTTATACGCTTTTTGATTTAGAGAGCAAGAGCTCAGAAATCACTGGCGGTAATACAGATGTTAGTATTAGTTACCACTTAACTTTAAGTGATGCTCAAAACAATGTCGATGCCATATCGAGTCCTTATTCAAATATTTCAGCCTATAACCAAACGGTTTATGTACGAGCGGTAGATGATTTAAATGGTTGTGTACAAACGACCACTTTAGCCTTAGCAGTTTATGACCGTCCAATGCTAGTTACACCTTCAGATTTGGAGACCTGTGATAACAACGACAATGGTCAAGCTTATTTTGATTTAACCTCTGTAGAAGAAGAAGTATTAAATGGGTTAGATCCTGCAACTTATGAAGTTACTTATTATACCAGTGAGCAAAATGCGAACGATGGTGTTTCTGCAATCACCAATGCTGGAGGATATCTTACCCAAACATCAACTCAAGAGGTATGGATTCGAGTAGAAGATACCGTCACTCCTGCAGGTTGCTATAGTGTAGTACCGTTAACCTTAATTGTTCATCCTCTACCAGAGCCGGTACAACCTACCCCTTTAGAGGTTTGTGATGATTTAGCTAGTGGCAGTGATACCGATGAGTTAAGTATATTTAATTTAACACAAAAAGAAGCAGAGATCACTGGCGGTGATTCTTCACTTATTGTGAACTGGTATGCTAGCGAAACAGATTTTGCTAATGGTACCCCTATCGCAACGCCAGAGAGTTTCACTAACGAGTTAGATAATGCACAAACCATTATAGCTGAAGTAGTAGATGAACAAGGCTGTAGTGCAACCACTACGCTTACCTTAATAGTAAACCCTTTACCTTCTCCCACCCCTAGTGAACAGTTAGCTGCTTATGAGGTTTGTGATGATGATAATGATGGATTTACTGAATTTGATTTAAGTACCTATGATCAATTAATCGCCAATGGCGAGGCCGATGTAGCAATCACTTATTATGCTACTGTGGCTAATGCAGAATTAGGAGATCCTCAAGATCAGTTGCCAGATTTATATACCAATATTCAAATTAATACGCAGGTCATCTATGCCCGTTCTACCAATATCAACACTGGTTGTTATCGCTATGTATCCCTTACATTAGTGACAACTCCTTTACCAGATTTGGTCGATCCAACTATAGATTTAGACTTGTTTATTTGTGATAACGAGAATAATACCACCACAGCAATATTTGATTTAACCCAAAACAATACAATCATTTATGGCAGTCAAGTTCCAGAAGATTTTAATATCAGTTATTACGAAAGTGAAACACAGGCAGAAAACGGCTTAAACCCTATCGGTAATCCAAGCGCATATTCTAATGCTGGGGTTAGTCCGCTAACAATTTGGTTCCGTATAGAAAATGCCGAAACAAGCTGTTTCCGTATTGGTTCATTTGAGCTAGTAGTAGGCAGTAATCCTAGCATCACCAATCCAAGTAAATTGAGTGTCTGTGATGATAGTGCTTTAGAGGCTACTGATGAGATCGGTTTATTTGATTTGACAGCTGCTATTCCAGAGATCACTACTAATGATAGTTCTTTAACGGCTTATTTCTATGAAAGCGCTGAAGATCTAGCCAATGATACAGCGATAGCCGATCCAGAGAATTACTTAAATATCGATAATGCTCAAACCTTAATTGTGCTTGTGGTAGGAGAGAATACTTGTTCAGCCCGAACCACCCTTACTTTAGAGGTAACGCCCAACCCAAGTTTAGCTGATAGTTTAACCGCTTTAACATCTTGTGATGTAGATAATGATGGGTATACTGAATTTAACTTGGAGGCAGCGATCGCCAATATCTTAAACGGCGAACCTAATGTAAGCATCACTTTCCATCTCACAGAGAATGCCGCTAATTTAGGGACAAATCCTATAGAAAATATCGAAGCCTATAGCACCACTAATGTAAATCAAACCATTTATGTGCGAGCAGAGAATACTGGAGTTAATGGAGATGATGGCACAGGCTGTTATAGCGTACGTTCACTAGCGCTTATTCAAGTAGCCACGCCAGAGATTCAGTTGGAATTAGAAGACCTCTATGTTTGTGATGATGCGACAGCTAATGGATTTGCTTCTTTTGATTTGACACAGAATGACGCTAATATCTTAGGCGATGTCGATGCGAGCAATTTAGAACTTACTTACCACACCAGTGAGCAAGATGCTATAGATGGGGTAAACGCTATTGCAGTACCTACCAACTATACTAATATCGCTAACCCTCAGCGTATTTATGTACGTTTAGAAAACACTGATACAGGCTGTATAGACACCTTTGGTTTTGCGGGTGATAATAGTTTTAGCTTAC